>CAILTK010000074.1 GCA_903837135.1 uncultured Caulobacterales bacterium
CCTGCGGCGCCAGCAGCACCTTGTCGCGTCCGCCCGACAGGGCCATCACCTGCTGCTTGCAGGCGCGCTCGAGGTAGAACATCCCCACCCAGCACTCCGCCGCGGTCGAGCCCACCGACAGGGTGCCGTGGTTGCGCAGCAGAAGCAGGGTCTTGTCGCCGAGGTCGGCGACCAGCCGCTCGCGCTCGTCGAGGTTCAGGGCGATGCCCTCATAGTCGTGGTAGGCGAGGCGCGGCAGCACGATCAGCGCATGCTGGCTCAGCGGCAGCAGGCCTTCGGCCTGGGCCGCCACCGCGACGCCCTGGTCGGAATGCAGGTGCATGACATAGTGGGCGTCTTCGCGTGCGGCGTGGATCGCCGAATGGATGGTGAACCCCGCCGGATTGATGAAGTACGGCGTCTCCTGCAGGATGTTCCCCTCGAGGTCGATCTTGACCAGGGCCGAGGCGGTCATCTCGCCGAAGAACATGCCGTACGGATTGATCAGGAACTGGTGCTCCGGCCCCGGGATGCGGGCGGAGATGTGGGTGAAGATCATGTCGTCCCAGCCGTAGAGAGCGACCAGCCGGTAGAGCGCGGCCAGTTCGACCCGCACCTTCCATTCCGCCTCGCTCACCTTGCCCTTCAGCGACGGCCCTGTTTCGACAGCCGCGCGTCCCTGATCGAACGCGACCCGTCCCACTACCACGTGATCGTCGGCCATTGGTCTTCCTCCACCTGCCTTAGCGTCGCTCCCGCGCGCTTCGGCGTCAAGTTTAGCACATCTAAACCACCTGCCTTGAGGCTGTCGCGATCCAGGCCCAGCTTAGGGGTTGTGATTCTGGAGATTCCCTCATGGCCGGCCCCGCCTCGCCCGCCGAACTGCTGCTGGGGCTGGCGCGCTCGCGCTCGCCGGCCGATCGCGAGAAGCTGATCCAGGCGCTCGCCCTGTTCTGCGACACGCCCGAGGCCGGCGCCACCGATCAGGCGCGAACCCTGATCGGCGACATCTTCATGGTTCTGGTGGCTCACGCCGAGCATGAGATCCGGGTCCGCCTCGCTGAAAACCTGGCGACGGCCCGGTGGGCGCCGAGTGCGGTCGTCAACGCCCTGGCGCTCGACGACATCGAGATCGCCCGACCGATCATCGCCAAGAGCCCGGTGGTCACTGACGGCGACCTGGTCAAACTTCTGGTTATCGCCACCATCGACCACCAGATCGAAGTGGCGCGACGGCCGGACATCACCTCCCCGGTGGTGCAGACCATCCTCGACCGGGGGGAGCCGGCCGCGCTCACCGCCCTCGCCGGGAACGCCAGCGCTCAGGTCGACGCCGACGGGCTGGCGCGCCTCGTCGCCGCCTCACGCACCGTTGCTTCCCTGCGCGCGCCCCTGGCGCGCCATCCGCGATTGACCGCCGAACTCGCCTACGCCCTCTACAACTGGGTCGGCGACGCGTTGCGCGACGAACTCGGCCAGCGTTTCACCATCGATCCCGCCCTGCTGCAGCAGGCCATGAGCGGCGCCGTGGGCGAAGCCTACGCGGGCGCGCAGGCCCCGCCGCCCGGCGGCCCGATCGAGCGGCAGGAGATGGAGACGCGGCTGATCGCCAAGCTGCAGGCGGCGGGCCAGCTGCGTCCGGGCTTCCTGCTGAAGGCCCTGCGCGAGGGTAAGCTCTATCTGTTCGAGCTGGCGCTGGCCTCGCTGGCCAACCTCAGAACGGCGGAGGTGCGCGCGGCCTGCGCCTCGGATCGCCCCGACCTCGTGGCCCTGGCCTGCGCCGGGGTCGGCATCGACCGCAGCGTGTTCCCCACCATCCTGTCGCTGCTGCGCGCCCTCAACGAGGGCAAGCCCAACGGCGCCCAGGAGTCGCTGCGCGACATCAACGCCGCCTTCACCCACCTGACGCCGGCGGACGCCCTGCACGCCTTCCACGCGGAGATCGCGGCGTCTCCGGTCGAAGTCGACGCGGACCAGCGCGACCGCGCCTGAGCCATGCAAGCCCTCGGCGAAAATCCCCGGCTGGCGTTCACCGCCTCGGACCGGCCCGAGGCGCAGGAGGCCCGCGCGCGGCTCGAGACCCAGTACGGCCATGTGGACGAGGCCGACGCCCAGGTGATCGTCGCCCTCGGCGGCGACGGGTTCATGCTGGAGACCCTCCACCGCACGCTGGCCACGGGCAAGCCGATCTACGGCATGAACCGCGGCTCGGTCGGCTTCCTGATGAACGACTATGCCGAGGACAACCTTCCGCAACGCATCGCCGGCGCCGAACGCGCGGTGATCCATCCCCTGGCCATGACCGCCGTCGACCGCACGCGCACCAACCACCGCGCCCTGGCCATCAACGAGGTCAGCCTGCTGCGCCAGACGCGCCAGACCGCCAAGCTGCGCGTGTCGATCGACGGCAAGGTGCGGATGGAGGAGTTGGTCTGCGACGGCGCGCTCCTGTGCACGCCGGCGGGCTCGACGGCCTACAACCTCTCGGCGCACGGCCCGATCATCCCGCTGAACGCGCAGGCCCTGGCCCTGACGCCGATCTCCGCCTTCCGGCCGCGGCGCTGGCGCGGCGCGCTTCTGCCGCATACCGCGCGGGTGACCTTTGAGGTGCTGGAGGCGGACAAACGACCGGTCAGCGCGGTCGCCGACAACTTCGAGGTGCGCAACATCGTGGAGGTCCACATCTCGGAGGCCCGTGACATCGCCCTCTGCATGTTGTTCGACGCCGGGCGCAGCCTCGAGGAACGCGTTCTGACCGAACAGTTTTCGGTCTGACCTTCCGCGCTCCCGTCGGATCGGCCCGGAGCCCGCGGGATCCCATCGCCGCGCTCGCCTTTCCCGGACCGCATGCTGCACGAGTTGTTAAGGGCGGCGTTGCATAGTGGCGCACGTAAAACGGCCGCCCGCCTTCCGGCGGCCGAAGCAGTCACGGGGACGCCGCATGTCCGAGCCCGCCTTCAAACGCCCCGACCAGGGCGGCGACTCCGAAACCATCCAGGTGCCGAACACCCTGCGCCTGAAGGTCGGCTCGCGCTTCGGGGCTCTGAACCCCGGCGCCGTGGCCAAGGCCGAGGCGGCGCTGAAGAGCCTGTCGGGCCAGTTCGCCCAGTGGCTGCAGGATGAGCTCAACAAGCTGGAGGCGGCCCGCGCCGCCATCCGCGCCCGTGGTCTCAACGCCGAGACGGGCGCCCAGCTCTACACCCACGCGCATGACCTCAAGGGCCTGGGCACCACCTACGAATTCCCGATCGTCACCCGCATGGCCGGGTCGCTGTGCAAGCTGATCGAGGACCCGGCCAAGCGCATGAGCGCGCCGATGTCGCTCGTCGACGCCCACATCGACGCCATCCGCGCCTCGGTCCGCGACGGGATCAAGGACGCCACCCATCCGATCGGCAAGGTCATCTGCGAAGAACTCGAGCGCCAGGTCGCCGCCCTCGGCCGCTGACACTCATTTCTCCCCACTATCAAGGCTTTTGACTCTTCTCCGCTCATTGCGGTCACCGGTATCCCCTACATCGCGCTCGAGAACGGCTCGGCCACCGCGCCGTAGCCCGCGTCCGGCGGCAGCAGCAGATAGCGCTCGCCGTCCCTGACCTCGACCCACGGTTCGACCACCACCTGTTTGCGCGCGTGCGCCGCCGCGATCGCCTCGTCCGCGCCGGCCGACTCCGCAAGAAGCTGCAGGTTCATCCGGGTCGGAAAGATGATCTTCCGCTCTCCCCGGTCGGCCATGGCCAGCGCCGCGCCCGGCTCGATCCATTCGGCGTCGACCGTCTCATAGCCGTCGCACACCGCGAACTGATCCTCGGGCGCGGTGGCGATGAAGAACCAGGTGTCGAAGCGCTTGGGCATCATGCGCGGGGTGATCCAGCGGGCGAACGGGGCCATGGCCTCGAGGTCGAGCTGCACGTTCAGGCTGCGGACCAGATCCAGGAAGCCGAGTTCTCCCTTGGCGATCTTCTCGCGCGACGCCGCCGCGGTCTCCACCGCCTGCCAGGGAATCCCGTCCCGGTCCCGCGCCAGCAGCACGCCGGACTCCTCGAACGCTTCGCGCAGGGCGGCGATCCGCAGATGGCGTTCGTCGTCCGGGTGCGCGTCCCAGCCGCGACAATGCTCGGCCCAGGCCGGATCGGCGTCGGCGGTCTCGATCTTGCCGCCCGGAAACACCAGGGCGCCCGAGGCGAAATCGATCTGGTGATGGCGCTTGACCATCAGCACCTCGAACGCCGGCCGGTCGCGAACCAGGAGGACGGTGGCGGCGGGAAGCGCCGGGGCGAGGGGCTGGACGTCTGCGGGGTCGGACATCCCGCCATGGTGGCGTGTCTGCCCCTACGTCATCAAGCGCGGCGTGCGGCGCCGGGCGACTTACCTCGGCGCAGGACCGCGGTCCGACGCAGCGGACTCCGGCGCGGCGACTCCGTTGGTCAGGTCGAACACCGGGCCGCCGTTGTAGGTGAAATAGAGTTTGCGCTGCCTGCCGGCGACCAGGACGTGGTGCGACAGGAAGAAATCCGCGCCGAGCAGCATGTCGAACTCGCCCTCCGCCGTATCGCCGATCCGCAGATGGGTGTTCCTGACCGCCTCGTCGCCGATCCGGAAGTCGGCCACCGGCACGATCCAGGTCCTGACCGCGCGCGGCCCCACTCCCCGGGCGTAGCCCACGTCCCGCGCGCCCGGCATGTCCGGCGTGAGGCCCAGCCGTCGCGCGGCTTCGAGCTTGAGAATGGAGAGCGAGGCGCCGGTGTCGAACAGCGCCCGCACCTGACGCCCGTTGATGTAGACCATGCCTTCGGTGTGGGGCGCGCCGAGCTTGCCCGACGTCGCGGCGATGACGCCGTAGGGCTTTCCCACCGCCCAGTACGCCAGGGGGCTATCCCCGCAGTCCTTCGCCAGCATGACCCGGACCCGGCCCCCGGCGAGGTCGTAGTCGACGTCCCCGGCGATCAGCAGGTTCTGTCCCACCACGCCGTCGACCCCGGGACCCAGGCCGTCGGCGAGGACGAATTGATAGTCGTGCAGGTTGCGGCCGCCGACGCTGAAACTGTCCGCGTCGGCGACCTGAAGCTGCCTGGAGCCGCCGACCCCGCCGATGTCGCCCCGCGCATAGGCCGGCTTCAGCTTCAGCGCGTCCGCCTTGGACGGGGTGATGACGCTGAAGAAGGCGCCGCTATCCACCAGGAAGTCGAGTTCGGCGCCGTTGACCTTGACCGGCGTGATCGGCCGGGTCCCCCGCATGGTGATGGGCAGGTCGAGCTTGGGCTCGAAGGTGCAGCCCGCCGTCGCCGGGAGCGCTTGACCGAAGAGCAGCGCGGCGGCCGACAGCGCAACCGCCCGAATCCGCATGAGGAAGATACCCTTGCGCACGACGCTTCCCCGCAACCGTGGCCGCGAGCCTAACCTGAACGTGTGGTCACGCTTATTTCGGCCGCGTCACAAAGCTTGAAACCGTCAACTCCGGGTTTCAGGCGAAGACCCGGTCGGGGATCGGCGGCGGCGCCGCCGGCGACAGCCGGTCCATCTTCTCGAGCAGGTATTCGGTGTCCTCCCGGCCGCCGCCCGAGGACTGGGTGAGGAAACGCTCGAGCATGCGCTCCTGCAGCCGGGCGACGGTCATGGTCGACCCCTCGCTCTGCAGGCTGTGGAAGGTGTCCACCCCGGCGCGGAAGGCGGCGAAAAGGCGGGCGGGCATGCCGGCCCGCTCGTAGATGGCCCTGAGGCCCAGAGGGCCCGCATCGTGCACCATCAGCCAGATGCGATGGTGCGGCACGCCCGCGCGCTCGGCCAGCGCCCACTCGAAGAAGGCCATGTGCCCGTGGGCCAGCGCCCGCAGGATCAGCGACGGCGTCAGCCGCTCCTCATGGTTCAGGTGGGCGCAGAAGGCCTTGAGGTCCGAGGTGCGGCCGGCCTGGTCCACCAGGTCCAGCGTAGCCCGCTCCTTGGCGCCGAGGGCGATCTGCAACGCCGTCTCCGGGGTCAGTTGGTGATGATCCACCAGGTACTGGCAGACCTCGTCGCTGACGATGTCGACCAGCCGCTCGGAGATGGAGAGCGGCAGCGCCTTGCGGTAGGCGATGGCGGTGGTGATCGCCTCGGCCTTGGAGAAGCGGTCGATGGCCGAGCGCAGGCTGTGCTCGGAGAAGGTGGCGTTGTCGTTGGCGACGGCGATCCTGACCGCCTCCTCGCAGCCGCTCTCCACCAGCGCCGCGGTGACCACCTCTGACAGGGCTTCGCGACGCGCCAACGCCACCTGCTTCACCGAGGAGGTGGCGCGCGCGATCTCGGCGAGATCGTGATCGGTGAACACGGGCGAGAAGCTGATGATCGGGGTCGCCACGCTGTCCATGTCCCGGGACAGCTTCATGGCCACATCGTGCGGCAGTTGCGGCGAGTTCTTCAGGGTGACGGCAAGGGCCCGGCGCACAAGCTCGGCGGCGTCCTCGGCCATCATGCGCAGGATGTCCTGGGCCGCGGCGCGGTCGCCCTCGTCGATGCCGAGGTCGATCCGGCGGCAGATCTTGTGCGCCGCGGCGGCCCGTTCGTCCTCGGTCTGACCCCGCACGAG
The DNA here is from genome assembly GCA_903837135.1 of uncultured Caulobacterales bacterium. GTDB lineage: Bacteria > Pseudomonadota > Alphaproteobacteria > Caulobacterales > Caulobacteraceae > CAIOYC01. The sequence continues at coordinate 6,545 of CAILTK010000074.1, forward strand.
CATGCGGATGTCCGCTTCGGTCAGGGCGGCGCGGGTCATGGACATGCTCGTCTCGCAGATTCGGTCACGCTTAGGATCGGTTAACCGCATTAATGGCGGGTTTACCGGCGCCGCTCGCCGCCCCAACATGGCCCGAAAGTCAGAAAACGAGGGACGGGAATGCTCGAGGGGCTGAAGGTGATCGAACTGGCCACCTATATCGCCGCGCCAGGCGCGGGCGGGGTGATGGCCGACTGGGGCGCGGACGTGGTCAAGGTGGAGTCTCCCGAAGGCGACCCGATCCGCGCCTTTCACGAAAACGTCGGAGCCGAGCTCGAAGGCAATCCCGTGTTCGACATGGACAACCGCGGCAAGCGCGCCGTGGTGCTCGACATCCGCAAGCCGGAGGGGCGCGAAGCCTTGCTGCGCCTGCTGAAAGGGGCCGACGTGTTCTTGACCAACACCCGTCCGGGCGCCCTGAAGCGGGCCCGGCTCGACTGGGACAGCCTGCATGCGGAAAACCCGCGGCTGATCTACTGCAGCGTCACCGGTTACGGCCTGAGCGGGCCCGAGGCCGACCGTCCGGGCTTCGATGTGGCCGCCTACTGGTCGCGCGCCGGCGTCGCCCACCTGACCACCGTCAAGGGCGAGGAGCCCTTTCCGATCCGCACCGGCATGGGCGATCATGTCACATCCCTGGCCACGGTGAGCGCCGTCCTGGCCGCGGTGATCGAACGGGGCCGGACCGGCGAAGGACGGCTGGTGGAGACCAGCCTGATCCGCTCGGGGGTCTATTCGGTGGCCTCGGACCTGGCGATCCAGCTGCGCTACGGCCGGCTGGCCTCGACCCGGCCGCGCAAGGGCGCGATCAACCCGCTGTCGAACTTCTTCAGGACCGCCGAGGGGCGTTGGCTGACCATCCTCACCCGCCGGGGCGGCAAGGACTGGACCGAACTGGTGCGCGAACTCGGCCGCCCCGAGCTGGCGGACGACCCGCGGTTCGCCACCGCCCGGTCGCGTCGCCAGAACGGCGAGGCGCTGGTCGAGGCGCTGGACGCCGCGTTCGGCGCGCTCCCCTTCGCCGAGGCGGCCAGGGCGCTCGACGCCTGCGACTTCGTCTGGGCGCCGGTGCAGACGGGCGCGGAGGTGGCGGCCGATCCGCAGGCCGAGGCGGCCGGCTGTTTCACCACCATCCCGGACGGCAAGGGCGGCGTCTTCCGCACGCCCGCCTCGCCGGCCCGCTTCCACGGCGCGGACGATCCACCGCGCGGCGCGGCGCCGACGCTCGGCCAGCATACCGACGCCGTGCTGGCCGAAGCGGGCTATTCCACCGCCGAGGTCGCCGCCCTGCGCGCCGCCGGCGCCGCCGGCGCCGCCGCTTAGGGAGGATCAACGCGTGCGCTACGTCAGGATGCCGATCGAGGTCGAGTCGCCCGAGGAGTATGGTTACGACGCGATCCGCTACAATCTCTCGGAAAGCTCGATCGCCGACCAGAGCCTGTCGGGCCTCGGCCTGACCGTGCCCGACCTCACCCTGCTCTACACCGAGCATCGCGGCGCCCGCGGGCTTCGTGCGCTGGTGGTCGCCGGCGCCCCCGGCCTCGACGCGGACGACGTGTTGATCACCGCCGGCGCGGCCGGCGCGCTGTTCATCGTCGCCACCGCCCTGCTGACCGCCGAGGACCACCTCGTCGTGGTCCGTCCCAACTACGCCACCAATCTCGAGACGCCGCGCGCCATCGGCTGCCCGATCGGCTTCGTCGACCTGTCGTTTGAAAACGGTTTCCAGATCGACCTTCAGGCCATCGCCGCCGCCATCACCCCGCGCACCCGCCTGATCAGCGTCACCTGCCCGCACAACCCGACCGGCGTGATCACCGACGAAGCGCGGCTGCGCGCCCTGGCCGACCTGGCGGCGGAGCACGGCTGCCGGCTGCTGGTCGACGAGACCTATGGCGAGCTCGCCTACGACGGCGCCCTGCCGATCGCCGCGTCGTTCGGGCCCCACGTGATCAGCGTCGCCTCCCTGTCCAAGGCCTACGGGGTTCCCGGCATCCGCATCGGCTGGCTGGTCTGCCGCGACCCCGCCCTGCAGACCCTGTTCCTGGCCGCCAAGGAGCAGATCGGCATCTGCGGCAGCGTCGTCGACGAGTGGATCGCCGAACAGGTGCTCGCCCGCCGCGCCGCCCTCTTGCAGCCTACCCTCGCCGAGATGCGCCGGCGGCTGGACCGGGTGGCGGCGTGGATGCAGGGCGAGCCCCTGCTGGAATGGGTCCGTCCGACCGGCGGCGTGGTCTGCTTCCCCCGCATGACGACCGAGCCGCCCGGCGGAACCGACGGCTTTTACCGGCGGCTTTTGGAGCGCGACGGGACCTATGTCGGGCCCGGACACTGGTTCGAGCAGCCCGATCGCTACTTCCGCCTGGGCTATGGCTGGCCGACGGCGGAGGCGCTGGACGGCGGGCTGGAGGCGATATCGCGGGCGCTTCGCGGCTGAGGCCCGAGCTTCAGGTCCCGCCCTTGGCCTTGGCGAAGGCGCCCAGCATCTGGGAGGTCATCAGCGCCCCGACCGGAGACGACTTGGAGCTGTCTTCATCGGGCGCCTGCAGGATGAACTGCATCAACAGCGCCTGTTCGCGCAGCCGTTCGAGCCGCCCCGCGCCGGCGTATTCGGTGAAGGCGGTCTGCCCGGGGTCGTTCTGGACCGCCGCGGCGCCGCCGCCCGTGCGTCCGAGCCCGGCGTAGACCTCCGACACGGTCAGGGCCCGGCCCTCGCGGTAGAACACCCCGTGGTTGGCGGCGGCGGCGTCGGGAAACAGACTGGCCGCGATCGCGCCCGGAGACTGCTGCGCCGCTTCGATCAGCCTGGCCGAGCCCTGCGGACCGAGGAAGTGGGCCGCGTAAAGCTCGCCGCCGGTCGGCTCGCGCCCGGTGCGGCCGCGCAGATAGGCGGCGTGGTCCGAAGCGAGCTCCCCGGCCATCAGCGCGGCGCAATGCGGATCCAGCCGCAGGTCCATCACGGTCCGGCGGGCTTCGTCGCCACCCGGCACGTGGAACCGCCCGTCGGTTCCCTCGACGATCAGGTCGGCGTAGCGGGCGTAGCCATGAGCCGAACCGTGACGCTTGACGGTGGCGAGCCAGGTCTGCTCGATGAACTGGAACAATCCCGCCGCGCTCGATGTCCCGGCCCGGGCGCCCGCATCGAAGCCGCTCTCGCGCTTGGCCGTGCGCATCAGGAAATCGAAATTCACACCGGTGACGTCGGCGGCCTTACGAACCGCCGCCTCGACTCCACTGAACGCCGCCGCCGATACTACCGTCATCGGCAGAATTTGCCGGTATCATGGTTAACACGGCGTTTCCTGCCGGGCGGTTCCTGCCTATCTCCTGCGGTAGCGCTGGCGATCTTGCCGCCGGGCGGCTAGAAGCGCCGGAAATTTGAGAGGACCCCCCGTGGCCGACGACCTTGAGAACACCCTCATCCTCCAGCTTGAATCGGGTCCGGTGACCATCAAGCTTCGTCCCGATCTTGCGCCCGGACACGTGGCCCGAATCAAGGAGCTGGCGCGCGAAGGCTTCTACGACGGCATCGTCTTCCACCGGGTGATCCCGGGCTTCATGGCCCAGGGCGGCGATCCGAAGGGCGTCGGCGTCGGCGGGTCCTCCAAGCCGAACCTCAAGGCCGAATTCAGCCGCGAGCCGCACGTGCGGGGGGTCTGCTCGATGGCGCGCACCAACGACCCGAACTCGGCCAACAGCCAGTTCTTCATCTGTCTCGACGACGCGACCTTCCTCGACGGCCAGTACACCGTCTGGGGCGAGGTGACAGAGGGCATGGACCATGTGGACGCCCTGCCCAAGGGCGAGCCGCCGCGCCAACCCGGCAAGATCGTCTCCATGAAGGTGGCGGCGGACGCGAGCTGAAGACCTCCGACTTCGACTTCCACCTCCCCGACGAACGGATCGCGCTGCGTCCGGCGGAACCGCGGGACAGCGCCCGGCTGATGGTGGTGCGGCCCGCGGCGGGAATCGCGGACGCCCGCGTCCACGACCTGCCGTCCCTCCTGCGGGCCGGCGACATGCTGGTGTTCAACGACACGCGGGTGATTCCCGCGCGTCTGTTCGGCGTGCGCGAGCGCGACGACGCGCGGGTGGCGATGCAGGCCACCCTGCTGAAGCGGCTGTCGCCGGATCGCTGGACCGTCCTGGCCAAGCCGGGGCGGCGGCTGCGGGTCGGCGACCGGCTCACGTTTTCCGCGGGAGACGGGGAAGCGCTGGCCGCCACCGTCGCCGCCAAACATGCGGACGGTGCGCTCGACTTCGATTTCGACCGCGCCGGCCCGGCCCTCGACGACGCCATCCGCGAGATCGGCCGCATGCCGCTGCCGCCCTATATCGCCGCCCAGAGGGCCGAGGACGACCGTGACCGCGCCGACTACCAGACCATCTACGCCCGCGAGGACGGCTCGGTGGCGGCGCCCACCGCCGGCCTGCACTTCACGCCGGAACTTCTGGCCGGGCTGGACGCCGCCGGGGTCCGCCGCACCTTCATCACCCTGCACGTCGGCGCGGGCACCTTCCTGCCGGTGAAGGTCGAGGATCTGGCGGAGCACCGCATGCATGCGGAGACCGGCGAGGTGAGCGCCGCCGCGGCCGACCAGATCAACGCCGCCCGGGCCGCGGGCAGGCGGATCGTCTGCGTCGGCACCACCTCGCTGCGCCTGCTCGAAAGCGCCACCGGCGAAGACCGCGTGGTGCGGCCGTTCGCGGGAGACACCGACATCTTCATCACCCCGGGCTACCGGTTCCGCGCCGCGGACGCGCTGATGACCAACTTCCACCTGCCGAAATCGACGCTGTTGATGCTGGTCTCCGCCTTCGCCGGCGTCGAACGGACCCGCGCCGCCTACGCCCATGCGGTGAACGACGGCTACCGGTTCTATTCCTATGGCGACGCCGGCCTGTGGTTCGCCGCATGAGCGCCTTCCCGTTCGACATCGCCGCCACCGACGGCGCCGCGCGCACCGGCGTGCTGAGGACCCCCCGCGGCGACATCCGCACGCCGGCCTTCATGCCCGTCGGCACCGCCGGAACGGTGAAGGCGCTGACCGTGGATCAGGTGGCCGCCACCGGCGCGGACATCCTGCTCGGCAACACCTACCACCTGATGCTGCGGCCGACGGCCGAGCGGGTGAAGCGGCTCGGCGGCCTGCACACCTTCATGCGCTGGGACAAGCCGATCCTGACCGATTCAGGCGGCTTCCAGGTGATGTCGCTGGGCGCCATCTCCAAGGTGACCGAACAGGCGGTGACCTTCCAGAGCCATATCGACGGCTCGCGCCATGTGCTCTCGCCCGAGCGCTCGATCGAAATCCAGGCCGACCTTCTGGGTTCGGATATCGTGATGCAGCTCGACCAGTGCGTCTCCTGGCCGGCCGAGGAGAGCGCGGCGCGCGCCGCCATGGAGCTCTCGGCCCGCTGGGGCGCGCGGTCCAAGGCCGCCTTCGGCGCCCGTGACAGCCAGGTGCTGTTCGGCATCCAGCAGGGCTCGACCTTCGAGGCCCTGCGCCGCGAGTCCTCGGACCGGCTGATCGACGCCGGCTACGACGGCTACGCCATCGGCGGCCTGGCGGTCGGCGAGGGGCACGCGGCCATGTGCGAGGTGCTCGACTACGCGCCGGCCATGCTGCCGCCCGATCGTCCGCGCTACCTGATGGGCGTGGGCAAGCCGGTGGATCTGGTCGAGGCGGTGGCGCGCGGGGTCGACATGTTCGACTGCGTCCTGCCCACCCGCTCGGGCCGCCACGGCCAGGCCTGGACCTGGGCCGGTCCGATCAACCTCAAGAACGCGGGGTTCGCCGAGGACGAGGCGCCGCTCGACGCCTCGATCCCCTGCCCCGCCAGCCGCGACTACTCCAAGGCCTATCTGCATCACCTGGTCCGCGCCGACGAGATCCTCGGCCAGGTGCTGCTGTCGTGGCACAACCTCGCCTTCTTCCAGGCGGTCATGTCCGGCATGCGCGACGCGATCGCCGAGGGCCGGTTCGAGGCGTTCCGGCGGGAATTTCATGCGGGGTTGGCGAGTCGGGACTGACCGGCCCGCGGGTCTCAAGCCTTGGACGTCACGCCGGCCGCGCTGCCCGGCGCCGGCCTATGTCCCGTAGGCGCGCATGCCGATACGCTTGTGGAACGCCTCCATCTCCTCGGCGGTGAGCAGGCGCGGCTCCCCCAGGGCTCGGGCCAGTATGTAGTGGCGGCAGCTGATCTCCAGACGATGGGCGAACATCACGGCCTGGGCAAGGTCGCCGCCCCGGGCCGTGGCGCCGTGGTTGCCCATCAGGCAGGCCGAGCGGGTTTTCAGCGCCTCGGCCACGTCCTCGGCCAGCTTGTCGCTGCCGAAGGTCGAGTAGGGCACGCACGGCACGTCGTGGCCGCCGAAAACGCCGACCATATAGTGGAAGGGCGGCAACGCCCGGCAGTGGCAGGCGACGGCGACGCAGTAGTCGGAGTGGGTGTGGACGACGGCGTTGGCGTTCAGGCTCTCCCGGTAGACACGGGTGTGCAGCTGCCACTCGCTGGAGGGTCTCTGCTCGGTCGCCCACTGGCCGTCGAGCGTCACATAGACCAAACTGTCCTCGCGAATGGTCTCCCGCGTGGCGCCGGTCGGGGAGACCAGCATGCCGTCTTGGTAGCGGACGCTGAGGTTGCCCGAGGACAGGTCGGTCAGGCCGAGGTCGCACACCCGGTGATAGGCCTCGACCAGGCTTTTGCGCGCCGCCGCTTCCAACATCTTCGGCCTTCCTTTTTCGACTCCGCCGCCCAGGCGGACCGTCCGCCTTGGCGCATCTCACCCGCCGGACGGACCGGCGATCAGAAATGGTAGTTCAGCGACACTCCGTAGGTGCGAGGCGCGCCGTAGACCGGCTCGACCAGGCCGAACGGATTGATCAGGTCGGTCGAGGTCAGGCTGTACTTCGCATTGGCGACGTTTCGCACGTAGACGCCGAAGTCCCAGTTCTTCGCCGTCTCGTAGGTGACGTTCAGATTGTGCACCCAGTACGGCGACTGCTGGATGTAAGGGTCGTTGGTGGAGTCGAACCAGACGTGGCTGCGATAGTTCGAGTTCCAGTGAAAATCGAGCGCATTGCCGGCGCCCAGCTCGTACCGGTAGTCGATCACGCCTGAGAAGGTGAAGCGCGGCGCATTGGCCAGCTGCTTGCCGTTCAGCGAAGAGGCGCCGCTGAACAGGTTCAGGCCGGCGTCGTCGAGGCGCGACTGCAGCCAGGCAGGCTGCAGGCCGATCGTCAGACCGTCGATGGGCCGGGCGGTCACCTGCAGCTCCACCCCGTCGGTATGCGCCTTCTTGGCGTTTGTCAGCAGCTGGGTGGTCGACAGGATCAGATTGCCGTTCCCGTCCTCCAGGTACTGCGGGACCGACGCGAAGATCTGCTCGTTGCTGTAGTCGTTGTAGAACAGGGCCGCATCGACGATCAGGCGGCGATCGAACAAGGTCGCCTTCTCGCCGACCTCATAGGTGGTCACCTTCTCCGGCTTGATCGGGGCGAGCTGCGAGAGCGCCTGCTGGGGGTCGTTCGAGAGGAAGGAGCCGTTGTAGCCGCCGCTCTTGAAGCCGGTGGAGGCGCTCGCATAAGCCTGGATCGTCCGGGTCAAATGGTAGCTGACCGCCGCGCGCCAGGTGACGTTGGAGTTCGTCTGCGACTGGCGGGAGGTGATGAAGTCCTGCAAGGGCCCGTAGTTGCCCTCGCCGCCGGCCTGGAACTGCGTGTTTCCGTTATAATCGAAGCTCTTGTGCTCCCAGGTGTAGCGCGCGCCCAGGGTGAAGGTGAACTTGTCCCAGGTGTAGTCGGCCTGGCCGAACAGGGCGGCGCTGTCGGTGATCTGGCGGCTGTGGTCGTTGGATATCTGGGCGATGCCGTCAAAGGCGCCGGCCCCGGGCGGGATGCCGAAGCCGCCGAACTTATCGCCGTCGTAGAACAGCGACAGCGGCTGGTTCTGGCGCAGGTCGTCGTGGAGATAGAAGAATCCGGTCACCCAGTTGAACGCCTCGGAAGTGTGCGCCAGGCGAAGTTCCTGGGTGATGGTGTCCGACTTCACCCCGTAGGTCGCGGCGAGCAGGCTGTTGGGACTGGCGTCGGTCTCCTCCGGATGCGTCTTGTCGTCGTACTGGTAGGAGGTGATCGAGGTCAGGACGGCCGGGCCGAGGTCATAGTCGAACCTCAGCTGGTTGATGGCGACGAAGTTGGTCAGGTCCTGGAGCCGGTTGAACGACCCGGCCCAGGGCGAGGGCGTGCCATAGCCGAAGAGGTCGACGCAGCCGCCCGCGGACGCCTGCGCCGGGCTGCACACCGTCGGGCTCGCGGATCCCTGGGTGCCGGGCGCAAAGGCGCCGACGTGGCCGTAGGGTTGGGGATGGTTGCGCACATAGCCCAGCATGGTCTCGACGTAGACCTTGAGCTTGTCGTTCGGCTTGTAGAGCAGCTGGAGGCGCAGCGCTTCGTTGCTGACGTTGTCGATCGGGTCGCCGCCGGTGAAGGCGTTCTTGTAGTAACCGTCGGAATGGTTGACGACGAAGGCGATGCGGCCGTCGAGCCCGTCGACGATCTTGCCGCCGACGGCGCCCTCGATCTGCAGGGTGTTGTATTCGCCGTACTCGATGTGCAGGTCGTCGGTGAACCGGTCCGTGGGCCTGACCGAATTGAACACCAGCGCTCCGCCGGAGGTGTTGCGGCCATAGAGCGTCCCCTGCGGCCCCTTGAGCACCTGCACCTGGCTGAGGTCGAAGGTGGCGAAGGACTGCGCCGAGGGGGCGGAGATGTAGACGTCGTCCACGTAGACGCCGTTCGGGCCGGCGTTGTTGGTGTCGAAGTCGTTCAGGCCGATGCCGCGAATGGTGATCAGCGGCTGGTTGCCTTGGCCGATCGGGCTGACGATGGTTACGTTCGGTGTGATCTGACCGAGGTCCTGGGTCGACTTGATGCCGGCCTCCTGGAGCTCCCGGTTCGACAGGGCCTGGATGGAGATGGGAACATCCTGGATGTTCTGGCTGCGCCGCTGCGCGGTCACCACCACCTCCTGGATGCGCGACGCGCTGGGCGCGGCCGGCGTCTCGGCCGCGGGGGCTGGCGGCTGAGTTTGGACCTGAGCCGGAGCCTGGGCCTGGGCCTGGGCGTGCGCCTGGGCGTGCGCCTGGGCGCCGGCGGCCAGGGCCGCCAGTCCCACCGCCGTCATCAGGGCGGACCGCCCGCGCATGCCTTTGAGCCGAACGCGCATATCGCTTCCCCTTAAGTTCCTGACCGACGCCCCGGTCGCCCAATTTTGACGCCCATCTCAATTTTCGACGTTCGCCGGGTTTGGGGGATTTGAGAGCAAAAACTATGATAGGCGCAAGCGGAATGTGACGGTTTGCGGCGACAAAAAGCGGCTTGCGGCGATTTTGCAACGAGGCCCTGCCCTGGCGTTCAAAGGATGGACGGTGCGTGGGCGCCCGATCCAGGCCCCTGCAGACGCTGGAGCCCCGCGCCTGACTCGACTGATTCATATGGACAAAATGAACGTCGGCGCATTGTGGCGCGGCGGCGGCGCCTGGGCGGCGAGCGGCGGCTCTCGCCCGGGGGCGCATCCGTCCGGGCGCCGCCCGCCGATGGCGCCCGCCGATAGGGCTCGGCGATGCCTCCCCGCTCCAAGCCGGCGGACCCGGGTGCTGTCGGGTTTGCACCTCGTCCCGGACGCAGGGCAAGGCGCGCCTGAGTCGCTGGCCGCGTCGGGGATCGGCCCCGCCGACGTCAGGGCAGGGCGCGCTCCGCTTCGCGCATCCGGTCCAGGGCGGTGAAGAAGAAATCGGGCTGGCCCATGCCGCCGGGTTTCAGCACGAAGGTCGTTTCGACGCCCCCCCGGCTGCGGCAATAGCCGCCGTAGAGATCGTCGTAGGTCGCGACCTCGAGCTCGCGGACATCAAGGGCGTTCAGGATGGCGCCCGACGTCTCCCCGCCGGCGATGACGAGCTTGCGGACGCCCTCGCGGCGCAGGCCCACGGCGAGGCTCGCCATCAGGCGGTCGGCCCGCTCGGAGGCGCCCTCCCGCCCGAACGCCGCCTGGGCCGCGGCGACGCCCGCCGGATCGCTGGTGGTGCAGACGCCGACGGGACCCGAGGGCAGGCGCTCGGCGGCCCAGGCCAGGATGGCGTCCACCAGGCCGGGGGTGTCCCCGTCGCGGGCGAGGTCGATGCGCCAGAGCGGGTGGCGGGCCTCGAAGGCGTCCAGCTGTCTCCGGGTTGCGGCGCCGCAGCTGCCGGCCAGCACCGCCTCGGGCCCGCGGGTCCCCGGCAGGAGCCGGCGACCGCTGCCCGCCTCGCGGGGCGCGTCGCCGAGACGATCGCGAAGGATGGCGGGAGCCAGGGTGTCCCCCCCGGTGACCAGGGGCCAGGTCCGGCTGACGGCGGCCAGCGTGGCCACATCCCGGTCGTCGACGCTGTCGGCGATCCAGAACGGGGTGTCAGCCTGGGCGCGCAGGCGCTGGTTGATGGCGGCCGGGTCGTCGCCGAGCTGCTGGTGGTCGAGAAGGCCGACCTTCAGGCCGGTCTGGGCGCGCAGCCGCGCGACGAGATCGGCGCTCAGCGCCGGCGAGACCGGGTCGAACCGCTTGGGGCTGTCCGACGCCAGGATCGGGCCGAAGAACAGGTGGCCCTTGTAGACGGTAAGGTTGAGATCGATGTAGGCTGGCGCGAAGAGGGTGCGCTCGGCCCCGGTGGCCGCCAGCAGGGCCTCGGCGATCGGGCCGATATTGCCCTGGTCGGTGGAGTCGAAGGCGGCGCTGTATTTGTAATAGAGCGTCCTTGCGCCGCGGGCGGCAAAGGCGGCGGCGGCCGTCCGGGCTTCCTCCCGCGCCTGCTCCGCCGGCGCGAACCGGATCTTGCGCGCCAGGACGATGGCCTTGGTCGAGGCGGGGAGGCCGGCGATGTAGGCCGCTTCGGTCACCAGCGGACAGACCACCCCGTCGGCCTCGAGCTTGCTGGCGATGATCATGCCGCCGGTCAGGTCGTCGGCCAGGACCGCGAGCTCAACCATCTCGATTTCCTTCGTGCTGTCTGGACCGCGGCGGCGGCGACCGCGTCGTCCGCCTTCGCCGTAGAGGGTTAGGCGCGTTTTGAAAACTCGACAACTGTTGATTTAGATGGTCGATTGTCGGCAAGAAGGCCGCTGCGGCGACGGGCGCAAGGCGCGACAAACCCGGATGGGATCGGATGAGCACGCGCTCTGTGGAGCCTAGGGCCGAGGCGCCTGTGAAGGCCAGGTCGGAGCCGGGCGGCCTCCTGGCGCGCCGGCCGGCGCAGAAGCGAAGCCAGCTGCGCGTGGGCGCGCTGCTGGATGCGGCCGACGCGCTTCTCGAGGCGCGGGCCCTGCACGAGATCAGCCTGCATGACATCGCCCACGGGGCGGGCGTGCCGCCCTCGTCGGCCTATCACTTCTTCCCGACGCGCGAGGCCGCCTTCCTGAGCCTGGCCCGGCGCCATCTGGACAAGCTGCATCAGGACCTGCTGGCGGCGGACCTCGAGACCGTGGACCGCTGGCAGGACTACATCTGCCTTCGCAACCAGGTGGCCGTGGCCTTCTTCAACGCCAGCGCCCCGGCGCGCAAGCTCATGCTGGGCTCCGCCGTCGGCTCGGAGATCCGCACCCTGGACTATGACGACATCGAAGGGCGGGCGCAGACCCACTACGCGCACATGGACCAGTTTTTCGTCATGCCCTTCATGCGCCAGCCGGAGCTCAAATTCCGGGTGCTGATCGGCATCTACGACGGGATCTGGGCGAGCGCCTACGCCAAGTACGGCCACATCACCGAGGTCTACGCGCAGGAATCGCGGACGGCGGGCGTCGCCTACCTGTCGACCATCCTGCCGCCGGTCATCCCGCTTCGCCATCCCGGCGAGCGGCCGGCGCAGCCGGTCGCGCCATAGCCGCACGAATAGGTCTCGCGGACGCCGGCGCCCAGGTGGTCGAAGGGCGCGGTCGCCGCCTCCGGGCGGCGGCCCGGCGTTCGCTCAGCCGCCCCGCCTCGCCTCGCGCCAGTGCAGGTGATCATAGCCGGGGCGGCGCAAGGCGAGGGGGAGCGCCCCGTGGCCGCCGACGCGTCGGCCGACCGGTAAGCGCGAACCGTCAGGCGGGGCGACCGGGGGCGCCGCGCCGCTCCAGCTGCAGGAGGACCAGCAGCGCGGCGACCGCGCCCGCCATCAGGACGGCGGACACGGCCAGGACGGGCCGCACGTCGGCCTCGGACGCGAGGGCGCCCGTGACGAGCGGCCCGGCGCTGCTGCCCAGAAGCTGGGCTCCGGACAGGAGCATGGCCGCCCGTCGCGTGGGGTCGCTGCGGATCAGGAGCGGAACGAACATCGGCAGGACGACCGACCAGAGGAAGCCGAACAGAAGGGTCGCGGCGACGAAAGGGAGGTCGCCCTTGAAGCCCGCGAGCACCCCCACCACGAGGAGCTCCAGGAGGCCGGCCACCAGCAAGGTGGTCGCGGGCGCAAGCCGTCCGCCCAGGGTGGCCACCGCGGCGGCGCCGGCGATCTGCATGACCAGGGATGCGGAGACGGCGTAGGCGCCCACCGTCGCCGAGACGTGGTCCGCGCGGCCGATCGCGTCGACGAAAACCCACAGTCCGACCACCCCGGCCATCATCAGGGCGCTGGACAACAGGCCGCTGACGCCCACGCCGCTCAGGGCGCCCTGGCCGGCGTCGGGCCGGGGCAGGTCGGGCAGCTGGCGCGGGATCAGCAGGACCAGGGGCGCGGTGACGAGGGCCATCAGCCCCAGCGCCCAGGCGCCCGCGTCGGCGCCCAGCCTGGGCGCGAGGAAGGGCAGGGCCGCCGCCAGGGCCGCCTGGCTGAGCGCCTGGGCGCCGAGATAGATGGCCGAGAGCTGGGCGGCGGAACGGCTGCGCGTGATCACGCCGGCGCCGATCCAGACGATCACGCCGCCGCACGCCCCGGCCAGGGCGCGGCAGGCGACGAGGCCCAGGCCGTTCGCCGCCAGGCAGCCGGCGTTGGCCAGGATCAGGCCCACCGACCCCACCAGGCTCCAGGCCCACAGATGGCGGTGCTGGAGCAGGGCCGCCATGCCCCCGGAGACCGCACCAAGCGCCAGCATCTCGGCCATGGCCGCATAGCTGAGTTCCGGAACGCTAAGTCGGTGCGCGCCGAGCCAGGCGCCCAGGATGACCGGCTGGGCGCCCAGCATCAGCAGGGCGACGCACCCCAGGGCCAGGACCGCCGCCACAGGCCGCTTCGCCACCGGCTGGGTCGCCTCCGACCTGACCATGATCGGCTCGAAGCGCGTCTCGAGCTCGGGGACAAGGTTCGGCGCCGATTCCGCCATGCTGGACATCCCTCGTTGCGAGCCTGCGATCCAGCCGAGCGCGCCCGCCGGCGCGCCATGAACCATAGTCGATGCTACTGAAACACGGACCTCAGGCGCCGGCAAGGGCCGGGGGACGCGCCGCGTGCGCCGACGGGGAGAGGCGCCGCCTGGCCGGTCAGATGCGGCCTTGACTGGAGTCGACGGCGAGATACGATAGTTAGAATTATTGTAGGGGATCGAACCATGGCCTGGAGCAACAGCGCGGACAAGGCTTTGCGGGAGCGCGCCGCCGCCGTCATTCCGAACGGCATGTACGGCCACCAGTCGGTCGCCCCGCTGCCCGACGGCTATCCGCAGTTCTACGCCAAGGCCAAGGGCGCCTATCTGTGGGACGCCGACGGCAACGAATACATCGACTACATGTGTGGCTACGGCCCGAACCTGCTGGGTTACGGCCATCCCGAGGTGGACGCCGCCTTCACCGCCCAGCTTGCGAAGGGCGACGCCATGACCGGGCCGGGCGTGGTCATGGTCGACGCGGCCGAAGCCATGGTGCGCCAGATCTCCCACGCCCACTGGGTGATGTTCTGCAAGAACGGCACGGACGCCACCACCATGGCGCTGATGATCGCGCGCCACCACACCGGCAGGAAGACCATCATCCGCGCAAAGGGCGCCTATCACGGCGCGGTTCCCTGGTGCTCGCCCAGCCCCAACGGGATCACGCCCGCCGACCGGGCCGACCAGATCTTCTGCGACTACAACGACCCGGCCAGCCTGGAGGCCGCCGTCAGGTTGGCGGGATCCGACCTGGCGGCGATCTTCGCCGCGCCGATCAAGCACGACGTCTTCGTCGATCAGGAGCCGCTCGATCCGGAGTACGCCCGGCGGGCCCGGGCGCTCGCCGACGAGACCGGCGCGGTCCTGGTGGTCGACGATGTGCGCGCGGGCCTGCGGCTGGCGCGGGACTGCAGTTGGTCGCTGGTGGGCGTCCAGCCCGACCTGTCATGCTGGGGCAAGGCCATCGCCAACGGCCACCCGCTCTCGGCGCTGGCGGGCTCGGAGCCCTTCCGCAGGGCGGCGGGGACCATCTTCGCCACCGGCTCCTACTGGTTCGCCGCAGCGCCCATGGCCGCGGCGGTGGCGACGCTGAAGCTGATCCGCGAGACCGACTACCTGGAGCGGACCATCCGGATCGGGGACCGGCTGCGCAAGGGCCTGGACGAGGCCGCCGAGCAGCACGGCTTCAGGCTGCGCCAGACCGGTCCCTCGCAGATGCCCTTGATCTTCTTCGATGACGATCCAGGCTTCGGGAAGACCTACTTCTGGATCTCGGCCCTGGTCCGGCGCGGCGTCCTGATGCACCCCTGGCATAACATGTTCACCTGCGCGGCGATGACCGAGGCCGATGTCGACGCCACCCTCGAACGGGCGTCGGACGCCTTCGCCCTGACCCGGGCCGCCGGAAGGATCGAACCCATCGAGGCTCTGCTCGCCCGGACCCGCTAGATCCGCGTCGAAGGCCCGGCCGCGCAGGGCGCGCGGAGCCGGGCGCCGTTTCATGGCCGCGCCCCTGGAGCCTGGTTCCGTGTCCGTTGACGATCGTCCCGCCCGGCCGCTCGATGTGGCCGCCCTGCCGCCGCTCTCCGCCTTCGGCTTCACCGGCGGGCGCGACAGCTTCCACGCCTTCTGCGCCAAGGCCTTCGCGCCGGGGGCGCCCCGCTTCTTCCGGACGGAAGACAACGAGCTGGTCGTCTACCGCCACGCCGATCTGCGCGCCTTCGGCGCCCTGATGGAGGTGGCCAACGTGCCGCCGGCGGTCCTTTTCCCCGCCGCCTTCCCCGAGGGGGCTGGCGAGCCCCGTTGCCCGCGCCACTCCCTGGCGGGGGTGATCTCCAACCAGGTCTTCACCGCCAATCCGCCGATCCACGCGCCGATCCGTCGGCTCCTGCTGAACCAGTTCGGCCCCAGGCCGACCCAGCAGCGCGAGGCCATCGCCCGCCGGATCGTCGAGGCCATCTTCGCCGCCCTGCCGCAAGAGGGCGAGATCGACCTCGTCACCGAGGTGGCCGAGCCGCTCACCGCCCGGTTCTGGGGTGAGTTCATCGGCATGAACGAGGACGAGACTCGGGCCGTCGCGGTCAGCGTCAGGGCCATGACGCCCCTGCTCTTCATCGAGCGCAGCGCCGAACAGCTCAAACAGGTCGACGCGGCCTTCGCCGCCTACAGCCGGATCATCGAGGGCGCCGCGGAGCGAAGCCTGAAGGCCGGAGACCATCCCGCGCTGGCGGAAATGCAGGCGGAGCTCGCCGGCCTGGATTACGAGGACGACCCGGCGCACGCCGGCCTCGTGCCCAAGACCCTCGGCGCGCTTCTGGCCGGCAATCTCTTCGACGGCTTCCACACCGCCGCCGTCGGGGCCGTCAACGCCGTCCACGGCGTGTTGGCCAACCCTGCGGCGCTGGCGGACCTGCGGCGGGATCCCGCTCAGGCGAACGCGGCGGTGGCCGAGGCCCTCCGCCTCGAGCCGCCGGTCCTGATGCTGCGCCGCCAGCTCAGCGCCGACATCGACTATGACGGCCATCGTCTCGCCAAGGGGCAGATCGTGGCCATGATGTGGGCGGCGGGCGACCATGACCCGGAAGTCTTCGCCGATCCCGACCGCTTCGACGCCGGGCGCCCGCATCAGGGGCTCACCACCTTCGGCGGGGGCGCACACATCTGTCCGGGGCGTTTCGTCGCCGCCATGCTGGCCCGGGTGTTGCTCGAGGTGATGCTGGCCAGGGGGATCGCACTCGAGCCCGTTCCCGACGCGGAAGGGCTCGGGGGCGAGTGGATTCCCAACCACCTGATGGCGCAGCGCTCGCACTTGCACTTGCGGATCAGCCAGCCCATGACGGTGTAGTCTGCGGCCCTTGGGCCGGGGCCTCGCTGTCCGGACCGGGCGGGCGGGACGGCCGTGCAGGGACCGGACTGGAGCATATGGGTAAGACCGGGGCAGCGACGACCGCGGCGAAGGCGGCGCCATCGCTGCAGATGTCCCTCCCCTCGCGCAAGCGCGGCAAGGACACCTTCAACGTCATCCTGACCACCGCCGGCCACCTGCTGAACGAGATCGGCTTCGACCGGCTGACCACCAATCTGGTATGCGAGCGCGCGGGCCTGACGCCGCCTGCGCTCTATCGCTATTTTCCCAACAAGTACGCCATCCTGGCCGAGCTGGCGCGCCAGCTGATGGAGGCCCAGGACCAGGCCCTGTTCCGCTGGCAGGAAGCGGGGGGTCTGGGCTCGGCGGACCTCGAGGAGACCGTTCGCCGGTCCATCGTGCTTCGCAAAGAGTTGATGACGATCACCCGCACCTTTCCCGGCGGGCTGTGGATCCTGCGGGCGATCCGCGCGCTCCCCCCCTTGCACGAGGTCCGCATCGCCTCGCGCGAGCTCGTGCTGAGCCGCCAGTTCGACATGCTGCGCGAACGTTATCCGGGGGTGAGCGAGGAAACCCTGCATTATGCGGCGCGGCTGTCGGAACAGTCCGCCTACGGCATGATCGAAATGCTGATCGAAGACCCGCAGCTCGACGAGGACCGGATCATCGCGGAAGCCGCCTGGATGACCGCGCTCTATTTCGAGAGCCTGGCCGACCGCGACCCGGCCGGTCGGGCCCCACCTGCCGCGCCCGCGAAGACGCCGGCGGCGACCCGCAAGCCGCCCTCAACGCGCAAGGCGACGCCGCGGCGGTCGAAAGGCTGAGGCGGCCGCGGGGGTCGGGCGAGACGCCCCGCCCAGCGCTACTGCGGTGGTTTGGCAGGCCCCGGATTGCTCACCGGCGCGGCGTGGGCCGCAGCCGCCGCCTGGGCCGCGGCGACCCGGGCCTGATAGACCTGCGGGGCCAGCGGCGAGGCGGGCCAGTCGCAGCCCTTGCTCTGGCCGATCGCCTTCAGATAGCCGCGTCGCACGGACCCGGCGAGGGCCACGGCCTTGGCCTCCTGCTCGGCCCGCGCGGCGCCCGACACCCGGCGCACCCAGCTGCGCACCGGAATCACGCCGCCCGTCGCCGAGCGGACCGCGTCGAGCGCCGCGTCGGCCGCCAGGGCGGCGCCCTTGTTGAACATGTCCTTCTCCTGGGTCGGCGCCTGCGGGATATCCACGTCCGGGCCCAGCGCCAGGTCGAGCTGGTGGATCTGGTCGGCGATGGCCGGGCAGGTGTCCATGCCGGTCTGATCGTAGGGGCGCGCGTAGGCCCGGATCAACGCCGGGGGAATCTGGTCCCGCATCAGGTTGAGATCGTGGAGCGGGACGGACGCGGCGTCGCCCACGTTGGAATAGGTGTCCGCGGCGGCGGCGCCGGCGGCGGCCCCGCCGCGGTTGGCGAAGTCGCCGGCGGAGGCCGAGGTCTGCCGCATGGTGCTGCATGCGGAGAGGGCCATCGCCGCCCCCGCGGTCGCCGTGATGATGATGGCGCTCCTGCACATATGCACGCTCTCCGACCCGCGCCCCCGGGACCTTACACTAGGGCAGTATGCCCAATTCGGTCGATATCCCAAGCGTCGCGGCGACGCGAGGCGAATGCTGCGGGCTGTTGTGATCGCGGCGGCGGAAGGCTAGACAACCGCCGCGCACGCCGTGCGGGCCGGTAGCTCAGTGGTAGAGCACCCGACTTTTAATCGAGTGGTCGTGGGTTCGACCCCCACCCGGCCTACCAACTGCCGCAGGTTCCGGATCGCCGTCCGGCGACAGCATCCACGGCGCCAGAGCAAACCGCTCTTAGACGGAATCGTTTAAGGGCGGATAATTTACTCTAGAATCTGAAGGTTAGAGCGCCGCTGGCGCGAAAACCGGTTCCCACTGTTCGCGCGGCGCTCTAACCTCCTCCGTCGTCGAGGAACCGCGTCAGCCTCTGCCACAGGTGCTGATCGAACGCCTTGTCCGGGGCCGCCTGGCCCATGCGGACGACCACCAGCTTCAGGCTCGGCACGACGTAGATCTTGCGGTCGAGCGCGCCGAGGGCCGCGACCAGGTCCGCCGGCGCGGCGGGGATCAGCGGCCCGTCGACCCGGCGATCGGGCGGCCGGATCGTGTAGGCGCTGCCGTTCAGCCACCAGAGCCGTCCATAGGCCGGATTGGCGGCCGAGCGCGCGAACATGGCTTGGAGCGACGATTCGGAGATCAGGCGCCGGCCGTCGGCCGCCCGGCCGCCGTCGAGGATGATCTGGCCGAACCGGGCCGCGTCGCGCGGGCTGGTGACCAGACCCATGGGGTTGCCGACGTCGCCCATGGCCGCCGGGCGCTGGCGCCAGCGGGTGTCCGTCATCCCCGCAGGGCCGGTCAGCCAGTCCCTGGTGATCGCCTCCAGCGGCCGGTGCGCCGCGGCCGCCAGGATCTTCTTGGTGATGGCGTAGACCGGGGTGTTGTAGAGGAAGCTGGTTCCCGGCGGCGCGGCGTACCCGAACTCGGTCGTCAGGCCGGAGCTCATGGTCAGCACGTCGATGACCCGGATGCGGGCCTCCTGCTCGGGCGAGGCCTTGCTCCAGCCCGGGCCGATATAGGCCGACACCGGCCTGTCGACCTCGAGCAGGCCCTTGTCGACCGCCGCCGCCGCGAGGACGGAGACGAAGCTTTTCTGTTGCGAAGCGACGTCCTCCAGAAGCGCGCCGTCGGCGGTGGTCTCATAGGCGAGGGTGCGGCGGAACTGGACGGCGTCCGCCGGGAGCGGCCAGTTCTTCTCCACGACCGTCTTGCCGTCGCGCACGACGAGAAAGCCGGTGGTGCTCTGCGACTGGACGTAGCTGAGCAGGGATCCGAGGGCGTTCGCGCCGGTGTCGGGCGCTGGCGCGGCGCCGGCCGGGCTGTTCATCAGCAGGGCGGCGGCCAGACCGGCGACGGTCGTTCGGAAGATCGATGTCATCGGCGCTCCTAGGGTCCAGGTTCGTCGCACGAGCCGCGAGTCTCTAAGCGTCCAGGCAACCGGCGATCGCCGTGCGGAAGGCGGCCGCCACGGGCTGCACGAGGTCGGCCGACACGCAGCGAAGGTCATCGCCGCGGGTGTGGAAATAGCGATGGCCGCCGTAGAGACCGATCATGCTCTTGTAGCCGGCGTCCAGCACGTTGACGAGTTCGCCGCCCGCGGTGGTCCGATCGGCCACATAAGTCGCCTCGAGGCCCGAAACGCCGTGGAAGGCGCTCCGCACCCGCTCGACGATATCGGCCGTCGCGGTGAGCACGCGCTGGGAGTCGGCGCTCGGCAGCGGGAGCAGCCGCGGCCCGAGTTCGTGCCAGTCGCGCGCGGCGGCGCCGGCGCCGATGTGGATCCAGAGCCGGGTCTTCGTCGGACTGGGCGCTTGGGACAGGTAGTGCTCGCCGCCGAGGTACTCGTACTCGTGGCCGCTGGTGGCGATGAGCTCGACGTTGACGCCTGGCTTCGCGCCCGCCAGCCAGCGCGCCAAGGACAGCCAGACCACCAGGCCCGAACCGCGCTCGGCCGCGCAGGTGAACCAGCCGGACCTGGGCGTCGACAGGATCACGTCGCGCGGGGCGCCGCGGTCGAGCCGGGCGATCAGGTTGAAGGCCGGCCTCCGCCCGCCGTGACCGTCGACGACCAGCGCGCCGGTCCGGCCCGTCGAGGCCGCGTCGAGAAACGGCCGCGCGTCCCTGGGCGCCAGGATCGCCACCGGCTTGTCGAATCCCGGCTTGTGCGTCGAGACGTTGAGGGCGATCGCCTCGCGCGTCGGGCCGGTGGTGATGGCGACGACGGCCACGGCGCCCCTGCCGAAGGCGTCGGCGATGGGCTGGGCGACCTGGGGGTCGGTAAGCGAGACCCAGCGCTTGTACGGCAGATCGAGGAGGGCGATGGCGCCCGAGAGGTCGGCGCCGGGGCTCGCGAGCCGCAACGGCGCGGCCAGGCCGGACGGCCCGGTCGGCGCCACGATCGCCTGCGGAAGCACGCTCGCCTCCGCGCCGCCCGTGGCGAGGGTCGCCCGTGCAACCTCGAAGAACGGCGCGTCGAAACGCTGGCGCCGGCAGGCGTATCCGTAGCCCTGCAGAAGCGCTTCCAGCCAGGCGCCGCAGGCATTGTCGCCTTCGCCGCCCGAGGCCTTGATCCCGAAGGCGGCGTAGCGCTCCAGCAGGGTCTGCAGCCAGGCGTCGGCCGCAACGGTCTCCGCGCCGTTCGCGGCGCCTGAAGCGGCGAGGCCGATGAGGCCCGTTCCGCCGAGGAAAGCGCGTCGCGAGGAAGGCATGCCGACTCCAGACTGAACGCTCATCCGCGAAACGCGCCAATCATCGGAAGATACGTCTACTTCGCCTTGGGCTGCCAGAGTTCGATCTTGTCCCGTCGGGGTCCAGGATCCAGGCGAAGCTTCCATTCGGATCGGAATCATCGCGCTTGAGTATGGCGACACCCTTCTCCTTCAGTCGCGCCAGCATGGCGTCGAGGTCGTCGACCGCGAGGTCGAGCATGAACTCGCGGGTCGAGGGGGCCATGTAGCTCGTCGATTGCGGAAACGGGCTCCAGACCACCGCCGGTGGATGGCCGGGGGCGTCATAGCGCAGGGTGGCGCCGCCCCAGGGCTCGAGCTTGACGCCGAGCATGTCGCGGCACCAGGCCGCCAGCGCCTTGGGATCCTTGCTGCGCACGAACAGCCCGCCCACGCCGGTGACGTGGCCGGCCGGTTCGGCGCCGAACGCCATGGGCGTCGTCGCCGCCGCGACGCCGACGGACAACCAGAACAGTCCGGCAAGTTTCATGACGTCGCCTCCCCGATCGACCCTTCGCGCTGGCCGCGTGGGTCCGGCACGACAAGGTGGAGGCAAAACGCCGGCGCCGTCTAGCCCGCCAGGCCCTCGATCCGGTCGCGACGGGCGAAGCTGGTGGTGGCGCCGAGAGTGGCGCAGGCGAGCGCGCCCGCGGCGAGGCCCCATGGCAGGGCCGCGGCCGCATCGCCGGTTTCGGCATAGCGGGCGGCGAAGGCGCCGATGAAGGCGTCGCCGGCGCCGGTGGTGTCGACCACCTGCACCTCATAGGTCGGCCGGCGGAGCGGCGGGCCGTCCTTGCGGAACAGGACCGCGCCCTCCCCGCCCAGGGTGACAAGCACCGCCCGGCGCACGCGGGCGAGCAGGGCCTGGCCCAGGCTGTCGAGGTCGCCCCGGCCGGCGAGCCGCTCCGCCTCGCCTTCGTTGACCACGAGGATGTCGGTCAGCGCCAGCAGGTCGTCGAGCGGCCCGTCCGGCGCGGGCGCGGCGTTGAGCAGGGTCTCGGCGCCGGCGGCGCGGGCGATGGCGAAAGCGCGGGCGGTCGCCGCCGTCGAGGTCTCGAGCTGGGCGATCACCAGCCGCGCGGAGGCGATCAGCGCCGCGGCGGCGTCCACCTGGGCCTCGCCGAGCGCGGCGTTGGCCCCGGAGTCGACCACGATGCTGTTCTCGCCGAGGCTGTCGAGCAGGATCAGCCCCAGGCCCGTGGCGTGGCCCTCGATGCGGGCGACATGTGAAGCGTCGACCCCGTCGCGCGCCCAGACGGCCAGGGCCTCGTCGCCCGCCGTGTCGCGGCCGATCGCGGCCACCATGGCCACGCGGGCGCCGCAGCGCGCCGCCTGGATCGCCTGGTTGGCGCCCTTGCCGCCGGGCACGTCGGTGCGCTTCAGCGCCAGACAGGTCTCGCCCGGCGCCGGCAACCGCGCCACCGACAGCACCACGTCCTGATTATAGCTGCCGACGACGACGAGGCCGGGGGATGCGCCAAGGTCAGACATCGAGGCGCATTCCCGTGCCGTTGTTGTTCATCGTGTTCTTGCACAAACCGCCGGAGAGGCTAACCGATCTCTACAATATTCCGCTCGTCCCGGCGATTGCAGGGATGAGGGGGAGAGAAGGCAGACTCATTTCTCGCTTGTCTTGGCCGGGAAGATCGAGCGGGGCATGCGCACGTGCGCGCCCTGCCGGCCGTCCACCACCTGGGTGATGGCGAAGTCGGCCGCCACGCTCATCAGCGAGTAGGCGTCGTTGCGCGACAGGCCCATGTGTTCGTGGAGCAGGCCCAGCATGTCGAGCGAGGCCTGGCGGGTGGCGACGTTCAGGTCCTCGTCGAAGCCGTGCACGATCCAGTACTTCGGCGTCTCCAGCAGGGGTCCGGGGAAGGTGAAGTCCTTGCGCAGCACGATCTGGAACAGCACGTTCAGGGAAGATTCGATCGCCGTGCCCGAAAGCTCGCCGTCGCCCTGGCTGACGTGCGGGTCGCCGATCGAGAACAGGCCGCCCTCCACCTGCACGGGATAGTACATCACCGCGCCCGCGCCGATGCGCCAGTTGTCGATGTTGCCGCCGTGGGCGCCCGGCGGAATGGTCGAGACCCGGCCGGCCACGTCCATGGCCACGCCGGCGGTGCCGAGATGCGGCCGCGCCGGCACGCGCACGCCCTTCAGCGCCGGCTGCCGGTCGCAGACCGGACAGTGGGTGACGGTTCCGGGCATGAGGTATTTGCCGGGGAAGTCGTAGGCGTAGACGGCCTCGGCGGTCTGGGCGTTCGGATCGAGCGAATAGATCGTCACCCGCTCCTTCTCGTCGAACTCCTTGTAGAGATAGCCCCAGTTGGCGGCGAGGTTGGAGCCGTAGTTGCAGCGCGGGGTCATGCGCAGATAGCGCACCTCCAGCATGTCGCCGGGCTGGGCGCCCTCGACGTAGATCGGCCCGGTCATGATGTGGACGCCGGGATTGCGGTCGCTTTCGGGGATCTCGGTGAAGATCGCCGTGACCCCCTCGTCCATCATCAGTTCGGGCGCGTCGCCGGCGTGGTGGGTGATGGCCTCGGCCTGGATCAGGTCGCCGCTCTTGACCTTCAGCGCCGGCGCCAGCGCCGCGTCGAAATAGCCCCAGTGCACGGTCGTGGGCGTCGCCTTCAGCTGGTGCAGCGCGCCGGGCGCCAGCTCAGGCCGGCTTTCGCCGTCGGTGCAGAAGAAGGCCATGGAAACGCACTCCCCGAATTGAACGCCGCCAGCTTATGAGCCGCGGTCGCCGCCCGTCTTGCCGCTGGGCGCATGCTTTATAGTTGCGCAGGGAGCTCGCCGTATTTTTGGGCGCCGTCGCGGTGATCGGAAGTCCGCTCCGGACATGACAAACGGCGCGGGCGGACAAGACTCGCCCGCGGGAACGGCTAAGGGTGCGCCATCGTGCGAATGAGGCTTGAACCATGACGACCTGGCTTATCACCGGCGCCGGCGGCGGCCTCGGCCGCGCTCTGATGACCGCGGCCCTGGCGCGCGGCGACTCCGTCGTCGGCACGGTGCGCGATCCCAAGCTGATCGCCGAGCTCGAGGCCCTGGCCCCCGGCCGCGCCCACGCCCTGCTCGCCGACATGACCGACGAGGCCGCCGTCCACGCCGCGGTGGAGACGGCCGAAGCCCGGCTGGGCGGGCTCGACATCCTGGTCAACAACGCCGGCTACGGCCTGGTCGGCGCGGTCGAGGAGGCCAGCCTGGCCGAGGTGCGGGCCCAGTTCGAGGTCAACGTCTATGGCCCGATCGCCGCCATCCAGGCGGTCCTGCCCCACTTCCGCCGGCGGCGCGCCGGCCACATCATCAACATCACCTCGGTCAGCGGCCTCGCCGCCTGGGCCGGCACCGGCATCTATTGCGGCAGCAAGCATGCGCTGGAGGGCATCGGCCGCACCCTGGCGCAGGAGGTCGGGCCGCTCGGGATCAAGGTGACCAATATCGAACCCGGCGGCATCCGCACCGACTTCGCCGGCCGCTCGCTGCGCGTCACCGCGCGCAAGATCGACGACTATTCGGACACCGCCCACAATGCCGAGCGCAGTTTGAACGGACACGCGGGCCAGGAAGGCGGCGACCCTGCCAAGATGGCCGCCGCCATCCTGCGCATCGCCGGCCAGGCCGACGCCCCGCTGCAACTGTTGCTGGGCGCCGACGCGGTCCACTACGCCACCCAGTCGTGGGCCGCCTTCCAGGAGGAGTTCGGCCGCTGGGCCCCGCTGAGCCTGTCGACGGGGTTCGATAAAGCCTGATTTTGGCGTGGTGCGACGGCCTCGTCCTTCGAGGCTACGCTACGCTCCGCACCTCAGGACGAGGCCGAATTCAACTATATTACAATTGCTTAAGTCGCCTCATCCTGAGGCGCCCGCGCAGCGGCCTCGAAGGACGAGGCGTAGCGCCTCCGCCTACGCCGCCTGGCTGACCGCTGCGCGGGCGTCCTCGATCAGCACGCTGGTCATGCCGAGCGAGCCGTGTTCGATCCGGTCGTTGAACAGCCGGACCCGGTCGGTCGGCAGGCGCGCGCCGAGGATGTAGAGCAGCGGCCAGAAGTGCTCGGGCGTCGGCGCGGCCAGGGGAGCTTCCTTCTCCATGCTGGCGAAGGCGACGGCGCGCTCGGGCTGGTTCTCGGTGATGGCGGCGCGGATCTCGTCGTTGAAGCGGGCGGCCCAGTCGTAGGGCGCGCAGGCGGCGTCGCCCCAGTTCATGGCTCTGAGATTGTGCACGATATTGCCGGTGCCCATGATCAGCACGCCCTCGTCGCGCAGCGGCGCGAGCTTGCGGCCGAGCTCGAACCGGGCGTCAGGCGTGAGCGTGACGTCCAGGCTCAGCTGCACCACCGGAATGTCGGCCTGCGGATAGGCGTGCACGAGCACCGACCAGGTCCCGTGGTCGAGCCCCCACTGGCCGGCGTCGAGCGCCACCGGCGTCGGCGCGAGAAGCTCAGCGACGCGGCGCGCCAGGGCGGGATCGCCGGGCGCCGGGTACTGCTTGTCGAACAGGGCCTTGGGGAAGGAGGCGCCGAAGTCGTGGATGGTCTTGGGCCGCCCCATGGCGGTCACCGCGGTGACCTGGGTCTCCCAGTGGGCGGAGATGGCCAGGATGGCCCTGGGCCGAGGCAGCCCAGCGGCCATGTCGCTCCACGAGCGGCTAGTCTGGTTGGCCTCGATGGCCACCATCGGGCTTCCGTGACCGAAGAAGACGACGGGCATGCGCATGTTCATCGACCCTATTTATTCTGCAGCAGCAGCGGTTCCAGTACCCCCGCGCCGATTCCTCCGCGCCCACGCGGCGCGGTATCGCGGCACGAGCCACTGGTTGAACTGGCCCTGCGCCCCCTCCTGCCAGGAGTAGCGGCCGCGCGGGGCGAAGCGGGAGCGCAGCCCCTCCTGCACCAGTCCGTCCACATGCATGTCCTGGGCGATGATCTTGCCGGCGCTGGTCATCAGCATCTCCAGCCGGTGCGAGAACCCCGGATCCTCCTGGGCCCCCGGCGCGACCAGTATGCCGGTGTCCTGCTCCATGGTCTCCGGGCCGGTGGCGCGCAGGATCAGATAGATCACCAGGTCGCTGGTCAGCACCAGCGACAGGGTCGGCGGCACATTGGCGAAGGTCATCCGCCCACGGTCGAGGTCGGTCAGCTTGGGGAAGACCGGCAGCACCGCCTTCTGCGTCGGGTTGAAGCTGGCGTCCGGATGCAGGGTGGCGTTGAAGCGCAGGAAGCCCGCGTCGCCCGGGTCGGCGTCGGGGAAGGTGGCGAGCTCGCTCGGGACAAAGTCGTGCAGCGGTCCCTGGTGCAGTTTGGAAGCGTGGTAGCCGTCGTTGTTGTTCTCGAACATCACCTTCCAGTTCCAGGCGAACTGGCCGGTGAACACCGAAGCGCTTTCGGCGTGCTCCAGATCGTAGCCGGCCACCGCGTCGGTCACCGCCTTCAGCCGCGGCGCCAGGGGCTTGGCGTCGGGGTCGAAGTTGATGAACAGGAAGCCGAGCCAGGTCTCGACCTTGAACTCCGGCAGGCGGACCGAGGACTTGTGGAAGTCGCAGGTGCGCTCCATCGCCGGCGCGTTCACCAGCCGGCCGTCGAGGCCATAGACCCAGTGGTGATAGGGACAGACGAAGCCGCGGGTATTGCCCTTGCCCTCGGCCACGAGCATGGCCCGGTGCTGGCAGACTGACGACATGGCGCGCACCACCCCGTCGCGCGCCCGCGCCACCACGATCGGCTCGCCGACGATGCGGGTGGTGAAGTAGTCGCCGGGGTCCTTCACCCAGTCCTCGCGCCCGACGCACAGCCATTCACGATCGAACAGGGCGGACTTCTCGAAGGCGTAGAAGTCGGCGTCGGTATAGCAGGCCGGCGGCAGGGTCTCGGACCGGTCCAGACTGACGGCGGAGCTTTCGAAGCTGTCGAAGAAGGCGTCGGTCAGAACACTGGAGGGCATTGGGGGTCAGTCCTCGTCACCGGGAGCCTCGATAGGGTCAGGTTACGCGCCGACGCGGCCGCCGTCTTGTCCGTGGACGCACGACGCTACGCCTTATGCCGGCGCTGTGAGACTGCCCATCTCCCCCGCTCATCCCGGCGACCCGAAGGGCGGCGAAGCCAATGCCGGGATGAGCGGAATTGAGAAGCGATCATCAGATCTGTTCCCGAACTCTAAACCCTCGCCTCCCTTGCGATATAGGCGCGCCAGCCGCCGAGGGCGGTGATGTCTTCGGCGCCGTCGAGGGCGCGGGGTTCGGCGACGAAGCCCTTGACCTCGGTCCCGTCGTCCAGGGTCACCGTACCGATGGCCAGGGGCGCCGGCACCTCGACCACGAAGCTGCCGAAGGCCTCGACCGAAAGTTCATAGACCTCGACCTCGATCGCCGATCCGCCCTCGCCCACATGCACCAGCGCCGGTTTGGGCGGGGTGGTGTTGGCCATGGCGTAGAGTTTGTAGTTCGGCGCGGTCCTGCAGCGGCGCACCAGGGCGGCGTCGCGGGAGGTCAGTTGCCAGTGCAGCGGCATGGCGGCGAGATGGGCGCCGACCACGGCGAGCTTCACGCGCGCAGGAATCCCGGAGACGTCGAGCGGCGGCGGCTGGGGCATGGGGGCGATCTCCTCATAGCGGCGGGCGAGACCCAGCAGGGCCTGGTCGGCCCAGGCGGGTCCGATCAGGGTGACGCCGAAGCCCGTGGCGTTGTCACGGAACCCGGCCGGCAGGGCGATGGCGCTCATGTCGAGCAGGTTCACGAAGTTCGTGTAGCGGCCGAGGTTGGCGTTGAGCGCCAAGGGCTCGGCCAGCACCTCGCGCACGCGGTAGGTGGTCCCGGTGGTGGGCAGGAACAGGACGTCGATGGTCTCCCACAGGGCCTCGGCGCGGCGCTGCAGGGCGCGCAGGCGGTACTCGGCCTGAAAGGTGTCGACCGCCGAATAACGCAGCCCGCCCTCGAGGATACCGCGCACCACCGGATGGATCGTCGCCGGCCGGCGGGTCAGAAGGTCCAGCGCCGCTGCGGTTCGCTCCGCCACCCAAGGCCCCTGGTAGAGCAGCTCGGCTGCCGCGTTCAGCGGATCGAGGTCGAT
This sequence comes from uncultured Caulobacterales bacterium, assembly GCA_903837135.1. Classification (GTDB taxonomy): domain Bacteria; phylum Pseudomonadota; class Alphaproteobacteria; order Caulobacterales; family Caulobacteraceae; genus CAIOYC01. Next base: position 34,222 of record CAILTK010000074.1, read on the forward strand.
CTCCACCGGTTCGCCGCCCATGGCCTTCAGCCGCTCGACCGCCGCCGCGAACAGCCGCGCCGACTGGCCGTCGGAGAACCACTCCAGCTGCTCGGGCCGCGGCAGGCCGAAGCGGAACCGGGCCGGAACGGGCGCAGGCAGGGTTTCCGGCGCCCGCCGCGCATAGATGTCTTCGGCGTCGAAGCCGGCGGCCACACCGTCCACGCGCGCCGCGTCCGCTACCGTGGAGGCGAACACCGTCACGCAGTCGATGCTGCGGCAAGCCGGCACGACCCCGCTCGTGCTCCAGCGCCCTTTGGTCGGCTTCAGGCCGACGAGATGGTTGAAGGCGGCCGGCACGCGGCCCGAGCCCGCGGTATCGGTGCCGAGGGCGAAACCGACCAGCCCCGCCGCGACCGCCACCGCCGAGCCGGAACTCGACCCGCCGCTCACGTAGGCGCGGTTGTAGACGTTGGCGCAGGCGCCGTAGGGGCTGCGGGATCCGACCAGGCCGGTGGCGAACTGGTCGAGATTGGCCTTGCCGATCAGGACGGCGCCCGCCGCAATCAGCTGCTCGACCACCGTGGCCGTGCGCTCGGGCGTATAGGCGAAGGCCGGACAGGCGGCCGTGGTCGGCAGACCCGCCACGTCCATATTGTCCTTTACCGCGAAGGGGACGCCGGCCAGGGGCAGGGTCTCGCCGGCGGCGATGCGAACATCCACCGCCCGCGCCGCCTCGAGCACCGCGCGCTCCTCGAGGCGGGTGATCCACACCTGCGGCTGGATCGCCTCATAGGCCTGCACGCGCGCCAGGACCTGGCGCGCGACGTCGACCGCCGCCGTACGGCCGGCGCCGACCGCCTCCGCGATTGCGCACACCTGCAGACGCTCGAACTCGCTCATATCATCCGCTCATCTCCGCGGGCGGAGACCCAGGGTGAACCCCCTCCTAGAACGAATAGGCGATCGTCCCGATCACCTGGCGCGGCGCGATGTACTGCTGGCTGGTCTGGCCGGTGCCGTAGGGATCGGTGTAGCGCGAGTTCACGCCGGCCTCATTGAACAGATTGGTCGCCGTCAGCGACAGCTTCCAGGGTTCGCGCGCGGGTTTGTATTCGAAGTAGAGATTGGCGACGGTATAGGCCTTCACCCGGTCGAGCGTCGGCTCGTTGAAGATCCGCGCCCACTCCGCGCCGCGATAAACGATCTGCACCTTGCTGAGCAGGGTCCCGCCCGGCGCGTCCCACAGGTAGGAGGCGTAGAGCGACCCTGATTCCTTGGGCATGGCCGGCGGGCTCTTGCCGGCGATGTTCTGGCGCGCCGCGAGCACGGCGGCCCAGCAGGCCGGATTGTAAAAAGCGCCGTTGAAGGCGCAGGGGCTGGTGAAGGACGAGGTGTTCTCGATCGCGTTGGCGATGGTGGAGTCCAGGGCCAGGGTCTTGCCGACGATCTCGCCCTTCTCCAGCGCCAGGGAGCCGCCCAGCCGGAACCGGTTCTCCATGCCGACGTACTGGGCCTCGATCTCGGCCCCGTAGTCGCGAACGTGGGGAATGTTGGCGATGCCGCCAGCAAACGGAACCGGGTCGGTCTCAATGTACTGGAAGTTGCGATGCGTATAGTAGAACAGCGAGCCGTTCAGCCGCAGGGCGTTATCGAAGAACGAGTTCTTCGAACCGACTTCGTAAGCGTAATTGGTCTCGGGCTTGAAGGAGGGCGTGATAAGCGCTTGGCCGCTGCTGCCGTTGACCCCACCGGGCTTATACCCACGCGCATAGCTGGCGTAGACCAAGTTTTGCGGCGTCAGGTCGTAGTCGGCTTCGACCCGGAAGGTCGGCAACGTGGTCTTCGACTCGTTGATCGTCGTGCTCTGAGCCACGGTAGTCCCAACCGGTGTGAACTCCGAGAAGTTGTGGCTGGCGTCCCTGAAGAAGTCCGTGTTTTCGCGAATGCCGCCCGTGATCCGGAAGGCGTTGGTCACATGGTAGGTGGCCTGAGCGAAGATCGAGTAGGAACGTCGCACCACGTGCGACTGGTTGCCATAGGCGAGGTTGGACGGGAACGGCGGCGTGACGGTTTGGGTCGGAAGCGCCAAGGAGCCGGGCGTCGGAGCGGTCGTGCCCTCGTACTCGACCACATACTGTTCGCTGCCCTGGTAGAGGCCGAACACGCCGGCGATCCACTCGAGCTTTGAGCCCGGCAGCGACAACAGGTCGAACTCCTCGGTGTAGTTGTGCACACGCGTGTTCCACGCCGCCACGTCGTCGTACTGGCCGAGAAGAGCGAAGGTGCTGCGCGAGGAGTCCTCCTGCTGCACATGGTCGAGGCCCTGGTAGGCGGTGACCGACCGCACCTGGAAGTAGGGCGTGTTCCACTGCAGGTTCAGGTGGTAAAGCTGGCCTTCCAGCTTGAACTTCGCCGGATAGTCCTGGGTGACCTCCCACGGGCTGGACGCCGGGTCGTTGATGTTCTTCTGCGCGTCGCCGTGCTGGTCCGACCGGTAGAGGTCGGCGGTGAAGGTGGCGCTGAACGCGTCGTTGGGCTTGAACAGCAGGGCCGCCTTGACGCTGCCGTCGTGGGCGTCGTCGAGCTTGTAGCCGGGGATGGCCAGATCCTTGGTGAAGCCGTCGTGGTCGAACTTCTGTCCCGAGATGCGCAGGGCGAAATGATCGTCGAGCGGGATGTTCACCTCGGCCCGCTCGCGAAACAGGTTGTAGCTGCCGACGCTGAAATCGCCCGAGGCGTCGAACTTGCCGATCTTGGGCTGAACCGAGTTGATGATGATGGCGCCGCCGATCGAGCTCTGCCCGTAGAGCGCGCCCTGCGGCCCGCGCAGCACCTCCACGTCCTGCACGTCGAACAGGGTCTGGTCGAGCGAGATGGTGTTGGCGATGTAGACGCCGTCGATGAACTCGGCGACGCCGGGCGAGGTGGTCAGGCTGTTCTCCGGGGTTTCGGAGCCGACCCCGCGGATGGTCACCAGGTTCTCGAAGCCGGAGGCCTTGGTCACCTCCAGGCTCGGCACGATGGCGTTGAGATCGCCCACGTGATTGCTGAACGACTGGTCGAGCTGCTGACTCGACACCGCGGTGACCGCGTCGGGCGTGCGCTGCACGTTCACCCCGCGCCGTTCGGCGGTGACGATCACCTCATCGAGGCCCGGCCCGGCCGGCGCCGCCGTCGCCACGACCGCGGCGCCCTGCGCCTGGGCCATGGAGCTCCCGAACACGCCGATGGCGAGCGCGCAGGTCGACAACATGAGGCTGCGCCTCATTTGCATTGATCGGCCAGACATACCCAAACCTCCATCGAAAACCGTTCGTCTCACGGTCAAGATTGTGGAGCGGGCGGCTAGAGTGTCAACACTTGCGCCAATTGGGCGCGCTCAATCGGCCGAGGCGCCCTCGCCGGTATGATATTTAGGCAGCATTCCCACCACCGGTTCAAAATAGAACCAAATATGCCAACAATGATATTCAGTGGACTGTGCAGCGTTTTTGCCACAGTTCGGCGTCGATGCGCAACATTAACTCGCGCTAATGTACGCTCAAGTCAATCTACATTTATCGCTGAGCGAAACAATACTCTCTTGGAGCCGAACGACGACCATCATTGTCGGCGAACGACGATGATCTCTGCGCCCGTCTCGACCGGAAGCCGCGATCAGGCCGGCGTCGCGGCCTTGCTCCAGACCTCGCGGGCCTTCTCGAACACGCCCTGATCGTAGGAGAACTCGATGGTGTTGCCGTCGGGATCCTTGAGGAAGCAGATGTATCCGATCTGCTTGGGCATCTGCGTCGGCCCAAACGCCAGGCAGCCGCCCGCCTTGCCCTTGGCGGCCATCTCGTCGACGGCCTCCTTGCTCGGCAGTTCGACGCCGATGTGGGCGAAGGGGCCCATCGGATGGTGCGGCGCCGGGGCGAACGGATCGTGGCCTTCGTAGAACTGGCCGATGACCAGGATGAAGGGGTTGTCGGCCTGGGTGGGATCGCCCAGCCAGGCGTTCTTGCCGTCCTTGTCCTCGCCCTGGGCCAGGAGGCGCAGATGCGTGTAGGATTGGTACCAGGCGATGCTGGCCTCGACGTCCTTCACCGCCAGCGCGATGTGGGTCCAGGTCGACCGCTTCGGGCCGATGGCGTGGTTGGACGGAGCCGGCATGTCATCGCTCCTCGAGGGCAGATCTCGAAGGGTTCAGGGTACGGCCAGCCTCGCCGGGCCGCTTGTCCGTGCGCGCACGATAATTTGGCGTCGCGGACGGCGGGCGCACGGCCCTCATGGCGCGACCGGCAGCTTGTGGAATCCGCCGCGGTGGTAGAGCAGCGGCGACGCCGGCGAGACCACCTCGGTCCGCACCCCGCGGCCGACGAAGATGACGTGGTCGCCGGCGATCGTTCCGCTGTCGAGAACGCAGTCGACGAACACCGGCGCGAACTCCAGCTGCGGCGCGCCGCCGCCCTCCTCACGGTAGGCGTAGCGCCGGAACCGTTCGTCTTCGGGCGCCGTGGCGAAATGCATGGCGGCGTCGCGGCCGCCCTCGTCCGGCAGGATGTTGACGCCGAACACGCCGGAGGCCTTGAGCGGCCCGGTGATCGGATTGTTGTGGTCGAGACAGATCAGCAGCATCGGCGGCGACAGCGACACCGAGCAGAAGGCGTTGACCGTCGAGCCGACCGGCTTGCCGTCCCGCCAGGTGGTGACGATGGTGACCCCGGTAGGAAAGTAACCCATGGCCGCCCGCCACTCGGCGGGCGTCGGCGCTGCGGACGCGGTGTCCGCCATCAGAGAACCGGCCACGGCGTGCGGGTCGGCAATCCGGTCCGGGCGATGACCTCGCGCCCGGCCTGGCGCGCGTCGGCCAGGACCTTCTCCTCGTCGAGCTGCGTCGCGCGGCCGTCGTCGAGAACGCGGACACCGTCGATCCACACGCTGTGCACACCGGACGAGGGCGCGCTGAACGCCAGCTGCCCCACCGCGTCGAACACCGGGCCCCACTCGGGCAGATCGGTGTCGTGCAGAACGAGGTCGGCCTTCTTGCCGGGGTCGAGCGAACCGATCTGATCGGCCATGCCCATGGCGCGGGCCGGATTCAGGATCGCCATCTCCAGCACCGTCGTGGCCGGGATCAGCTCCTGGTCCCAGCGGGCGTCGCGGAATACGCTGGCCATCAGCCGGCCGGAAGACAGGATGTCGGCCGCCATCCCGTCGGTGCCCAGCATCAGATTGACGCCGCGGTCGAGCATTTCCGGAAACAGGCCGATGTGAGTGAGACCGAATCCGCCCTGGAACGCCGCGTGCGGGCAGTGAATGGCGCCGGCGCCGGACTGGACCAGGAGGTCGAGCTCGCTCTGGTCGATGTTGGCCAGATGGGTCAGCATGACGGTTTCACCCAGCACGTCGATGTCGGCCAGGTGTTCGAGCGGCCGGCGATTGTAGCGGGCCAGGAACCATTCGGGATCGCCGGCGCGCGGGCTCATGTGGGCCGACACCCGAAGGCCGTGCTGATCCGCCAGGGCCTTGGCCGCGCGCCAGACGTCGTCGGAGTTGGTGGAGTGGCCGACCAGCAGCGGCCAGGCGGCCAGGCGGGTATCGCCGCCGCGGTCTGGATAGCGCTCGACCTCGGACTCCAGGATGGCGATGGCCGCGGCCGAGACCTTGGCCTGGTCGTCGGCGGGGTTGAAGGCCCGCCCCTCGACCCATTCGCCGACGCGGCCGCGGATCCCGCTTTCGTCAAGGCCCTCCATCACCGCGTCGAGCTGCAGCACCGTGCCGGCCTCGACGAAGCAGGTCGTGCCGTAACGGATCATGGCCAGGGCGGCGCACTGGGCCGAGAGCCTTTCGTCCGCCGCCGTCTGCGCCTTGAAGATCGGGATCACCCACTTCTGCAGCTTGTCCGACCAGGTGTCGTCCGGGCCGCCGCGGGCGAACCCTCGGGTGAGGGGATCGCCGGTGATGTGGATGTGGGCGTCGACGAACCCCGGCGTGACCACGAACCGCCGGCCATCGATCACCTCCCTGGCGACGACGCTACGGGTCAGGGCCTCGCGCTTGCCGACGGCGACGATGCGGTCGCCGGCGATGGCGATGGCCCCGTCCGCGATCACCTGCCGTTCGGCGTTCATGGTGATCAGGGTCGCGCCTGAGATCAGCAGGTCGGCCTTAACGGGGGTCTGAAAGGGAATCTCGCTCACAGGACGGCCTCGGTCGCGGGCTTGAGGGTCGGCGCCCGGTTCAGGACCGGCGGCCGCAGGAACAGGGCGCCGACCAGGATCGTGCCGGTGATGACCCCGTGCACCATAAGCACCGCCCAGAAATTGCCGAGCACGTCGCGCGCCCAGCCGCCGATCAGGGGGCCGAGGGCGGCGGTGGTGGAGATCATGCACATGATCGAGAACAGCTCGAGGTTGGCCCGCTTGCCGAAGTACTGCAGCAGCAAGAGGGTCGATGACAGAAAGGACAGGCCAAAGCCGGTGCCGACGCCGAGGATGTAGAGCGTCATCAGGGCCCAGCCCCGCGCCTCGGCCAGGGCGAAGGCGCCGACGGTGACCGCCGCCAGCGAGACGATCATCAGCGTCTTGGCCGGCAGTTTCTCGCCGAGCACCCCGCCGATCAGGCCCACCGCCGCGCCGACGAAGGCCTCCATGCTGAGCATGGTCGCCGCCGTGTCGGGGGCGACGCCGCGCTCGGTCAGGTGCTTGACGGCGAAGCCATGGGTGGTGGTGTTGACCAGCAGGTAGACCGTGTATCCGGCGACGATCATGTAGAACTGCGGCGTCGCCAGCGCCCGGCGCACGGTCCAGTCCTTCAGCCCCTCGACCAGCTCGATGGGACCGGCGACCTCGGGCGCCTCGGCCACGTGCGCGGTCTCGTCCTGCTTGCCCGGCGTGGCGGCGATGGCGAACAGGCCGACCACGACGGAGATGATCACGAAGCCGATCCAGTAGGACCGCCAGCCGTGCGTCAGGCTCTGGATGGCGATGAAGAACAGGGGGCCGGCGATGCCGCCCGCCGCGCCGATGGTGAAATAGGCCCCGATCGCCGTGGAGCGGCGCTCGAACAGGTCGGTCAGCACGTGCGTTCCGGGCACGGTGGAGACCAGGGAGAAGGCGAAGCCGATCATGACGGTGGCGGCCAGATACAGCCAGATCGAATGGGTCAGGGCCATGGAGCCGAAGCCGCACACCATCGACAGCATGCCGACCGCCATCGACCCGCGCACCCCGAACAGCCGGATCAGCACCGCCGGCAGAAAACTCGCCAGGCCGCACGCCACGCCCAGAAGGGTGTAGCCGAGCCCGGCCTGGGCCCAGCTCCAGTGCATCTCGGTGACCATGGCCGGCAGGACCACGCCGAGGGAGGAGAAGGCTCCCGCCGAGACGGTGAAGTACGCCAGGCTGAGGGCGGCGAAGGTGAACCAGCGTCGGGCGGGATGCGGCATGGGAGCCCTTTATTCTCGCGTGAAGTGATCGGGGATCACCGGTTCGGGACCGGCCTTGCCCCAAAGTACGATCTCATTGCCCCAGGGGTCGCGGAAGGCGTGGTTGAAGCCGTTGAATTCTTTCCAGTAGTGGTTGCGCCACAGCTCGACGGCGCCGCGGTCGACGGCCCGCTGCAGGATATCCTCGTAGGACTGGCCGTCGCCAACCAGGATCCAGATCCGCGCCTTGCGGCCTTCGGCGGCCAGGGTGCGCGGCTCCACGCCCTTGGGATCGGGGTGCGGACGGGCGTTGGCGGCGTCGAAGATACCGAGGTGCAGATTGCCGATCTGGCTTTCCGACCCGTCCGGATTGAGGAAGTTCCCGCCCGGCACCATGCGGTGGAACACGCCGAGCGGCCGGTCGTCGTCGCGCCAGCCGAACACCTCGCTGTAGAATTTGCCGGCGGCGGCGGGATCGTCGGACGCCAGGTCGACGAAGATCAGGGTGTTGGGGGTCGTCGTCGTCATAGCGGCTTCCTGTATCGTTTCCCGGGTTTCTTGTTCGGGCGTTTCTTGTTCATGACGCGTATTCCGCGCGCTTGGGCGTGAAGACGTCGAGGTTCAGCACGGGCTCGTCGCCGACCACCTCGCCCCAGTGGCGCGCGTTGGGCGGCACCACCAATAGGCCGCCGGCGCCGAGTCGGGTGACGGTCTCGCCGATGTGGAAGTCGATCCGGCCCGACAGGATGTAGACGATCTGCTCGTGCGGATGCGAATGCGGCCGCGGCTCATGGCCGGGCTGCAGCCGGTTCAGCGACACCGTGGCGCCCTCGCCGGAGAAGGCCTTGCGTTCGACTCCGTCGCGCACCCGCTCCCACGGCGTGTCGTTCCAGTCGATGGCGTGGATGTCCATGCGCGCCTCACACCGGTCCGTAGCCGCCGCCGCCGGGGGTTTCGAGCACCACCACGTCGTCCGGCTGCATCATCATCTTCTTGCCTTCGGAAACCGGCTTTCCGTTGACCGTGAAGCGGCCCGCCGCCCCGTCCTCGCCGCCGTCCAGGCCCTCGGGCCCGCGATCGAGCCGGCTCGGCACGGCGTTGAGCAGCCAGGGCTCGCGCGTGCGCATGTGGAAGCCGATCACCTGGCCGTCGCCGCCGGCCGAGCGCCCCTTGCCGCCCGAGCCGCGCCGGATCTCGCGCTTGTCGAACACGATCGGCATGACCGCTTCGAGGATCTCCACCGGCACGGCCGCCACGCCGGTCGGATAGCAGGTGACGCTGGGGCCGGGCTTGGTCAGCCGCGCGCCCATGCCGCCGGAATAGTTGAACATGGAAGAGGTGAACGGCTGGCCGTTGGCCGACTTGCCCTGGATCTGCACCGTCCACACCGCGCCCGAGCCCTCGGCCAGCACCCGGTCGGGCATGACCTGGTAGAGGGCCTTCAGGATCGGCATCGGCACGAACATGCCCACCACATGGCGCGCATTGAGCGGCGAGGGATAGTCGGCGTTGACGATGCAGCCGCGCGGCGCGGTCACCTTGATCGGCGCGAGGGAGCCATAGTTGTTCGGCTGCTCGGGATTGAGGCAGCTGCGCACCGCGAAGGTCGAATAGGCGTGGGTGTAGTTCATCACCACATTGATGCCCATCGGGCTCGGGCCCGAGCTGCCCTCGAAGTCGATCAGGACCTCGCCCGCCACATTGTCGATGGTGACGGCGGTCTTCAGGGTGATGATGTCGCCGCCGGGCACGTCGAACTGGCTCTCGCCATGCCAGGTCCCGGCCGGCAGGGCGCGGATGGCGTCGCGGGTGGCCCGTTCGGACCGCTCGATGATCTCGTCGGACAGGGCTTCGATGTCGGCGAGGTTGTGCCGGGCGCAAAGCTCGTTCAGCCGGTCGCCGCCGGCCCGGCCGCCCGACACCTGCGCGGCCAGATCGCCGAACACATGGTCGGGCGTGCGCACGTTGCGGCGGATGATGGCGTGCAGGGTCTCGTTCGGCTGGCCCGCCTCGTAGAGCTTCATCGGCGGGATCCACAGCCCCTCCTCGTGGATGTCGCGCGCGCCCGCGCCGATGCCGTAGCCGGAGATGTCGGTGTGGTGGATGGTCGAGCCGATGAAGCCGATCAGCCGCTCGCCCTTGAAGATCGGGCAGAGCACGGTGATGTCGAAGAAGTGGCCGGCCGACATCCAGGGATCGTTGGTGATCACCACGTCGCCGGGGACCAGCTTGCCCTCATAGAGCCGGGCCAGGGTCTCGCCGGCGGCGGCCAGCGAGTTGATGTGGCCGGGCGTACCCGTGTTGGCCTGCGCCACCATCCGGCCGCGCGCGTCGAACAGGCCCGAGGCCAGGTCCCCGGCCTCGCGCACCACCGGGCTGAAGGCGATCCGCTGCAGGGCCTTGGCCTGCTCGCCGACGATGCTGATCAGGTTCGACCACAGGATCTGAAGCTCGATGCCGTCCAACATCAGTCGTTCCTCGTCGCGGTGATACAGCCGATCGCGTCCACGGTTCCGGTCCAGCCGGGCGGCAGCACCACCGTGGTCTCGCGCTCTTCGATCAGGGCCGGCCCTTCGATCACCTGTCCGGCGGCGAGCGCCGTGCGATCATAGCGTTTGGCGAGCGGGGCGCCGGACCAGAGGGCGACGGCCCTTTCGCCGGTCGGGGCCGCCGGCGGGCGGGCCGCGGCCTGGACGGCGTTGATGACGGTGTCGGGGCCGCGCGCGGTCAGCCGCCAGCTGACCACCTCCACCGGCACGTGCGAGGGATTGACCCCGTACTGGGCGAAATAGGCCGCCGCGAACACCTCGAGGATGGCGCCCGCGTCGCGCGCCTCGCGCGGGTCGTGGTCGAACACGATCGAGACCTCGTTCTGCTGGCCGGTGTAGCGCAGGTCGGCGCCGATGCTGACGTGGATGCTTTCGCGGGGCGCGCCGGCCTCGGCCAGCGCGGCGGCCGCCTCCTCCATCATCTCGCCGACCAGCCGGTCGATTTCGGGCCAGTTCAGCGCGCCGAGCGGGCTGAGCGCGCTGCGCACCAGATCGAGCCGCACCGGCGTCACCAGCGAACCGAAGGCCGACAGCACGCTGGCCTGCGGCGGGAAGATCACCGCCGTGCTCTGCAGCAGGGCGCCCACCGCGCAGGCGTGCACGGGACCGGCGCCGCCGAAGGCCAGCAGCGGCAGGCCGCGATGGTCGACGCCGCGATCGGTGGCGTGGGCCCGCGCCGCGTCGGCCATGGTCTCGGCGACGATGCGGTAGATGCCGGCGGCGGCGTGCTCGCGGCTGACCTCGAGCCGGGCCGCGATCCGGTCCATCGCCGCGGCGGCGGCGTCGAAGTCGAGCGGCATCTCGCCGCCGAGGAAACTCTTGGCGTCGAGCAGGCCGAGGATCAGGTCGGCGTCGGTCACCGTCGCCTCGGTCCCGCCGCGGCCGTAGCAGGCCGGGCCCGGCTCGGACCCGGCGCTGCGCGGACCGACCTTGAGCAGGCCGAGACGGTCGACCGAAGCGATGCTGCCGCCGCCGGCGCCGATCTCGATCATGTCGATCGAGGGAATGGTCAGCGGCATGCCGCTGCCCTCGGCGAAGCGGTACATGCGGTCGACTTCGAAGCTGCCGGTGACCAGCGGCTTGCGATCCTCGATCAGGCAGGCCTTGGCGGTGGTCCCGCCCATGTCGAACGACAGCAGCCGATCGAGGCCGAGCCGCTCGGCGTAGTAGGCGGCGGCCAGGGCGCCCGCCGCCGGGCCGCTCTCGATCATGCGCACCGGATTGCGCCCGGCGATCTCGGCGCCGATCACCCCGCCGCTCGACAGCATGATCAGCGGCCGGTTGGCGACGCCCGCCGCTTCCAGCCCCGCCTTCAGCCCGCGCAGATAGGGTTCGGTGATCGGCGTGGTGTAGGCGTTGATCGCCGTGGTCGAGGCGCGCGGATACTCGCGGATCTGCGGCGCCACGCTGGACGACAGCGACAGGTAGAGCTCCGGCAGCGCCTGGCGCAGCCCCTCGGCGATGGCCTGCTCGTTGACCCCGTTGCGGAAACCGTTGATCAGGCAGATGGCCACCGAGACCACGCCGTGGGCCTTGAGTTGGGCGGCCAGGGCTTCGACCTCGGTCAGATTCACCGGCCGCAGCACGTGGCCGTCGGCCAGGATCCGTTCGTCGATCTCGAAGGTCAGGGCCGCGGGGATCAGCGGCTCGGCGAACTCGATCTGCGGATCGTACATGTCGTAGCGATGCTCGTTGCGGATCGACAGCACGTCGCGAAAGCCCTTGGTGGTCACCAGCGCCGTGGGCGATCCCTTGCGCTCGATCAGGGCGTTGGTCACCACCGTGGTGGCGTGCACCACCACCCCGTCCACCTCTTGCGGCGACACGCCGGACTTGGCGAGCACGAGATCGACGCCGCGGAAGAAGCCCTCGAGCAGGTTCTGGTGGGTGGTCAGGGTCTTGTCGACGAAGAGGTCGCCGTTGTCGCCGCGCAGCACGGCGTCGGTGAAGGTGCCGCCGATATCGATGGCGAGGAAATAGGATATCTCAGACCTCTTTCCAGCCGAGGCTGCGCGACGCCTCGGCCGCGGCGCCCTTGATCAGGGCGATTTGTTCTGGGGGCGGTTCGGCGGGGATGAACTGGGTGGCGCCGACCAGGGCGACGGCGCCGCGAAGCACGCCGCGGTGGTCGAACACCGGCGCGGCGAGGGCGTTGACCCCCACCTGCACGGCGTCGACCGCCGTGGCCCAGCCCTGCACCCGTACCCGCGCGACCTCGGCGCGGACCCGGTCCGGATCGGTGAGGGTGTCGTCGGTCCAGGCGTGCAGGGGCTTGGACAGCATCGCCTCGAGCAGCAGCGGCGGGCCGAAGGCCAGGGTGACCAGGCCGTGGGCGGAGGCGTGCAGGTCGAGCTTGGATCCCGGGCGCACGCCGAACTCGATCAGCTTGGCGCCGTGCAGCATCTCCAGCACCACCACCTCGTCGCCGACCAGGGCCGAGGCGGTGACCGCCAGGCCGGTCGCGGCGCGGAGCGGGGCCATCACCGGCCGGACCGCGCCCATCACGTTGAAGCGCTCGCGCGCCTGTTCGCCGAGGCGAAGCAGGCCGACGCCGATCTCATAGCCCTCGCTGCGGCCGTCCTGGCGGGCGTATCCGTTCTGAACCAGGGCGCGCAGGTGCCGGTGGGCCCGCGGCTTGGAGATGTCGAGCTCGCGCGCCACCTCGGTCACGCCCATCGGCCCCGACGCCGCGGCGAGCAGTTCGAGCAGGCGAAACACCAGGTCGACGGACTCGAGGTCCGACACGGTTGTGGTCTGCGGGGCTAGGGCGGCGGCGGGCACGTTGTTCCGTTGAGTGGAATGTGGGTTTGCTCAACGGAATTTGGAGCCTTTCTTCTGGCGGCTGTCAAGCGCGCCCCGGCGGCGGCGGGCCGGTTGACGCACGGCGCCCGCGCTTCTACGCCGGACGCCCAAAAGGGAGGCGGCGACTTGGATCAGGCGTTCCGGCAGGCGGTAAGGAGCGGCCGGCGACTGCTCGGCGGCTTCATCAAGCTTCCCTCGCACCAGTCGGTCGAACTGATGGCGCGCGCGGGGCAGGACTTCGCCATCATCGACGCCGAGCACGCGCCGTTCGACCTGGCGTCCCTCGACGCCATGGCCATGGCGGCGCACGGCTCGCGCCTGCCGCTCCTGGTCCGCCCGCCGAGCGCGGACCGCGCCAGCGTCGGCCAGCTGCTCGACATGGGCTATCACGGAGTCCTGGCGCCGCATGTGGACGGTCCGGCCGCCGCCGAGCGCCTGCTGGACGGAGTCCGCTACGATCGCGGCCATCGCGGCTTCTCGCCCTCGACGCGCGCGGCCCATTATGGCGCGCCCGACTTCGCCGCCTATCGCGCGGCTGCCGACTCCGGCAATTCCGTCTGGTGCATGATCGAGGACGCCGCCGCCATCGAACGGATCGACGCCATCGCCGCCATCGGCGACCTCGACTGCCTGTTCCTCGGCCGCGCCGACCTGTCGCTGTCGCTCGGCGTCGATCGCCAGGACGATCCCAAGGTGGTCGAGGCGGTTCGTGCGGTCGCCGACGCCGGCCGCCGCCACGGCCGCACCGTCGGTATCTACATCGGCGCGATCGCCGAGGTCCCCGCCCTCGCCGCCCTCGGCATCAGCGTCTTCATGTGCGGCTCGGACCAGACCTGGATCATGGCGGAGGGCCAGCGGCTGAGGGCGGCGTTTGCGGCGAGCTGAGCCCTCCTCAACCTTCTGAAGTCATCCTCGGGCGTAGTGCAGCGGAGACCCGAGGACCCAGCCGCTGGTCCCGCGGAGCGGCTGGGCGCTCGGGTCAAGCCCAAGCATGACTCAAAGAGGCGGAATGAGCCGTCAAGTCTGACCGCTCACTCCCCCTCGTCCTTGCCCAGCGCCGCCCGCCGGTACGCCCGCGGCGAGACGCCGTAGCGCTCCTTGAAGGCGCGGCTGAAATGGGCCGAGCCGTTGAAGCCCCAGCGGAAACAGATCTCGGAGATCGACAGGCTGGCGCAGATCGGGCTTGACAGGTCGAGCCGGCAGCGTTCGAGCCGCCGGCTGCGCAGATAGGTGGAGAAGCTCTGGTTGGCCGAGGCGAACAGCTTCTGCAGCGAGCGGGTCGAGATGCCGTCGGCGGCCGCCACCTGCTCGAGGCTGAGCTCGGGATCCGACAGCAGGGTCTCCATGGTCTGGCACACCCGGTGCAGGTGCGCCGCCCGAGCCGCGCCCGCCCCGCCGAGGGCCGCCGGCGAATCCTCCGCCGCCAGGTTGGCGACCAGGAACTCGGTCACCGCCAGCTCCACCGGGCGCAGCTGCTCGGACGACAGGTCGAGCAGGGCCTCCGCCGTGCCGCGCAGCAGGCCGGAGAACACGTGGCCGAGCCCCTTGGCGCCGCCGAAACGCCCCACCCGGAGGGCCATCGGGGCCAGCAGCCGGTGGTCCAGCGCCACGCGCGGCGCGCTGATAAACAGCATGCGGAAGTTGCTGGTGAGGCGCAGCGCCGCGTCGGTCCCGGTCGGACCATAGAGGATATCGCCGGTGCTCAGCGTGGTGGTGGCCACGCCGTCCCAGAACGTCGCCTCCCCCTCGAGCAGCACCACGAGCCAGACCGCGGCGGGCTGATTGGGGTTGCGGCCGGAGATTTCCTGCGGCGTCGCCGACATCACCGCGAAATCCATCCCGAGCGGCGAGACAAGGCAGGACACGCTCGCCTGGAAAGGTTCGGGCGCCGCAAACCGGCCGATCGGCAGGCGCAGCCGCTGCATCACTTCGCGCCACGCCGACTGGCGCGCGTCGGGCGCCAGACCGTCGGTGCTGAACCGCCAGGCGCGTTCGGGATCGGCGGGGCGGCGGCTTGGCGACTGTGCGGCGTTAGGGTGCAGCGGGGGCTCCGGAGCTTTGATGTCGTCAGACCCTTACCCTTCGCGCGACGGCGGGTCATCCCGTCGCGGGAGGGCGGCCGACGGCGAACTTATCCTGGTGCGCACGATCAGGACGCCGACGCAACGCTGACGGCGCCGGACCCCGAGGGCGATGCATTCGCGTCGGCGCGGCTGTCCTCCCTCCCGCGCGGCCAGACTCTGGATCCGCTCATCCCGACGGATCGGCGGGGCGTCGGGAAAAGCACGCGGGCGACACGGGCGACGCGTTTTTCGCGCCATTTTGCTGTATTCGGGAACGCAATCGCCCCTGCTTCGTGAGTCTGTGGTGAAGTCGCCCCAATCGGCGCCGCCCGGGAGAAGTCGATGACCGTTGTTACGCCCGTCAAACCCGCCCCCCCCAGATCGGAGTCCGGCGCGCCGCCGCCGGTGGGCTCAGCGCTCGAACTGATCGGCCACACGCCGATGATCGAGGTGACCCACGCCTTCGACACCGGCCCGTGCCGGCTGTTCGTCAAGCTCGAGAGCGCCAATCCCGGCGGCTCGATCAAGGACCGGATCGCCCTCACCATGATCGAGGCGGCGGAGACCGACGGGCGGCTCAAGCCCGGCGGGACCATCGTCGAGGCCACCGCCGGCAACACTGGGCTCGGCCTCGCCCAGGTCGGCATCCTCAAAGGCTATAAGCTTGTGCTGGTGGTGCCCGACAAGATGGCGCGCGAGAAGATTCAGCACCTGCGCGGCCTCGGCGTCGACGTGCGCATCACCCGCTCGGACGTCGGCAAGGGCCACCCCGACTACTACCAGGACATGGCCGAGCGGCTGACGCGCGACATTCCCGGCGCGCTCTACATCAACCAGTTCTCCAACCCCGCCAATCCCCTGGCGCACGAGACCACCACCGGGCCGGAGATCTTCGACCAGCTGGGCGGCGACGTGGACGCGGTGGTGGTCGGCGTGGGCTCGGGTGGGACCCTGACCGGCCTCGGCCGCTTCTTCGCCAAGCACAGCCCGAACACCGAGATGGTGCTGGCCGATCCGCGCGGCTCGATCCTCGAACCCCTGGTCAACCGCAATGAAAAGGTCACGCCCGGCAGCTGGATCGTCGAGGGCATCGGCGAGGACTTCGTTCCCGACAACTGCGACCTCGGCTTTCTCAAACCGGGCAAGGCCTACTCCATCTCCGACCAGGAGAGCGTGGAGCACGCGCGGCTCCTGCTGTCCAAGGCCGGGGTGCTGGGCGGCTCCTCCTCGGGCACCCTGTTCGCCGCGGCGCTTCGGTACTGCCGCGATCAGTCCGAGCCCAAGCGGGTGGTGACCTTCGTCTGCGACAGCGGCAACAAATACCTGTCCAAGGTCTTCAACGATCATTGGCTGGCCGAACAGGGACTGGCAGACCGACCGCTGACCGGGGACCTGCGCGACCTGATCGCCCGCGCGGTCGGCGAAGGCGGCGCCGTGACCGTCCAGCCCGACGATACCCTCGACACCGCCTACAAGCGCATGCGCGTCGCCGACGTCAGCCAGCTGCCGGTGCTCGACGGCGCCCGGCTGATCGGCCTGATCGACGAGAGCGACATCCTGGAAGCCGCCGAGCGCGGCGAGCACAAGGCCGCCTTCGCCCGCCCGGTGTCCTCGGCCATGACCGCCAAGCTCAACACCCTGCAGGCCAACGAACGGCTGGAAGCGCTGATCCCGGTGTTCGAACGTGACGAGGTGGCCATCGTGCTCGACGGCACGGAGTTCCTTGGCCTGATCACCCGCATCGACCTGATCAATCACCTGCGACGGGTGGGGTGATGCCCGACCAGAAGAACCGCCTCGCGTTCTCGACCCGAACCATCCACGGCGGCCAGTCTCCCGATCCGCTGACCGGGGCGGTGATGGTGCCGATCTACGCCACCTCGACCTACGCCCAGACCTCGCCCGGGGTAAACAAGGGCTATGAGTATTCGCGCTCGGCCAACCCGACCCGCTCGGCCTTCGAACGCGCCATCGCCGACCTCGAGAGCGGGCAGCACGGCTACGCCTTCGCCTCCGGCCTGGCGGCGATCTCGACGGTGCTGGAGCTGTTCGACGCCGGCGCGCACGTGGTCGCGTCGGACGACCTCTACGGCGGCTCGTTCCGCCTGTTCGACAAGGTCCGCCGGCGCTCCGCCGGGCTGAGCTTCAGCTTCGTCGACTTCCGCGATCTCGCCGCGGTCGAGGCGGCGATCACCGATCAGACCCGGCTCATCTGGGTCGAGACCCCCACCAACCCCATGCTGCGGCTGTGCGATCTCGAGGCGATCGCCGCCCTGGCCAGGCGGCGCGGGATCGTCACCTGCGCCGACAACACCTTCGCCAGCCCCTTCATCCAGCGGCCGCTGGAGCTCGGCTTCGACCTCGTGGTCCACTCCACCACCAAATACCTCAACGGCCACTCCGACATCGTCTCCGGCTGCGCGGTGGTGGGCGAGAACCAGGACATCGCCGAGCGGCTGCGCTTCCTGCACAACGCCATCGGCGCGGTCGCCTCTCCGTTCGACGCCTACCTGGCGCTCCGCGGGGTCAAGACCCTGGCCCTGCGCATGCAGCGCCATTGCGACAGCGCGCTGAACATCGCCCACTGGCTGGAAGAGCAGCCGCATATCCGCCAGGTGATCTACCCTGGGCTCGAAAGCCACCCGCAGCACGCGCTGGCGCGGCGGCAGATGACCGGCGGCTATGGCGGGATCATCACCGCGGTGCTGAACCGCGACCTCGACGGGACGCGGCGGTTCCTCGAGCGGACCCATCTGTTCACCCTGGCGGAGTCGCTCGGCGGGGTGGAGAGCCTGATCGAACACCCGGCGATCATGACCCACGCCTCGATCCCGCCGGCCCAGCGCGACGCCCTCGGCATCGCCGATGGCCTGGTGCGCCTCTCGGTCGGCATCGAGGACTGCGACGACCTGATCGCGGATCTGCAGGCGGCGCTGGCGGGTTGATCAAGATCTTCCCCCTCTGAGGGAAATGGCCGCGAAGCGGACGGAGGGAGCATCGCCGCCGCCTGCGAGCCCGCGGCGCAGACCGGTTTACGGCGGGGGTACGGTTTCGGCGGCGCCGCCCCCTCAGTCACTTCGTGACAGCTCCCCCAGAGGGGGAGCACCTTTTTTGTCCCGCTCGCCCCTATCGCATCCCCAGCGGCGCGTAGTTGAGGTGCAGGCCCGCGTCGATCAGCAGGGTCTCGCCGGTGATGTGGCCCGAGGCGGGCGACGCCAGGAAGACGGCGGGGCCGGCGACGTCCTCGGCCTTGGACGCCACCCCCAGCGGCATGCGGGCGGCGACGCCCTGGCGCATCCTCTCCAGCGCCTCCGCGTCCATCGCCTTGCCGAACCAGGGGGTGTCGATGAAGCCCGGGCAGACGGCGTTGACGCGGATCTTGGGGGCCAGGGCGCGGGCCAGGCTCAGCGTCATGGTGGTCAGCGCCCCCTTGGACGCCGCGTAGGCCACCGACGAGCCGATCCCCATCACCCCGGCGACCGACGAGGTGTTGACCACCGCGCCCGGCCGCGATCCGGCCTCGAGCAGCGACCGGGCGGCGCGCACCATCTGATAGGCGCCGATCACATTGACGCGATAGAGCCGGATGAAGTCCTCGTCGGTCAGGGCGTCGAGGTCGGCGTGGTCGGGCGCGTGCTTTGTGATCCCGGCGTTGTTGAACAGGGCGTCGATCCGGCCGAACGGCGCGGCGGCCTCGGCGATGCGGCGGCAGTCGGCGTCGACGCCCACGTCGGCTTTCACCAGCAGGGGCTCGGCCCCGAGCGCCCTGACCAGATCCCCCGTCTCCTCGGCCTCCGCGACGCTGGAGGCGTAGTTGATCACCACCGCCCTGGCGCCGCGCCCCGCGACCTCTTCGGCGATGGCGCGACCGAGCCCGGTGGAGGCCCCGGTGACCACCACCACTTCACCCCTAAAGTCCTTGGCAAAGTCCTTGCCGCGATCCGCCACCTGCGCCTCCCGATTTGCTGTTTTCCCCTCCTACGATTACCTCGGCGGAATGACCACAGATACGTCCGGCCTGACCCAGCTCGGCCATCACCTGACTCAGCCCGCCAGTCCCGACGAAGCGGTCCTGGAGCGCGTGCCCAATCCGCACGCGGGAACCCTCTATCTGGCGCGGTTCACCGCGCCCGAGTTCACCTCGCTCTGCCCGGTGACCGGCCAGCCCGACTTCGCCCATCTGGTGATCGACTACGCGCCCAAGGACTGGCTGATCGAGTCCAAGTCGCTGAAGCTGTACCTGACCAGCTTCCGCAACCACGGCGCCTTCCACGAGGATTGCACGGTCGGCATCGGCAAGAAGATCGCCGAGGTCGCCGAACCCCTGTGGCTGCGCATCGGCGGCTACTGGTACCCGCGCGGCGGCATCCCGATCGACGTCTTCTACCAGACCGGCCCGGTCCCGCTCGGCCTGTGGGTCCCCGACCCCGGCGTGCCGCCCTATCGCGGGCGGGGGTGAGCGCCGCTCACCCCTCAAACCGGCTGGTGATCTGCGCCATCTCCGGCCGCACCCGCTCCAGCGGCGGCTCCGGCGCCGTACCGACGTAGACAAAGCCGGCCACGCGTTCGTGCGCGTCCAGGCCGAGCGCCTGGCGGGCCGCTTCGTCGTAGGCGTACCAGTCGGAGATCCAGTTGGCGCCGAAGCCCATGGCCTCTGCGGCGACCAGCAGGAGGGTGCAGACCGCGCCGGCCGACAGCACCTGCTCCCACTCCGGGATCTTGCCCTCGCCGGCGCGGCTGACCACGACGATGGCGAGCGGCGGTGTGGAGAGCTTGGCCAGGGCCGCGGGGTTGTGGCCCCGCTGGGCGGCGATGCGCTCGAGCGCGCGGACGTACGCCGCCTTGCCGTCGCCCTCGAGGACCACGAACCGCCAGGGCGACAGCTTGCCGTGGTCGGGCGCGCGGGCGGCGACGCGCAGAAGGTCGGCGAGCTGGTCGCTGTCGGGCCCCGGCGCGCGCAGGGTCGCCGCCGAACTTGATCGGCGTTCGGCGAGCAGGGTCAGGGTCTCGCGCGAGGGCCGGATCGGACAAGGCTGGCCGAAGTCGATCGGCGCGGGCAAGGAGGTGGGCATGGGCGGCTTTCGGTGCGGCGACAGGATGGCGATCAGCTATGTCCTCTGAGAACGGTTCGCAACTGCCGTTTGCCTGGCTTGAGCCGCGCGGGCCGAAATGGACCGCGGGCGCGCCGAAGCGCGTGCACGACAATCCCTGGTTCGCGGTCGACGATTTCGACGCCGTCGCCCCGACCGGCTCCCCCGCCCGCTATTTTCTGCACGATCACAAGGCCGTGGCGACCGGCTGCCTGCCGCTCTACCCCGACGGCACGGTGGTGCTGGTGGGCCAGTGGCGCTTTCCGTTCGGAACCTACAGCTGGGAGATGCCGGAGGGCGGCGCGCTTCCGCCGGAACATCCGCTCGATGGCTGCCAGCGCGAACTCGCCGAAGAGACCGGCCTGCAGGCGTCCGAGTGGCGCGAGGTGGTGCGCCTGCAGTTGTCCAATTCCTCCAGCAACGAGTTCGCCGTCTGCTATCTCGCCACCGGCCTGTCGCCCGTCCGGGCCGATACCGAGGATCACACCGAAGACTTGGCCATCGTCCGCGTCCCGTTCGCCGAGGTGCTCGCCGCCATCGCCCAGGGCCATATTCAGGACGCCATGACGGTGGCGACGGCGCTGCGCGTCCACCATATGGCGGTGACGGGGGCGCTTGATCCCCTGTTAGCCGAAGCTGTGTTAAGCTGACGGCGGAAGATAGGTCAGGAGGCTTGCTTGAGCCGTCATCTTGAAATCGTCGCCGCCGAGGGGCCGCTGCCGGTCTGGACCGCCCTGCGCATCGAGGCGCAGGAGGCCGCGGCCAACGAACCGGGCCTCGCCAGTCTGCTGAACGCCACCATACTGGCGCACCACGATCTTGCCTCCGCCCTATCCTACCAGGTGGCGCGCAAGCTCGGCGACCAGGAGATGCGCGCCATGAGCGTGCGCGAGATGGCCGACCAGGCCTACGCCTCCGATCCGTCCCTGCTGGCCAAGGTCGAAGCCGATCTGCGCGCCGTGATCGAGCGCGACCCCGCCTGCAGGGGCTATCTGCAGCCCTTCCTGTTCTTCAAGGGCTTCCAGGCGCTGCAGACCCACCGCATCGCCCACTGGCTGTGGACCGAGAACCGCCCGACCCTGGCCTTCCACTTCCAGAGCCGGATGTCGGAACTGTTCCAGGTCGATATCCACCCGGGCGCCCGGTTCGGTTCGGGCGTGTTCATGGACCACGCCACCGGCATCGTCGTGGGCGAGACCGCGCAGGTCGGCGACGACGTCTCCATGCTGCACGGGGTGACCCTCGGCGGCACCGGCGCGGAACGCGGCGACCGGCACCCGAAAATCATGCGCGGCGTACTGCTCGGCGCGGGCGCCAAGGTGCTCGGCAATGTGACCATCGGCGAGTACGCCAAGGTCGCCTCGGGCTCGGTGGTGCTGAAGGACGTGCCGCCCGGATGCACCGCCGCGGGCGTTCCGGCGCGCCTGGTCAACTGCCCGGCCTGCAGCGAACCGGCCCGCACCATGGACCACACCCTGCCCCGCGAAGTCTACGAAGACTACGTGATCTAGCCGGCTGGAGAGAGGTTCTCCGCGGTCCCCGCGTTCAGTCTGCTGCACTGGCGGCGGGGCGCACCCCAGGGGTCCGTGAGGTTTCGGCGGGGGCGGGCCGAACAAGCCGATCAACACCAGCGCCCAGATGATGGCGGCGGCGAGCAGGCCGCTCGCCAGGGATCGTGGTTTCTCCATCGACAGCCTATTGCGCCGCCGCGCGGCTTCGGCCAATCGATTTACCCGCCAGCCTTCGTGAGTTTTCCGCACATGAAGTCGCCGCCGCTGAACGCCCTCTACGCCTTCGAGGCCTTCGCCCGCCGCGGCGGTATGACCGCGGCCGCGGACGAGCTGTGTGTCACCCACGGCGCGGTCAGCCGCCAGGTCCGCCAGCTCGAGGACCGGCTCGGTGTCGTTCTCGTCGAGGGACCCAAGACCCGGCTGCGGTTGACCGAGGCCGGCCTGGCGCTGGCCGACCAGCTGACCACCGCCTTTCGGTCGATCGAGACGGCGGTCGGCGCCCAGGATCGCGGCGCCTCAAGCCTGCACCTGTCCTGTCTCGGCAGCCTGGCGATGAAATGGCTGATCCCGCGCCTGGCCAGCTTCCATGCGGCCAACCCCGACGTGCAGGTGCGCATCGCCGAGTCCTACGCGCCGGTGGACTTCCGCCGCGGCGGTTTCGACCTGGCCGTCCGGGTCGGCCAGGGTTTCGACACGCAGGCTATGGAGGTCACCCCCTTCATGCGCCAGTTCCACGGACCGGTGCTGGCGCCGCGCCTGTTGTCGGGGTCGCCCGACGCGCGCGCCGTGCTGTCGGACCTGCCGCGGCTATGGTCCCAGAGCTATCCCCAGGCCTGGCTCGAATGGCAGAAGAACGCCGGCGTCGCCCTGGCCGAACCGGCGACGACACGCGCCTTCGAGCACAACACCTACATGATCGAGGCCGCCGCCGCGGGCCTGGGCGCCGCGGTCTGTCCGTGGACCTTCGTCGCCGAGGACCTGGCCCAGGGACGCCTCGTCGCGCCGTTCGGCTTCGCCGCCACCGGCGCGTCCTATGTGGTGCTTCGGCCCAAGGGCGCGCGCCACAAGGCCGCGGCCCTGTTCCGCGACTGGCTGGTCGCGCAGGGCGCCCGCATGCCCGAGCCCGCGGAAATCGGCGCGCCGCCGCAGGCTAACGGCGGGTTCGGGGTTTTCGGGAAGGACGGCAACCGCTAGGGTCCTCCACCCTCCGACGACCCCAAGGTTCTCCCGTGGACGATAACGACATCAAGAAGCTCGAAGCGCACCTGAAGCGCACCTTCGGCAATCCGCACATCGCACTGAAGGCGCGGCCGAAACAGAAGGACAGCGCCGAGGTCGAGATGAAGGGTGAGTTCATCGGCGTCATCTACCAGGACGAGGACGACGACGGGTCCTTCATGTTCGAGATGGCCATCCTGGCGGAAGATCTCGAGTAGTCCGCCGATCGAACCCGGCGGCTTCCACATCGGGGTTGCGCGTTCCGCGGACGATCTCGCCGCGGCGGCGGACCTCTTCCGCGTCTACGCCGCCTCGATCGGCGTCGACCTCGCCTACCAGAACTTCGAGGCGGAACTGGCCGCCCTGCCCGGAAGATATGCGCCGCCGGAAGGCGCCTTGTTGCTTGCGCGCGACCCGCGCGGGGCGCCGCTGGGCTGCGTTGGCTTGAGGCCGCTGCGGCCCGGCGTGGCGGAGATGAAACGGCTTTACGTGGCGCCCGTCGGCCGGGGTGTGGGCCTCGGCCGGGCTCTGGCCGAAGCGGTCGTCGGCGCGGCCCGAGCCGCAGGCTACCACGCCCTCTGGCTCGACACCCTGCCGACCATGGTCTCGGCCCTCGGCCTCTACCAGGCCCTCGGCTTCACCCCCATCGCCCCCTACTAAGACACGCCGATCGCCGGGTCGCGGTTCCTGGGGTTGGGGCTGAGGTAGAGAACAGCTGCTCCCCCTCTCTGGGGGAGCTGTCAC
>CAILTK010000075.1 GCA_903837135.1 uncultured Caulobacterales bacterium
CCGATCTCCATGGGCGGCTTCGTCGCCCTCGACATCCTGCGCCGGGCGCCCGAACGGGTGCGCAGCCTCGCGCTGCTGGCGACCCTGGCCTCCGCCGACGGACCGGCCCAGACCGAGCGGCGGCAGGGCTACGTCCGGCTGGTCGAACAGGGCCGCTTCGACGCGGTGGTCGAGGAGCGGATCCCGATCCTGCTCGCGCCCGAACACCGAGACGATCCGGCCTTGCTCGCGGCCGTGCGCCGGATGGCGCTGACGACCGGGGCCGAGATATTCACCGCCCAGCAGCGCGCCATCATGGGCCGGATCGACAGCTGTCCATCGCTGGCGGCGATCGCCTGTCCCACCTTGATCCTCCGCGGCGACGAGGACGGGATCGCCACGCCGGATCAGCAGGACGCGCTGCGCGCCATACCGGACGCGCGGTACGTCGCCCTTCCCCGGTGCGGACACCTGCCGACCCTCGAGCAGCCGCAAACCGTCACCAGCCTGCTGGCCGACTGGCTCGGCCGGCAGGGCTGACCGTCCCGCTTTAGTTTTCGTCCGCCGCCCTTCAGAAAATCGAACGGTGACGGTACTTGTGGCAGATGCGGCGCGCCCCAGATTAGCGCAGGGGACGGCGAGACCGCACCCCGTGCGACTCACTGACCGAGGAATTTCTCCATGCCCAGCCTGTTCGATCCGCTCCGTCTCGGCGATCTCGACCTGCCCAACCGCGTGATCATGGCCCCGCTGACCCGGCTGCGGGCCGGCGAAACGCACATCCCCAACGCGCTGATGGCCGAATACTACGCCCAGAGGGCCTCGGCGGGCCTGATCATCTCCGAGGCGACGCCGGTGACCCCGCAGGGGATCGGCTATCAGGGCGTGCCTGGCGTCTGGACAGCCGAACAGGTCGAGGGCTGGAAACAGGTCACCAAGGCGGTCAAGGCCGCCGGCGGCCGTATCTTCATGCAGCTCTGGCACGTGGGCCGCATCTCCGACCCGTCCTTCCATGACGGCCGCCCGCCCGTGGCCCCCAGCGCCATCGCCGCCACCGGCCATGTGAGCCTGCTGCGGCCCGAGCGGCCGTACCCGGTTCCGCGCGCGCTCGAACTCGACGAACTGCCGGGCGTGATCGAAGCCTACCGCCAAGGAGCGGAGTTCGCCCAGGCGGCCGGGTTCGACGGCGTGGAGCTGCACGGCGCCAACGGCTATCTGCTCGACCAGTTCCTGCAGGACGGCTCCAACACGCGCACGGACGCCTATGGCGGCCCGATCGAAAACCGCGCCCGGCTCCTGCTCGAAGCGACCGACGCCGCGATCTCCGTGTGGGGGCGCGACCGGGTCGGCGTGCACCTGGCGCCGCGGGCCGACGCCCACTCGATGGGCGACAGCAACCTCGCCGCCACCTTCGGCTATGTGGCCAAGGCGCTCGATGAACGCGGGATCGCCTTCATCTTCGCCCGCGAACACCAGGCCGCCGACAGCCTCGGCCCGGCCCTGCGCGAGGCGTTCGGAGGCGCCTACATCGCCAACGAGGGCTTCACCGGCGAGAGCGCGCAGGCGGCGCTGGATGCGGGGATCGCCGACGCGGTGGCGTTCGGCAAGGCCTTCATCGCCAACCCCGATCTTCCGCTGCGGCTGCGCACCAAGGCCCCGCTCAACGACCTCGTGCCCGAGACGATCTATTCCCCCGACGGGCGCGGCTACACCGACTACCCCGCGCTGGCGAGGGTGGAAGATCGGGCGTCTGTGGACGCCTGAAACTGGCCGGGCCCCGCCCTCCGCATTCCGCGGGGGGCGGGGCGCGCTTTTCTCGGACTGGGATTTCCGCGCCCGCGTGGATAGAGCTTCTCGAGTGGCTCTACGTAGTATCCCGGGGAACGTTGTTATGTGGCCGTTAGACTTACTGCCGGATACTCCGATCAGTGAGGGGCCTGTAGCAGTTACCTTTCGCCGATCAGAGGCAGTAAAATTCCTAACGGGGCGCGGTGTGGACGAGTCCTCAGGCCGACTTCCGCCGCCAACCGTGGGAAGGCTTAAGCTTTTCTGACCGTCGACGGGCCAAGGACACCAATCGGTACAGGGTCGACGCCCTCAAGTCGGGCAACTAATTCGAGAGCGCGAACGATGAACGACCCCGTAGTGAACATCCAAACCAGGCTGGAGCTGATCTCCTTCGAGATCGCCGACCAGGAGTTCTGCATCGATATCCGCTCGGTGCGTGAAATACGCGGGTGGACGGCGACGACGCCGGTTCCGCAGACGCCCGGCTATATCCTGGGCGTGATCAATCTGCGCGGGTCGGTGATTCCCGTGCTCGACCTGCGCAACCGCCTTGGCCTTGGCGACACCGTGGCCTCGTCGCGCCACGTCATCGTGGTCATCCAGGAAGAGGATCGGGTCGCCGGCCTCTTGGTGGACGGGGTTCAGGAGACCTTCCAGGTCGATCCCGGCCTGATGCAGCCGCCGCCGGCCATGGACTCCTTCGCCAGCGAACGCTTCGTCGACGCCATCCTGCCCCTCGAGGGCCGGATGCTGAGCCGGCTGGTGGTCTCCTCGCTGTTCCCCAAGGATCTCGTCCTGTCGACCAAGGACCTCGTTCTGGCCGCCTGAGCGATCAGATCACGCCGGCCGCCTTCAGCCCTTCGAGCGCCTCGGCGGTCAAACCCAGCCGCTCGCCGTACACCTCGGCGTTGTCCTGGCCGACGCTCTGCGAGGCGTGGCGGCGGATGGACCCCGGGGTCTTGGACAGCTTGGGCATGACGTTCTGCATCGGCAGCTTGCCCCAGCGCGGATGGTCGATCTCGACGATGGCCTCGCGCGCCTTGAAGTGCGGGTCGTCCAGCATCTCCGGCGCCCGGTAGATCTTCCCGGCCGGGACCCCGGCGGCGATCATCGCCGCCTCGACCTCGTCGACCGTCCGCTCGCGGGTCCAGGCTTCGATCAGATCGTCGAGTTCGCGCTGGCGCGCGCCGCGGGCCTCGTGGGTGGCGTAGCGCGGGTCCCCGGCCAGCTCGGGCCGGCCCATGGCGGCGGCCAGGCGGGCGAACACCGTGTCCTGGTTGGCGCCGATCAGAGAGTCGCCGTCCCGGCAGCGATAGACGTTGGACGGGGCGATACCGGGCAGGACCGAACCGGACCGCTCGCGGATGAAGCCGGCCAGGGCGTAGTCGGGCACCAGGCTCTCCATCACCTGCAGCACCGCCTCGTAGAGCGAGGAATCCACCACCTGGCCTTCGCCGGTCCTCTCCCGGTGCTGCAGGGCCGCCAGGGCGCCCAGGCAGCCGTAGGTCGCCGCCAGGGCGTCGCCGATCGACACGCCCATCCGCGACGGCGCCCGGTCGGCGTCGCCGACGATGTGGCGCCAGCCGCCCATCGCCTCGCCGATGCCGCCGAACCCGGCCCGGCCGGCGTAGGGGCCGGTCTGGCCATAGCCGGACATGCGCACGACGATCAGCCGGGGGTTCAGCGCCAGGAGGTCGGCCGGCGCCAGCCGCCAGCCCTCGAGCGTACCGGGACGGAAATTCTCGACCAGGATGTCGGCGTCCTCGATCAGCCGGCGCGCCAGATCCTGGCCCTCGGGCTTGCGCAGGTCGAGGGAGATGGTGCGCTTGTTGCGGCCGAGGATCTCCCAGAACAGGGGGAAGTCCTTCTGTCCCCACTGGCGCATCGGATCGCCCTGGCTCGGGGCTTCGATCTTGACCACGTCGGCGCCCATGTCGCCCAGCAGCTGGCCGCAGAACGGGCCGGCGATCAGCTGGCCCATCTCCACCACCCTGAGCCCGGCCAGCGGGCCCGGGCTGGCCTCGGCTTCGGTCATCCGCATGCCCCCCTCGAACGGTCCTACTCCGCCGCCCGCTTGTCCTCGGTGTTGGTGTCGAAGTCGCCGGCGTCGTGGCGTTCGCGCAGCTGGCTCGAGGGTTCGCCGAACACCCGGTTGACCATCCGCCCGCGCTGGACCGCGGGGCGCTCGCCGATCTCGTCGGCCCAGCGGATCACATGGGTGTACTCCTGGACCTGCAGGAACTCGCCGCCCTCGTACAGCAGGCCCTTGGCCATGCCGCCGTACCAGGGCCAGACCGCCATGTCGGCGATGGTGTAATCCTCGCCGCCCAGATAACGGCTCTCGGCCAGACGCCGGTTCAGGACGTCGAGCTGGCGCTTCACCTCCATGGCGAAGCGGTCGATGGCGTATTCGATCTTGATCGGGGCGTAGGCGTAGAAGTGGCCGAAGCCGCCGCCGAGATAGGGCGCGGAGCCCATCTGCCAGAACAGCCACGACAGGCATTCGGCGCGCGGGCCGGGTTCGGTCGGCAGGAATGCGCCGAACTTCTCCGCCAGGTGCACCAGGATGGCGCCCGACTCGAACACCCGGATCGGAGTCGGTCCGCTGCGGTCCATCAGGGCCGGGATCTTGGAGTTGGGGTTGATGTCGACGAAGCCGCTGCCGAACTGGTCGCCCTGGCCGATGTTGATCAGCCAGGCGTCGTACTCCGCGCCGGTGTGACCGAGCGCCAGGAGCTCCTCGAACATCACCGTCACCTTCACCCCGTTGGGCGTGGCCAGCGAATAGAGCTGGAACGGATGCTTGCCGATGGGCAGATCCTTGTCGTGCGTCGGCCCGGCGATCGGCCGGTTGATGCTGGCGAAGCGGCCGCCGTTCTCCTTGTTCCAGGTCCAGACCTTGGGAGGGACGTAGTCGGTCGTATCGGACATGCGGAGCTCCGGCGTTTTGGGTCTGCCGACGATGTGATGCGCCCATGCGGCAAAGGCAACGGCGCCGGAACAATCTGCCGATTGCGACCAAGGCCCTTGCGGGTCCGGTGCGCCTTCCCACCTTAGGACCACGTCGGTTTGTCGACGTTCGGGCTGCAGGTTGACCCATTCTCCGGCGCAGTTTAGCTCCCCGCCGCGTGTGTGTATTGGCGTCGCGTCGATTTCCCACCGTCAAGAAGACTGAGGACGTCGCGTGAATCTCGCCCCACGGTGCACCCTGAACGCCAGGCGCATGGACCTCCGTACTGGCGCCGCCCTGGGTCTGGCGCTCGCGCTAGCGCCCGCCCTTTCCGCGTGCGGCGGCCACGCCGCCGGCGGTCCGCCGAACATGGGCCCGCCCGTGGTCGGCTATGTGGTCGTCCAGCCCCAGCCGGTGACCCTGAGCACCGAGCTTCCCGGCCGCACCAGCCCGTATCTGACGTCGGACGTCCGTCCGCAGGTCAATGGCCTGGTCAAGGCGCGCCTGTTCACCGAGGGGGGCGACGTCAGGGCAGGGCAGCCGCTCTATCAGATCGATCCGGCGCCCTACCGGGCGACCCTCGACCAGGCCAAGGCCCAGCTGCTCAGCGCGGAGGCCAATCTCGCCACCGTGAAGATCAAGGCCGAGCGCTACACCGACCTCGTCAAGCTCAACGCCGTGGCCAAGCAGGATCAGGACGACGCGCAGGCGGCCTACAAGCAGGCGGTCGCCACCGTCGCCCAGAACAAGGCCGCGGTGGAGAGCGCGGCGATCAATCTCGGCTACACCAAGGTGACGGCGCCGATCTCGGGCCGCATCGGCCGGTCTCTGGTCACGCCCGGCGCCCTGGTCACCGCGGGCCAGACCACCGCCCTGGCCACCATCCAGACGCTCGATCCGATCTACGTCGACGTGGCCCAGTCGGCTGACCAGCTGCTGGCCCTCAAGCGCGCCATCGCCGGCGGACAGCTCACGGGCGCCGGACCGGCCAGCGCCCGGGTCAAGCTGCTGCTGCAGGACGGCGCGCCCTATCCGGTGGAGGGGGTGTTGAAATTCTCCGAAGTAACGGTCGACCAGACCACCGGCTCGGTCACCCTTCGCGCCGTGTTTCCCAATCCGGGCCGGCTGCTGCTGCCGGGCCTCTATGTCCGGGCGGTGATCGTCGAGGGCGTGCAGCCCCAGGGGATACTGGCGCCGCAGATGGCGGTGAGCCGCGATGAAAAGGGCCAGGCGACGGCCTTCGTGCTCGACGCGCAGAACAAGGCCCAGCCGCGGATCCTCAAGACCGGCCAGGCGATCGGCGACAGCTGGCTGGTGACCGCGGGCCTGCAGCCCGGCGACCGGCTGATCACCGAAGGCCTGATGAAGGTGCGTCCCGGCGCGGCGGTGAAGCCGGTTCCGGCGGGGTCGGCGCCGCCGCGCGCGCCTGGCCACGCCTAGCCGGTCGCAGAGAGCCCTCCGGCATGTCCCGTTTCTTCATCGACCGGCCGATCTTCGCCTGGGTCATCGCCATCGTCCTGATGCTGGCCGGCGGCCTGGCGATCCTGACCCTGCCGGTGGCCCAGTACCCGACCATCGCCCCGCCCGGCGTGACCATCACCGCGGTCTACCCGGGCGCCTCGGCGCAGACGCTCGAGAACACGGTCACCCAGGTGATCGAGCAGCAGATGAAGGGGCTGGACCACCTCGAGTATGTCTCGTCGACGAGCGACAGCTCGGGCTCGGTGCAGATCAGCCTGACCTTCTCGCAGAGCGCCAATCCGGACATCGCCCAGGTCCAGGTGCAGAACAAGCTGCAGCTCGCCACCCCGCTGCTGCCGACCGCCGTGCAGCAGCAGGGGCTGACCGTGGCCAAGTCGGCCAAGAACTTCCTCCTGATCGTGTCGCTCTATTCGGAGACCGGCGCCCATTCGGATTCCGACGTGGCCGACATCCTGGTCAGCAAGTTGCAGGATCCCCTGAGCCGGGTCACCGGCGTCGGCGACACCCAGGTGTTCGGCTCCCAGTATGCGATCCGCATCTGGCTCAATCCGTTCAAGCTCAACGGCTACGCCCTCACCGCCGGCGACGTGAAGGCGGCGGTCGCCGCCCAGAACGTCCAGGTCTCCGCCGGCCAGCTCGGCGCCGCCCCCGCGCCCGGCGGGCAGCAGCTCAACGCCGTGGTCAGCGCCCAGTCGCTGCTGCAGACGCCCGAGCAGTTCGCCAACATCATCCTGAAGACCAACCCCGATGGCTCGGCCGTCTACCTGCGCGACGTGGCCCGGGTCGAGCTTGGCCAGGACAGCTACAACGCGGTCACCCGCTATAACGGCCATCCGGCGGCCGGCTTCGTGATCAAGCTGGCGCCCGGCGCCAACGCCCTCTCCACCGTGGAGGCGGTGAAGAAGCGGGTCGCCCAGCTGGCGGTCACCCTGCCGCCGGACGTCAAGGTCGCCTATCCGGTGGACTCCACCGCCTTCGTCAAGCTGTCGATCCGCAGCGTGATCGAGACCC
Source organism: uncultured Caulobacterales bacterium (assembly GCA_903837135.1). Classification (GTDB taxonomy): domain Bacteria; phylum Pseudomonadota; class Alphaproteobacteria; order Caulobacterales; family Caulobacteraceae; genus CAIOYC01. Next base: position 7,211 of record CAILTK010000075.1, read on the forward strand.
TGTTCGAGGCCGTCTTCCTCGTGTTCATCGTCATGTACCTGTTCCTGCAGAACTGGCGCGCGACGCTGATCCCGACCATCGCCGTGCCCGTGGTGCTGCTCGGCACCTTCGGCGTGCTGGCGGCCCTCGGCTACAGCATCAACACCCTGACCCTGTTCGCCATGGTGCTGGCGATCGGCCTCCTGGTCGACGACGCCATCGTCGTGGTCGAGAACGTCGAGCGGCTGATGGCGGAGGAGGGGCTGTCGCCCCGCGACGCCGCCCGCAAGTCGATGGAGGAGATCACCGGGGCCCTGATCGGCATCGCCCTGGTGCTGACCGCGGTGTTCCTGCCGATGGCCTTCTTCGGCGGCTCCACGGGGGTCATCTACCGGCAGTTCGCCATCACCATCGTCTCGGCCATGGTGCTGTCGGTGCTGGTGGCGCTGATCCTTACCCCGGCCCTGTGCGCCACCCTGCTGAAGCCGCCCAAGCCCGGCGCCGAGCATCAGACCGGGCGCGGCTTCTTCGGCTGGTTCAACCGCAACTTCGACCGCAGCGTCGAGGGCTACCAGAAGGGGCTGCGCACCATCACCCGCCGCTGGATCCCGTTCTCGATCCTCTATCTGGCGATCGTCCTGGTCATGGCGCTGCTGTTCGTGCGCCTGCCCACGGGCTTCCTGCCGGACGAGGATCAGGGCGAGGCGATCACCCTGTTCCAGCTGCCGGCCGGCGCCACCTTCAACCGCACCAACCAGGTGGCCAAGGCGATCGAACACCACTTCCTGGTCGACGAGAAGGCCAATGTGAGCGGCCTGTTCGTGGTGCAGGGCTTCAGCTTCGCCGGCGCCAGCCAGAACGCCGGCCTGGCCTTCTCCGCCCTCAGCGACTGGAGCCAGCGCAAGGCGGCCAAGAACCGCGCGCCGGCCATCGCCGGCCGGGCCATGGGCGCCTTCTCGCAGATCCGCGACGCCCAGGTCTTCACCATCATCCCGCCATCGGTGCAGGAGCTCGGCAACGCCTCGGGGTTCGACTTCGAGCTCGAGGATCAGGCCGGGCTCGGTCACGAGAGGCTGGCGGCCGCCCGCGACCAGCTGCTGGGCGCGGCGGCGCAGGATCATGCGCTGGTGGCCGTGCGGCCCAACGGCCTGCCGGACACCCCGCAGGTCAAGGTCGACGTGGACCAGCCGCACGCCACGGCGCTCGGCCTCGCGCTCGGCGACGTCAACGACACGCTTTCCACCGCCTGGGGCGGGTCTTACGTCAACAATTTCATCGACCGCGGCCGGGTCAAGCGCGTCTATGTGCAGGGCGACGCGCCCTATCGCTCCAAGCCCGAGGACCTCAACGACTGGTTCGTGCGCGGCTCCAGCGGGGCCATGGCGCCGTTCTCCTCCTTCGCCAGCACGCGCTGGATTGTGGCCCCGTCGCGGCTCGAGCGCTACAACGGCCTGCCGTCGTTCGAAATCCAGGGCCAGGCGGCGCCCGGCGTCTCCTCGGGCGCGGCGATGGACAAGATGGAGGCCGCGGTGAAGTCTCTGCCGGCCGGAGTCGGCTTCGAGTGGACGGGCCTGTCCTACGAGGAGCGTCTGGCGGGCTCGCAGGCGCCGATGCTGTACGGTCTGTCGATCCTGGTGGTCTTCCTCTGTCTCGCCGCCCTCTACGAGAGCTGGTCGGTGCCGCTGTCGGTGATCCTGGTCATACCGCTCGGCGTCGTCGGCGCCCTGCTGGCCGCCACCCTGCGCGGCTTCTCCAACGACGTCTTCTTCCAGGTCGGGCTGCTCACCACCATGGGGCTGGCGGCCAAGAACGCCATCCTGATCGTCGAGTTCGCCGAAAGCGCCGAACGGCAGGGCAAGTCGGCGCTCGAGGCGGCGCTCCAGGGCGCGCGTCTCCGCCTGCGGCCGATCCTGATGACCTCCCTGGCCTTCATCGCCGGGGTCTTCCCCCTGGCCATCTCGTCGGGCGCCGGGTCGGGCGGGCAGAATGACATCGGCACCGGCGTGGTCGGCGGCATGATCTCGGCCACGGTGCTGGCCATCTTCTTCGTGCCGCTGTTCTTCGTCCTGGTCCGCCGCTTCCTCGGCGGCCGTCCGCCGGGCGCGCCGCCGGAGGCCAAGGCCGACGCCGCGGAGCCGGCCCCCGCCGGAGGGCCCGCCTGATGCCGATCCGCTTGCGACATCTCCGGATCATCCCGCTGCTGGCGCCCGTGCTGGCGGCGGGCTGCGTCTCGCTGGCCCCCAGGTACGAGCGGCCGGCCAGCCCCGCGCCGCAGGCCTGGCCCCAGGGCGACGCCTACGCGCCGACCGAGGCGGGCAAGGCGGCCGATCTCGCCTGGCGCGACTTCTTCACCGACGCCCGGCTGAAGTCGGTGATCGAACTCGCCCTCGCCAACAACCGTGACCTGCGCGTCGCGATCCTGAACATCGAGGCCGCGCGGGCCCAGTTCCGCGAGCAGCGCGCCAATCTCCTGCCGACCGTCGCCGCCAGCGGCAGCGCCACCAGCGAGCGCACGCCGGCCGGGCTCAGCCAGTTCGGCTCCAAGCGCGACGTTCGGATCTATTCCGCCGATGTCGGGATCAGCGCCTTCGAGCTCGACCTGTGGGGCCGGATCCGCAGCCTGACCCGCCAGGCGCAGGAGCAGGTGCTGGCCACCGAAGAGGCGCGGCGCGCGGCGCAGATCAGCCTGATCGGCGAGGTCGCCGCCGACTTTCTGACGCTGGGCGCCGATCGCCAGCGCCTGGCCACCGCCGAGGAGACGCTCAAGGCCGACCAGGAGTCGCTGAGGATCACCGAGGCCCGGTTCAAGGACGGCGTGGTCTCCGAACTTGACGTGCGCCAGGCGCAGACCATCGTCGACCAGGCCCGTTCGGACGTTTTGACCTACACCACCCAGTCGGCTCAGGATCTCAACGCGCTCAACCTCGTAGTCGGCGCCGCCACGCCCGACGCGGCGTCGCCCTCGGGCCTCGACGCGACCCTGCCGACGCTGGCCGACGTGCCGGCCGGGCTGTCCTCCGAGGTGCTGCTGGGGCGGCCCGACGTGCTGCAGGCCGAGCACCAGCTGCGCGGCTACAACGCCAACATCGGCGCGGCGCGCGCGGCCTTCTTCCCGACCATCACCCTGACCGGCTCGACCGGATCCGAAAGCCTCTATCTCGGCAAGCTGTTCGCCCCGGGCTCCGGGACCTGGATGTTCAATCCCGCCGTCAGCCTGCCGATCTTCGCCGGCGGACGGAACGTCGCGGCGCTGAAGCTGTCCAAGGTGCAGAAGGACATCGCCATCGCCCAGTACGAACTGGCCATCCAGACCGCTTTCCGCGAGACCGCCGACGCCCTGGCGCAACGCGGCACGGCCGCGCGCCAGATCGAGGCGCAGGAACAGTTGGTGGAATCGGCGACCGCGGCGGTGAGGCTCTCGCAGGCCCGCTACCAGAAGGGGGTGGACACCTATCTGTCGCTGCTGGACGCCCAGCGCACGCTCTACACGGCGCAACAGACCCTCATCACGGCACGCCTGAACCGCGCGACGAACCTCGTCACCCTCTATCGTGTGCTCGGCGGCGGGATCCGCTAGAACCCCGCGCGAAAAGGGCGAACCGGCTTCGCGCGGCGCCGAACCGCCCGAGTCAGATACCGAACAGCTTGAAGGCTACGTCGACGGCGACGTGGGCCACGGGCGCCGCGATCGCGATCAGGATCACGAACAGGCCTCCCAGACTGATTGCTGAAGCCATGATGTCCTCCTGGCGCCGCCTCTCAAGGGCGAGCTCAGATGACGAGCTTGTCACTAAATGAATTTTTGGCAACCAAACATTTTCGTGGGCGGCCCGCCCGCCCGGCCGCAGACGCCTGCATGCCTGCGAAATCGGCGCGGATGGAAAAATGTTGCGCAAAGCGATCTTGAGTTTGCGTCTCGCCAAATCGTGACGATAGTCGCGGCGGACAGACAGCGAATCCCCGGGGGCACGGCATGGAGCGGCATCAACGCGGCGAGCGCGGGGCGGTGCGCCGGGTGATCGGGGTCATGCTGGGTCTGGCGATCGCGGCTCCCGCGGCGCAGGCCGCCGCGCCGGCCTATGACGTGGTGATCCGCCGCGGCGCGATCTACGACGGCTCGGGCGGCGCGCCCTTCACCGCCGACCTGGCGGTCAAGGGCGACCGGATCGCCGCCATCGCCCCGCACATCGCCGCCAAGGGCAAGGTGGAGGTCGACGCCAAAGGCAAGGCGGTTTCGCCGGGCTTCATCAACATGCTGGCCCATCCGGAGGAGAGCCTGATCGCCGACGGGCGCGGCCTGTCCGACCTGGTGCAGGGCGTCACCCTCGAAGTGATGGGCGAGGACTCCATGGGGCCGCTGACGCCGCAGATGAAGGCGCTGGCCGAGAAGCGCCAGGCCGACATCAGGTATCCGATCACCTGGACCACGCTGGGCGGTTATCTGGAGATGCTGCAGAAGAAGGGGATCTCGCCCAACGTGGCGTCCTTCGTCGGCGCGGGCACGGTGCGCACCAACCTGCTCGGCGAGGCGGACGTGCAGCCGTCGCCGCAGCAGCTCCACGCCATGGAAGGCCTGGTCAAGCAGGCGATGGAGGAGGGGGCGATGGGGGTGACCGACGCCCTGATCTACTCGCCCAACACCTACGCGAAGACGCCCGAACTGATCGCCCTCGCCAAGGTCTCGGCCCAGTGCGGCGGCATGTACATCGCCCACATCCGCAGCGAGGCCGACCGGCTGGAAGAGGCGGTGCAGGAGACCATCGACATCGCCGAGGCCTCGGGCGCCCCGGCCGAGATCTACCACTTCAAGCAGGGCGGCCGCGACAGCTGGGGCAAGCTCGACAAGGTGGTGGCGATGATCAACGCCGAGCGCGCCAAGGGGGTGCGCATCTCGGCCGACATGTACAACTACACCGCCGGCGCCACCGGCCTCGACGCCTCCATGCCGTCCTGGGTGCAGGACGGGGGCCTCGAGAAATGGATCGAGCGGCTGAAGGACCCGGCCATCCGCGCCAGGGTCAAGGCCGAGATGCTCGACGCCCATCCCAAGACCTGGGAGAACCTCTACGCCGGGGCCGGGCCGGACGGCATGCTGCTGCTGGCCTTCAAGAACCCCAAGCTCAAGCCCTTGACCGGCAAGACCCTGGCCGAGGTCGCCAAGATGCGCGGCACGAGCCCGGAGGACACCGCCATGGACCTGGTGGTGGAGGACGGCACGCGGGTCGGCGTCGCCTATTTCCTGATGAGCGAGGACAATATCCGCAAGGAGGTCGCCCTGCCGTGGATGAGCTTCGGCTCGGACGAGGCGGCCCCCGCGCCCGAGGGCGTGTTCCTCTTGGCCAAGAACCACCCGCGCGCCTACGGCAACTTCGCCCGCGTACTCGGCCACTATGTGCGCGAGACCCACGACCTGACCCTGCCCGACGCCATCCGCAAGCTGACCAGCCTGCCGGCCGACAATCTGTCGCTGAAGGATCGGGGCCGGCTGAAGGTCGGCGACTACGCCGACGTGGTGGTGTTCGACCCGGCGACCATCGCCGACCACGCCACCTACGCCAACCCGGCCCAGCTGGCGACGGGGGTGCAGGACGTGCTGGTCAACGGCGGCTTCGCCCTCAAGGACGGCAAGGCCACCGGCGCTTCCACCGGCCGCGTCGTCCGCAGCCGCGCCTGGACCGGCGCCCCCGGCGGCGGCTGCAGGGCATCGGCGACCCAGTGGCGCTGGACGAAGTAAGGGGGGCGGGCAAGCGCGCTGTCCGCTTGCCGGCAAAGCTCAGGGTTCGCCGACGGACATGAACGGCGTGCCGAGATAGCCCCCAAGTTCGCGGACGTTCGGTCGTGGCGAGAAAAGGTCGGCCCAGACGTCCACATCGAAGTAGACGGTCTGCAAGTTGCCGAACGGATTGGTCGCTTTGGCGACGAGCAACGCCTGCGAGCTCCTTCCGAGGCGAAAGCCGAACTTGGGTTTGACGACGATCAGCGACAGCCCCTTCGCCTCGAGCGCCAATGCGACTTGCGCTCTTGTCCTGAGGCTGGGGGCCGTCCGGTACCACCACACAGTTAGCGCCAAGGCAGCGACGATGAGTGTGGGGCCAATCCAATCGAAGAGATCAGACATAGCGGCACCTTGCCTGGGGTAGGTTTGATCAGGGTAATCGGCCATGCGATGTCCCGCAACGCGTCGAAAAACCACCTCCCCCGCGAAGCGGGGTGAGGGGGACCGTCGGCCGAGCGCGGCGAAGCCGGGCGTAGAGCCGATGGGGGAGGGGGCGGGCCGTGGATGCCACAGTTCAGCTTCGGTCAGTGCTTCAGCTTGCAGGAGATTTTCCAAACGTCCTGCGCGCCGCCCGCCCCTCCACCATCGGCTCTTCGGCCGATGGTCCCCCTCGTCACGATCCGCGGGGGGGGGGCAATTCTACTCGCAGTAGAAGCGAACCTTGGCGTGTTCGTTGTCGGCGTTAG
>CAILTK010000076.1 GCA_903837135.1 uncultured Caulobacterales bacterium
CGCCGCCGGCCACGCCCGGCGGCGGACACATGAGCGCGCGGATGCAGGCGATGCTCGCCCCGCTCAACCTCGACGCCGCCCAGCAGGCCAAGATCGCGGCCATCGCCGAAGTCGACCAGCCCAAGGTCATGGCCGCCTATCAGAGCGGCGACATGGCGGCGGCTAAGGCCGCCCGCCAGGCGATGGACCAGAAGATCGACGCGATCCTGCGGCCCGATCAGAAGGCCAAGATGGAAGAGATCCGCGCCCAGATCCGTGCGCGCATGCAGGGCGGCGGGGGCGGCGGCGGCCCGCAATGAGCGAGACGCCGCCTAGAGACGATCCGCCCCGCGACGACGCGGAGGCCGGCGAAGAGCACGCGGGCGGTCCCGGGCGCGGGCAGCTCAGCCCGTCGCACCTGTTCATCTCCCGGCCGATCGCCACCTCGCTGTTGATGATCGCCATCTTCCTGGCCGGGGCGGTGGGCTTCCAGTTCCTGCCCCTGTCCGCCCTGCCCGAGGTCGATTACCCGACCATCCAGGTGCAGACCTACTATCCGGGCGCCTCCCCCGACGTGATGACCTCGTCGGTGACGGCGCCGCTCGAACGCCAGTTCGGCGAGATGCCCGGCCTTGCGCGAATGACCTCGGTATCGTCGGCCGGGGCGTCGATCATCACCCTGCAGTTCTCGCTGGCCCTCACCCTCGACGTGGCCGAGCAGGAGGTGCAGGAATCCATCAACGCGTCCGGCAACCTGTTGCCGTCCGGCATTCCCGCGCCCCCGGTCTACGCCAAGATCAATCCGGCCGACGCGCCGATCCTGTCGATCGCCCTGTCGTCGCCGACCCTGCCCCTGACCCAGGTCGAGGACGTCGCCGACAGCCGACTGGCCCAGAAGCTCAGCCAGGTGCCGGGCGTCGGTCTGGTCAGCGTCTCGGGCGGCCAGCGGCCGGCGGTGCGGATCCAGGCCGATCCGCTGGCGCTGGCCTCCTACGGCCTGTCGCTCGAGACCCTGCGCACCGCCATCGGCTCGGCCAACGTCAACGGGCCCAAGGGCCAGATCAACGGCAATGTGCGCACCTACGCGGTCAACGCCAACGACCAGCTGTCGACGGCGGCCGACTACTCCGGCCTGATCATCGCCTACCGCAACGGCGCGCCGATCCGGCTCACCGACGTGGCCAAGATCATCGACGGCGCCGAGAACAGCCAGCTCGGGGCCCTGAACGGCGTCACGCCGGCGGTGATCCTCAACATCCAGCGCCAGCCGGGCGCCAACGTCATCCAGGTGGCCGACCGCATCAAGCAGATGCTGCCGCTCGCCTACTGCGACAGCGACGCCTGCCGCGACAAGGTGCGCAGGAACCCGGCGCGCACCTCGCTCGAGGATTCCCTGCCGTCGGGCATCACCCTGACGCCGCTGTCGGACCGTACCGTCACCATCCGCGCCAGCGTCAAGGACGTGGAGTTCGAGCTCGTGCTCGCCGTGGCCCTGGTCGTGCTGGTGATGTTCCTGTTCCTGCGCAACCTCGCCGCCACCGCCATCTCGGGCATCGCCGTGCCCCTGTCGCTCGTGGGCGCCTTCGCGGTGATGTACCTGTGCAAGTTCTCGCTCAACAACCTGACGCTGATGGCGCTGACCATCGCCACCGGCTTCGTGGTCGACGACGCCATCGTCATGATCGAGAACATCTCGCGCCACATCGAGGAGGGCGAGGACCGCAAGACCGCCTCCTACCGCGGCTCGGGCGAGATCGGCTTCACCATTATCTCGCTGACGCTGTCGCTGCTGGCGGTGCTGATCCCGCTGCTGTTCATGGGCGACGTGGTCGGTCGGCTGTTCCGCGAGTTCGCCATCACCCTGGCGATCACCATCGTCATCTCCGCCATCGTCTCCCTGACCCTGGTGCCCTCGCTCTGCGCCCTCTGGCTCTCGGCGCCGAACGAGGACGAGCGGACGGTCTACGGCCGGATGAACCACCGGCTCGACCAGGGCTTCCAGTGGATCAGCAGGCGCTACGACACGGCGCTGACCTGGGTGCTGGGCCGGCAGACCGCGACCCTGATCGTGGCCATCGCCACCTTCGCGGTGACGGCCCTGCTCTACGTCATCATTCCCAAGGGCCTGTTCCCGACCCAGGACACCGGCATGATCCAGGGGGTCACCGAAGCCTCGCAGTCGATCTCCTACAGCCAGATGGGCGAACGCCAGCGGCAGGTGGCGGAGGCGCTGATGGCCGACCCGGACGTGCTGAACGTGCAGTCCTTCATCGGCGTCGACGCGCAGAACCAGACCCTGAACGAGGGGCGGGTGCTGATCGGCCTGAAACCGATCGGTGTACGCCGCCTGAACGCCTCGGAAGTGATCCGCCGCCTTCAGCGCGAGACCTCGCACATCGCGGGCATGGCCACCTACTTCCAGCCGGTCCAGGACCTGACCATCGACGCCAACGTCAGCCGGACCCAGTACCAGTTCGTGCTCGAGGGCACCGACGCCAACCAGCTGGCGACCCTGTCGCAGGATCTGGTCCGCCGGCTCAGCGCCCTGCCGCAGTTCGAGCAGGTCTCGAGCGACGCCCAGTCGAGCGGTCTGGCCGCCTACATCGACGTGGACCGCGACACCGCCGCGCGCGTCGGCGTCAACCTCGCCGCCATCGACAACGTCCTCTACGACGCCTTCGGCCAGCGGATCGTGTCGACCATCTACACCCAGTCCAACCAGTACCGGGTGATCCTGGAATCCTCGCCCCGGATCCAGAGTTCGCCCAACGCGCTCGATTCCATCTACCTGACCTCAAGCGCCGGGACGAACGTCCCGTTGAGCGCGATCGCCACCCTGCGCCAGCAGACCCGCCCGCTGCTGGTCACCCACGTGGGCCAGTTCCCGGCGGCGACCATCTCCTTCAACCTGGCCAAGGGCGTCGCCCTCGGCTCGGCGGTCGACGAGGTCAAGAAGATCGAGGCCGAGATGAAGGTCCCGGCGACGGTGGCGACCACCTTCCTCGGCGCGGCCGAGGCGTTCCAGTCGTCCCTGTCCAACGAGCTGTGGCTGATCCTGGCGGCGGTGGTGGCCATCTACATCGTCCTGGGCGTGCTCTACGAGAGCTTCATCCACCCGGTGACCATCCTGTCGACCCTGCCGTCGGCGGCGATCGGGGCGCTGCTGGCCCTGCTGCTGGCCGGCCAGGACCTCGGGGTGATCGGCATCATCGGCATCGTGCTGCTGTTCGGCATCGTCAAGAAGAACGCCATCATGATGATCGACTTCGCGCTCGACGCGGAGCGGAACGAGGGCAAGGACTCCACCACCGCGATCCACGAAGCGGCGCTCCTGCGCCTGCGCCCGATCCTGATGACCACCATGGCCGCCCTGCTCGGCGCCGTTCCGCTGTGGCTCGGCGGCGGCATGGGGTCGGAGCTGCGCATGCCGCTCGGCATCTCCATCATCGGCGGCCTGATCGCCTCCCAGGCCCTGACCCTGTTCACCACGCCGGTGATCTACATCTGGTTCGACAAGCTCGCGACCCGCCTCTCCGGTCGCGATCCGGAGAGCCCGGTGCGCTACCAGCGCGGCCAGCGCGGCGAGAATCCGACGCGCGGACAGGACGAGGCCGAGGACGAGCAGGAGCGGCGCGACCTCGGTTATGACGGCGATCCGGGCGAACCCGAAGGTCACCCGTCGTGAACCCCTCCGCCGTCTTCATCCGGCGGCCGGTGGCGACGATCCTGCTGACGATCGGCATCGCCCTCATCGGTATCGCGGCCTACTTCGCCCTGCCGGTCGCCTCGGTGCCGCGGATCGACGTGCCGGTGATCTTCATCCAGGCCAGCCTGCCCGGCGGCAGCCCGGCGGTGATGGCCACCAGCGTGGCGACGCCGCTGGAGCGGCGGCTCGGGCATATCGCCTCGGTCACCGACATGAACTCCACCTCGTCGCTGAACTCGACGCGGATCATCCTGCAGTTCGATCTCGACCGGGACATCAACGGCGCGGCGCGCGACGTCCAGGCGGCGATCAACGCGGCGCGGGTCGACCTGCCCACCACCCTGCGCTCCAACCCCACCTATCGGAAGGTCAATCCGGGCGACGCGCCGGTCTTGAGCCTGGCGCTGACCTCGCCCACCCTGTCCCAGCCGCAGGTCTACGACGCGGCCGCCAACATCCTGCAGCAGAAGCTGTCGCAGGTGAGCGGGGTCGGGGAGGTGGATGTGAACGGCTCGGCCGCGCCCGCCGTCCGCATCGACGTCAATCCGCGCGTGCTGTCGTCCTACGGCCTCGGCCTGGAGGATATCCGGGCCGCCGTCGCCGCGGTCAATCCGACGCCGAAGCCCAAGGGCGCGCTCGACATCGATGGCCATCGCCAGCAGGTCTACACCAACGACCTCGGCCTTCACGCCGCGGACTTTTCGGGTCTGATCATCGCCTTCCGCGGCGACCGGCCGGTACGGCTGTCGGATGTGGCCCGCGTCTATGACGGCGCGGAAAGCACGCTGAACGTCGCCATGTACAACGGCAAGGACGCGATCACCGTCGACATCCGCAAGGAGGCGTCGGCCAACGTGGTCGCCGTGGTCGACTCCATCAAGAAGCTGCTCCCTTCGCTCAAGGCCGAGCTGCCGCCGTCGATCGACCTCTCCACCACCCTGGACCGGACCCTGTCGATCCGGGCGTCCCTGTTCGAGGTCGAGCGGACCCTGCTGATCGCCGTGGTGCTGGTGGTGCTGGTGGTGCTGGTGTTCCTGCGCAACGGACGGGCGACGCTGATCCCGGCGGTGGCGGTGGTCACCTCCCTGCTCGGCACCCTGGCGGTGATGTGGGTCTGCCGCTTCAGCCTCGACAACATCAGCCTGATGTCGCTGACCGTGGCCACGGGCTTCGTCGTCGACGACGCCATCGTCGTGCTCGAGAACATCACCCGACACGTCGAAAACGGCATGCCGCGGTTCAAGGCCGCGCTGGTCGGCGCCGGCGAGGTCGGCTTCACCGTGATCTCGATCTCGATCTCGCTGATCGCCGTGTTCATTCCGATCCTGTTCATGGGCGGCATCGTCGGCCGGCTGTTCAACGAATTCGCCGTCACCCTGGCCTCGGCCGTGATGATCAGCCTGGCCATATCCCTGACCACCACGCCCATGCTGGCGGCCCGCCTGATCGACGATCCGGAGAAGAAGAAGGCGCCGACCTCGCGGCTCGGCCGTTTCTTCGCCGACCTGTCGAACCGGTTCGAACGGGCCTTCGTCTTCTTCCACGAAACCTATGAGGATTCGCTGGTGTGGGCGCTGAACCACGGCCGGATCGTCCTGCTGCTGCTGGTCTCCACCATCGTCGCCACGGTCTACATGTACATCGTCGTGCCCAAGGGCTTCTTCCCGCAGCAGGACACCGGCCAGTTGCAGGGCGGGGTGCAGGTGGACCAGGCCTCGTCGTTCAACCTGACGGTCAGGAAGTTCCGCCAGATCGTGAAGATCATCCAGTCGGATCCGGCGGTCGAGACGGTGACCGGCTTCTCCGGCTCCAACGGCGCCGGCGTGCAGGTTCAGCTCAAGCCGAAGAACGAACGCCCCGGCCTCACGTCCGACGACGTGATCAGCCGGCTGCGGCCCAAGCTGTTCCGCGTTGCCGGGGCGCAGACCTTCCTGCAGACCCGCCAGGACGTCGGCGGCGGCGGTCGCCAGTCCAACGCCCAATACCAGTACACCCTGCAGAGCGACGATCTCGCCGAGCTCAAGCTCTGGTCGGACAAGCTGACCACCCAGCTGAAGACCGATCCGACCCTGCTCGACGTGAACTCCGACCAGCAGGACCACGGCCTGGAGACCTTCGTCCACATCGATCACGACGCGGCGTCGCGCCTCGGTCTGACCACCTCGCAGATCGACAACAATCTCAACGACGCCTTCGGCCAGTCGCTGATCTCCAACATCTACCTGGCGCAGAACCAGTACCATGTGACTATGGAGGTGGCGCCGGAGTTCCAGATGACGCCCGAGGCGATCGGTAACCTGTTCGCCGCCCCGACCGGCGCGGACAGCGCCCTGCTGAGCGCGGGGTCCGGCCCCCGCGCGAATGGAACCGGCGCGATCAGCACGGTGCTGCCCGCCACCGCGCAGGCGCAGAACCAGACCCAGCCCTTCGTCGTCGCCAGCCGGAGCAGCAAGTCGGTGGCCCTGCCCACCGCGCTTACGGGGGCGGGGGTGACGGCGACCTCCACCGGGGGCGGCGGGTCGGACCGGGTCCAGAGCGGTTCGGCCATCTCGACGTCCGCCGACCGGATCATTCCCTTCCCGGCCTTCTCGACCTACGGCCCGAACGCCACGCCGGTGCAGGTCAACCACGACGAGCTGTCCGTGGCGGCGACCATCTCGTTCAACCTGCCGCCGGACAAACACCTGTCGGACGCCCAGACCGCGATCCAGAACGCGATCACCGCCATCCACATGCCGGCCACCGTGCACGGCTCGTTCCGCGGCGCGGCCCAGCAGTTCCAGCAGTCCCAGTCGAGCCAGCCCCTGCTGATCCTGGCGGCGCTGGTCGCGGTCTACATCATCCTCGGCGTGCTCTACGAAAGCTATGTGCACCCGATCACCGTGCTCTCCACCCTGCCGGCGGCGGGCGTGGGCGCGGTGGGGGCGCTGATGCTGTTCCGCATCCAGTTCGACATCATCGCCCTGATCGGGGTGGTGCTGCTGATCGGCATCGTCAAGAAGAACGCCATCATGATCATCGACTTCGCCCTGGTGGCCGAGCGCGACGAGGGCCTGTCGAGCCGCGACGCCATCCACAAGGCGTCGATGCTGCGGTTCCGGCCGATCCTGATGACCACCTGCGCCGCCATCCTCGGGGCATTGCCGCTGGCCATCGGCTTCGGCGAGGGCGCCGAGCTGCGCCGGCCGCTGGGCATCGCCATCATCGGCGGCCTGGTGGCCAGCCAGGTGCTTACGCTTTTGACCACGCCGGTGGTCTACCTCTACATGGACAAACTCCGCAGACCGCGTCGCCGGACCCCGCTCGGCGAGCGCCTGCGCGGTCGCCCTCCCGCAGCGGCGCCCGTTCGCCCGTAAGGTTTCGACGATGACCCCCTCCCGTCTCCGCCTCAGACCTTTGGCTTCCGGCCTGGCGCTCGCGCTGATGGTCTCGGCCTGCACGGTCGGGCCGAACTATACCCGGCCCGCCGTCACCACCCCGCCGGCGTTCAAGGAGGCGCCCAGCGCGCAGAACGGCTGGGTCCCCAGCCAGCCCATGGACACGATCCAGCGCGGCGCCTGGTGGTCGGCGTTCAACGATCCGGTGCTCGACGGCCTCGAGCAGAAGGTCAGGATCTCCAACCAGAACGTGGCCGCCGCCGTGGCCGCCTACGACGAGGCGCGCGCGCTGACCGCGGCGGACCGGGCCAGCTTCTTCCCCACGCTGTCGGCGAGCGGGTCGGGAACCCGCTCGGGAGGCGGGGGCGGCTCGCGCAAGAGCGGGACGACGGTGACCTCCGGGGGGACCGTGGTCCCGACCGGCAGCGGCAGCTATGCGGTCTCCAGCTACGGCGCCTCGCTGGGCGCGAGCTGGGCCCCGGACCTCTGGGGCCGTCTACGGCGGCAGGTGCAGAGCGATGTCGCCGCCTCTCAGGCGACCGCCGCCGACCTGGCCAACGCCACCCTCTCGGCCCAGGCCCAGCTCGCCGCCGACTATCTGACCCTGCGCATCCTCGACGAGGAGAAGCGGCTCTACGACGACACGGTGAAGGCGGATCAGCGTTCGTTCGACATCACGCAGAACCGGTACAAGGCGGGGGTGGCGGCCAAGACCGACGTCATCACCGCGCAGACCCAGCTGCTCGCGGCCCAGGCCCAGGCCGTCGACGTCGCGGTTCAGCGGCAGCAGACCGAACACGCCATCGCCGTGCTGGCCGGCATGGCGCCCGCCGAGCTGACCATCGCCGTGCAGCCGAGCCTCAGCCAGACCGTACCCACGCCGCCGCCCGTGGTGCCGTCGGTGCTGCTTCAGCGCCGGCCCGACATCGCCGCGGCCGAACGCCGGGCGGCGGAGAGCTCCGCCCTGATCGGGGTGCAGGTCGCAGCCTACTATCCGACCTTCAACCTCACGGGCAGCTTCGGCTACGACGCCTCCTCGCTCGGCAATCTGTTCAACGCCGCCAACGACGTCTGGTCGTTCGGCGGCAGCGCGGCCGAGACCCTGCTCGACTTCGGCGCCCGCCAGGCCCGGGTCCGACAGGCCAAGGCGGCCTACGCCCAGAGCGTCGCGACCTATCGCCAGACCGTGCTGTCCGCCTTCCAGCAGGTGGAGGACGAACTGGTGGCCCTGCGCGTCCTCGAGCAGGAGGCCAAGGTCCGCGCCCAGACCCAGGCCTCCGCCCGTCAGGCGGTGGAGCTGACCCTGAACCAGTACAAGGCGGGCACGCTCGACTACACAAGCGTGGTCGCCGCGCAGAACACCGCGCTCAGCGCGGCGCAGTCGGTGCTCACCGTATTGCAGCAGCGGCAGGCCGCCAGCGTCACCCTGGTCGAAGCCCTCGGCGGCGGGTGGACCGACGCGGACCTTCCCAAGCGATAGGGGCCCGAGGATGGCGTTGCAGCTCGCCGGACTGACGCCGCTGCTGCAGGTGTTTGATATGAACGCGTCCGTGCGATTCTACCGCGACCTGCTCGGATTCGAGATCGTCAGCGCGTCGCCGGTGATCGAGGCGGCGGAGGGCCGCTATTTTCATTGGTGCTGGCTGCGGCTCGGACCCGTCGCGCTGATGCTCAACACCGCCTACGACGCCGACGAACGCCCGGCGGCGCGCGACGACGCGCGCTGGCGCGGACATGAAGACGCCGGCCTGTTCCTGGGCTGCCCGGACATCGAAGCGGCCCATGCCCACCTCGTCGCCCAAGGCGTGAACGCCGAGGCGCCGACCGCGGCGCCCTATGGCCTGAAGCGGTTCACCGTCCGCGATCCTGACGGTTATCCGCTCACCTTCCAGGCTTTGGACTGAACGGTCAGACTCAGGCGTTCCCGCTGCGGTGAATTCTCTTCCCGCGCTGACGGGCGAAGGTGATCGCCCAGAGCTACGAATAGTGCGGGAAGGCCATCGGCGAGGGCATGGGGTCGAGGTCGTTGAAGGCCACGGCCGGGGTCGACATCACCTTCTGGAAGGCGACCTGGAACTTGGCCATCTCCTCGGGCGTGCCGACGGTGATGCGCACCGCGTCCGGCCAGATCGGCCAGGTGCGGCCGATCAGCACCTTCTGCCTGGCCATCGCCGACATCACCTGGCGGCCCGGCCGCCCGGTGGCGATCATGAAGCAGTTGGTCTTGGGATCGCCGATCACCTTGAAGCCGTTGGCCTTGAGCCAGGCGACGGTGGCGGTGCGGGTGTCGCCGATGATCTTGCGCCGCTCGGGCACCAGGTTGGGGTCGAGCAGCGACGCGCGCGCGGCGGCCGAGCCGGTGATCGGCATGGCGTTCCAGCCGTAGGCCTGCAGTTTGGCCAGAAGGTCGGGGCGGCCGACGGCGAAGCCGCAGCGCAGGCCGGCCATGCCGTAGATCTTGGAGAAGGTGCGCAGGACGATCAGATCCTTGTCCTGGGCGATCAGGTCGATCACGTCCGGCTCGTCCGACAGGTGCAGATAGGCCTCGTCGACCAGCAGGATCGACCCCTTGGGCTTGTTCTCCAGCGCCCAGACGATGTCCGACTTGGGCGTGATGGTGCCGGTCGGATTGTTGGGGTTGCAGATATAGATCACACCGGCGGTCGGATCGGCGGCGACCATCGCCTTCACGTCATGGGTGTAGGACGATGTCAGCGGCACCTTGGTGAGTTTGGCGCCCGAGACCGAAGCGGCCGCCATCGCCGCCTCATAAGTCGGATCGGCGATCACCAGGCCCTTGTCCTTGGAGGTGAAGGCCAGGACCGAATAGTGCAGCGGCTCCGAGGAGCCGGCGTAGACGGCGACGTAGTTGCGCTTCAGTCCGTGCTGCTCTGCGAAGGTCCGCGCCAGGGCCTCGGTCTCGCCGTAGAGGTCGTAGCGGCCGCCCGATGGGGCGATGCGGACGATCGCCTCGACGGCCGCCTTGCTGGGCCCGAGCGGGTTCTCGTTGGCGTTGATCATCACCGCGTCGGTCGGCGGGGGCAGGGGCCCCTGGCCGTGCAGAGCCATGCCCTTGGGCGCATCCACCGCCGCCTGGGCGGCGCGCGCCAGCATCATCTCGCTGACGATCGGCGTCGCGGCGGCCAGGGCGGCCAGCCCCAGGAAGGCCCGGCGCGGCGGCGCGGCCTCGCGGGCGACGACGGGGGTTTCGGAGTCGGAGGTCGGCATGGGGTTCTGCTCCCGCGGCGACCGATCGGTGCGCGTCCGATCCCTGCATTCGCCAGCAGCCGCGAGCATGCTCCGGCGGCGAACGGGGGCAAAGTTTTTCCCGCGCCCCAGGCGCAGGCCCCGCCGGTTGCATAGATCGTGCTCGAAAGGCGCCCGAAAGGTGCTCCGGAATGGGCGCCGGCCCTGCGAACAGGCACACACCTAAGCGCTTGTTAAGCGATCTGTCGGTTCATGCTGCGCTACCGGGCATGGAGCGCACCTTGAGTCTGGACGGCATTCTCACGTCGCGGGGAGCGGGCGATGGCCTGAGACGTCTGTGCGGTCTGGTCGCGCTCGCGCTCGTCGTCGCGCTGGTCGGGTTCGGCCTGTCCGCCCCGCCCCGGAGCGACCCCCGCGCGGAGGTCAGCGATCTGCAGCTGTACGCCCGGATCATCGATCGGGTCCGCGACGGACAGCCCTACGATGCGGTGGTGGTGAAGGATCTGCGCGCCGTCGGCGGGGCCGTGCGCCCGTTCGTCACCGTGCGTCCGCCGCTGCTGGCCATGGCCATGGCGGCCCTGCCGGACGTCTCGACCCGCGTGCTGTCCGTGCGCCTGTTGGCGGTGATCGTGCTCGCCGCCTGGGCGCTGCGGTGGCGCGGCGCGGCGCCGGCGGCCTGGTATCGATGGCCGCTGCTGGCGGCGTTGAGCAGCGGGCTGGCCATGGCGCTGGCGCCCCAGGCCTACCTGATGCACGAGGTGTGGGCGGGGTTGCTGATCGCCCTGTCGCTCGCGCTTCGCCGACGCGAGCAGTGGCTGGCCGCGGTGGCTGTGGGAACCGCCGCCGCCCTCATCCGCGAGCTCGCCGCGCCCTTCCTTCTGGTCATGACGCTGACGGCCCTGCTCGAGCGCCGAACGACGGAGGCGCTCGGATGGCTGGCGGGACTGGCTGTGTTCGCGCTCGCCCTGGCCCGACACGCGGCCGCGGTGCACGCCCTCTTGCTGCCGACCGACCCGGCCTCGCCCGGCTGGCTCGTGGCGGGCGGCTGGCCGTTCGTTCTGCACGCGGCGAGCTGGAATCTCTTCGTCCTGTTTTTGGCCCCGCAGGCGCTCGCGCTCGCCCTGCCGCTGGCCATGCTCGGGCTGGCGAGCTGGCGCGACGAACTCGGCCGGCGCGTGGCCTTGACCGTGCTCGGCTACCTGGCGGGGTTCGCCGTAGTGGGAAGAGCGGAGAACTTCTACTGGGGCCTGATCATCGCGCCGCTCTGGCCCATGGGCCTCGTCATGGCGCCCGCGGGTCTCGCGCTGATGATGCGGTGGATCCGGAACGCGGACGCGCCGACGCCGCCGGCTCGGGCCGATCCGGATCCGATCTGAGGTGAACCGCGCCCGGCCCTGCGCCGGCGCGGTTCAGTTGCTGCCGCGCTCGCGCGACGACATCCACAGCTGTTTGAGAATGCGCAGGTGCGGCGTCGACGCCTCGGCCAGGCCGTGCTGGTGATCGAAGGCGAGGCCGACCAGGGGATAGCGCCGCCACACCACATGCGCGTCGTAGGCGATGGCCGTCTTCAGGTCGACCAGGAAGACCTTGTCCGGAACCGCCTGCCCTTCGGGGAGCTGCAGCTTGGCGCCGCCGGTCGTGATGTCGCGCACCACGCAGTCGAGCGAGAAATAGTCGCCGTAGACCAGCTTGCCGCCCAGGTAGGATCGCTGGCGCGGGGACTGGCGATTTTCGAATTTTGCGGGGGCGCGGTCCGGCATGACTGGCTTCTGGAGGGTTTCCGGACGGTATCGCCTCGGGCTTAAGAAGCCGTTGCCTCCGGCGCCGCGCGGTTGGTGAAATGCAGCCAGGCGATCACCGCGAAGCCCGCGACCAGCAGGCTCGCACCCATCCACAGCACCCCGTGCACGTCGCGGTCGCCGACGATCAGCGCCGCCATCAGCGGCCCGGCCCCGCCGCCGAGCGCCTGCGCGCCGGCGCTCTGCATCGCCGCCCGGCGCGACGGATCCGCCTCGATGATCATCGGCACCAGGAACGGGCCGACCAGCAGAGCCACGGCCCCCGCCACCGCGTCCGCGCCGATGAACACCAGCGGGGCGGGATGCAGGCCGAACACGGCCCAGACCGCGAGAAACCCGGCCGTGACCACGGCGAACACCGGCAGGTAGCGGACCCGGCCGGCCATCGCCGTCGCCAGCGCTCCGCCCAGGATCTGCGCGGCGAGCGACGCCCACACCGCCGTTCGCGCCACGTCCGCGCTGAGGCCCGCGCGGTGCGCCAGCGGCTGCAGATAGACCGAGACCGCGCCGTTGGCGGAGACGTAGACGACGGTGGCGAACAGGGCGATCAGGCCGCGCAGGGGCGGCGCCCCTGCCTTGGGGGGCGCCGTCTTGGCAGGATCCTGCGGAAGCGGGCCATAGCGGTCCGGCAGCAGCAGGGCGGCCGGCAGGCCCAGCAGGGCGACCAGCGCCATGGTGGCGAAGGCGCCGTCGGCGCCGGCGCGCGGAATGATCGCGAAGGCGAAGGCCAGGGCCGTGGTCAGCTCCGACGCCACGCGGGCGGTGAAGAAGATCGCCGCCCAGCGTTCGGGCGTCCGGCTGCGCGTGATCATGCCGACGGTGATCCACAGCAGGAGGCCCTCGGGGACGCCGGCCGCGGCGCGCATCGCGAACACGACGAGGCCCGAGGTGTGGCAGGTCGCGACATTGACCGCGGCCAGGAACAGGGCGGAGCCCGCGCCGATCAGCCTGAGGTTCTCGGGCTTCAGGAAGGCCCCCGCCAGGCCGGTGGAGAGGGCCAGGGTCATCAGTTCGAGCATGGCGGTGACGCCGAGGCCGCTGGGGGCCAGCCGGCGCTCGTCGACCAGGGCGCCGAGCACGTCGGGCGCGACGCCGATGATCAGCAGGGAGATCATGCCCATGACGATGACCGCCGCCGCAGAACTCGGCTTGGGGTCGTCTCCGACGATGACATGCACTACGCCGGCGCCGTTTTTTGCCATGCAGCCCACCCCCTGCGCTGCCGAATCGACGTGCACGGATACAGCTGTAATCGGTGAAGCGGCAAGCGCCAGTTAAATGCAGTTAAGCTTGGAAGCGCCTTTGGCGCGGAGCTTTTCGGCCTCGAACCGACCTGCGCGTTCCGGCGAAAAGGCTGCAGAGTCCTATGGTTGGGACGCCCTCAGGCGATTGCGCCGCACCCGGCCTACTGCTTGGGGGCCTGATAGTAGGCGCCCTTGTGCTGGAAGGTGTCCATGCCGCGCATGACGGACGGGCCGAGGATCACCACGAACAGCACCGGCAGGAAGAACAGGATCATCGGCACGGTCAGCTTGGCCGGCAGCTGGGCGGCCTTCTTCTCCGCCGAGGCGATGCGCATCTCGCGATTCTCCTTGGCCATGATGCGCAGGGCGGACCCGAGCGGCGTGCCGTAGCGCTCGGCCTGGATCATCGCCGTGGTCACCGCCTTCACGCCCGGATGGTTGGTCCGCTTGGCCAGGCCCTCGTAGGCCATGCGCCGTTCGGGCAGATAGCTCAGCTCGGCGGTGAGCAGGGTCAGCTCTTCGGCCAGTTCGATCGAGGCCGTGCCGACTTCGCCCGCCACCTTCTGGATGGCCGCCTCGATCGACATGCCGGCCTCGACGCAGATCAGCAGCAGGTCGAGGGCGTCGGGAAAGGCGCTCATGACCGACTCGCGGCGCTTGGTCGCCATGTTGGTCACATAGAGGTTCGGGGCGTAATAGCCGCCGACGAACAGGGCCACCACCGCGCACAACCGGGTCATCGGCGCCAGGTTGAGCCCATGCATGCCGTAGAAGTAAATCGCCGCCAGCAGCGCGAGCACGAAGGGCATGACCAGCCGGAAGAAGTAGAAGGTGGTCACCGGCTTGGGGCCGCGGAAGCCGGCCTGGGCCAGCTTGTCGACCACCGTCGGATCCTCCAGGAGCCGGGTGAGCTGCAGCCGCTCGACGATCTGCTTGATCAGGCCCTCGTCGTTGCGGCGGATCGTGGCGGCCTGCTGCGTGCCCGGCCCGCCCAGCGCGGCGCGCGACTTGCGGCGAAGCTCCTCCCGCCGCGTCGCCACCGCCTTCATCCGCGCGTCCAGCTTGTCGCCCTTCATCGCCGGGACGGCGAGGGTGACGATGGTGGCGAAGGAGCCCAGCGCCACGAGGGCGGTGACGATGTTGCTGGGATTGCTGAGGACGTCGACGAGACTCATCCGCGCCGCCTCAGAACTTGAAGTTGATCATGCGGCGCATGACGAAGATGCCGGCGCCCATCCAGCTGGCGCTGAACAGCAGCATGATGTGGCCGCGCGGGTCCACGAACAGCGGCATCATGTAGCCGGGGGTGGTGACGTAGACGAGGGTCATGATGCCCGGCGGCAGGGAGCCGATGATGAAGGCCGACGCCACCGCCTCGCCCGACATGGCCTTGATCTTCTCGCGCATCAGCTTGCGCGCCCGCAGCACGGCGGAGAGGTTGGACAGGGCCTCGGCCAGGTTGCCGCCGGTCTTCTGCTGGATCGACAGCACGATGGCGAAGAACCGCACCTCGGAGGTCGGCATCCGATCGTACATCTTCTCCAGCGCCTGATCGATCGACAAGCCGACGCCGAGGCTCTCCACCAGCCGGCGGAACTCCGCCGCCAGCGGTTCGGGGCTCTCGCGCCCGATGATCCGCAGGCAGTCCATCACCGGCAGCCCCGACTTGATGCCGCGGACGATGATGTCGGTGGCGTTGGGAAACTCCTCGGTGAATTTCTTCATGCGGCGCTTGATCAGCACGCCCAGCAGCCAGCGCGGCAGGCCGAGGCCGGCGATGAAGCCGATGAACAGGACCGCCAGCGGCGGGGCGTGCAGCACGAAGCTGGCGCCGATGGCGACGAGGCCGAACACGCCGCTGCCGATCCAGAAGGTCCGCAGGCTGAAGCTCAGGCCGGCCTGGCGGATTCGCGCCTCGAGGCTCAGCTTGGCCTTGCGCGCCTGCTGTTCGTTGGCCTTGAGATTCTGCAGGATCTGCTTGCGCCGCCCCGCCTGGTCGACGGCGGCGTTCTTGGCCTTGGTCTTCTCGAGCCGGGCGCCGCCCGTGACGGCGGCCATCCGCTTGGTGTTGGCGCCGGTGCTGCCGCTCCCGCCGCCGCCGGCGCCGACGAACGCCCAGCCCAGGCCGGCCAGGACCACGAAGGCGATCAGCATGAACCCGAGCGTACCCAGCATGGGCTATTCCGCCGCGTCGAGGGCTTCGGCCAGCTCGCGCTCCAGCCCGTAGTAGCGCGCCCGGTCCCAGAACCGGGGTCGGGCGATGCCGGTGGAGCGGTGGCGGCCGACGATCTTGCCGGCCGCGTCCTCTCCGGTGATCTCGTAGACGAACAGGTCCTGGGTGATGATCACCTCGCCCTCGAGGCCGAGCACCTCGGTGATGTGGGTGATGCGCCGCGAGCCGTCGCGCAGGCGCGCCGCCTGCACGATCACGTCGATCGACCCCACCACCATCTCGCGGATGGTCTTGGACGGCAGGCCGTAGCCGCCCATGGTGATCATAGACTCCAGGCGCGACACCGCCTCGCGCGGCGAGTTGGCGTGCAGGGTGCCCATCGATCCGTCGTGGCCGGTATTCATCGCCTGCAGGAGGTCGAACGCCTCGGGTCCGCGCACTTCGCCGACGATGATCCGCTCCGGACGCATCCGCAGGCAGTTCTTGACCAGGTCGCGCATGGTGATGGCGCCCTGGCCCTCGAGGTTCGGCGGCCGGGTCTCCAGCCGCACCACGTGCGGCTGCTGCAGCTGCAGCTCCGCGGCGTCCTCGCAGGTCACCACCCGTTCGGTCGGGTCGATGTAGGCGGTCATGCAGTTGAGCAGGGTGGTCTTGCCCGACCCGGTGCCGCCCGAGATCAGCACATTGCAGCGGCTGGCGCCGATCACCCCCAGCACCTTGGCGCCTTCGGGACTGATCGAGGCCCAGTTGGTCAGGTCCTTCATGGTCAGCTTGTCCTTCCGGAATTTCCGGATGGTGAGCGTGGGACCGTCGAGGGACAGGGGTGGGGCGATGACGTTGACGCGGCTGCCGTCCGGCAGGCGGGCGTCGCAGATCGGCGAGCTTTCGTCGACGCGCCGGCCGACCTGCGACACGATCCGCTGGCAGATGTTCATCAGCTGCTGGTTGTCGCGGAAGCGGACGTTGGTCAGCTGCACCTTGCCCTGGACTTCGATGAACACCCGGTGCGCGCCGTTGACCATGATGTCGGCGATGTCGTCGCGGGCCAGGAGCGGCTCCAGCGGGCCGTAGCCGAGGACGTCGTTGATGATGTCCTGGACCAGATGGTCCTGTTCGGTCCCCGACATGGAGACGTTCTTGATCGCCACCAGTTCGGCGACGATGTCGCGGATCTCCTCGCCGGCCTGCTTGTGGTCGAGCTGGGCCAGCTGGGCCAGGTCGATGGTGTTGAGCAGGGCCGAGTAAATCTGGGTCTTGGTGGCGTGATAGTAGTCCGACTGCTCGCGCACCACCTCGGTGATCGGGCCGCGGTCGCTGGCCAGGCCCGCGTGGACCTTGCGATGGACGGTTTCGTTGGTGGCGCGTTTGGCGGCCGGATCGGCGACGGCCGCGGCGGACTCCGCGGGCGACGACGGCGACGCGGCCGGCGGCTCCTGGCGCTGCGGACGCGTGGCGATCTCCGCCCCGTCGGCCGCGGCCGGGGGAGGGGCCTGACCGCCCTCTGCGAAACTCCGCTTACCGAACATCACCCACGCTTGAGAAGCTTGTCGAACAGGGAGGCGGACTTGGCCGCGGGGGCCACGGCGTCACGGCGCGAAAGCTGCTGGGCGAACTGGGCCAGGCCCTCGGCCGCCTTGGCCTTGGGGTTCACCTCGAACACCATCTGCCCGTTGTTGGCGGCCTTGCCGAACAGCTTGGGGTCGAACGGCAGCACCAGGGCGGGTTCGATCTGCAGGGCCTTGGCGAACTCCTTCACCGGAATCTCGGGCCGGCCCGGGGCGCCGACCTGGTTCAGGATCAGCTGCGGCGGGTGATCGTTGGGCCGGGCCTTGCGCACCAGGTCGATCAGGTTCTTGGCGTTGCGCAGGGAGGCGAGGTCGGGCTGGGCGGTGACCACCACGTCGTCGACCGTCATGATCAGCCGGCGCATCCATCCCGACCACAGGTGCGGAAGATCCAGCACCACATAGGGGGCGGTCGAGCGGATCTTGGCCGTGACCTCCTCGTAGGCCTCGATGCTGATGTCGTAGTCGTCGTCGAGCGACGCCGGCGCCGCGAACAGGCTCAGCCGGTCCGAGCAGCGGGCGGTCATCCGGTCGAGCAGGGTCGGGTCGAGCCGGTCGGGCTTGTTGAGCGCGTCGGCCACGCCCTGCAACGGGTCCTGGTTGAAGTCGAGGCCGGCGGTGCCGAACGGCAGGTCGTAGTCGACGATCACCGTGTTCGACTGGGTCGATTCGGCGAGCTGATAGGCGATGTTGTGGGCCAGGGTCGACGATCCGCATCCGCCCTTGGCCCCGACGAAGGCGACCGTGCGGCCGACGAACGGGGTCGCGGGGTCGGCGTAGAGGGTGGTGACGGCGCGGATCAGCTGCAGCGGTTGCAGCGGCGGCACCAGGTATTCGCTGACGCCGCGCCGCATCAGCGCGCGATAGAGGGTGATGTCGTTGTGCGCGCCGATCAGCACCACCTTGGTGCCGGCGTCGCAGACCTCGGCCAGGCGGTCGAGCCCCTCGAGCAGCTGCTGCGCCGGCTCGGTCGATTCGACGATGATCAGCGAGGGCGTCGGCTGATTGCTGTAGCGGTGCAGGGCTTCGACGAGCCCGCCGGGAATGACCTCGGTGGTGGCGCGCGCCAGCCGGCGGTCGGCGGCGGCGTACTCCATCAGCTTGGCCGTCTCCATGCGCTGGCAGAAGGCGTGGATGCTGATGCGCGGGACCGAGTGCTCGCCGAGGGCCGCTTCGGCGCCGGCCAGCATGGCCGCCACGGGATTGAACGCGGCCGCGCCGGCGGGCTCGGGCGCCAGGGCCTCGGCCATGGCGGCGTACGGATCGAGGCCCGACGTGTCCTCGACCGGGCGGGCGAACGGGTCGGTGTCGGGCGTGCTGAACTCGTCCGCGGCGCCGAAGTCGTCGTCGTCGTCGAAGGGGTTCAGCTTGGCCGGGCCGGTGTTCATTGCGAGCCCACCGATTGCGACACCGCGCCGCTGGCCTGGGTGTCCTTCTCGGAGGCGGTCACCTTGCCGTTGCGATAGTTGTCGATGACCTTCATCCGTCGGGAGTTGTCGCCGGGCGCCAGCGCCGTCTGGCCGCGCAGGTCCCGCGGGTCGGCGATCTGCGCCGCCAGATTGGCGACCAGGGTGCAGCCGAACCGCTTGTAGACCGTGTTGTTCTTCGTCGCCGACAGGTTCTCCCAGCCGACGCCGTTGCAGTCGGGCGCGTCGGCGACCACGGTGTCGAAACTCGCCAGCACCAGCGGCTTGGGCGCGGGACCCTGGACGTAGGTCACCGTGCGCACGTGGTCGTAGGGCACGCCGAGGACGGCGAGGGTGGATTCCGCGGCCAGGACGTAGGACCGCGCCGCGTCCGGATCCGGGGCGTCGCTCGGGACCTGCAGGGTGACGAGCGCGCCGCCGGTCGAGCGCCAGCGCTCGGCGAATTCGGCCAGGGCGTCGTGCTGGGCGGCGCTGAGGCCGCCGGCATGGACGGTCAGGCCGAGCTGGTCCGGGGCGTCGTGGGTCTTGATCCGGTACTGGTCGAGCGGCGTCACGGCGTCGACCCGCGCGCTCTGGGCCGGGGGAGTCGACGCGCAGCCGGCGACGGAGGCCAGGGCGAACAGGCAGCCGCAAAGGGCAAGGCGCTTAATCGACAACATAACCGATCGGTCCTTGATAGGTCCCATTCCTGGGCGGGGGCCCGGCCTTGCCGAAGCCGGTGTTCAGGTGGCCCAGGAGGGTCGTCTCCATGTCGGAGGCGAGCTCCAGGCCGTCGGCCGGCGTCTGCAGCTGGTCGGGATTGGTGGGCTTGACCAGGTAGGGGGTGACGATCACCACCAGCTCGGTCTCGTTGTTGAGGTAGTCGCGCGAGCGGAACAGGGCGCCGAGGATCGGCAGGTTTTGCAGGCCGGGCAGGCTGTCGAGGTCTTCCTTGGCGTTGGACTGCAGCAGGCCGGCGATCATCATCGCCTGGCCCGAGGGCAGCTCCACGGTCGTCTCCGCGCGGCGCACGGTCAGTCCGGGGATGATCAGCGACGGCGAGGACGTCGTCGTTCCCGTGGCGCTGGTGCTCGACCCCGTCAGGGTGAAGGCGCCGGTATTGGTCAGCTCCGACACTTCGGTCGACAGCTTGAGCGAGATGCGGCCCCGCGACAGGACCACCGGCGTGAAGCCGAGGCCGATGCCGTACTGCTTGAACTCGACCGTCACGCGGCCGGTGTTGTCCTCGCCCACCGGCACCGGAAACTCGCCGCCGACCAGGAATTTGGCGCTTTCGCCGGACACGGCGGTCAGGTTGGGCTCGGCCAGGGTGCGCACCAGCCCGGCCCGTTCGAAGGCCTGGATCGTCGCGCCGGCCTTGTTCAGTCCGGTCGAACCGGCCGTGGTCTGCACCGTGGCCGTGCCGGCGTTCGCGGCGTCGGCGCTGCTGTGAATGATCTGATAGCAGGTCCCGGTCAGGCCGCTGGAGCAGGGGACCTGCAATTCCGGCTGTTTGGTGGTGTCGAGGCTGTAGCCGCCGCTGGCGCCGCCGAGCAGCGACCCGTTGATCGCCCAGGCGGCGGCGTTGGCGAACGAGAACTGCGCCAGGCCGGCCTGGCCGATCAGGGCGCTGAGGTTCACGCCCAGCTGTTTGACGATGTTGCGGTCGACCTCGACGATGCGCACCTTGAGCATCACCTGCTCGCTCTCGCTCACCGCCAGCATGTTCAGCACCTGCTCAGGCTTCGAGACCGTCGCCTGCGCCAGGCGCATGGCCTTGTCCGCGGTGGCGGAGTTGGCGACCTCCCCGCTCAGGACGATCGACTGGTTGACCGCCTCCACGTGGATGGTCGAGCCGGGCAGGAGCCGGTTCAGGGTGTCGCCGAGCGTGGAGACGTCCTGGTCGACCCGGATGTTCAGTCTGAGGATCTGGCGGCCCGAGGCGTCCATGAAGGCCGCGTCGGTCTGGCCCGAGCCGACCCCGAGCACATAGATGCGCCGCGGCGTGGAAAGCACCACGTCCGCCACCTTGGGATCGGACACCAGCACGTCGCGCGCGTCGGTGGGCAGGTCGATCACCGCCGACTTGCCCTTCGGCAGGGCCAGGGTGCGCACCGGCGCGGACGGTCCGGAAAGGTCGATCGAGACGGTCTGGCCGACGCTCGGCGGGCCGAGCTGGGCCTGGCGGATCGGAGCGCCGGCCAGGCGGCCGTAGCCGGTCTGGGCGATCGCCGGGGGAGCCAGGGCGGCCGCGGCGGCGGCCATCAGCGCCGCGAGCGGCAGGGCGCGCCGGGCCTTCACCGCGCCACCATGACGTCGGCGGGCGCGCCGTTGCGGAACACCTTGACCACGGCGGGCGCGACCGTCGCGGTCTGCTCCGCGGCCCTCGGTCCGGCGCCCGTGCTGCTCGGGCCGCCGATGTCGGCGTAGGAGCGCAGGATCAGCGTGAGTTCGCCCTGGGACTTGGAGAGGGCCAGGAGCTCGGCCTGGTCCGGCGTGACCTCCAGCGTGGCGGTCGCGCCGACCTGGGCCGCAGACTTGCCGCCGCGCGTGGTCTGCTGGTCCACCGCCAGCACCTTCACATTGCGCAGCACGGCGCCCGAGGCGAATTTCTGCGCGCCGCCGCCGGGGGCGTCGACCTTGCGGCTCTGCACCACGTCCACATGGTCGCCCGGCAGGATGAAGCCGCCCGCCGCGCTCTCGGCCGACAGCGGCACGGCCATGGCGCGCATGCCGGGATCCAGCGTCACCGCCAGGACGCCGGCGTCCGTGCCCTTGACCACCTTGGCGGCCATCAGCGGCTCGCCCTTCAGCATCGCTTCGCGCACGATGGCGCCCACATAGTCGGCGGCGGCGCCCGCCGCGCCGCCCGAAAGCGTGTCGCGCGCCTTCAGGGTCGCCGTGGTCACCACCTTGTCGGTGATCGGGGCCTTGGCCGGGGCCGAGCCCGGGCCGTCGGTGATGAACAGGGCGTTGAGGCCCGATTTCGGCCAGTCCTGCCAGGTGAAGTCGCCGGCGGTCAGGCGGTCGCCGGGCTGCAGGTCGTGCGCGGCGACGAGGACGCGGGTCATCGGCGCCTGAACCACCACCGGGGCGGCGACGGGCGCCTGCTTGGGCGTCGCCATGGTGCGGGCGAACAGCGCCAACCCCGCGGAGCCGATCAGCGCAGCCAGGATGACGACCGCTATGCGGACGGGGTTCATCGTCTGTCTCTTCCCAGGGCCGGGCGGGGCCGCGGCCGATACTGAAACTCAGGACAGCCGGACTCTCCGCCCTCGCGAGTTAACGGCGGCCTAAGCGCCTTAACTTTCCTGCACTTGCCGCCCAGCCTGTGGGTGGCCCCAGAGCGCGCGTTAAGGTTTCCAGGCGCCCGGTCAGTGCGGCGGCAGGACGGCCTGGGCGATCGGGCTGCCGGGATAGGCCATCAGGGCCCCGAAACAGATCGCCAGGCCGTAGGGAACGTCCCCGCCGGGGGTCAGCAGTCGCCCGATCCAGACCGGACCGCGCCCCACGACCGGATGGCCGAGCCGGCGTCCGCACATCAGGATCACCGCCAGCCCGCCCCCGGCGAGGGCGGTCCACAAGGCGAAGGGCATGACCGAGGGCCAGCCGAGCCACAGGGCGCTGACGGCGAACACCTTGGCGTCGCCGCCGCCGATCCAGCGCATGGCGTACATGCCGACGCCGGCGGCCAGCATGACCGCGCCGACCAGCACCGAGAGGCCGATCACCGGGAGGCTCACCCCGGCGAACAGGGCCAGGGGAACGAAGGCGACCAGGAGGGCCAGCGAGATCCGGTTGGGAATGGTGTAGCTGGTCAGATCGCGCAGGGCCGCCAGGATCAGCGCCAGCGGGAAGGGCGCAAGGGCCAGGATGCGCAGCGCTTCGATCATGACGGGGTCCAACGGCTCCGGACGGTTTCCCGGCTCTCTAGCGCGCCAGGCCTGAAGGAAGCGTTGCGACCCGCCGGAGCGCGCGGCTACTTCAAGGTGTTCGAGATGTGATTGAAGTTGCCGGCCAGGGTCGTGCCGAACAGCGAGACGGCGCCGACGATGAAGATGGCGATCAACCCCACGAGCACGCCGTATTCGATCGCGGTCGCACCGGACTCGTCGGTCAGAAAACGGCGTTGGGCGTTCATCTGGGTCTCATTTCACGGAATTGGAAATGGTGTTGAACTTGGTGCGGAGGGTCGTACCGAGATTGCTGACCGCGCTGATGATCACCACGGCGATCAGAGCGGCGATGAGGCCGTACTCGATGGCGGTGGCGCCGGTTTCGTCCTTCAGGAAGCGCGCCAAGAAACGCATGATCCGATCCCCCAACTGGTTCGCCAGCGCCGAAGTGCAACTTCGTCCGTCCGCGATGTAAGTCCCGATAACAATCTAGGGATCAAGCGTCGACGAAACGTTAAAATATAACGCCTCGTGCGGAAATGCGAACGGGGCCGCGCCGAACCCGGCGCG
>CAILTK010000077.1 GCA_903837135.1 uncultured Caulobacterales bacterium
GCCACGAAGGAGCCGCCGCCACCGCCGCCGCCGCCTTGGTCACCGCCGCCGCCGCCGCTGTAGCCGCCGCCGCCGCCGCCGCCGTTGGAGCCCGCGCCGCCGCCGCCGAAGCCGCCGTTTCCGCCGGTCAGGCTGCCCGTCGTAGGGCCGACCCCGCCGGCGGCGCCGTTCGCGAGCGAGGCTCCGCCCTGTCCCCCGAAGAACCCGGTTACGGTCGCCCCGTCTCCGGTGACGCCGCCGCCGCCGCCGGCGCCGGTGGAGTTGTTCGCGCCGCCCCCGCCGCCGCCGCCATTCTGGCCGCCGGCCGCGGCGCCGGGACCGACATTGTTGAAATTGAACCCGCCTTGGCCGGAAGCCGCAGGGCTCGCCGGCCCGGACGTCAGGTTCGTGGTGCGTCCCGGGCCGCCGTTCGCGGCCTGCAGACCGCTCGCGCCGCCGCCGCCGCCGGCGACGACGAGCAGGGTATCGGTCGCGGGCGAATAGGCGGTGGAGGGCCCCGAATACACGAAGCTGCCCCCGCCGCCGCCGCCGCCGACGCCATTGCCCAGGTCCGCGCCGCCCTGCGCGCCGACCAGGATGTTCAACACCGCCCCCGCGTTCACGGGCAGGGTCGCGGTCACCTGGGCGCCGTTCCCCCCGGTCCCCAGTTGGCCGTCCACCCCGTTGTTGAAGCTGTCCGAACCGGCGCCGCCGACGGCGGTGACGGTGACCGTCCCTGTCTGCGGCACGGTGAGGGTCTGGACCGCCCCCGTCCTGACGCGCGGGGACGCCACGGTGAAGGTCTGCTGCTGCGAACAGTTGATTCCGCTCTGGCTCGGCGTGGCCGTGCTGGCCACCGCAAGGGCGGATACGCCGCCCAACAGGACAACCGTCGCGCCCATGCGGCGCCAAGGTGCGAAACCGCGGCTCCTGTCCTTCATCATGCCCCCACGGCCAAAGCTAAGCTTGGGCGCGACCCTACACAGATCGCCGCGGTTTGAAATGGCCTTCGCACGGGGCAGGCGCCCATGGGCGCGGGGCGGGTTCGGCGCCATCATGGGCCTGGGATTCGGGCGCCCGGGTTCAGGCGAAGCGCATCGGCCCGGGTACGGCGGGACGGCGCGGGGGGAACGGTGAAAGACGTCATGCGGCTGTGGCCGATGGTTGCTGTTCTGCTTTCAGCGTTCGCCGGCGCGCCCGCATCCGTCGCGGGGGCGGCGCCGGTGGTTCACTTCACTGTGGATGCGGACCATCCGGCGGGAATGCTGACGCCCAGCGAAGCCTTCGGCCTGGCCTTCGATGGCGGCGACCACGAGGAGAGCGCACCGGTGCTGCGGCCCGCCAACCGGGCGGCGATCGCGTCGGCGGGCGCGGCCCGCGGCGCCTATCGGCTTCGCACCGAACTCGGGATCGAGGCCTGGCACTGGTCGGCGCTGGGGCGCTGGAGCGATCCGGGTCGCCGCCAGGGGTACTGGACCGGCGATGCGGATCGTGACGACCCGGCGGAGGCCAGCTTCGGCTATCGCCTGCCGCGGCGCGGCGATACGGTCGACGAAGCCGACAACGAAGGCTATTCGCGCATCGACGACGGGGATCCGGCGAGCTTCTGGAAGAGCAATCCCTACCTCGCCTCCACCGGCGAAGCCCGGGACCACCCCGAGTGGGTGAAGCTCGACCTCGGCGCGGAGGCCGCCATCGACACCCTCGACATCGCCTGGGCCGCGCCGTTCGCGGTCCGCTATCTTGTGCAGTACTGGGCCGGCGCGGACGAATACAACGGCGCCTGGAGAACCTTCCCGGCCGGCGAGATTTCGGACGGCGTGGGCGGACACGAGCGGCGCCGTCTGGCCGCGGCGCCGGTCAGGGCGCGCTTCGTGCGGCTTCTCCTGCTGACGTCGTCGAGAACGGCCGCCGCGGGATCGGCGGACCCGCGCGATCGGCTGGGCTTCGCCGTCGGCGAACTCGGCCTTGGGACGACGTCGGCCGACGGGGTGTTCCACGACGTCGTCCGGCACGCCGTGGATCGCTTTCACCAGACGCTGATCTTCGTCTCCTCGACCGACCCCTGGCACCGGGCCGAGGATCTCGATCCTTCCACCGAACAACCCTCCCCCCGCGCCCTGATCAAGGCCGGGGTGATGTCGACGACATCGCTGATGCTGCCGGTCGGCGTGCTCTACGACACGCCCGAGAACGCCGCCGCGGAGCTGCGTTATTTCCGCCGTCAGGGCCTTGCGGTCGACAGGGTGGAGCTCGGCGAGGAGCCGGACGGCCAGCGCATCGAGCCCGAGGACTACGCCGCCCTCTACGCCCTGTTCGTCCGCGCGCTTCGCCCCACCGAACCCAAGGTCGCGTTCGGCGGTCCAAGCCTGGTCAACGGCGTCGCCGACGTCTGGCTGGACGCCAACCCGGACCAGAGCTGGACGCACCGGTTCATGACCGCGCTCACGCGGCTTGGCGCGGCGCCCGAGCTCAGCTTCTTCAGCTTCGAATATTATCCCTACGACGATCTTTGCGGCGCGCTGGCGCGGAAGGTGGCCGACCAGCCGAGAATGATGGCGAACGTGCTGGAGCGGCTGAGGCGCGACGGCGTCCCGCCGCAGACGCCGAAGATCATCTCCGAGCTCGGCCTGTCCGCCTTTACCGGAATGGCCGAGGTGCAGCAGCCCAGCGCGGTCTTCACCGCCGACGCGATCGCCGATTTCCTCACCCATGACGGCCGGACAGTGTTCCTTTACGGCGCCACGCCGAACATTCCGTCCGCGGGCAAATCGGCCTGCGCCGGCCGGGGCAACCTGATGCTGTGGGAGGCCGATCGCGGCGTGGCCCGCTGGCCGATGCCCACCTACCACGCCTATCGCCTGCTCTCCCGCGAATGGGTCCAGCCCGGCGACCGCCCGCACCTGCGGCTCGCGGCGACGCCGTCCGGCGCGGCGGCGAACCCCGACGTCTCGCTCTACCCGCTGAAGCGGCCCGACGGACGCCTCTCGGTCCTGATCATCAATCGGGGATCGGCGCCGGCCGGGGTCGCCATCGTCCTGCGCGGCCAGACGCGCGCGGCCGCGGGCGGCGCGGAGGTCTATCGCTACGGGCCCGACGCCTACCGATGGTCGGCGGCCCGCGGCCGTCCGACGACCGATCGGCCCCCGACCCTCGCCCGCCTGGCCCGATGGCCGGGCTCGCTCGCCCTGCCGCCGCAGTCGATCACCGTCCTGCGGCAGGGACCGTGAGGGCGAGGCCGCCGTCCGCCCTCGCTTGAGCACGGTCCGTTTCGTCGGCAGCGCCTCCAGGCCGGGCGATGCGTTCCTGCCCACGGGCGTTCGCACACAGGCCCCTGGAGCGAGACGCGTTCAGACGGAGCCGACCTCAAGCCGTCTTCGCCGGGCTTGTCCCGGCGATCCGGACTGGCTGCCTTAGCGTTTCCCTGGATGCCCGGCACGGGGGCCGGACATGACGTAAAGGGGGAGCGATTCCGTCAAAACGGGCCATGCTCTAAAAGATATAGCCGATCGTGCCGAAGACCTGGCGGGGCGCGGAAGTGTGCGCGACCAGGATCGCGCCGGTCGGATCGGTCGGCGCGAACACGCTGTTGTCGAAGTTCGCCACATAGCGCTTGTCGGTCAGGTTGGTGATGTTCAGCGACAGCTTCACACCCCGCAGCCAACCGGTGTTGCGGAACTCATAACCCGTGCCGAGGTCGAAGGTGGTGTAGGCGCCGAAGCCCTGGTCGTTGGTGTAGGTGTAGTAGCGTCGGCCGGTATATTTGCCCGCGAGGGAGAGCCAGAAACCGCCCCGCTTCAGGCTGAGGACGCTGGAGATCAGCGTCTTGGGCGTATCCACCTGCTGCTTGCCGGCGGTGGGCTCGAGGATGCAGGTGATGGTGCAGAAGTTGAGGTCGCTGTCGTAGGTGGTCTTGTCGTATGAGACCGCGTTGTACCAGTTCAGCCACTGCACCGGCCGCCACAGGGCGCTCAGCTCGACCCCGTCGCTGGTGACGCTTCCGGCGTTGTGGAAGGAGTTGCCGCAGCCCGGGTTCTGCTGCTGGTTCGTCGGGCAGGGATTGTACTGCAACAGGCGGTTGTCGAAGTTCACGTGGTAGACGGCCAGCGTGGCCTGCAGCGGCCCGCTCACATAGCGGTACCCCGCATCGACCGTCCTGGACGTCTCGGGCTTCAAGGTGGCGCCCTGCACGTTCCAGACGGCCTGCGTCACCGACTGCGGCCCCAGTTTGAAGCCGCCCTGAAACATCGCCATGTTTTCGGCGTAGCTCACATAGAGTTCGTGGCCCGCCGCGATCCGCCAGCGCGCGCCCACCTCCGGCAGGAAGCTGTCCTTGGCCTTCAGGGAGCCGGAGGCGAACTGGGTGGACGCCGGCGGCGCGGTCTTGGCGACGCCGGTCAGGGCCATGGCGTTCGACTTGGCGTCGGTGCTCTTGAACCCGAAGTCGATGCTCACCGCGTCCTGTAACAGGCTGACCGTGTCCTGCAGGTAGAACTGCTGCGTGCTCCAGCGGGTCTTCTGAACCCACTGGGCGGTGTCCGGCTGGGCGCTTATGACGTCGCCCAGATCGAAGGGACCCGTGACATTGGTCCGGATGTAGCGGGCGGCGCTGCTGGTGTTGCCCTCCAGCCAGAGGCCGCCCTGTATGTGGTTGAAGCCGACTTCCCAAGCCAGGCTGGCGAGCACGCCGTTGCGCTCGATGGTGTAGCGCGTGTCGCGGACCTGCACCGGCAGGTCGTCGGCGGTGGAGGTCGTGCCCTGGGTGGACAGGCCGGCGATGAAGTTGTTGCCATCGCCGTTGTCGGTGTGGCGATAGACCTGCGTGTGGGCCTTCAGCGACCGGCTGAGGTCGAAATCCCCGGCGATATAGTAAAGATCGTCGTCGCGCAGGATCTGCCCGTTGGTGAAGGTGTCGTCGGCGAGCAGTTCCGGGGCGGTCGGCTTGACGCATTTGCTGACCAGCGAGGGCGTCGAGCACGCCGCGCGGCTGAGATAGGTCTGCCAGTTCGGCGCATAGCCGCCCCAATCGGGACCGAGACGCGCGAGCATGTCCTTCGACAGATAGGGGTCGTCGGCCTGGTTGGTGCGCGAGATGTCGGCGAAGGCGGTGAGCGTACCGCGTTCGAACCTGTATTGCGCCTTGCCGTTGAACTGGCCGCCGTTGGATTGGTTGTAGGCGCCCTGATTCACGAACAGATTCTGTTCGCTGTACTGACCGGACAGATAGGCCGAGAAGCCGTTGTGCTCGCCGGTATCGACGCGCACATAGGTGCGCTTGGCGTCTTCACTGCCGAAGGTCTGGCTGACGGTGAAACCGAACTGCCGGTACGGGTTGCTGGAGGTATAGAGCAGGGCGCCGCCGAGGTTGCTGGTCGACGCGATGCTGAGGCCGGCGATGCCGGTGGCGAGATCGGCGCGGGCCAGATTTTCGGAGATCAGCGCACGGCTGATGGTGAGGCCGTTGTAGTTGTTGTACGCGCCGTCGCCCAGCGGCATGCCGTCGAGGGTGTAGCCGAGGTGGGTGGTGCTGAAGCCGCGCACCTGCAGGGACAGCGACTGTTCGTTCAGGCCCAGCGCGTCGATCGACTGCGCCATCACCCCAGGCAGGACGTTCAGGCTCTTCTGCACGCTGGCGCCGGGCGGCAGGACGTCGAGATTGGCGGGAAGCAGGGTCGTGACCGAGCGCGTCTGGCCTCCGCCGACGACCACGATCTCACTGACGTCGCCGCTGTCCGTCGATCGGGACGGCGCATTCGTGGCGATGACCGGGTCGGACGGCGCTTCCGCCGCATTCGCCTGGGCGGCGAACGTGAAACAGGCGGCGGCCGCCAAGGCCGCAGCGGACTTCTGCATAGCACCCCCTGAGCGCAATAGCGCCGCGGGACCTGAGTCCGCGGCGCTGCTGGCGTCTGAGCTCGGCTATTCCATGCGTTGATGACGCTGCTGCTCCATCTTGGTGACGGTTTTGTTTCACCGACATCGGCCGGCGGCGGCGAGCGGCGCAGGGCCGACGCCGTTAGGCGCTCGCGCCCAAAGTGGCGAGAAGATCGTCCAGCTGCTCGAACTGCTCGGGCCAGCCGCCCGTGCTGCCGGAGGCGATGGCGCCGTCGAGCGCCGCCTTAGAGGGATAGAGGTCGTGCACGACGACCAGCGTCCTGCCGTCCTTCTCCTCGAAGGTCACCGTGGTGACGGCCCCGTCCTCCTCTTCCTCATTGGTCCAGACGAGGCGGGAGGGGGGCGTCACGTCGATGTACCGGCCGAAGAAGGCCATGGGCTGTTCCGAGCCGGCGTGACGGAACACGAAGCGGTACGAGCCCCCCGTGCGCACATCGGTCTCGCACGACACGAAGGATATTCCAAACGACTCCGGCGCCCACCAGCGCATGATCAGCTCGGGCTTGGTCCACGCCTCGAACACGAGGCGCGCCGGGCCGTCGAAAGTTCGCGTCGCGACGAGCTCCCGGTCCGACGTCCGTTCGACGGTTGTGCGGTTATTCATCGACCTTCTCCCTCTGTTTCAAGTCCTTGACCACCGTGTCCAGCGCGTCGAAGCGTGCGTCCCAAAGCCGGCGTTGTCCCTCGATCCAGGCCGCCTCCTCCTCGAGACGGCGTGGGCCGAGCCTGCAGGTCCGCACCCGGCCGACCTTCTCGGTGGTGACGAACCCGCTCTGCTCCAGGACGCCGACATGCTTCTTCATGCCCGTCAGCGTCATGTGGAACCGGTCGGCCAGCTCGGTGATCGAGGCGTCCGACCGTCCGAGCTGCTCCAGAACACCGCGCCGGGTGGCGTCCGAGAGCGCGGCGAAGGAGGCGTCAAGGCGAGACGCTTGATACTGAACCATCAGGTTCAGTGTTAGCGCGCCGACCGACGAAAGGCAAGGGGCGGCCATCAAAGGACGGCTTCGAGTAATCCGGAGACCCTATAGCGGTCGACGTCCAAGACAGCGCCTTGAATGGCGAACGCTACCTCTGCGCATAAAGCGCTGGTTCGTGAGGTCGGTGGCGTTCGTGGTTCAACCTAAACCCTGGATCCGCGGACGCCGCCAAGGGCGCGGGAGGACTGAGGACTGTGGAAACGAGCTCCGGCCGGACGGTTCCAAAGAGCGCCGCGCCGAACGCCATCACCCTCACGCCCATCCGACGGCGCATCGGACGGCAGGATCGGGTTGCGCCTGGCCCGGGCCGTGCACGGCGGCGTTCTCAAGCGCCACTTCGGGACGACCGCCATGTCCGCCGCCTCAGAGCCGTTGATCCTGCCCTTCCCGTCGGGCGCCAAAGGCATGCCCACCGACGCGGTGGTCCGCTTTCGCCACCGGTTGAACGACACCGGTCTCTTCACCGACGAGGCCCTGGCCCGACTGATCGACGAGCAGCCCCGCGATCGGTTCGACGTTCTGACCATGCGGCGCAACCCCCCGGGCGGGGAGCGCTGGACCGCGGGCGAGGCGGGCGGCCTTTCCGGCGCCGAGATCCTGCAGGCGGTGAAGACCGGCGCCCTTTGGGTCTCCTGCCGCAAAGCCATGGAGCTGCACCCGCGCTACAAGCCGGCGTTTCGACAGGCGATGGCCGAATATTCCGCCGAGGTCGGCCAGCCGATCCTCTCCGCCAGCGCCAGCATCCTGATCTCCGGCCCGCAGATGGGCATCTTCTTCCATGCCGATGCGGCGGACACCATGCTGTGGCACATGCGGGGGACCAAGACGATGCTGGTCTATCCGGCCACCGACGACTTCATCAGCGAGCGCGCCATGGAGGCCATCCTGTTGAAGGAGACCCTCTCCGACGCCCCCTATGAAGAGGCCATGGACGCGCACGCCGAGCGCGTGGTGTTCCAGCCCGGCGACGCGGCCGCCTGGCCGCTGCATGGACCCCACCGGGTGATCAACGGGGACAGCCTCAACGTCTCGGTGTCCGTGGAGTACACCACGCCCCGCTCGGCCCGTACCAACGGCGCCTTCTACACCAAGGGCTGGCTGCGGCGGCGGGTGGGGCTCGACCTCGGCGCGTCGCGGGGGACTCCCGAGGCGCTGCAGTCGATCCTGTGGGCGACCTCCAAGCCGCTCCGCCTCGTCGAGCGCGGCCGCAAGACGGTGGAGAAGCGTCATCCCCGGTGTTTCGACGTGGACCTGGATGCGCCCGACTGCGTAAGCT
This sequence comes from uncultured Caulobacterales bacterium, assembly GCA_903837135.1. Lineage (GTDB taxonomy): Bacteria > Pseudomonadota > Alphaproteobacteria > Caulobacterales > Caulobacteraceae > CAIOYC01. The sequence continues at coordinate 8,131 of CAILTK010000077.1, forward strand.
GGCGCGAAGGTTATGGCCCAGCCGCATTCGCCCTGGCGGCGGAGTAGACGCCCCGTCCGGACAGAGGCGGCGGCCAAGGGCCCGGCGATCCGGGTCGCGGCTCCCACATGCGCCAAGCGTCCCCGCTGTGCCGAGAACGTCACCTCAAGCTGAACTCCAGGAGCGGCGACCGATCCGAGAACGGCCATCGCCTGCTCGGCCGCGGCCGGGAAGGCGATGGCGACGCGACAATTTATCCGCCTCATTCGGCGTCAGCCATCAGCCGCGTAAGGAAGATGTCAGAGGGAGCGACGGCCAGATCGTCTAGGTCGTGAACGGCTTGCCTGTGAGTGATTCCAATCCGCGATGACCGACCGTCACGTCTTTCTCGATCCGTCCGGCGCCCGGGCCAGACGCCTGCGCATCAGCGCGGCCCTCGTGGCCCTGCTGGCGGTGGCGATTCTGGCCACCTTCATCTCCAGCATTCTCAGTCAGCCCAAGCTCAGCATCTTCGGCCATAACGCCCTGCCCCAGCCCACCCGGGTGCACAAGTCCACCGCGCGCCTCGACGCCGCCCGCAGGACCCTGTTCGCCCGCATCAACGCCGACCGGCGGCGCGCGGAGTTCAAGCCGATCTCCGGCGCCGACACCATCCGCGGCGCCTACTTCGCCCCCTGGCGCGACACCGGCATCGACTCGTTCCGGGCCCACGCCGGCGACCTCACCCACATCTATCCGGCGTGGATATCGCTCAAGGCCGACGGCCGCGGGCTGATCACCGACTTCTGGAACCCCGACCGCAGCGCCACCACCAAGGATCTGGTGCGGATCGCCGCCGCCAGCGGCGTGCGGGTGGTGCCGGTGGTGGGCAACGCCGAGTCCGGCGTGTTCGACGCCAAGCGCCTCACCCGGATGCTGTCGAGCCCGACGGCCGCGGCCGGCGTCGCGACCCAGCTGGTCGATTTCGTCCAGCAGAACGGCTACGCCGGCCTGCAGGTCGATTTCGAGCGCATCGACCCCGCGGTCGTACCCCGGCTCGCCCAATGGCTCTCCGGCCTCGGCAAGCAGCTGCACGCGAAGGGCAAGGAGCTGTCGGTCACCATCGAGACCGACCTCGACCCGGCCGCCGCCGCGAAGCTCAGCGCCTCGGCCGACTACGCGGTGCTGATGGCCTATGACGAGCATGGCAGTTTCAGCGGTCCGGGCGCAGTGGCCTCGGCCAACTATACCCTGGAGGCGCTGCGCCGCTTCACGCCGGCGATCGGGGCCCAGAAGCTGATCCTCGGCGTCGGCGTGTACGGTTATGACTGGAACCTGCCCGAAAAGAGCACCGAGACGGTGACCAACCAGCAGGCCGTGGCCCTGCTCGTCCGTTATCGCGGCGGCGTCGATCCCAAGAGCGTGCTCGACTTCGACAGCGCGGCGATGGAGCCGACCTTTCAGTACAACGACGACAAGGGCCAGCTGCACGAGGTCTGGTTCCTCGACGGGGTGACCGCGCAGAACGCCCTGACCCTGGCGCGGGACTTCAACATCAAGGGCGCCGCCCTGTGGGCGCTCGGCATGGAGGACCCGTCGGCGTGGAAGGCGTTCGGCCGGCTGGCCCCGCGCCAGCCCGATCTGCACACGGTGATCGTGCCCCAGCAGGTCGACTTCATCGGCGACGGCGAACTGCTGCGCGTGGTGCGCCGGCCGCAGCCCGGGTCACGGCTCTACGACCGAGACCCCGCGAGCGGGCTGATCACCGACGAGACCTATACCAGCCTGCCCTCGGGCTGGCTGGTCGAACGCAGCGGCTCCCCGGACAAGACCGTGGCGCTGACCTTCGACGACGGCCCCTCCCCGACCTGGACGCCGATGGTGCTCGACGTGCTGAAGCGCCATCATGTGAAGGCCACCTTCTTCATGATCGGCCAGGAGGTGGTCAGCTACCCGGACCTGGTCCGCCGCGTCTACGCCGAGGGCCACGAGATCGGCAACCACTCCTATACCCACCCGAACATGGCCCGCGTCGGCGAGGATCGGGTGCGTCTGGAGCTGGCGGCCACGCAGCGCGCGTTTGAGGTGGTGCTCGGCCGTTCGGTCGACCTGTTCCGGCCGCCCTACAACGCCGACTCCGAACCGCGGACCTACGGCGAGATCATGCCGATCGCGGTGGCCGGCGACCAGGGCTACGTCACCGCCGGCGAAACCATCGACCCCAACGACTGGAACGTCTGGCGCCGGCAGCCGGACGGGACCACCCGCCGCCTGACCGCCGCGGACATCCAGGGCTCGGTGCTGTCCGAGATCCACAAGGGCCAGTCGGTCCTGCTGCACGACGGCGGCCTCGACCGCTCGGCGACCGTCGCCGCGCTGGACGGCCTGATCACCACCCTGCAGGCGCAGGGCTATCGCTTCTCCACCATCGGCGAGCTCGAGGGGCGCGGCCGGGATCAGACCATGCCGGAAATCCCGCCCGGGGACAGGCTCCTGGTCGGCATGAGCGCCGCGGGCTTCACCGTGCAGAGGTGGTCGGGCGTGGTGCTGTTCTGGGGCTTCACCGCCGCCGTCATCCTGGGATTGCTGCGGATCACCCTGATGCTGTCGCTGGCGGCGCGGCGGGCGCCCGTCCGGCCGCCGGTCGAGGGCCGTCCGCGCGTGGACGTGCTGGTGGCCGCCTATAACGAAGCGACGGTGATCGAGCGCACGATCCGCAGCCTGCTGGCGAGCCGCGACGTCGACGTGAAGGTGATCGTGGTCGACGACGGGTCGAGCGACGGGACCGGCGACATCGTCAGGGCCTTGTTCGGCCAGGACGAGCGCGTGCTGTTCGAGCGCAAGACCAACGGCGGCAAGGCCTCGGCGCTCAATCTGGCGTTCTCGCTGTCGGACGCACCGGTCGTCGTCGGCGTCGACGCCGACACCCAGCTGGCGCCGGATGCGCTCGGCCTGCTGGTCGCCCGCTTCGCCGACGAACGCATCGGCGCCGTCGCCGGCAACGTGAAGGTCGGCAATCGCTCCAACATCGTCACCCGCTGGCAGTCGGTGGAATACGTCACCTCGCAGAACATCGACCGGCGGGCGATGTCGCGGCTGAACGGCATCACTGTGGTGCCCGGCGCCATCGGCGCCTATCGCGCCGCCGCGCTGCGATCGGCGGGCGGCTACAGCTCCGACACCCTGGCCGAGGACATGGACCTGACCTGGCGGTTGCGGCGCGCCGGCTGGGTGATCGTCAACGAGGGCAACGCCCTGGCCTTCACCGAGGCGCCGGCCACCCTCCAAGCCCTGATGCGCCAGCGGTTCCGCTGGAGCTTCGGCACGCTGCAGTGCCTGTGGAAGCACCGCGGGGCGCTGTTCCACTACGGCTGGTTCGGCTGGCTGTCGCTGCCGACCCTGTGGCTGTTCCAGTTCGCGGCGCAGATCCTGGCCCCGTTCGTCGACCTGCAGATGCTCGCCGGCGGCATCGGCCGGTTCAATGCCTGGCTGCAGACGCAGGAGCATCCGGACATGACCATGGCCCCCGATCCGACCCTATGGCTGGTGCTCGGCATCTATGTCGCCTTCCTGGTGCTCGAGCTTCTGGCCGGCTGGGTCGCCTACGCCTTCGACGGCGAGCGCAAGGGCGAGCTCTGGCTCCTGCCGACGCAAAGGTTCGTCTACCGGCAGATCATGTACCTGGTGGTCTGGCGCTCGATCTTCCGCGCCCTCGGCGGCACTGGCCAGACCTGGGGCAAGATGCACCGCACCGGGTCGGTTCAGGTGCGCGAACGGGTCCAGCGACCGTCGCCCGCGCCCAAGCCCAAGGCCCAGTAGAAGCCGGCCGCGAGGGTGGTCAGGTCCAGGGCGTAGAGGTAGCGGTAGTCGCAGGCGACGCCGATGGCCAGGAAGCTCAGCACGAACAGCAGGGCGCCGGCGAGCATGAAGCCGAACACCGTATCCCGCCGCTCGCGCGAGCGGAACATCGCCGCCATCAGGACGACGGCCAGGGCGCCGTAGAAGAGGTGGGAATAGACCGGCGTGCGGTGGAAAACGCCGGCGTAGGCCTCCATCGCCCGGTCCCGCCGGGACTGGCCGGGCGCGATCCCGAGCGCCTTCAGCTGCGGCCGCGGACCGTCCACCCCGGTGGTCTCCGCATAACAGACGCTCGGCGTCGAGCCGACGATCCAGCCGAACACCGCCAGCCGGTGGCGCAGCCAGGGCCAGGGATGATGCAGGATCACGTCATACCATTGCGCCTCGATGTCGTCGGCCGCGGCGGCGGTGGTCCGGTTGAAGGCGTTGCCGAGAAGGTCGTCGTTGCGCTCGGCGGTATAGGCGGTCTTCGCGGTGTCGCGGATCAGAGTCGCCAACTCGGGCGACAGATCGTCGAGCGGCAGTTTGGGATCATGCGCCACCGCGCCGACCAGGTCGTAGGTCTGCAGCATGTGGAACTGGGCCTCCGCCCCGCCCTCATCGACGGCGTGGCGAGCGAGGGCCGCGCTGATCGCCAGCATGGCCGCGGCGGCGACGATCAGGCCCACGACGGCCGGCGCGCCGGCCCTCAGCAGGCGGCGCGGCCAGCCGCCGGTCTCCTCTCCGAACAGGCAGAAACTCAGCGAGGCCGCGCCGAGCAGAAGGGCGATGATCCCGTTCTGCCGCACCAGGGCGCTCGCGGTCAGCAGGACAAAGGCGCCGGCGATCAGCGCGGTCCGCCGCACGCCGGCCCCGCCGAGGGCGAGCCAGAGCAGGGTTGATCCGGCGACGACGCAGTCGGCGAACAGCACGTCCTTCCACACGATCGCCTGCCAGAGCAGAAGGTGCGGCAAACCGACCAGCGCCAGCGCGATGGCGGGCGCGAACCGGCCGACCACGGGTCGCTTGAGCGTCATCAGGACCAGGGCGGAAAACAGCAGCAGGGCCTGAAGCGTGATGAACAGCCCGGGGCCGCGGATCAGGCGATCGCCGAGCCCGAGCAGCCAGGCCATGAACGGCGGATGCCAGACATGATACCGGCCGGTGCGGCCATCGAGCAGCTGGATGACGGAGTCGTAGGAGAGATAGCCCGGCCAGTTCAGGCTCAGCGCCATCGCGAAGCCGATCAGCAGCACGGCGACGGTCGCCGCGCGGGGCCAATCCCTTGGGGGGCCGAGCCCTGGTTCGGATGACATGCCTCAACATCACCGGCCCGGCCAAGCTGTCAACGCCGCTCCTCCCCGTCATAATTCTCTCACTTAGAGTGAATATACGACGTCCATCAGCTCGGGGGGTTCCATGGCGCAGGCGTTGAAAAGATTCGTTGGGGTTCTGCTGGTCTCCACCGCCCTGACGCCCTTTGCGCAAGCGAGAGCCCAGGAGGCGGTCGCCGCCGCGACCGACAGCGAGGTCGTCGTCACCGGCCATGCCCTTGCCGAGCAGCGCAGCGTCGCCGCCAAAGAGAAATCCCGCCTCGTCTCCGACAACCTCTCCGCCGACGAGGCCGGCTCCCTGCCCGATTTCGGACTGGGCCAAGCGCTCAAACGCCTCCCGGGGATCTCGATGGTGATCAACAACGGTCGCGGCGAGGAGCAATACATGACCATTCGCGGTCTGGCCCCGAACTACAATTCGACCACCCTCGATGGAATCCCGCTGCCGTCGACCGAGCTCGGAAGCACCAGCGCGTCGACCAGCACCGCGTCCGGCCGAACCACCTCCTACGACGTCCTGCCGACATCGATGGCCATGGCGGTCAACGTCTTCAAATCCTGGGACGCGAGCCTGCCCAGCGATGCGATCGGCGGGGTCGTCAACATCGTCACCCGGTCGGCCTTCGACGCGCCCGGCGGCTTCTTCGCCGGCAAGGCCCAGTACGCCTACTGGGACGACGAACCGCGCTGGCATTCCTACTCGCCGTCCGGCGAAGCCGAATTCACCGCCAGCGACCGGTTCGGATCGGAAGGCCAGTTCGGCGCCCTGCTGTCGGCCACCTATTACCGGCGCGCGTCCTCGTCGTGGGATACGGTATCCAACGGAACCCAGGGCTTCTACCCGTATACGGGCGGGGTGCAGACCCTCGCGGCGACGACCTTGACCCCCACGGTCGACGCCGGCGCCCTCACCAACGTGCCGGGCCAGACCGGATGGCTGAACTATGACGACGTCCGCACCCGCCAGTCGGTGTTCGGAAAGCTCGAGTATCAGCACGACGGTCTGAAGCTGCACCTCACCGGGGGATTATTCGATCACTTCCTCTATGAGGACCGCAACAGCAACTATCTCGACACCAGCGGCAAACCCACCTTCACCTCCGCGACGACCGGAAGCTTCGCCGCCGGCAGCGCATCGGAGGGTTACGACCACTACAGCATCGACCGGCGCATCACCTTCGGCGAACTCGGCGCGGCCTATGATCTGCGCGACGGATGGGTGATCAACGCGAGCGCCAACCTGTCCGGCAGCCGCTACAATCAGTCGAGCATCGACGACTCGTTCAGCTATAAGGCGCAGGCCAGCACCCTCGCGTTCAACTACGCCACCAGCACGACCGGACCGGCGGTGTTCACGCCGTTGAACAACGCCGCCTTTCTCAGCCCGGCGAACTACAATCTGGCCTATCACCAACTGGCCGACAGCAACGGCTCAGCCCTCACCCCGATCTTCAAGCTCGACGCGGCGTGGAACGAAGCGCCCGGCGCGCGGGGCCTGGGCGCCCGGCTCGGCGCGTTCGACCGCAACCTGACCGACAAGGGCAGCGCGACGCAGACCCGCTACGACGCGCCCGCCGGCGTCACCATGGCGGCGCTCGGCTCGGACTATCTGTATCTCACCCCGTACAACAGTCACGGCCAGCGGGTTCTGGTCTCGTCTCCCAGCGATATCGCCGCCTATTTCAGCGCCAATAGCAGCCTCTTCAAACTGGACGCCGGCAACCTGTCCGCCAGCACCATCGGCAATTACAAACTGCGGGAAAACCTCGCCGCCGCCTACGGGATCTTGGATTACCGTGCGGAACGGTACTATCTGTCGGCCGGCGTCCGCTATGAGGCCAACAGCCAGACGATCGGCAACTACCTGCCGAGTTCGTTCACCTCGAGTTCGAGCGCCACGTCGTTCACCGAAGCGACGACCAAAACCAATTATGGACGCTGGCTCCCCGCGCTGAACGCCTATTACGACCTGACCCGCGACCTGAAGGTCCGCATGGGCGTCAGCAAGGATCTAGCGCGTCCCGACTATGCGCAGCTGGCGCAGAACACGTCGGTCACCGTCTCCACGGTCGCCACCAGTACGGTGACCGGTCTGGCGACCCAGACCCTCTCAAATCCCAGGCTGATCCCTCGCGAATCGACCAACTACGACCTTTCGGTGGAGTGGTATCCGACGTCGAGGATGCAGCTCTCGGCGGCCCTGTTCGACAAGGAGATCACCCACGAGATCGTCACCGTGTCGAACCAGCAGCTGGGCGTGGTCGAGCCGGGTCAGCCCGGCGTCTACAATGTGACGACCACCCAGTCGCAGAATGTCGACGGGGCCACGGTGAAGGGCCTCGAGCTCAGTCTGGTCGTCCCCCACTTCGACCAGCTTCCGGGCCTGCTGAAGTATTTCGGCGTCTCGGCGAACACCTCGTTCAACGATTTCACCGCCTCGCATATCACGATGACCAACGGCGCGCTGCGGCGCCTCCCCGGATTGATCAGCTCCGCCCGGAACGTCGACAACGTCTCGCTGCTGTTCGACGCCTATCCGTGGGAAAGCCGTCTGGCGTTCAACCACACCAGCAAGATGCCCTATTCCTTCAGCGCCACCAATTCGGCGCTGGACGTCTGGTACGGCGACTCCAACCGCCTGGACTGGCAGGTCCGATTCCACATCACCAGGACCATGTCGGCCATGCTGCAGATCCAGAACCTCACCAACGACACCCCGGTGCGTCTGACCGGCCCCAACTACAACATCTACAGTGAGACGCTGGAGAACGGGCGGGCCTACTTCTTCGGCTTCGACGTGAAGCTTTGAGCATGAAGGCGCCGAGCAAAACCGGATTCACGACGACCTTGGCGCGCCGCGGAGTGCTGGCGGCGGGCCTAGGGGCGGCGGGCGGCGGAATGGCCTTGCTGTCGACGAACGCCCGGGGCGAGATCGCAGCCTCGTCCGGCCAGACTCTTACGAATCCCCTCAGGCCGCCCAGCGGCGTCGGCGGCAAGTTCTATCCGACGGGGCAGGTCAAGGAATGGCCCGGCAATACCATCATCTGCCCCGTGGGCGCCGACACGCCCCTGCATGAGGTGCTGAGATCGGTCCAGGAGGCGGCGATGATCCAGCCGGTCATGCGCAAGTTCACCCTGCTGCCGACCTCAAGCCTGCACATGACGCTGTTCGAGGGCGTCGACCTCGATCATCGACGCGCGCCCTTCTGGCCCGCCCCCGTGCCCCTCGACGCGCCGCTGTCAGCGGTGGACCAGTGGTGCGCGGCGCGACTGCGGACCTTCCACACCGGCGGCGGGCTGTTTCAGATGCGGCCGGACCCGGATGTCGACATCCAGACGGTCACCGACTTCACCGTCCGCCTTGCGCCAGCGACCGAAGCCCAGGAGCGCCGCTTGCGGACCTTGCGGGACCGGCTGTCGGCTGTGCTGCAGATCCGCTCGCCCGCACACGATCGCTATCGCTTCCACATCACCCTCGGCTATCTGATCGACTGGCTGACGCCGGAGGAGGCCGAGCGGGCGAGACAGCTTTTCTCGGCCTGGGGCCGGCGCATCGCCACGGCCGCGCCGGAGTTCACGATCGGGCCGCCGGAGTTCTGTCGCTTCCGGGACATGTTCGCCTTCACCCCGCTGCTGACGCTCGCCGATTAGACGGTGTCGCCAGATTGTGACCCGCAGGCGCTAGAGCAAACCGGTTCCCACTTTTCGCGCGGCGCTCTAGGAGCTGGTCCGCGTCCGGTCTGAAGATCTGGCGGCTGAGGGGCCCCGTGTCTCGAACTCGAAACTTCGTCCGCGCTTACGGCGCGGCGCATTTCTCCAAGAGCCTGCTCTGGTATGCGAGCGAGCTCTTGTTCACCTTCGTGCTGACCGAGATCTACGGCCTATCCCCTCTGGTCGCCGGCGGCGTGCTGGCGATCAGCCTGCTCATGAACGCAGCCGCCGATCTGGTGGCCGGCGCGTGGATGTCGCGCGTCGCCTTCGATGTCGGCTGGGCGCTCCGGCTTCAGCTTTTCGGCGCCGTGCTGGCCGCCCTCGCCTTCGCGGCTTTCGGCTTGAGCGGCCTTGCGACGGGCGAACTGCGCCCGGTGCTGATCGCCTCGGCCCTGTTCAGTTTCAGGCTGGCCTACCCTGTGCTCGACGTGCCGCAGAACGCGCTTCTGGCCCTGGCCGGGGCGCAGAGCGGGGGCGAGCATCGACTGTCCTCGCTGCGGATGATCGCCGGCGGATGCGCCAGGCTGACGGTCGCGGCGCTATTCACGCCCTTGTTGCAGGGGCGAAGACTCAACGAGCAGGTCGTCAACTTCGCGGTGCTGGCCGCCATCGCCGCAGCCTTGGCGCTGGCCGGCGCGATCGGCTTGTTCAGAAGCGGCCGGAGCCTCGAGGCGGGCCCGCCTCAGGACGGCGACAGCCCGACGGAAGGTCGCGGCCCCGGCTTTTCGCGGGTGTTCGCCGCCTTGCTGGTCGCGCTTGGTCTGGTCGCCGCCGCCAGCGCCGCGTTCGCGCAGAGCGAGCCCTACCTGGCCAGCTACGTCATCGCCGCCCGGCTGCAGGGCGGTCTGACCATGACCCTGGTGGCGGCCGGCTCGATCGTGTCCCAGCCCGCCTGGTCCGCGCTTGGCCAGCGCCGGGGATTGCCGAGCGTTCTGAGCGCGGCCGGCGCCCTATGGGCGCTCGGCGCGGCGGCCCTGATGGTCCAGCTCTTGGCGGGCTCCTCCTCCCCCTCGGCCATCAGCCTGGCCCTTGCCGCCTTCGCCTACGGGTCAGGCTCGGGCGGGACGATGATGGCGTTGTGGGCGATCGTCGCCCGGCGCGCGCGCGCGTCGCCGCGTCGGACGCCCAAGGCGTTCGCCGCGGTCGGCGCCGCATCGAAAACGGGCGGAGCGATCTCGGCTCTGTCGACCGCCGCCCTGCTGTCGTCGGCGCAGTATCACGAGCGGGCGCACGCCGGCTCCCTGGCCCTGGCCTGTCTTTCGCCCATCCTCGTCGGCCTGTTCTGTGTGGCGCTCGGCCTGATTCTGGCGCTGCGAACGCAAGGTCTGAAGCCGGTTCCGACCTGATCTTCAGCCGAAGAAAAGCGCCTTCAACGGCAGCACCGCCGCCCCTGTGACGCTCGCGTCCGAGGCGGCTTCGGCGCAGACGATGCGGGGGATCGGACGCGGTCGCGCTCGGCGGGGCGGATTGAAGAAGGATAGCCGTGGTATCAGCCGCAGGCCGAGCGCCTTCGGAAGCCGGCCGCCGAGAACCACGGCGTCGGGATCGGCGATGGCGGAGATGGCGGACACGACCAGGCTCACCGACCGTTCCGCCTCGTCGAGCCATTGCGCGACGCCGACCGAGTCGGGGTCGAAATGCTCGATCATGTCGACGAGCGACTCGTGACGGCGGCCGCCCTCCGCCATCAGGCTGCGCAGGCGCTCCAAGGTCGGCGACATATAGTCCGGCGGCAGGATGGAGGCGAACTCACCCGCATTGCCGTGGCTGCCGCGAAACGGCCGCCCTTCAGCCACCATGCCTCCGCCGAACCCCGCGGCGAAATAGAGATAGGCGAAGGAGTTCGCCCAGCGACCGACCCCGTTCATCTGCTCGCCGACCGCCGCGGCGTTTCCGTCGTTGTCGACCCAGACCGGCAGGCCGAGCGCGCGTCCGAACAGGTCGGAGATGTCCACCAGCGCCCAGTCGTCGAGGCCGGCCGGCGGGTTGAACTTGGACTCCTCGCCGACGAAGTAGCCGGTGACGGCGACCCCGACGCCGAGAATCCGTCCCCGTTCCAGCCCAAGCTCGGCGCAGGCGGCGTCGATCCAGTCCTTGACCGCCTTCAGCACCGTGTCGCGTCGCATGTCGCGCGGGCGGACGACCTCGAGGCGAAGGACCTCGCCGACGAAGTTCATCAACGCGAGCGAGACGGCGTCGGTCATCAGCGAGACGCCGACCGTGTGCATGGCGCCCGGCGAAAGAAACACGGGCAGCGCGGCAGGGCCTTTGCCGGCCGACGGCAAGGCGGGCCCGAACTCGCACAGGCCGCGGCTCACCAGGTCGGCGACGATCCGCGAGATCGACTGGTTGGTCAGCCCGGTGAGGCGGGCGAGGTCGGCGCGTCCGATGCCGGTCTGGCGACGCACGAGCTCCAGCACCAACCGCTCGTTCGCGCTCGCGGCCACCGCGCTGGGCCGTCGCAAGAAGGTGTTGGAGACCGTGCTCCAGCCGGTTTGTGGCTCCATGCCGTCCTCACGCCCTCCGCCCCAGCGCCCTACCACGCGCAAAAGGGGGATCGCCAGCGCGGCGCACATGCCGAAGGCTGCAACGGCGGGTCGCCCCGGGCGGCGGAGAATTGAAGTGACAGCCGCCGCCGCCCCGTCGATACCTGAAGGCGCATAACTCTGTTCATGGAGGTGAGCGATGAAGGACCCGATGATCCCGGCCCTGACCGGAGCGATCCTGGTCTTCGCCGGCATGGCCCACGCGGCCGACAAGCCCACCGATTCCGGCAAGCCCGACACCGGCCAGCAGTGCTTTCGCAGCGAGAGCTACCAGGGCTTTCGCGACATCGACGAACATGCCTTCAATATCCGCGTGAACGGGCATGACGTCTACCGGATCGAGGTCGAGGGCGGCTGCCCCACCCTGACCTCCCCGGACGCCATGCTGATCACCCACGTGCGCGGCAGCGACCTGATCTGCGGCCCGCTCGACTGGGACCTGCGCGTGCGCGAGAGCGGCCCCGGCGGCATGGCGACCGGCTGCATCGTCAAGAGCCAGCGCAAGCTCACGCCGGCGGAAGTCGCGGCGATCCCGCCGAAGCAGAAGCCCTGACGGAGCGTCGGGCGCCTCCCTAGATCTGGATGCCGCCGGACACTTCGATCCGCTGGGCGTTGACCCAGCCGAGGTCGTCCGACAGCAGGGCGGCGATCACCGGGCCGACGTCGTCGGGGCCGCCGACGCGACCCAGCGCGGTGTTGTCGGCCAGCATCTTGTTGACGTGGGGATTGTCGCGCACCACTCCGCCGCTGAAGTCGGTGGCGATGGCGCCGGGCGCGACCACGTTGACGGCGATCCGGCGCGGACCGAGCTCCAGCGCCATATAGCGGGTCAGCGCCTCCACCCCCGCCTTGATCGCGCCGTAGCCGATCCGGCCCGGCATGGCGAAGCGGGCCAGGCCTGAGGAGATGTTGACGATACGGCCGCCGTCGTTGATCAGCGGCAGCAGGGTCTGGGTCAGGAACAGAGGCCCCTTGAAGTGGACGGCGTAGAGCGCATCCATCTCCGCTTCGGTGATGGCCTGCAGGCCCGACGCGGACGAGGTGCCGGCGTTGTTGACCAGATAGTCGAACCGCTCCGCCTTCAGGGTCGCGAGCGCCTGCGTCAGCCGGTCGGCGAAGCCCGCGAAGCCGCCGGCGTCGCCCACGTCGAGCTGAAGGGCGACGCCCCGCGCGCCCGCCTCGGCGGACAGCGCCACCACCCGGTCCGCCTCTGCCCGATTGGCGTTGTAGGTGAAGATCGAGACGACCCCGCGCCGGGCGAGGCTGAGCACGGCGGCGCGGCCGATGCCGCGGCTGCCGCCGGTGACGACGGCGATTTTACGGTCTGACATGAAAGGCCTTTCTGCCGGGCCGCCCGAGGCGGACCCTGCTGCTGATGACCCACCATGCGCGCCCGGGGCCACGGCGGTGAATGCCGGGAGCTGGCGGTTTCTTGCCCGATCCTGTTCTGCCGCTATGCTCAGGCCGAACCGAGACCTTGTCCGCATGCCTCATCCCCTGGCCGAGACGCTGCTGCGCTTCACCGACCGTCAGACCGGCGAGAGCCCGTTCACGACCCCGATCGAGGGACTGGCGATCATGCGCTCGGACCATCCCAAGCCGCCCCGCCACATGCTCTCCCGCCCCGCCCTGTGCATCGTCGCCCAGGGAACCAAATGGGCGACGCTCGGCGACCACCGGCTCGAATACACGGCGGGCCAGGCCCTGGTCATCGGCGTCGAGACCCCGTCGACAGGCCGGGTGGTGGAGGCCAGTCCGGGGCAGCCCTGCCTGGTGCTCGCCATCGAACTCGACCTCGCCCTGATGCGCAGTGTCGCCGAAGCGTTGGATCCCGCACCCAAGCCGAGCGGCGCGCCCGGCCGCGGCGTGTTCGTCACCGACTTCGACGGCCCCCTGGCCGACTGCGCCCTGCGGCTGGCCCGCCTGCTCGAGACGCCGACGGCGATCCCGGCGCTCTACCCCGGGATCATGCGCGAGATCTGCTACTGGCTGCTCACCGGACCGCACGGCGGCGACATCGCCCGGCTGGCCCTGAAGACCAGCCCGTCGCAGAAGATCATCGAGGCCATGCACAGCCTGCGCGCCCGGTTCCGCGAGACGGTGCGGATCGAGGAGTTGGCCGCGATCGCCGCCTTGAGCCCCTCCGCCTTCCATCGCCAGTTCAAGGCGCTGACCTCGCTGGCGCCGCTGCAGTACCAGAAACAGCTGCGGCTGCTCGAGGCGAAACGGCTGATGGTCTCCTCCGGGCTCAAGGTCGAAGCCGCCGCCTTCGCCGTCGGCTACGAAAGCCCTTCCCAGTTCAGCCGCGACTACGCCCGCCAGTACGGCGCCCCGCCCAAGCGCGATCTGAAGCGGCTGCAGTCCGACAAGGACGCGGTCTCGCCCGAGGTCGGAGCGATCACGCGCAACGCGGCCTGAGCGTTCGCCCCCTCAGCTCGCACCATCGAAGTATTCGACGATCAGGCGGGCGACGGCGCCGAGGCGGTCGTCGGCTTCGCCTTCGAGGCCGGTGTAGCCCATGGAGTAGAAGGCGATGATGATCGGGCCTGACCTGGCGTAGACCATGCCGACGTCGTTGGTGACGCCGAAATACTCGCCCGTCTTATGCGCCACCGGCACGCTGAGATAGTGGGGGAGCTTGCGCGCGCCGGCCTGCTGCGCCAGCATGATCCGCTTCATCTCCGCGCAGGATTTTTTCGAGGCGATGGTCTCGGTCTGGATGCCTTCCAGAAGGCGGCCCATCTCCGCCGGCGTGACCACGGCGAGCATGTTCTCGTCGATGGCGGCGCGCCGCACGAGCGCCTTGCCGATCCTTTTATACATGACGTCGAACGCCGCCTCGTCGTGCATCAGGGCGTAGAGGCGCTCGGGCGACAGATCCCTGTTCCTGGGATCGTCGAGTTCGTAGATCGCCCGGAACGCTTCGAAGATGGTGCGCTGGAGGTGGAAGACGGCGTAGCCGTTGGCCTTCAGCCAGGCGTTGACCGCGTCCTTGCCGCCGACCCTGGCGATCATGATGTCGGTGGCGGTGTTGTCGCTGGTGATCACCATCTGGGTGATCACGTCGCGCAGCGTCGGCTGCAGACCGAGGTCGTGATACTGGAAGATTCCCGAGCCGCCGCGGATGTCGGACGCCTTGATCGTATAGCGCGCGCCCAGGTCGAGCTTGCCCTGGTCGGCCAGCTGGTAGGCCATGACCATCACCACGAGCTTGAAGGTGCTGGCGGTCTCGAAATGATCGTCGCCGTGAACCGCGGCGACCTCGCCGGTGGCGAGGTTCTTGACATAGACCCCGCCCTTGTACGGCCCGCCCGGTCCCACGAACCGCGCCAGTTCGCCCTCCAGCAATCTGGTCAGGCCGGAGGTCGGCGACGCCTGGGCGGCCGCGGGTCCGCAGGCCAGCAGAGCCATGGCCAACGCAGCGAACAGCACCTTCATCGGAACCCCCAAAACAACCATCGGCTCCGTGTTGAGAACGTCGGCGGGCGCCGGGCAACGAAATTGCGCGATCTGGACGAACGGACCTGGCGCGTGATCATCTTCCGGGCACGGGGATCAGCCTTTCATCCGCCCCTCCCCGCTTAAGCAGCTAAGCGATTCACACACCTCCCAAACCCCTAAAATAGTTGTCATTCTCGGGCGGAGAGAGGGCGCGAAGCGACCGACCGCAGACCCGAGAACCCAGCAGCTCCACCCCCAACGCGCGTCGCCAGCAGCTTTGATCAAGATCTCTGCGGGGTTCTCGGGTCTTCAGTCCGCTTCGCGTCCTTTCGCCCGAGAATGACAAACTATGGGCGTTACAAGCATCGGCTGATCTCCTGGCGCGTCCGCGGGGATGAGCGGCAGAGGGGAGTTGACCTCCCTGCGCACAGGCCGACACATGCTGAACTGTTTGAGCGAACGCACCATGTCCGGGAGGATACCGCCATTCACCGCCGCGCCCTGATCACCGGCCTCGCCGGCGCCGGTCTCGCCTCGCCCATCCTCGCCGCCGAACCGGACCCGTTGGGGTTTCGCCCCGATCCGGCGTTCCTGGAGAAGGCGATGGCGCTGCTGAAGACCCACGCGGCGATCGACACCCACGCCCACCCGGGTCTCGGCGGTTCCGAGGCCAAGACCGTCGCCGACATGCGCGAGGGGCTGCTCGCCGCGTCGAGCTTCGCGGCGGTGGCGGACCGGTCGGTCTTGAGGGCGACGCCGACCGGCATCGTCGTCGACCACGCCTTCGCCGCCGGCGAAGCCGCCGCCGCCTATCGCAGCCAGATCGACCGGCTGCACCACGTCGCCGCCGACCTCGGCCTGCCGATCATCCGCACGCCCGCCGATCTCGACACCTGCGCCGGCGGCAAGCCGCCCGGCATGATCGTCAGCGTCGAGGGCGGCGACTTTCTCGAGGGCGACGCCTCGCGCCTCCGCGCCGCGCGGGACGCCGACGACGTCCGCATCATCACCGTGGTGCACTATCGGCCGAACGAACTCGCCGACAACCAGACCTCGCCGGCGCGGTTCGGCAGGACCGCCGAGGGCGGACTGTCGCCGGCCGGCGTGGCCGTGGTCAGGGAGATGGCCCGGCTGGGCCTGGTGATCGACGTCGCGCACGCCGCCGAGGGCGCCGTCCGCGCGGCCATGGCCGAGACCGGCGCGCCGCTGCTCTGCTCGCACACCCACGTGAAGACCCCCGCCTACGACCACCCCCGCTTCATCACCAAGGAGACCGCCCGCGCCATCGCCGCGGCCGGGGGCGTGGTCGGATCCTGGCCGTCCGGCTTCGGCGGCGTGACCCTGAACGACTTCGTCGACCGCATCTTCGTGCTCACCGAGGTCGTCGGCCCGGACCACGCGGCGCTCGGCACCGATATGGACGCCAACTTCCGCCCGACCATGTCGAGCTACCGCCAACTGCCGCTGGTGGTGTCGGAGCTGCTGCGCCGCGGCTATGGCGAGGCGAACGTCGCCGGGCTGGTCGGCGGCAATTTCCGTCGGCTGTTCGACACGGTCTGGCGGAGCCGGCGCGCGTAGGCGCACGAGGACGGACGTAACCGGAATGTCACAGCCCGCGCCCCCGTCGACAAAACCGCTGGCGGGTCTGGAACTCCTTCCGCTCACAGCCCTTTTTGGCCTCGCCAGTCGGGATCGTTCCTGCATCATTCCTTTCGGCCTGGCTGATGCGTCGTGCTTGGGGCCGCCGATGACCGATCAACGCGTACCGATCCTGGTGCTCGCCGTGGATGACGAACAGCTGATCCTGACCATCGTCGAGGAAGCCCTCCAGGAGGGCGGTTACGCCGTCGAGACGGCCAACAGTCCGGAGACAGCGATGGCCATGCTCGACCAGAGGCACTCCGAGTACCGGGCCGTCATCACCGACGTCAACATGGGCGCCGGCAAGCCTACCGGCTGGGACCTGGCGAGACATGCGCGCGAGCTCAACCCCGACATCCCCATCGTCTACATGACCGGCGACGCCGGCGGCGAATGGACCGTGAACGGGGTGCCCAACAGTCTGTTGATCGTCAAACCCTTCGCGCCGGCGCAGGTGGTGACGGCGGTCTCCCACCTCCTCAACGCGGCCGGTCCTGCCGCGCCGGCCTGAAAGGGCCAGAGCGCGGCGGCGCGGGCGCATCGAGACCAGGACGGCGATATCGACTCGCCGGGACGCCCACAGGGCGGCGCGTGCAGGCTGCGCTAACGCCGGGTGACGATGCGCTCGACCACACCGTCGATGGCTTGGTGAAGACCGGCTTCCACCGTCCGCCCCGAGCACATCACCAGCACGCCCGACCACAGTCCACCGAACGAGGCCAGGCTGATCTTGTCCGGCAGCACCTCCCCGACGACGCTCGCCACGAACAGCATGACGACGAGCATCAGGGCGGAGAACAGGCAGGTGAAGGCGATCGCGAGGAGGGGCAGCGACAAGACCGGGTAGAGGATCTCGTTCAGGAATTTGAACCGCACGAGCACCGCGATCGCCGCCGCCAGCCCAGCGCCGAGCTGCATCAGATCGACGATGGCGCGGGTGAGGGACTCGCCGAAGATGTCTTTGACCAGGAGAACGAACGCGATCGGCACATAGGCCACGGTGGCGCTCGACGCGCTGGGCCCGCGGGCTCTGTAGGCCAGATCCTGCATATGCGCGCCGAATCTGTGGGCCATGTCGAGCGGGCTCAAGCCCTTCAGGGCGGCCGCGGTGTCCTTCGCGACGTCGTGGACCCATTCCTTGGCCCCGATCAGACTGATGAGCTCCAAAAGGAACAGCAGGGCGATCGACGATATCGCCGAGACGACGAGGGTGTTCACCCACCGGTGTGGCGCCGGTTTCTCGGCCTCCGGCGCCGCCGGCTGCGGGTGATCGGCCATCGTCGCGCTGCGCTCCCAAGGCTCATCCGGCGCCGACGTCATTGCGCCATAAGCGGCGCCCGCCCGCAACTCTCCGCGGCGACCGAGATGGAGCCCCGCCTCACGGCGCCGTCGCCGCCCGCGGGGAAGCTGGGGGACCTACGCGGGCCGTTCAGGCCCGGTCCACCAACCCGTCCTTGAAGCGGATGATAGTATGGGCGTAGCGGGCCATCTCGATCTCGTGGGTGACCATCAGCACGGTGATCCCGCTGGTGCGGTTGAGGTCTGTGAGCAGCTCCATGATCTCCACCGAGCGTTCGCTGTCGAGATTGCCGGTGGGCTCGTCGGCGAGCAGGACGTCGGGGTGGGTGACGATGGCCCGGGCGATGGCCACCCGCTGCTGCTGACCGCCGGAGAGTTCGGACGAGGTGTGCCCCGCCCAATCCGCGAGGCCCACCTTGTCGAGCGCCGCCATGCCGAGCTTGCGCCGCGTGTTCCGATCCTCGCCGCGGTAGAGCAGCGGCAGCTCCACGTTCTCGAGCGCCGTGGTCCGCGCGAGCAGGTTGAAGCCCTGGAACACGAAGCCGAGATAGCGCCGGCGGATCAGCGAGCGCTGGTCGCGGTCGAGGTTCTCCACATGCACGCCCTTGAACAGGAACTCGCCGGAGGTCGGCACGTCGAGGCAGCCCAGGATGTTCATGGTGGTGGACTTGCCCGAGCCCGACGGGCCCATCACGGCGACGAAATCGCCCCTGGCCACGTCGAGGTCGACGCCCCTCAGCGCCTGGAACGCCGCCGCCCCTTCGCCGAAGCGCTTGGTGACGTGGCGCAGGGAGATGATCGTCTCCGCCACCTTATTTGGCGCCCTTGGCCAGTTGTCCGGTGATCACCTTCAGGCCGGGCCGGATGTCGGGCCCGGACACCACCGTCTTGCTGCCGTTGGTGTCGCCGATGACCACGGGAACGGGCTTGGGCTTGCCGTCGGCGCCGACCAGGTAAAGCTGCTGGCGCGCGCCCTTCCCCACCGCCGCCGTCTTGGGCTTGGCCTGCTGGAACCCCGGCGGACCGCCCAGGACCACGCCGCCGGCCGGCTTGACCGCCGGTACGAAGCGCAGCGCCGCGTTGGGCGCCAGGAGGACATCGTGCTGCTGCTGAGTGATGATCGAGGCGGTGGCGGTCATGCCGGGCTTGAGCAACAGGTCCGAATTGGCCACCGACAGCACCGCCGTGTAGGCGACCACCGTGGTGGTGGCGACGGCGGTCGTGCCGGCGCTGTTGATGCTGGGCGTGGCGTTGGCGCCGAGATCCACGCGCGTGACCGTGGCGGGAAACACCCGGCCGGGATAGGCGTCGACGGTGAAGGTGGCGGCCGCCCCGGCGTGCAGTTCGCCCACGTCCGCCTCGTCGACCTTGACCTCCAGCTTCATGTTGGAGAGGTCCTCGGCGATGGTGAACAGGGTCGCCACGTTGAACGAGGCGGCGACGGTCTGGCCGGGCTCGACCTGGCGCGACAGCACCACGCCGTTGACCGGGGCGTAGATGGTCCCCTTGGACAGGTTGGTCCGGTTGGTGGAGACCTGGGCGCGGGCCTGCGCCACCTGGGCCCTGGCCTGGGCGACGTTGGCGATGGCCCGCGCGCGGTCGGCGCGGGCGGTGCTGAGCTCGGTCTGCGACGGCACCTTGCCGCCGGACAGCTTGAACACCTGCTCCTCGCGGGCGAGGTTAGCGGTGGTCTGCTCGACGGTCGCCTGCGCCTGCTCGACCGCCGCCTGCGCCGCCAGCAGCGAGGCCTCGCTCTGCACCAGGGCGTCCTTGAGCCGCGACAGGTCGAGCCGGGCCAGGGGCTGGCCCTTCGTCACCCGGTCGTTGTTCTGCACATACACCGTCTCGACCAGGCCGGACTCCTCGGAGCCGACGTTGACCTGCTTGGTCGGGGCGAGATTGCCGGTGGCCGAGATGGCCACGGTCAGATCGGCCTTCTCCAGCGGCTCGGTGGCGTAGTGGGTCGGCTCCGGCCCGCGGAAGCAGCGCGACAGCAGAACCAGCATCACCACGACGCCGAGGCCGATCCAGATCCAGCGCTGATAGCGCCGCCAGAGCGGCGGCCGCTTGCGGCCGAGGAAGGTGTCGATGTCGGTGTCGGTCATGGCTTGGGCCCGGTTCCGGGAAGGGCCGCAGGCTCCCAGCCGCCGCCCAGCGCCAGATAGAGCTGGACCATGGCCAGCGACTGGTCGGCCTGAACGGCGACGAGGGCGTCGCGGGCGGAGAGCAGCGATTGCTCGCTCTGCAGCAGGGTGAGGAAGTCGGTCAGGCCCGAGCCGTACTGGTTGCGGGCGTAGAGGGCGGCGGTGTTGGCGGCGTCGCGGGCGATCACCAGCTCGGCCTGCCGCCGGCGCGCCGCATCCAAGGAGTCGGCCGCGTTCTCCACGTCCTCGAGGCCCGTCAGCACGGTCTGCTTGTAGGTGGCGAACGCGAGGTCGGCGCCGGCCCGGGCGGAGCGGACCTGCGCATGCAGCGCCCCGCCGTCGAACAGGGTCTGGGTCAGGCCGGCGAACAACTGGCTGGTCACCTGCCGTCCGAGGCCGCCCACCCCGCCGGCCGCGGTATTGAGACTGCCGGTGATCGACAGGGCCGGATAGAGCGCCGCCTTGGCCACGCCGATCCGGGCGGTGGCGGCCGCCAGCTGGCGTTCGGCGCTGCGCACGTCGGGGCGGTTGCGCAGGGTGTCGGCGGGAATGCCGAGGGCGACGCCGTTCGGGTCGGCGGGGATCGGCCGCGGCCCGGCGAGCTCCGCGTTCAGGGCGCCGGGGGGCCGGCCGGTGAGCACGGCCAGCCGGTTGACCGCGCTGGACAGGCTGGTCTCGATCGTCGGGATCGACGCGGCGGTCTGCGCCCGCTGCACCCGCGCCTGCTCCTCGTCGAGGGCGGAGACCAGGCCGGCCTGCACCCGCCAGCCGGCGATCTGCAGGTTGTCGTCCTGGGTCTTCAGCGTGTCGCGGGCGATGGCCAGCCTGGCCTGGGCCAGGCGGGCGTCGATGTAGTTGGTGGCGACCTCGCCGGCGATGGAGGTGCGGATCGCCTCGAGGTCGAAACGCGAGGAGTCCTCCGCCGCTCGCGCCGCCTCCACCGATCGGCGCAGCCCCCCGAAGAGGTCCGCCTGCCAGGAGGCGTCGAGACCGAGGCTGAGCTGGCTGGTCGACGAATTTCCGCCGGTGGAGATCACGCCGCCGCCGGTGGCCGGGTCGCCGCTGCCGATGACGAGGCCGGTGGACGGGGCGCGGGTGACGGTGCGGGTGTCGCCGAGCGATCCGGTCAGGGCCGGCAGGCGGGCCGCCTGGGCCTGAACCCGCGCCTCGCGCGCCTGCACCAGCCGCGCCGCGGACTGCGCGATCTGCAGGTTGGAGGCGGTGGCGCGGGCGACGAGGTCGGTCAGGATCGGATCGTCGAACCTTGTCCACCAGGCGGACAGGTCCGTCGGGGCGGCTGCGGGCGCCGGAGCGGGCGCCGCGTAGCCCGCGTCCGCGCCGAGCGCCGTGGGCGTGGGCGGGCGATAGTTCGGCCCCACGGTGCAGCCGGACGCGAGCGCCGCCGCCAATCCCGCGCCCAGCAGGACGCCTGACCTACTCATGCCGAAGAGCCTCGATGGGATTGAGCGCCGCGGCGCGCTGGGCCGGCACATAGCCGAACACGACCCCGAGGACGGAGGCGAAGCCGAGACTTCCCACCACCAC
This sequence comes from uncultured Caulobacterales bacterium, assembly GCA_903837135.1. Classification (GTDB taxonomy): domain Bacteria; phylum Pseudomonadota; class Alphaproteobacteria; order Caulobacterales; family Caulobacteraceae; genus CAIOYC01. The sequence continues at coordinate 29,587 of CAILTK010000077.1, forward strand.
CAGGGGGTCCATGGCGAAGTCCACCTTCATCAGCTGGGTCAGGAAGAAGGACAGCACGAAGGCCAGGGCGATGCCGATCGCCCCCCCCATCGAGCACAGCACCACCGCCTCGGTCAGGAACTGCAGCCTCACCTCCCCGGCCAGGGCGCCGATGGCCAGGCGGATGCCGATCTCCCGCGTGCGCTCGGTGACCGAGACCAGCATGATGTTGACGATGCCGATCCCCCCTACCACCAGCGAAATGGAGGCGATCGCCGCCACCAGGCTGGTCATCACGCCGATGGTCGAGGAGACCGTGTCGGTGATCTGCTTCACGTCGATCAGGCGGATATCGCTGTCCTGGTCGGGCCCGAGATGGCGGCGCTCGCGCAGCAGCCGCTCCACGTCGGCCCCCACCGTGGCGTTGTCGTAGGCGGGGTCGACCCCGATCACGATCAGGTAGATGTTCTGGTTGCCGATCAGCTGGCGCTGGGCCGCGCGCAGGGGCATCAGCACCACATCGTCCTGGTCGTTTCCGCCGCCGCCCTGCCCCCGTTCCTTCAAAACGCCGATCACCGAGCAGGAGATCGAATTCAGCCGCAGCTGCTGGCCCACGGGATCCTCGGTGGCGAACAGGTTCTTGCGCACGGTGGCGCCGACGATGCAGACCGCGTTACCGGCCGACTCCTCGCCGTCGGTGAAGCGCCGGCCGCTGGTCAGGGCCAGATTCTGCACGTCCATGCCGGCGTCGCTCGTGCCGCTGACCGTGGTGGTCCACTTGACCCCGTTGTGCACGGCGGAGACCGAAGCCTGGGCCTGGCCGGAGATGGCCTTGACCCCGCCGACCTGCTCGCGGATCGCGTCCACGTCGGCGATCAGGAAGGGTCGCACGGGCGCGCTGCCGGCGGCGCGGCCCTGCTGGTTCGGAATGACCATGAGGGTGTTGGCGCCCAGGGCGCTGATCTGGTTGCGCACAGAGGCGGTGACGCCGTTGCCGACGGTGACCATGGTGATGACCGCGGCGACGCCGATGACGATGCCGAGCACGGTCAGGAACGAGCGCAGCAGATGGCGGCGGATCTCGCGAAACGCCAGAAGCAGGGAGGCGCCCAGCATCAGCGCGGGGCGCCGGCCGGAAATGCGCAATTGGATTTCAAGATTGTTTCAACCAACGAACACCCCGGACATCTAGCTGGACCGTGGCGGCGGCCGGCGCAAGTTACGCTTTGGTTAAACCGCACCAAACCGGGTCATGGCGACAGCGGCGCCCCTGCCCCGGACCGCCTCGGCGCGCGGCGCGCGGGCGCGGTGGCGAGGAGCACCAACGGAACCGCGAGGGCGTAAAGGACCACCACCGAGAGCCAGATGGCGCCCGGCCAGGCCTTTTGGCCGAGAAGATAGAGGGTCGAAAAGACAAGCGGCGCGACGATGGACGCCAGGCTCACCGCCGACGCCAGCACGCCTTGAAGCTGGCCCTGGCGGTCCGGATCGACCTGCCGCGTGGCCAGGGCCTGGAAGGCGGGCGAGCCGATCCCGGCCAGCCCGAAGATCGGCATGATGGCGAACACGATCCAGCCCTGGCGCGCGAACGCCAGGGCGACGAGCGAGACACAGGCGCAGGCGATCCCGAGGATCACGGCCCAACGCTCGCCGAGCCATCGGCTCGCCGGTCCGGGCAGGAACGCCTGCACCAGGGCCTGGCAGACGCCGAAGGCGCCGAGCGAAAGGCCGATCCAGAGGCCGTTCCAGCGAAAGGTGTCGAAGCCCCACAGGGCCCAGCAGACACCGTAGGCCTCCCCGGTGGCGCTCAGGATGAAGTACACCAGGACGATCGGCGCGAGCCCTTTCATCGAGAAGGCCCAAGACAGCGAACGAAGCGGGTTGAGCCTCGCGACGTCGATCTTCGCCGGGCGGGTTGTGCGCGACTCCGGCAGGACGAACAGAGCCACCAGCAGATTGCAGCCGTTGAGCCCGGCGGCGGCGATGAACGGCAGACGCAGCCATTCGTCGCCGAGCATTCCGCCGAGCACGGGTCCGATGATGAAGCCGGCCCCGAACATGGCGCTGAACAGGCCGAAGCGGCGGGCGCGGGTCTCCTCGGGCGATATGTCGGTGATGTAGGCGCTCGCCACCGAGACGTTGGCGCTGGTCAGGCCGGCGATGGCCCGGCCGAGGAACAGCATCCAGAGAAGCGGCGCGAACGCCATCAGGAGGTAGTTGATCGACGCCCCCGCCAGGGAGATGAGCAGGACGGGGCGCCGGCCGAGATTGTCGCTCAGGACGCCGAGCAGGGGGGCGAAGAAGAACTGCATGATGGCGTAGAGCGCGATCATGATCCCGATGTAGGGCGCGACGTTTTGGGTGTGCGCCACCGCTTCGAGCAGCCGCGGAAGAATAGGGAAGATCAAGCCGATGCCGACGGCGTCGAGGCAGATGGTGATGTAGATGACGACGAGGGGCTTGCTCATGGAACGCTTTCTCAGGCGACGAACGGCGACAGCGGTGCGGGCGCGCCCGATCTCAGCCCCCGACCTCAGGCGATGGAGATGACCAGCTTGCCGGTGACGTGGCCCATGGCGCTCACCGCCTGCGCCTCCGCTGTTTGCTCGAGGCCAAACGTGCGGTCCACATTCAGTCGGAAACGCCCATCGGCGCAGAGGCGAGCCACTTCGGCCAGGATTCGTTCGGGATGTCTTGGTGGTCCGCGAGAGAATCTGGCTCCGTACTGCTCCGCCGAGAAATCGGCGACGGACACGACGCGCGAAGCATCGCCGACGATGTCGATCAGCGCCGGGATGATCCCGGAGCCGGCGATATCGAGGGCGGCGTCCACACCGCCGGGCGCGAGCGCGCGCACGCGATCCGACAGGCCGGGACCATAGGTCGTCGGGACAGCGCCGAACGAGCGCAGATAGTCATGATTTTGCGCGCTCGCCGTGCCGATCACGTTGATCCCGCGCAGGCGAGCGAACTGCATCACCGCCGAGCCGATCCCGCCCGCGGCGCCGCTCACCAGAAGCGTGTCGCCGGCTTTCGCTCCCACGTCGTCAAGGGCCCGCGTCGCCGTTTCGGCGATGACCGGAAGACCGCCCGCGACCTCGAACGGCAGGTCATCGGGCTTGTGAACCCAGTGCGTCAGGACCGCGTTTTGCGCCACCGTGTTCTCGCCAAAGCCGAACACGGCGTCGCCAGGCACGACGCCCCGGACGCTCCGACCGACCTCGTCGACCACACCGGAGGCCTCCACACCGACACCCGCGGGAAGTGTCAGCGCCTCGAACGCCCGGTACTGTCCGGCGCGACGTTTCCAGTCCGATGGATTGACGCCCGCCGCCCTGACCGAGATCCGGATCTGGCCCGCTCCGGCCCGCGGCGCGGCGATCTCGACCACGCGCAGAACCTCCGGTCCCCCATACTGGCTGAACTGAACCGCTCTCATGCGCGCCCCCCTCCGCGCGTCAGGCTTCCGCGCCATACCGGATATGTTTATATACTGCGTATAGATTTCGTTTAGGGTTCGGGAGTCGAGGAGTCAAGCTGAATGTATACTGGGTACACAAACACACATCATGACTGATCCCACGTCTCCGCCAGCCGACCGGCGCACCCGCAAACGCCTCGCCACCCGACAGGCGATCTCCCTGGCCGCCGACCGCCTGTTTCGCGCGCGGGGCTTCGAGCACGTGACGGTCGATGAGATCGCCGAGGCCGCCGATGTCGGGCGGATGACCGTGTTCAATCACTTCGCCCGTAAGGAGGACATGGTCTTCGATCGCGACGAGGAGGGACGTGAGATCCTGCGCGACGCCTTGCGGGCGCGCGACCCCGGCGTCTCGCCGATCGAGACGCTGCGCCGGCGGGCGCACAGACTCGTCGCCGAGCAGGCGCCCTTCGTGCGGTTTTCCGACGCCAGCCGGGCGTTCGTGCAGACGGTCGAAGACAGCGAGACCCTCAAGGCCCGGGCCAGGGCGATCAGAGACGAACTCGCCCAGGTCGTGACATCGGCCTTGGCCGAGAGCGTGGGGCGCGACCCCACCGATCCAGACGCCCATCTGGCGGCCGGCCTGCTCCTGGCGACCTGGACCGTGGCCTTCGTCCAGGGCCACCTGACGTTTCGGACCATGCGGAATCCGGAGACGGCGGAAGCGACCTTCCTCGCCCTGGTCGACAAGGGCGCCAAAGGCGCCGAGGCGGCGATGGCCGGCACGCCGTACGCCTGAACGCCAGCCTTCGGCTTTGGGAGTGACCGGCGCTGGGGTGACCAGAGCTGAACGCTTGCAGCGATCCCGCCGCCGGTCGACAAAGGCCCCTCGCATCGGAGGGCGGACATGCTGAAGTGGATCATCGGGCTGGCGGCGCTGGCGCTGGCCGGAGGCGCGGCGGCGCAGACGGTCGACCCGGCCTGGCATGCGCGCGAGGGCGACCATGTGGTCAAGGCCTACCGCTTCAAGGACGGCGAGACCCTGCCCGAGGTCCGGCTTCACTACATGACGCTCGGCGAGCCGCGTCGCGACGCCGCGGGCCATGTGCTCAACGCCGTGATGATCCTGCACGGCACCGGCGGGACCGGCCAGCAGTTCCTGGCTCCCCAGTTCGCCGGGGTGCTCTACAGGCCGGGCGGGCTGCTGGATCCGGCCAAGTACTTCATCATCCTGCCCGACAACATAGGCCACGGGAAATCGTCCAAGCCGTCCGACGGCCTGCACATGCGCTTTCCCAAATACGACTACGACGACATGGTGGCGCTGCAGCACGCCCTCCTGGTCGACGGGCTGAAGGTGGATCGGCTGCGGCTGATCCTCGGCACCTCGATGGGCTGCATGCACGCCTTCGTGTGGGGCGAGACCTATCCGACCTTCGCCCGGGCCCTGGCCCCGTTCGCCTGCCTGCCGACCGCCCTCGTCGGCCGCAACCGCCTCTGGCGCGCCCTGTCGATGCAGGCGATCGAACAGGACCCGGCGTGGGCGGGCGGGGAGTACAGGTCCGAGCCCCTCGGCGGTTTGCGCGCCGCCCGGATCGTCAACGTGATCGCCGGCTCCGCGCCGATCCAGATGCAGAAGGACCTGCCGACCCGCGCCGCCGCCGACGCCCGCGCGACGGCGATCCTCAACGGCGCCGCCACGGCCACCGACGCCAACGACTACCTCTACCAGCTCGACGCCTCGCGCGACTACGACCCCTCCCCGGCCCTTGAAGCCATCACCGCGCCGGTGCTGTGGATCAACTCCGGCGATGACTTCATCAACCCGCCCGAACTCGGCATCGCCCAGCAACTCGCTCCCCGGATCAGGAAGGCCCGCTTCGTCCTCGTCCCCGCCAGCGCTCAGACCCATGGCCACGGCACCCACACCTGGGCGGCGGTGTGGGAGCAGGACCTGGCGTGGCTAATGAAGGAGACCGAGTAAAATTCGCGTTGTTGAGGTCCGCGCGGTAAAGCGCCAGTTCGACGGTTTGTGGAGTGTGGCGTGAAGCGCTTAACCGGGTTTGTCGTGTGCCTCGTGGTCGCCGCGCCGGCGGCCGTTCATGCGGCGGCGCCCGCGTTTCCGCCTTATCCCCCCGTACAGAACACGGCGGCGGTCCGGGAGTGGATCGCCGCGCAGACCGATCTGCAGCCGAGCGAGATCACCATCATCGACGGCGGCGCCGTCTATGGCCTGCCCGCCTCGCCCGACAACCACGACGTCGGCGGGGTATCGACCCGCGTCGTGCGGGAAGAGGTGGTCGACGCCGCCCTCGCCGCCCGACGCGGCGGCCGCTCCTCGCGGGCGATCGTCGCCTTCGACTGCGCCCACAAACAGTATGGGATCACCAGCGCCATGGTCTTCCCGGGCACGAACCTGTCGGGCGCCGGCAGGCCGATTTCGAGCGCGGCCTGGCTCGCCGCCTCGCCCGTCTACCTGTTCGACCTGGCCGGCGCGGTCTGCGCCGCGGATCAGCCGGCGCTGGCCCCGGCGACACCCGCGCCGGTCGCCGCGCAGACGCCCTCCATCCGACCC
>CAILTK010000078.1 GCA_903837135.1 uncultured Caulobacterales bacterium
CACGTCTTTTATTTCGCGCCGACCGACCCCAACACTGTGCGCTGGAACCCGCTGTTCGAGGTCCGCAAAGGCGTCATGGAGATCGCCGACATCCAGAACGTCGTCGGCATCCTCGTCGACCCCTTGGGGCGCAAAGCGGGCGATCTGAACTTCTGGGACCAGAGCGCCACGGACTTCTTCACCGCCGTGATCCTGCACGTCCTCTACAGCGAGCCCGACGAGGGCAAGAACCTCGCCCAGGTCCGCCGGCTTTTGATCAATATCGAGCCCACGCTTCACGCGATGATGCACACCCAGCACCGCCATAAGCCGGACCTGCACGCACGCGACGGCCTGGCGCGGGACGCCGAAGGCGAGCTGATCCCAGAGATCCATCCCGAGGTTCTCTTGGGGGCCCGGGCGCTTGGCAGCATGGAGGAGCGGGTCAAATCCAACGTGTTGGCGACCTGCCGCGCGTCGCTGTCGCTCTGGGCCGACCCCCTCGTCGAATACGCCACCAGCTGGTCGGACTTCTCGATCGGGGATCTGGTCTGCTCAGCCGCGCCGGTGAGTTTCTACATCATCACCCCCCAGGCCCACGCCGACCGGCTGGCCTTTTTGGTGCGGGTGTTCACCCGCCAGACCATCAACAGCCTGATGGAGAGTGAGCACGCCGACAGCCGCCGCCGGCGTAAGCTCCATCGCCTGCTGCTCCTCCTCGATGAATTTCCCAAGCTCGGCAGCCTGCCGTTTCTGGAGAACGCCATGGGCGAGATGGCCGGCTACGGCATCACCGCCCACCTGATCTGCCAGAGCTTCAACGACGTCTTCTCGAAGTACGGGGACAAGACCCCGCTGTTCGACAACATGCACATCACCGCGGCCTTCGCGACGTCGGAGCCGACCAGCATCGAGAAGGTCACCCGCCGGGCCGGCAAGGCGCTGGAATTGCGCGACAGTTTCAGCGATCCCCGCACCCTCTTCAGCCGGGCGCACCGCTCAACCTCGCAGTCTGAACAGCAGCGCTACATCCTCTCGGAGGAGGACGTGCGGGGCCTGGACGACCGCAAGCAGTTCCTGTTCGTCAACAACACCAAGCCGATCCTGGCGGACAAGATCCGCTACTACGAGGAGCCGTTCTTCAAGGCGCGCACCGGTGACTATTTCCACGGCGTACCGGCGGCCTATGTGCAGCGGCCCGGCGAGGCCGATCTCCCCGGGCCCGCCCAGATCGATTGGAAGGGTGTGCGGGCGTTAACGTCCGCGCCGACGCCCTTCGAGGGGGTCAGGGCGCCGAGCGCGCCGACCTCGGATCTGGCCGAGGTGGCCGCCGCGATCGAGCCCGGCGATTACCTGACGCCTGCGCCCGTGCAGGGCCTGCGGGCTGGGCTCGACGACGGATTGGCGTGAGGCGCACCTATGGTTCAGCACAATCCCCTCGTCGCCGATCGTAAGGTCGCTGCCCTGCGCCAGGCCATGGGACCGGTGATTGCCGAGGCCCTGGCCGACCGACTGGTGGTGGAGGTGATGGTCAACCCCGATGGCCGTATCTGGATCGACCGGATCGGGGAGGGGCGCTCCTTCACCGGCAAGAGCCTGGCGCCGGCCGACGCTGACCGTATCCTTCGCTTGCTGGCCGACCACGCCGGCGAGGTGGTCACCCGCGACCGACCCCGGGTCAGCGCGACCCTGCCGCAGACGGGCGAGCGGTTCCAGGGCGCCTTCATGCCCGTAGTGTCGAGCCCCGCCTTCGCCATCCGCAAGCGGCCGGAGGTGGTCTTCACCCTGGACGACTACGTCCGTGATGGAATTCTCACGCCTGTGATGGCGCAGGTCCTTCGGACCGCCGCCCAGGATCGCCAGAACCTGCTGATCGCCGGCGGGACCGGCTCGGGTAAGACGACCCTGGCCAACGCCATTCTGGCGGAGCCGGCGTTCGCGGCAGATCGGGTGGTGCTGATCGAGGATACGGCCGAGTTGCAATGCGCCGCGCTCGACAAGATCGAGATGCTGACCAAGCGCACCGAGCCGCAGGTGACCATGACGGACCTGGTGCGCGACACCTTGCGGCTTCGGCCGGACCGTATTGTCATCGGCGAAGTTCGGGACGGCTCGGCGCTGGACCTGCTCAAGGCCTGGAACACCGGCCATCCCGGCGGGCTGGCCACCATCCACGCCAACAGCGCGGCCGAGGCGCTCACCCGGCTGGAGGATCTGATCGGCGAGGTGACCCAGCGGATTCCCTACCGG
>CAILTK010000079.1 GCA_903837135.1 uncultured Caulobacterales bacterium
GGGCGCACCTTCGCCTGATCAGCACCCCGGAGGAGGACAGGGCGGCGCCGGCTCTAATCGGCCGGGTCGGCCGCGTTAAAGGCGGCGGTGAACCAATTCGTGAAGCTTCGCGCCCGTGCGGACGGCAGGCGGCCGGAGGGAAAGATGGCCCAGAGCTCGGTGGGCGGAGACGACCAATCGTTCAGCAGCGAAACGACCCGCCCGTCCAGAAGTTCAGGCGCAAACATCCATCGCGAGGCGAGCGCGAGGCCGAGTCCGGCCAGCACCGCCTCTCGCACCCCCTCAGCGGCGGAAAACGCCAGCCTCGACGGCACGTTGACCGAGGTCAGCGCCGTCCCCCGCCGAAACCGCCACTCGGCCGCCCCCGCGCGTTGTGAATTGACGATCGCCTGGTGCGAGAGGAGATCCGCCGGCGTCTCAGGCAGGCCATAGCGCTTCACATAGGCCGGGGCGGCCAAGACGACCGCGTCCGTCGAGGCGATCTTTCGAGCGGTCAGGGCGGAATCGGATTGAGGCCCGACGCGAAGCGCCACATCGATATTCTCTTCGATGAGGTCGACGTTGCTGTCGTCCATGAAGAACTCGAGACGCAAGCGCGGATGAGCGTCCATGAACGCGCCAAGACGCGGCGCCACGTGGAGCCGGGCGAAGGTGACCGGAGAGGCGATCCTCAACCGCCCCTCCAGCGCCCCGGCCGAGTCCTTGGCCATGGTCTCGGCCTGCATCGCCTCATCGATCGACCGCCGAGCATGCTCGTAATAGACCCGTCCCGCGTCGGTGGCGGTGAGCTGGCGGGTCGAGCGCACGAGCAGCCGGACCTGGAGTCGATTCTCGAGCTGGGCGATCAGCTTCGAGATCGAGGGCTGACCGACGCCGAGATCGCGGGCGGCGGCGGAGAAGGACCCGGCGTCGACCACCCGGACGAACACCTCCATCGCCTGGAAGCGATCCATATCCATTCCTCCTGAGCATAGATCTTATGGGCTGGAGACGTCTGCCGCAAAGCCTCGAAATGGTCGATGACGTCGGTACGCCGAACTCTACGGCGCACCGGAGATCCGCCATGTCCTTGCAGACCAAACTCGACGCCGCCTGGGCGGCGTTCGCGACCTCGGAGTCGGAGGAGGTCTGCGAGACCATGCGCCGCGCGGACCTCGAACTCGCCGCGTCGGGCGTCATCGACCGGGCGATCAAGGCCGGCGAGCGCGCGCCCGATTTCGATCTGCCCAACGTGGACGGACGCCGCGTCAGGCTGTCTCAGCTTCTGGTGCATGGACCTGTGGTGGTCAGTTTCTATCGCGGCGGCTGGTGCCCCTTCTGCTCGCTCGAACTCGAGGCGCTTCAGACCGCCTCGTCCCGAATCCAGGCGGCCGGCGCTACCTTGGTGGCGATTTCGCCTCAGACCCTCGACGAGAGCGCCTCCATGGCGGAGACCAACGATCTCGACTTTCTGATCCTCAGCGATCACGGCGGCCTGGCCGCGCTCGACTACGGCATCGCCTTCGACCTGGCGCCGGCGCTCCGGCCGATCTACGCCCGGCTCGGCTTCGCGCTTCCGGAGCGGAATGGCGTGGAAAGCTGGCGTCTGCCCATGCCGGCCACCTTCATCGTGGGCGGCGATGGTCGTGTCGTCTTCGCCCACGTCGACAGCGACCACCGCAACCGGCTCGACCCCGACGTGATCGTCGCGGCCCTCGGTCGGCTCTGAAAAAGCCTCGCCCGAGATCGTTCCGACGTCTGACCCGTTCGGACGTCCCTCCGAACCAGGAATTTCGCCATGACCACCCCCTCCGGTCGGGCGTGCCTGCCCCCTGCCGGCGACGCCCAGCGCCCCCTGGCGTCCCGCCGGTTCCCCCTCATCGCACCTTTGGTCTTGAGCCTTGGCCTGGCGGCGGCCAGCAAGCCGGCGATGGCGGCGACCGTGTCCGCCGACCCCTACGAGGGCGCCAACCGCGCGTTCTACGGTCTCGAAAGCGCGCTCGACCGCGCCCTTCTCCGGCCCCTTTCGGTCTTCTACCGGCACGCCGTCCCGCGCCCCATCCGCGCCGGCCTGACGCGGGTAGCGGGCAACCTTGGCGAACCCGGGGTGGCCGCGAACGACCTCCTGCAAGGCAGAACGGCGAAGGCGGGCCGCACCGTGGTCCGGTTTGTCGCCAACTCGACCCTCGGACTTGGGGGCTTGATCGATGTGGCTTCAACCGCTGGGCTGAAGCATCATGACAACGACCTGGGCCTCACGCTCGCGCGCTATGGCGTAGGGTCCGGTCCCTATCTTTACCTGCCGTTGGTGGGCCCGACGAACGTGCGCGACGGCGCCGCCAACCTGGTGACGATCGCCCTCAATCCGCTGACCTACATCGGCTATCCAGGCCAGTCGGCCGTGTCGTTGACCACCACGGCCACAGGGGGCTTGGAGAAACGGGCTTCGGTCGATGATCAGCTGAAGTCGCTCGACGCCTTGGCGCTCGATCCCTACGCGACGGTCAGGGCCTACGCTCAACAGAACCGCGAGTCCGAGATCCACGACGGCGTCGTCCAGGTCGACGCCCTGCCCGATTTTGACCCGGCCCCCGATTTCAAGACGACGCCAGTGGCCAAGATCGCCGCCGCAGCGGCCGTGCAGGACGCCGGAACATGAGCGCGCACGGCACTGTCCCAGCGCCGTTCCGGCGCCGCGGCTACCGATCCGTGGGGCTCGCCGCCGTCCTCCTGGTGCTGATCGCCGCTCTGTGGTCGCTCTCTCCAAGGGCCGCCCTGGCGGAGCCGCAGATCGTCGAGGTCGCCCATACCATGACAGGAAGGGCCGGACCGGCGAACCTCACCATCGAGGTCACAGGTGTGCGCAGCGCCAAGGGCGCGGTGCGGGTCGCGGTCTGTACGGCGCCGACTTTCCTGAAGGACGCCTGTCCCTACTCGGCGTCGGTTCCGGCGACGCCCGGCTCGACTCTGGTGTCGGTGGCCGGCGTACCGCCCGGCGTCTACGCCGTTCAACTGTTCCACGACGAGAACGACAATCAGATGGTGGATCGTGGGCTGTTCGGGATTCCGACCGAGGCGATCGGCTTTTCAAATGACGCCCCCGTGGGGTTGAAAGGCCCCCGCTTCGCCAGCGCCGCTTTCGTGCACGGGGTCGCCAGCCAGAAGATCACGGTGACTCTGCGAAGGATTGTCGGAGGCGGTTGATAAGGCGCGCCAGGTTTCGGCGTTCGTCTTGACCGGGACGCGGGAAAACGCCGCCGCCTGTAACCTTCGCCCTTCGTGCGCCGAATAACCTCGCGACCCGTCGTTCCGGAGGTTTCATGCTGCGCCATATCTTCGCTCTCGGCGTCCTGGCTTTTGCTCTCGGCGGCGCAGCGAACGCCCAGCCGTCGCCAGGCGCGCCGATCGACATCGGACCCGCTGTCGGGACCCATATCCCGCCCCTGACGGCGACCGACAAGACCGGGGCCGCGCGAGACTTCAAAAGCCTCCCCGGAAAACGGGGCGTGGTGCTGGTGTTTTTCCGCTCAGCCAAATGGTGCCCCTACTGCCAGCGCCAACTGATCGATCTGAAAGGCGTCGAGGCTCCTTTGGCCGCGCGCGGCTATTCGCTGGCGGCGCTGAGCTATGACAAGCCGGAGACCTTGGCCCTGTTCGCCGAGAAGCAGGGCGTCGGCTATACGCTCCTGTCCGATGACGGCTCCAAAATGATCGACGCGTTCAAGCTTCGCGACCCCCAATATCCGGCCGGAAATCTCGCTTACGGCGTCCCCAAGCCTTCGATCTTCATCCTCGACCGGACGGGGATCGTCCGCGCAAAACTTGCCCTTGAAGGCTACAAGGTGCGACCCGACAATGACGCGATCCTGAAGGCGGTCGACGCCGCCGGGTCATAGGCCCATCCGTCTGCCTGGCGCCGAGGGACTGCAGCTTGTGCGAGTGGGCGCACGACGCGGTCAACATGCCCGCAGCATACCAACACTAGGTCATCGACTCATTAGCGCGGCGCTCTAGCGGGGCCTGCGCGTTGGCGAGCCCTGGAGGGCATGTCGCAGCCTCTCCAACAGCGGCGTCGGTCCCGCACGAACGGGGCCGCGGGCGATGCATGGTCTAATGAGTCCGTTCGGCGGTGTGGGCCTGGAGCGCCGCCACGGCCTCGAGGATCGGCCCGGGCTCGGTCCGCTTGAGCCAGTCGGGCGCCACATCGGCGAAGGCGACGCGCCGGTCGCGGCCGATCACCACCACCGTGGGCATGGGGAAGGCGTCGTTGGCGGCGCCGGTGGTTTCCCGCACGGGGGTATGCCCCGCGGCGGCGCTGCGGGCCTGCGCCTCGGCGTCCGGCTCGAAGGCGATGCCGAACGCCTTGGCCAGCCGGCTGTCGACATCGGTCAGCACGGGGAAGTCCAGCTGGTGACGGGTCTTGATCTCCACCAGCCGATCGGCGACCTGCGGGCTCAGCGCCGCCAGACTGGCCCCCAGGCGACGCAGTCCCGGAAGCAGATGCGCCTGATAGTAGGGCAGAGCGATGTTGCAGGCGGGGCAGCCGGCGAAGCGGAAGAAGACCAGCACCGCCGGCCCCTTGCGCACGAGATCGCCGAGCGCGACCTCCCCGCCCCCCGCCTGCGGCAGGTGGAAATCCGGGACCTCGTCGCCCGGCTTGACGAAGCGGTCGCGGTCGGCGGTCGCTTCGAGCCGGCGGCGCTGGCCTACATTGGCGTCCAGGCGGCCCTTATCCCAGGTGCGAACCCGCTCGGCGTGCAGGTCTTCGAACAGGCTGCGCAGGGTCGGCGCATCGGTCATGGCGAGATCCTCGCTTTGTAGGAGCTATGAGAAGGGCGGCGCTCACAGGTCGGCGTAGAGCGGCTCGTCGGCGATCAGCACCCGCTGCATCAGCCGCGGAAAGTCGCCGTAGTTGCGCACGGCGTAATGGACCGCGGCGCGGTTGTCCCAGAAGGCCACCGAGCCCGGCTTCCAGGAGAAGCGCACCTGATTTTCGGGCTTTTTGTAATGATAGAGGATCTCGCTCAGCAGGGCCTTGCTGTCGGCGATGTCGAGCCCGATGACGTGCGGCCGCTGGGTGAAGTTGACCCACAGGATCTTTTCGCCGGTCTCGCGGTGGGTACGCACGATCGGATGGGCGACGATCGGATAGTCGTGCCCGGCCGCGGTCAGGCTCTTGCGGAAGTCGTGCGTCACGTGCAGCCCGTCGAGCCGCGCCTTCAGCGCGGCCGGCAGGTTTTCGTAGGCCAGATGGGCGTCGACCCAGATGGTGTCGCCGCCGACCTCCGGCAGGGTCACCGCGCGCAGGATCGCGCCCCAGGCCGGCACCAGCCGCCAGCTGGTGTCGGTGTGGTAGCCGGACTCCACGCTGGTCGGGTCGGGCGTCAGGTCGCGGGCGGCGAAGTCGACCGCCGCGATCCGGTGCAGGGGCGAGATGTTGTCGTGCCGCTTGGCGCTCGGGTGGGTGTAGAGCGGACCGAAGCGGGCGGCGAAGGCGGCCTGCAGATCGTCGGTCAGCGCCTGATCGCGGAAGAACACCACCTTGTGTTCGAGCACGGCGGCGCGGATAGCGTCGCGCGTCGCGTCCGAGATCGGGCGGCTGAGATCGATCCCGGATATCTCCGCGCCGATCGTCGGCTGCAACCGCCTGATCTCGAGTTCGACGGCCTCCGAACGGTCCTTCAAGGCTAAGCTCATGACGATCTCCTTACGGTCTGCTTTTCCAATTCGTTGACTATGGTCATCCTGGCCTGTGAAGACATCAAACGACTTTTGCAAAAGCCGGTATGACTGACGCTCATCAGTCATCGGCGTCAGAATTTCACGCTTATGCGGGCGTAGTAGAATCCGCCCTCGAGGCCGAACGGTGCGATGGTTCCGTAGGCGCCGCCGCCGGACTCCGGCAGGCCGTAGGCGGCCAGGCTGTAGCCGGGCGCCGTGGCCAGGACCGAATCCACCGCCGCCGTCTTCGCCAGCACCGCGGGGGGTACACGGCTGGGATAGGCGTTGAAGAGGTTGTCCGCGCCGACCGCGACCGTGATCCTCGGCGTGACCGCGTAGGCGATGTCGAGGTCGGTCACCCACTTGGGATGGAAGACCTCGTCCAGGGTGTTGTTGACCGGCTCTTCGTAGCGCCCATAAAGTTTCTGTTGCAGGTCGATCTTCCAGGGCCCGACGGTCCAGTCCGGGCCGATGGACAGCCGATAGCGCGGCGTCTGCTCGGTCAGCTGGCGCGCCGCCAAGGGTGTGAAGTTGGCGGCGCTGGCCTTGACCTTGGTGATCTGCGAGCCGTTCCCCGAATAGGCCAGCCGCCAGCGGACCACGCCGAACTCGCCGAGGTCCTCGCGCCAGTCGATGCTGGCGTCGAGGCCGCGCGTCCGGGTGTTCACCCCGTTGGTGAAGAACTGCACCGAGCTCAGGCCGGGAAAGCCGAGGGCCGCCACCTGGGCCGGGGACAGGCTGAAGTTGGGCGCGGATTTGACGATCCGGTCGTCGATGTCGATCTGGTAGACGTCGATCGCGGCGTGGATGTCGCGGGTCGGCGCATAGGTCAGCCCCACCGAATAGTTGAGCGAGGTCTCCGGCGTCAGCGGCGTCGCGCCGAGCGCCTTGGCGATCGCATTGCCCGAGGGCAGGAACTTGGACTGGGCCGAGACGCCCTGGCCACCGACCACCACGGTGGTGTTCTGGGTGGTGGAGAACCACGCCTCGGCCAGCGAGGGCGCGTGGAAGCCGTTGTTGACCGAGCCGCGGATCGCCAGGTTGGGCAGGATTTCGTAGCGGGTGGTGAACTTGCCGACGTAGGAGTCGCCCGAACTGTCGTCATAATGCTCGGCCCGGCCGGCCAGGCCGACATACCAGGCCGTGGTGAGGTTGGTCCCGAGATCGACGTAGGCGGCGAGGTTGTTGCGGCTGTGGCTGCTGGCGTCGGCCGGCGAGGTTCCGGTAAACGACTGCAGGCCGGCCTGCGGATACTTGCCGCCGTACAATAGGCCGAAGGGCGTGCCGTCCTTGGGGATCTGATAGCCGCCGTTGATGTAGGAGTTCGGCTCCCCGGCGCTCTCGTCGAACTGCTCCCACCGGTGCTCCAGCCCCCAGGACACGTCGAGCGGCTTGGCCAGGCCGACCTGGAAACTCCGCGTGACGTCGAGGTTGTTGGTCCACTGGTCGAACACCTGCTTGCCGAGGAAGAAGCGGGTCTGGGTCACCAGAGGGCCCAGCGACGCGTTCAGCGTGTCGTCGGCGCCGAGCCAGACGTCGTCGCGGCCGAAGGTGGAGCTGACGTCCCAGGTCCAGCCCAGGGCTGAGCCCTTGACCCCTGCGGCCGCCTGGAAGTCCGTCTCGTGGATCAGCCGGTAGGCCTGGAAGCCGTTCGGGTAGATCTGCGGCAGGGACGACAGGTCGTCGGGCCGGAAGGCGCCGCGTGCATCCCTGATATTGCGGTAGCTGAAGGTGGAGAAGCTGTAGAAGGTCCAGTCGCCCTTGACCGGCGCCTCGAGATTATAGGCGAGGTTGACCCCGTTGGAGAGGGTGGAGCGACCGTAGGCCGATCCATAGTTGGTGTTTCCGCTCGCTTCCCGAGGATCGGGCGCGCCGTTCACCACCGGATAGAGCAGGCCAGATGAGGGGCCGTTCGCCGGCGCCGGGGCGTCGTGCAGGAAGGCCAGCGACAGGTGGACGGGCGCGCCGAACAGACGGCCGCCCCAATCGGCGTTCTCCTGCGCCAGGCCGCCGGTGCTGTGATAGGTCTGGCCGAGCGTGGTGTCCGCCTCGCCGCCGCTGCCGCCGGACTTCAGGATGATGTTGATGACGCCGGCGATGGCGTCGGAGCCGTACTGGGCGGCCGCCCCATCGCGGAGGTATTCGATGTGGTCGATCGCGCTCGGCGCGATCAGGTCGAGATCGACCGGTGTCGAGCCGCCGCCGAGAGTGGCCAGGTTGTTGATCAGCGCCGTGGCGTGGCGCCGCTTGCCGTTGACGAGCACCAGCACATAGTCGCCGGTCAGCCCCTCCACCGCGTAGGGCGCGACACTGGCCGAGGTGCCGCCCCCGTTCTGGGCCGGCAGGGTCAAGGACGGGATGGCGGTAGCCAGGATCTGCTTCAGGCCCGCCCGGCCGGTATCGACCAGCTCGGCGGCCGGGATGACGTCGATCGGCACGGGGCTCTGAACATCGGTGCGCGCCCGCCCGCGGACGCCGGTGACCACCACCTCCTCCACGGGCGCCGGGGCCGCGGCCTCCCCTCCCCCGCCCGTCGCCGAAGTCTGCGCCAGCGCGCCCGCCCCCCATGGGATCGCGCCCAGCGCAATCGCCGTGGTCCAGACCAGTCTTTCTCTCAACATGTCCCTGCAGCCCGAAATGATCAATTTCACCAGCGAAGATTCAGAAACGGCTACGCTGGCCAACGACCGCATCGATCGTCGATATATTTTATGTCGTCGAGGGGGAATTATCAGGGATCGAAATCAGATTAACTCAACGCCGAAGTTCATATGATGAATAAGATAAAGTCATATGATCGAATATATATTACAACGACGAATATGATATATTGTCGGAAGACGCCCCATCAATGCGAACGTCGCTCCGGAACAACAAGTAGAACGACGCGCCCACTGGTCTTTGCGCCATGCCGGCGCGCCGCCTTTCTGCGTCGCGCCAGGCCCCGCGCGGCCCCCGTGCCGGGCATCCAGGGACGCGGCGCCGCTGGGTGTCAGGTTCGCCGGGGCCGGGCTCGGCGATGGGGTCCTTGGAGTGGTTGGGGCCAAGCGAGGCGACCATCTCACCCAACTGTCGCGACTGCGGCCCGTCAGAGATCCGCACGGGTGCGTCTTATCGAACACGAACCCTGACAACCAACCCGAATATGTGTTGCAAGCGGCAGATATTCTAATAGATGCGACACCTATATCGCATCCGTCAGACTTACCAATGTATACATTTTCGATTATGGACCACTTATATTACATATTAGCGATATAAATATGCAGAATCATTGATCACCACTATTCTAAATCTGAGGCGGCCACTCGAGCCTTCGGGTCTATATCCGACCCCACTGCCCCGCCTTAGAGGAGCCTCCCCATGGCCGAACACCGCAAGATCAAGCTCGGATTCATCCTGCACGGCGTCGGCCGAACCTGGACCGACTGGCGCCATCCCCTCGCCGACCCCGGCGCCAGCACCAGCTTCCAGTACTACGCGCAGCAGGCCCGCACCGCTGAGCGGGGCAAGTTCGACTTCCTGTTCGTGGCCGACAGCCTGTCGATCAACGAGAAGTCCAGCCCCCACTATCTCAACCGGTTCGAGCCCCTCACCATCCTGTCGGCCCTGGCCGCGGTCACCACGAACATCGGCCTCGTCGCCACCTTGACGGTCAGCTATTCGGAGCCCTTCAACGTGGCGCGCCAGTTCGCCTCGCTCGACCATATCAGCGGCGGGCGCGCCGGCTGGAACGTGGTGACCTCCTGGCTCGGCGACACCGCCGCCAATTTCAGCAAGGACGAGCACCTGGCGCACGCCGACCGCTATCGCCTCGGCGGCGAATACCTGGATGTGGTCCAGGGCCTGTGGGACAGCTGGGAGGACGACGCCCACGTCGGAGACAAGGAGTCAGGCGTGTTCCTCGATCCCGACAAGCTGCACCGGCTGGACCACAAGGGCGAGTTCTTCCAGGTCCGTGGCCCGCTCAACATCAAGCGCTCCCGCCAGGGCCAGCCGGTGATCTTCCAGGCCGGCGCCTCCGACACCGGGCGCGGATTCGCCGCCCGCCGCGCCGACGCCATCTTCAACCCCGCCGCCACGCTCGAGGAGGCGCAGGCGTACTATCGCGACGTGAAGGCCCGCGCCCAGGGTTTCGGCCGCGACCCGTCCCTGCTCAACGTCCTGCCGGGGATCGGCCCGGTGATCGGCCTGACCGAGGAGGAGGCCGAGGCCAACTACCGTGAGCTCGTCGCCCTCGGCTCGCTGCAGACCGGGCTCGGCCTGCTGTCGCGCACCTTCAACGACCATGACTTCACGGTCTACGACCTCGACGGCCCCTTCCCGGACGTCGCCGCTATCGGCTTCAACAGCCAGCAGAGCGGCTCGAACAAGATCCTGGCGCAGGTGCGCGCGGAGAATCTCAGCATCCGCCAGATCGCCGAACGGCTGGCGACGCCGCGCGGCGCCTTCGTCGGGACGCCGGCCGTGGTCGCGGACCAGTTGCAGAACTGGTTCGAGAACGAGGGCGCCGACGGCTTCGTGGTGTTCCAGAGCCTGCCGGGTCAGCTCGACCTGTTCGTCGACCACGTGATCCCGATCCTGCAGGCCCGGGACCTGTTCCGCGAGGAGTACGAGGGCGACACCCTTCGCGACAACCTCGCCCTGCCCTTCCCGATCAACCGCTACACCGCCGCGCGGGAGGCGCAGAGCGCGGCGTGAGGGAAATTTCGGGCAGGATGGACCGTGGCCGCCTCTGATACCGACCACCGATGTGCTCGACCCTTGTCCCGCTCATCCCGGCGAATGCCGCGATGAGCGGAATAGAGTGAGACGGGTCAGTCGTTGCGATGGCCGGTATAAGCGGTCGATCTGCTGGCTGGCGTCGGCGAGGCGCTCTCCCGTCGCCGACGCCCGACCAGTTCGCTCTCCATGCGCCGCAACGTCGACGTCAGGTGACTGATCTTGGTGGGATCGTCCTCGATTCCTCCCAATAATCGATCCCATTCCTCGCCGAGCCGTCGCCGGCTCTCGCGCGCCAGGGGCGTCGGATACAGCCTAACCCGCCGCGCATCAGTCGCGTCGGGCTCGCGACTCACCAACCCCTTCTCCTCGAGGCCGCGCAGGACCCTGCTGAAATTGCTGGACGTCAGAAGCGTGGCCTCGGACGCCGCCCGCGGGGAGACGCCGGGGTTGCGGCTGATGAACCGCATGACGCCGCTCTCGATGGGCGTGCACGTCCCGATCGCCTGATCAGCCGGCGGCTGGATCAGTCGCCCGACCGCGAGGATCAGCTCGGCGAGATCGGAGAGGCCTGCAGTGTGATCGTCCACGAGAGAATTGTCCCTATCCACCATTAGCTATTGTTTGATAGCTATCTTGTGATAGCTTATCAGCGACGCGCCAGGCTGGAAAGTCGATCTGACCTCCCAGGGTTCGGGGGTCGGCAGACGGGTTCGGCGAAACTCTCTCCCCAAGGGAAGAAACCCTATGAATGTCCTGATCATTGGCGCGGCCGGCAAGACGGGATCGATCGTCGTCGAGCGGGCCGTGGCGGCCGGACACCATGTGACCGCCTTCGTTCACGATGCGGCGACCTATCGCGCGCCCGCGAACGTCCGCGTCGTCGCGGGCGACGCGAGCGACCAGGCGAGCGTGGACAAGGCGATGGCCGGGCAGGATGCGGTGATCGACACGATCGGCGGCAAGGCGCCCTACCGCACGACGACGCTCGAGCGCAGCGTCGCCGGCGCCGTGGTGGCGGCGATGAAGGCGAACGGTGTGAAGCGCGTCATCGTCATCAGCGCGTTCGGGGTCGGCGACTCGGCCGACCAGGCGGGCTGGTTCGTGGAGCACGTCATTGTGCCGACGTGGCTGCGCGGCTCGACCGAAGACAAGGCTGCGATGGAGGCGATCATCCGCGCCAGCGGCTTCGCCTTCGTCATCGTCCGCCCGGCGATGCTCACGGACGACGACGCCACCGGAAGCGTAAAGGTGTTTCAGGGGCACGACACCGCTCACAAGATCAGCCGGGCCGACGTGGCGCAGTTCTGCGTCGACCAGCTGACGCGCGACGACCATGTCGGCCGTGCGGTGACGATCGCCAACGCGTGAAGGGCGTCGCCCGTGCGAACCCTGCGAATTTGAAAGCAAAGCTCCCTATGGAAGACGAAGCAGCGGAACACGTCATCATCGACAGGTTCGTGGTTCCTAAAGCGGCCATGCCGGACTTCAGGACCAGAATAGCACTCAGCATGCAGATTATCGCCAAGCAAGCTGGATTCGTCAGCAATAAGTCCTACGAACAAGTAGGGCACAACGACGAGTCGACTTACATCACCCTTGTGACCTGGAGAAGCCGAGAAGACTTCGAAGAGTCCCTGCCATGCGTTCAGACGGAATATGAACGGGCCTCCTATGACCCGAGCAAAATGATGGAAAGTCTTCACATCGCCTTTGATAGGGGGATCTATACGGAAGTGAAAAGCCAGCGGCCGGTTGAAGGCGCCGGCGCCTAGAGGGTGACGACAAGCTTCCTGGCCGAGACGCCTTTTCTGAGCCGCTGCAGGCCTGCCGGGATGGCGTCGAGCCCGTCGCCGACGATTTCCGCCTGCGGTTCGGCGCGATAGACCCCCGTGGCGAGGGCCGTGGGGAGGAAATCGGCGTAGATCGCGGGGCCGACCTCGTTGTCCTTGAGAGCGCCGCCCCAGATGCCGCTCACCGCCACGCCTCGCGGCGCACGCAACGCGAGGATGCGGGTGACGAGTCCTGGCGCGGCGGAAGACACGCGCTTGCCGCCGGGCGCGCGTGCGGCGACCGCCATGACCTTCGGCAATGACCCGGCGCCGATCGCCAGCGAGCCGGCGAGCGGGCCCTCGCCGATCGCCGCCACCAGTTCGTCCACCGCCGCCGGACTATTCCGGTCGATCGTGGCCGCGGCGCCGAGGCCGCGCAGGTAATCGAAGTTGCGAGGCGACGCCGTCGCCACCACGCGATAGCCGGCGTTGCGGGCCAGCTGGATCGCGTTGCTGCCGACCCCCGTCGATCCCCCCCACACCAAAACCGTCTCCCGCCGCTCGGGCGGCTTCGCCGTGGGCAGAGCCAGGCCAAGCCCGTCCCGCTGGAACAATCCGGTCGCGGCGGTGGACAGCTGCAGCGGCAATACCGCGGCCTGCTCGAACGACAGGAAATCGGGGATCGGGGAGGCCATGTGGTCCATGAGGACGACGTACCGCTGGAACGCGCCCATGGCGGCCCGGTTCGTCGACCGTTCGAGTCCGAGCGCGTGCCCGAGCACCCGGTCGCCGGCCCTGAACCTGACGACGCCCGGGCCAACCTCGACGACCTCGCCCGCCACGTCTCCGCCGATCACGGCCGGGAACGTCACCCACGGCAGGATGAGCCGGTAGCCGACGCCGGGTATGCCATCCACCAGGTTCAGGCCGACGGCTCGCGCCCGCACCACCACCTCGTTCGCCCCTGGGCGCGTATACGGCGCAGGACCGACCTCGAAGGGGCGGCCGCGCTTCGGCAGCCAGAGAGCAAGGTTTTCGGGGGCCGGGCCCGGCGGGGTTTCGCTGGTCATGGCCAAAACTAGGCACCGACTAGTTACTAGTCAATGCCTAGTTTGCTTTGCGATCCACGCCTGTCACGCTACTTTCGGCTCATGCCCAAACAGCCTTTCCATCATGGCAACCTCCGTACTGAACTGCTCGAGCGGGCCGAGGCCGTGCTGCGCGTAAGGGGGGCCGATGCGCTGTCGCTCCGCGAGCTGGCCCGAGACGCCGGCGTGAGCCATGGGGCGCCGCGCAGTCACTTCGTCGATCGAAGCGCCCTGCTGGACGCCCTCGCCGCCCGCGGCTTCGATCGTCTCGCCGAAGCCATCGAACGTGCGGTGACGAGCCTGCAGTCCGACCCCGAAGCGCGACGCGAAATGCTCCGCGCGGCTGGCGGCGCCTACCTTGACTTCGCGACCCACAATTCAGCGCTCCTGACCCTCATGGTCGCTGCGAAAGCCGACACCCCGTCGGGCCCCGTTCACGACGCTGCGGCGCGCCTCTTCATCTCCATGACCACGCTCGTGACCAAGGCGATCGGCGATCGGGTGCTGGACGCTGCGATCATCAGTCGCCTCACGCTCCTCCTGTCGGCGACAATTCAGGGGATCTCCTCCCTCGTGATCTCTGGACGCATCCCGGTCGCACAGGGGGATGTCCTTCTCGACGACGCCGTTCGCATCTTCGTGGCGGGAGCCCTTAGCGACATGCCTTAGCAAAAGGGCGGCTGGCGGCTTCCTGGGCGGGTGGCGATCGGCGGATGGACAATCTCCGGCCCCGGCGTCGTCAGCATCTCATCAGTCATCGCCGCCAAACCTTCGGACGAGGATGTCCAATCGGTCCTCGGCGCCCGCAGCGGGAATCCGTTCGGATTGCATCAGGACGACCATTCCGTGGAGCGCGCTCCACAGCACTTCGGCTAAAAATATGGCATCCTGCCGCTCCGGCCCAAGCGCCTTCACGAAGGCGGTGAAAGCCGCGCGAAGGGCCGGCGGCGTTTCCTCGCTGGCGAATTTGATCTTTGTCGGCAAGACGAACATCGCCTCGTAGACGACCGGCCGCGAACCGGCAAAATCCAGATAGGCGGCGCAGACATTGCGCAAGGTATCGCCGGCCACGTTTTCAGTTTCCGCTTCGAGGCGCGCCGCAAGTTCCTCGAATCCTTGGGTCGCCACCGCGGCCATGATCTCGGCCTTGCCTTTGAAATGGCTGTAGAGAACCGGCTGGCTATAATCGATCAGCCCCGCGAGACGGCGGGTGGTGACCGCGTCCCAGCCTTCGGCTTCGGCCAGTTCGCGCGCCGTAGCCAGAATGAGCTCATAGCGCTCCGCGCGCTGGCGCTCTTTGCGTTCAACGATCGACATCCAGAAATCCTATCGCTGCACGACGTTCTGTCAACGCTAGTTTTTTCCTTGACGCAAAATACTAGCGTCGCTAGATTGTCTGCAGATGACAGGAGCGAGCCCTAATGACCCAAGCCCACCTACTGATCCAAGCCGGATATGTGCTTTCAGGCCTGATCGCGGCCGCAATTCTCTTTCTCGGCGCGCGCTTCTGGCTGGCGCCCGCCACCGCTTCCGCCGGCTTCGGCATCGCCGATTCACCACCCCTGTCGACCGGCTTCACCGCCTGGCTGTCGGTGAAGGGCACGCGAGATATCGTCGCCTGCCTCTTCGTCGTCCTGCTCATCGCCCGGGGATCGCCGCGCCTGCTCGGCGAATTCATGCTCATCGCCAGCCTGATCGCCTTTGGCGACATGGTGAGCGTGCTTCGCTCGGGCAGAAGCCGAGCCCTCGCCTTCGGCATGCACGGCCTTACGGGGCTGGTCATCGTCGCAACGGGCGCCTGCCTGATCTTCGGCGCCCAGTAACAACCGGTCCCACTAACGATCGATCTAACGCCTCAACACTGGAAAGGACTACACAATGACGACCTCGAACCATGCTGATCTGGTCAAACTCGGCCACCGCTTCGCCGAGATCATGTCCAGCCACGACGTATCGCGCTTCGACGAGATCAAGTCGCCCCACTAAATCAACCACAACGCCTTCGCCGAACCGGGCCTCGAGGGTTCAAAGAAGGTGCTTGGCGCCATCATCGCCGGCGTGCCCGACCTCAACGTGACGGCGGAAGACGTCTTCGTCTCCGCGGATGGCTCCCGCGTGGTCGGCCGCTATCGCTACGACGGCACGCACACCGGAAACCTTCTCGGCTACTCCGGTACGGGCAAGCCCTTCGCCATGCATTCGATCGACATCTGGCGGGTCGAGGACGGGAAATTCGTCGAGCACTGGGACGAACTCAACACCCTCGACGTCTTCATTCAAATGGGCGCCGTCTCCCCGCCTCGCCAACCGTCATAACCCGCCGGCTGGCAGAATACGTGGGCGGCGGCTTCGTCCGGCGACCGTCACACCTGGGCCATGCCGCCGTCGACGTAGAGTTCGGCGCCGGTCACGAAGCTTGCTTCGTCACTGAGCAGGAACCACGCGGCGGCGGCGACCTCCTCCGCCCGGGCCATGCGGGCCAGCGGTATCTGGCTGACGATCCCGTAGCGCATTTCGACTGGGATCGACGCCATCATGGCGGTGTCCGTGGGACCGGGGCTCAGGATGTTCACGCGCACGCCGCGCGGCGCGAGTTCGGTGGTCCAGCCACGTACGTACGAGCGTAGGGCCGCCTTGGTCGCGGCATATGTTCCATAATGCGTCGCCCCTTTCACGTCGGCGACCGACCCCAAGAACAGCGCCGCGCCCCCGGCCGCCATGAAAGGCGCCGCCGCCCGCATGGTGAGGAGGGCGCCGCGCACGTTCACCGCGAAATGGCGGTCGAAATGCTCCGGCGTGGTCTCTTTCAGGTCCGCCGGTTCCATGATGCCGGCGTTGTAGACCAGCGCATCGATTTGCCCGCCTTGCGCCTCGACTGTCGCGACGACCCGTTCAATATCCGTCGGGTCGCTCGCATCGGCCACCAGGCTGCGCGCGGCAGGGCCGATTTGGGCGACCGCCGCTTCGACATCAACAGCCCGACGGCCGGTCAGGAAGACCAGGGCGCCTTCTTTCGCCAGCCGCGCGGCGATGGCCAGACCGATGCCGCTCGCTCCGCCCGTCACCAGAGCGACTTTGTTCGTCGTGGCTGGCATCAGTTCAGCCCCCGCTGGTATTCGCTGTGCAGACGCGCTGCGGTCGGGGAGTCGAATAAGTTATCGAGACGAGCGCGTGCGGCCATCTGGCGGAACGTACCGTTCAATGTAGGATCGCCGGCGTCGTGCATCGTGTCGGTCATCCAGGCGCTGAACTCCTGGTACTTCCAGATGTGCGGCAGGACCGTGCTTGAATAGGCGTCCAGCGCCGCTCTGTCATGATCGCGCACCGCACGCACCAGCGCCTGGGCGAGCACATCCACGTCGTAGAGCGCGAGATTCATTCCCTTGGCGCCCGTGGGCGGCCAGAGGTGGGCGGCATCGCCAACGAGGAAGAGATTCCGATATTGCATCGGCGCATAGACCACCGATCGCATGGGCACGACGTCCTTGTCGTGAACCTCGGCATTCTCCACCGTGCCGTCGCCGAGACGGAGCCGGATTTCATCCCAGATCCGCGCATCCGGCCAGTCCGCCGGTCCATCGCTGAGCGCGCACTGCAGGTAATACCGGCTTCGCTGGGGGCCGCGCGGAAGCTGCGCGACAAAGCCGTAGTCGCTGACGCCCATGATCGGATGGCCGGTGACAGGCGCTTCGACCAGCGCGGCCAGCCACGCATAACCGAAATCATGGCTGTACTTCGTCAAGACACCATCCGGGATCGACGCCCGGCTGACACCGTGCTCGGCGTCGCACCCGACGATGTAGTCGCAGACCAGCTCGTGCGAGCCTGCACCATCTGAATAGCTGACCCGTGGACGCCGGTCTTCGTCATTTTGGATCGACACGTCGGTGACGCTGAAGCGGACGTCACCGGCCATCACATCGATCAGTTCCCGCAACAGGCTGTTGACGAGCATTTGCTGGGTGCAGAACCGTCCAGGGCTGCCATCGTCTTCGATGGTCTCGAAAACGCGGCCAACGCCGTTGATACGATAATCAATGGTCTGGGCGAGCGGGCCGGCAAGGAGCTTGTCCGCCAGTCCCCATCGTTCGAACATACGCACCGCGCGGGCGTCGACGACGCCGGCGCGTTGCCGCACTTCGAGGCGATCCCGATCGATCCGTTCGAGAACGACACAGTCTATACCCGATGTCCGCAGGAACGTCGCCAACGCCAGACCAGACACTCCGGCCCCAATGATGACGACCGAAGTATGATCCTTAGCGTAAGTCATGATTTAACCCTCTAATATACTTATTATCGCCTGACGCCAGGGCGATGGCGTGGATCCGCTTGTGACCGCAACGCCTCCATCGTCGACATCAAGGCTGAACATACTCGGCGGGGAGGTTGACTTAAACGCGAAATTCAGCCAATATATATCGAGTTTTTGCCAATGTCTGGAAGTTCGCCCGTTGCCTATCCTGCGACAGTGGAATGACCTCGCCGAGCTCATGCCGACGGTCGAAGCGGCGCGCGGGGACGTCGTCACGATCGGCGTCGAAATGGTCACGGAAGGCTTGGAGCTGGATGATCACTTCCACCGGAAGGCGGAGCTCCTATTGGGACTCTCCGGGGTCTTTCGGTGTGAAGTCGAAGGGGGAATCTGGATCGTGCCGCCCCAGAGCGCGCTCTGGGTGCCTGGCGGCATGGTGCACCGGATCGCGGCCTCCGGGATGATCGATAGCTATGCGGCCTTCGTCCAACCGGCTGCGACCTCGAACCTGCCGACCACGTGCTGCACCATCGCCGTCAGTCCCCTGTTGCGCGAGCTGATCGTCCGAAGCGCGCAGTTCTCGGCGGATCATGAGGCGGACGGAATAGAATCGCAGGTCGCCGCCTTGTTGCTTCATGAGATTTCGACGGCGCCGCCCGACAATCTTCACCTGCCCATGCCAACCGATCCCCGGCTTCGATCGATCTTCCAGGACATGATGATCGATCCCGCTGATCGCAGGACCCTCGAGTCGTGGGCGAGACGGGCTGGTCTCAGCGTTCGCTCGCTGGAGCGCGTGATCGCCGCTGAGACGGGCATGAGCTTCGGCCGTTGGCGACAACAGTTGAGCATCCTTCTCGCGGTGCAGTGGCTTGCGAGCGGCGCCTCCGTGAAGCAGGTCTCGGGCGACCTCGGGTACGAGAACGTCAGCAGCTTCGTCACGATGTTTCGAAAGGCGCTCGGCGTCTCGCCAGCCCGATATATGACGGAGCGCTCACGCAGACATTGAGCTACCGCCCGTCCAGCGCTCCCAATATCTCGTCCGAGTGCTCCCCCAGGAGCGGGGCATGGCGTCGCAGCGTGTAAGGCGCAGCGCTATAGTTAACGGGCGGACGAATGGCGATGTAGTCTCCGCCGTGCGGATGATGCTCAGCCGAAAACAGACGGACCGCTTTGACATGCTCGTCCTCGAATATATCCTCGAGATCGATCACAGGCATGCAGGGGATATCCTTCTCGTCGCAGAACGTCACCCATTCTGACGTCGTGGCCTTGACGGCCTCCCTGCGGATTTCCGCATACAGCTCGTCGAAATGATCCTGCCGGGTGCGCAGCGTCCGGAAGCGGGGATCGGCGACGAGATCGTCGCGACCGGTGAAGTGGAAGAAATCGCTCCAGTTCCTGTCCGAATAGGGAAGAATGCAGGCGTAACCGTCCGCCGTCCTGAACGGGCGCCGCTCCGCACTGCGTAATCGCGAATAGCCCATCGGGCCCTTGGGCGGGATGAGGGCGGCGCCGCCGATCTGTTCGACCAGGTTGAAGTCGATCGCGACCTCGAACATGGGGACCTCGACCGACTGTCCCTCGCCCGTGCGCAGACGATGCACCAGGGCCGCCAGGACGGCCGCGGCCACGGCCTGTCCACAGATCTTGTCGAAGATCACCGACGGCGCATAGCTGGGCGCGCCAGTCGCCCCTTTCGAAAGCGACGCGAACCCGGAGGCGGCCTGGATCAGGTCGTCATACGCGGCCTTCGCCGCGTAGGGGCCGTCCGCGCCGAAGCCATAGGCGGCGCAATAGATGATGTCGTGTCTGAGCGCCCTGCAGCGCTCGTAGTCGAAGCCGAGCCGCCGCATCGCCGGGCCCCGCAGATTGTGCATGACCACGTCCGCCGTCGCGATCAGGCGCTCGAGCCTGGCCCGATCTTCGTCGGCCTTGAGATCCAGGACGATGCTGCGCTTGTTCCGATTGAGGTTCAGGAACATGGCGCTGACGCCATCGGTCAGATGGGGACGATGCGCCCGCATGCTGTCGCCGTCCGGCGCTTCGACCTTGACCACGTCGGCGCCCAGGTCCGCAAGCATCCTGCTCGCCAGGGGCCCCATGATGACGTTGGTCAGGTCGACTATTCTTATACCGTCCAGAATCCCTGCCATGGCGTCGCGATCCTTCTGAGTTTGGTCCACGGGAAGCCGATCTCGGTTCCGAGAGTCGAGAGACGAGCGGTCGGGATCGGCGCCCTCTCGA
Source organism: uncultured Caulobacterales bacterium (assembly GCA_903837135.1). Classification (GTDB taxonomy): domain Bacteria; phylum Pseudomonadota; class Alphaproteobacteria; order Caulobacterales; family Caulobacteraceae; genus CAIOYC01. The sequence continues at coordinate 19,785 of CAILTK010000079.1, forward strand.
GGGGTCAGCCGCCTCGCCTCAAGGTCTCCCTCGCCACGACGAGGCGCTGGATCTCGCTGGTGCCCTCGTAGATCCGGAAGATGCGAACGTCGCGGTAGAGGCGCTCGATGCCATGATCGGCGGTGTAGCCGGCGCCGCCGAAGATCTGCACGGCCCGGTCCGCGACCCGTCCCACCATCTCCGACGCATAGAGCTTGGCCGACGCCGCCTCCAGGGTGACGGTCTCGCCGCCGTCTCGCTTGCGCGCGGTCTCCAGCGTCAGCGCCCGGGCGGCCAGCGCCTCGGTCTTGGAGTCGGCGATCATGCCCTGGATCAGCTGTTGCTCGGCGATCGGCTTGCCGAACTGCCTGCGCTCGAGGGCGTAAGCGACGCTGTCGGCGACGAGCCGCTCAGCCACGCCGATGCACACGGCGGAAATGTGGAGACGGCCGCGATCGAGCACCTGCATCGCCATGCGGAAGCCCTGCCCCTCCTCGCCGAGCCGGTTCTCTACCGGGACCCTGACGCCGTCGAAGTTCACGTCGTGGATGTGGGCGCCGTGCTGGCCCATCTTCTGCTCCGGTTTGCCGACCGAGAGGCCGGGCGTATCCCTGGGGACGAGGATGGCCGACACGCCGCCACCGCCCTTCACCTCCGGATTGGTGCGGGCCATGACGGTGAAGAGGTGCGCCCGACCGGCGTTGGTGATGTAGCGCTTCGCCCCGTCGATCACATAGTGGTCGCCGTCACGCCGGGCGCGGGTCTGCACGCTGCCGCTGTCGGAGCCGGCTTCCGGCTCGGTGAGCGCGAACGACGTGATGATCTCGCCGGAGGCGATCCGCGGCAGATAGGCGCGCTTTTGGGCTTCCGTGCCGAACATGACGAGGCCGTGGCTGCCGATACCCACATTGGTGCCGATAAACGAGCGGAAGGCCGGGGACGCCTTGCAGAGCTCGATGGTCGCCAGGCATTCGTCCTCCATGGAAAGGCCGAGCCCGCCGTATTCAACGGGGATCGACAATCCGAAGAGGCCGAGCTCCCGCATCTCTGCGATCACCTCTTCCGGCACCTGGTTGTCCTCCGCGACCTTTCGCTCGAGCGGCCGCAAGCGGTCGGTGACGAACCGGCGCACGGTATTGAGAAGCGCCTCCCTGACGGCGTCATCACTCATTTTGACTTTCCTGTCGTATTGCAGTGTCCGGGGGGGCGATCCCTGAGCATCACCGGAGCCATTGGCCCGTGGCCGCTCGGGATCGAGCGCGCGACCGTCTGCGCCCTGCAAGGCGTACTTTCCGAAGATGAGCCAACCTCGTCATCAGAAACATCGGGCATAGCGGACCAAGACCGGCGGCGCCGGCATGAGCGGGCTCGACCCCGGAGGCTTCGAGCACCAGACCTTAGCGATCCCGCGATCGGGGACGCCAACACCATGAATTCATGAACCGAATGCCTGCGCGGCATGGCGGACGCGGCTCGCGGCGGCCGGCCCGCCGGACGTCCCCGGGACCCGCTTCATACCCGCGGCCCGGGCGGGCCGCCCCGGCGCCGCCCAATGCGCCTCCGGCATGGGACCGATGAAAACATAGTCTTTGCTTCGACCGGACGCCCGAGCCTTTCATCAGACTGTCATGCCCTAAGGAAGCCAATCGGAGATGTTCCGATAAAACCGGGCAGCGGGGGATTGTGCATGGAAAAGACTAAAGGGCTCTCCTCGTCCAGCGAGGCGCGGAATACAGCGGTCTCGGCTCCCAGGTACGGTCGGCGGTTGAGGATCAACAGCATCCGCGGCCTGTACGCAACGACCTCGCTGTTGGCGATTTCGTTGCTGTGCTCGGGCGCCCCCGCGCACGCGCAGTCCGCGTCCTCAGCGCCGGATAACGCCGCGCCACCCGCAAGCAGGTCCGACGCGCTGCAGGAAGTCGTGGTCACGGCGCGGCACCGCGCCGAAGATCTTCAGAAGACTCCGTTCTCGATCGTCGCCGTCACCGCCGACACCATGAAGGCGCAGCATGTCGAGACCACGATGGACCTCGACAACACCGTGCCAGGTCTCGAGCTGCGGCCGGACAATATCCGCCTGGAAGCCTTTGTCGGCATGCGTGGCGTCGGCGACTACTCGCGAAATCCCGGCATCGACAACCGCGTGAGCTTCTACCTGGACGGCGTCCCGCTCGGACGGTCCACGTCGGTGAACTATCCGATCTACGACGTCGACAACATCGAAGTCCTGCGCGGACCTCAGGGAACCTTGTTCGGCAACAATTCCCTGACCGGCGTCATCGCCATCGAGTCGCAGAAGCCCACGCTCACCGACAGCTCGAGGATGACCATCGACGCCGGCAGCCGGGATCTGCTGTCCGGATCGGGCTACTACAATACCAAGGTCACCGACGATATCGCGGTGCGGATCACGCTGGCCGGCCAGACGCAGGACGGCTACTACAAGAACATATTCAACGATACCCGACTCGGCGGCGGCACGGACTTCGCCGGGCGGGTTCAGGTACGATACACCCCCACCCCGGACACGACCTTCGACCTGACGGCGGACGCCGTGAGCGCGCGGGATTCGATCCTGCTCGCCGTCGGCCAATATTCAAACGGGCCCGACAAGGGGATGCCCAACTATCAGACGAATGTCTTCAACAACCCGAGCCGGGAGCGTGAGATCTACGGCGTCGCCGGGACGTTGACGCAAAAATTACCGGCGGACTTCACGCTGACGTCGATCAGTTCCTACCGAACCTCCACGGACCATCTGAGCTATGGCGGAGAGGGCGAGCCGCTCGATATCATCGACATCAACTTCAAATATACGGACTGGTCGTTGAGCCAGGAGGTGCGCATCGCGTCGCCTCTCTATAAATATTTCGACTACGTCGTGGGCGCGTTCTATTATCACGACAATCCCGGTGAGTTCGAGCAGCTCAAGAACGGTAATCAATATCCGGTCGCCGCCCTGCAGGGAGTGCCCGCCGTCGGCACCGGGGTCGTCGCGGAGGACCAGGAAGCGGTCTTCGGGCACGGCGCCCTTCACCCGTTCCCGTGGCTGGCGATCGACGGCGGGGTCAGAGTCCAGAACACCTCGAAAGCGGCGACCAAGGTTCAGACCGCCACGGGCATCCCCGCCGGGTATCCCCAGGTGGACCGGCGCTTCGGTCTGACCGAGTCGAGCGTGGATCCCGTCCTCAGCGTCACGGTGACCCCGATCAAAGGCCTCAACATCTACGCGCTTTACAGCACAGGCGACCGCGCGGGCGGCTTCAACATGGACCTCGTCAAATCCCTCGGCGGCATCCAGTTCAACAAGGAGTCGGTCGTCAACTACGAGGCCGGCGTGAAGGCGCAGTTCTTCGACAATCGTGTGCGGATCAACGCCGACGTCTACACCGAACACTTCTCGAACTTCCAGCAGTCGCAGAACCTGTTCGAGCCAAATCCCAATCCCGCGCTTCCGCCGCTGATCATCAGCGTGATCACCAACGCCGCGAAGGTGAAAAGCGAGGGTATGGAGGCGGATTTCAGCGCCGCCCTCTATCCGGGACTCAAGATCTACGGGGGCCTCGGGTTCAACCACGCCTACTTCGAGTCGTTTCCGAACGGCGGCGGCGCCGGCGTGAGCTTCACGGGAAATGAATTGCCGGAAGCGCCGCGGTTCCAAGGCTCGCTCACCGTCGACTACAAGCATGAGCTGACCAGCCAGTGGGACGGCGAGTTCTCGACGACCTACAAGACCAGGACGCACGTCTACTCGCAGCCGGCCAATAACCACTCGCCTTACACGGGCGACCTGGGCGTGGAGAACGGCTTCGCCGATGTCTCCATGCGTCTGGCCGTCACCAACAGGCCCGGCACGCTCGAGCTGGCGCTGTTCGCCAAGAACGTCACGGGCGAAACCCACGTCGACGGCGCCGCCCAGGCCTCGGCCGGCTTCTTCTTCCACACCCTCAACGAGCCCAGAACCGTGGGAATCGAGCTGACGCTTCGCCACTAGCTAGAGCATCGCGGCGGCGGTTGTCGATCGCGCGATCGGTCGGCACCCGCCGCGCCGGGGCTCTATCTGCAGCGCTCGTCCCTGCGAAGGATGTGATGGCGCCTCAGCGCGTCACGATCGGGAAGTCGCTGTGGAAAGCGTCGAGCCAGCCCATCAGGCGCTGCAGGGCCTCGGGATCGCCGTCGACCTTGACCTGGCCGGCCGCGACCTGAGTCGAGACCTTCCCCCCCAGGAAGGCCAGGGCCAGGAAGGTCGGACGCGACAGGGTCAGGGTCGCGTCCACGGGGCCGGGGGCGGCGATCGGCTCGTGGATCAGGACGCCGTTCCGCACGGTGACGAAGGTGCGCTCGTTGCGCTCGGGAAAGACGATCTCCAGCGCCACGCGCCCGCTGCCGGCCTTATCCGCGTTCAGCCGCACGGCCAGGAGGTCGAACAGATCGCCCGACGGCGTGTTGCGGATCAGGTCCATGGTTCGCGCCGGGCCGCCGCCGGACTTGATCCCCGAACGCAGCTCCGAGGCGGCGGTCAGGTACATGTTCCGCTCCAGCGCATTCTCGGTCTGGTAGCCAAGCTGGTCGTAGTTGCGGGCCAGCAGGCCCTTGGCGGCCGCGGTGTCGCCGCCGGCGAACACCACCTTGTCGAGCAGCTCGGCCGCCCAGCGGTAGTCGCCCGCGTCGTAGGCCGACTGCGCAAGCTGCGTCACGCGCGCGCCGCCGCCCATGGCCTCCACATAGCGCCCTGCCCGCGCGGCCGGCGCCATCGGCGCCAGATGGACCGGATCGGCGTCGTACCAGCCCATGTAGCGCTGGTAGACCGCCCGGCTGTTGAAGGCCATCGAGCCGTAATAGCCATGGTTGAACCAGTCCTTTTCCAGGGCCGGCGGCAGGGTCAGGCGCGCGGCGATCTCCTCGCCTGTCAGCCCCTCGTCCATCAGCCGCACGGTCTGGTCATGCAGGAATTCGTAGGCGTCGCGGTGCTGGGCGATGAAGGCGTCGATCACGTCCCGGCCGAAGCGCGGCCAGGCGTGACTGGTGATCAGGACGTCGGACTTGTCGCCGTAAAGGCGCAGCGACTGGGTCAGGTAGGTCGCCCAGACCTTGGCGTCGCGCACCAGGGCCCCGCGGGGCGTCAGCACGTTGTGCAGGGTGGCGTTGGCGTTTTCGGCCAGGTCCAGCACGTGCAGGTCGGGCAGGAACAGGTTCATCTCGGCCGGCGCCTCGGTCCCCGGCGTGATCTGGAACTCGAAGCGCACCCCGTCGAGCGTGAGGGTCTGGCCGGTGTGGTCGATGCTGACCGTCGGCGCGATCAGGCTCTGGGTCCCGACCGCCAGGGCCGGACCGATGCCGCCGTCGACCTGGCCGGTCGGCCCCTTGGGCAGGGGCAAGCCGAACTGGTAGGCCGCGCGCCGGCTCATGGCCGCCCCGGCGATGACGTTCTCGCTCACCGCGCTTTCCAGAAAGCCCTTGGGGGCGATCACCTGCACCTTGCCGCTGTCGACATCGGCCTGGCGGATCAACCCGCCCGCGCCGCCGAAATGGTCGGCGTGGCCATGGGTGTAGATCACCGCCGCCACCGGCCGCTCGCCGAGCTTGCCGTTGACCAGCTCCAGGGCCGCGCGCGCCGTCTCGGTGGCCGTCAGGGTGTCGATGACGATCCAGCCGGTGTCGCCGCGGACAAAGGTGATGTTGGCGAGGTCGAAGCCGCGCACCTGATAGACCCGGTCCGAGACCTGGAACAGGCCGTTCGTCGCCAGGAGTTGGGCCTGGCGCCACAGGCTGGGGTTGACCGTGTCCGGCGCAGGGCCCTTGACGAAGTCGAAGGCCGCCAGGTCCCAGACCACACGGCCGTCGGCCGCCTTGATCAGGGGATCGGCGCGGGTGGCGATGAAGCCGCGACGGGCGAAGTCGAAATCCTGGTGGTCGGAAAAGTCGAACGCCTTCAGCGTCTGGGCCTGGGCGGCGCGGGTGTAGCCCGTCGGCGCCTCCTGCGCCGCGGCGAGGCTTGCGCCCGCCAGAGTCAAGGTTCCGATCAGTGCGAACCTGGCCATCATACGCCGCTCTCCCGATGCAGTTGACGCCCCCGCTCCTACGCCGCATTGTCGGCCATGACTGTAACTGAAGTTACACTTGAGGGCTTGGCCGCGAGCGCTTGGCTGGGCCGCCAGCCCGTCGCTCTCCGCGACGCCCTGGTCGGCCGCGGCCGGCGCACGGCCCTGGAGCCCGGCCAGTGGCTGCACGGCGAGGGCGACGAGGCCACCGGCGTCTTCGTGGTGCTGAGCGGAGTGGTGCGGGTGCTGACCACCGTCGAGGACGGCCGGACGGTGCTGCTCGACCTGCTGGGCCCCGGCGCCGCGCTCGGCCAGTCCATCAGTTTCGGCGGCGGCCCGCGGCTGGTCAGCGCCATCGCCGCCACCCCGGTCGCCGTGCTGCGGATCTCCGACATCGGCCTGCAGGCCGCCGCCCGCGTCGAGCCGGAGGTCTGGCGCGCGGTGAGCGAGCTGGTCTACGGCCAGCTGGCCCACGTGGTGCGTCTGGCCGGCGAAGCGCTGAGCCTCGGCCCCCGGGCCCGACTGGCCGCCCGCCTGGTCGCCCTGTCGCGCACCTTCGCCGCCCACGACGACGGCTGGATCCCGGTCAGTCAGGCGGATCTGGCCGAGTTGACCGCCCTGTCGCGCAAGTCGGTGAACCAGCACCTCGGCGCCTGGCGAAGCGCCGGCCTCCTGGAGCTGCGCTATGGCGCGATCCGCCTGCGCGCCCCCGAACGCCTTTCGCAGGGGCGGATCGGCGACTGACCCTCGATCCCCGTCCTCGCCGGGAGCGATCGCCGACGCCCGGCTAGGACGCCGCGCCGCCGGCGGAGACCTGTCCGAGCCGAAGCAGCCAACCGAGACTCCACACGGCGGCCAGGCTGGTCCAGATCATCAGCGCCGGCCCGATCGCCTTGGGATCGTGAAGGAGACCCGCGACCAGGGGCACCGCCGTCGGCCCCACCGCCGCGCCAAAGATGTTGGTGGCCAGGAGGTAGGTGGCGACCCCTCGACCGCTGAACCGCATCGGGAACATGGCCTGAAAGCCCAGCGCGCCCAGGGCGAGACAGGCGCCGACGCCGAGCTGGCCCAGGCAGCTGAACGCCAGGGCGACCCCCGCATCGGGCAGGATGGCCGACAGCGCGCCGCCGACGCCGATGGCCAGGACGCCCCACCGCAGGATCGTCACGTGCGCCATCGCCCGCCCTCGGGCGGTGAGCCGGTCCACAAGCCACCCCGCGCCGAGCGCGCCGACGATCCCGAACACGAGATGGGTCATGCCGAAAGCCAGGCCGGCGGTGTGGGCGGACCAGCCGTGGCGTCGCATGAACAGCGCCGGCAGCCAGGCCGGCGCCGCCGTCGACATGCCGACAATGCCGATGAAGGCGCAAAGAAACGCCACGGCGCGGGCGCGCTCGATCTTGAGCAGCCGCAGGTACTCGCGCCACGACGCCAGCGCATTCCTGGGCGCCGTCCGCCCCGGCTCCCGGATGAAGAGCAGAAGGGCGATGGCGACCAGCCCGAGCGCCCCGGCGCCGCAGAAGAGGAGCCTCCACGGCGCCAACCCGCCCGGCAGGCCTGAGTGAAGTTTCATCTTCGACAGCCAGTCCAGCGCGGGGCCGCCCACCGAAAGCGAGATGCCGCCGCCGAGGTAGGTTCCGACCGTGAGCGCCGATACGGCGGCCGCCTGCCGGTGCTTTGGATAGGCGTCGCGGAGCATGGAGACCGAGGCCGGCGTGGATCCGGCCTCACCGATCGCCACGCAGGCCCGTGCGGCCAGCAGGCCCAGGAACCCTCCCGCCAGGCCGAACGCCACGGTCATCAGGCTCCACGCGGCGATACTGAAGATCAGGATGTACTTGCGATTGAAGTGATCGGAGGCCCAGGCGATCGGCAGCATGGCGAAGACATAGATGATCGAGAACGAAGCCCCCTGCAGCAGGCTGAACTGGGCGTCGGTGATGCCCACGTCCTTGCGGATCGGGTCCACGAGGAGGTTGAGCAGTTGCCGATCGATGAAGGCGATGGTCATGGCGACGACGAGCGCCAGCATGAGAAAGCCAGCGTCGCGCGCCTGCGATGGCGAGGGCGCGGCCTTGACGGCGACTTCGTTCGGAGCGTCGGCGGAGTTCAAAGCGGTCGTCGCCATGGTTCGTCCTGAACTGCCTTCCTTCAACAACCCCGCGATTTCAGGCGATCCGAAGCGGGCTCGGCGTCCGAGCCTCGAGGTCGCGCCGGATCACGGCAGTCTCAGTCTCGCGGCGATCGCCTGCACCGACGCGCAGCCTAAGACCATCCATCGATGTGCTTGTCTCTTCTCCCGCTCATCCCCGGCGAATGCCGGGATGAACGGAACAGAGTCATATGGGTCAATCTTTGCGATGGCTGGTATGAGACCATCGACGAAGGGCTGTCGTCCCGGCAAAGGCCTTTTGATCATCCGACCAATGCCGTTCGAGCATACGCGGTCATCGGGCGTGCAAGGCGACTTCCCTCAACGGGCGATCGCATAGCCCTGCATGCCGCGAGGATTCGCCGCCGCACGCAGCAAGGGGCCCGCCGCACGGTCGAAGGCGCAGGCCGACAGGCGTCCCTGCGACCAGGGCTCGCCGACCTCGACCACATGGCCGCGCCGGCGAAGATCGGAGGCGGCCGACGCCGTGAACCGCCCTTCCAAAATCAGGCTGCCGGGCGAGAACTCCCGGGGCCAGAAGCTTCCGATCAGATGATCGGTATGGAAGGCGGGCGCATCGATCGCGCGCTGCAAGGGCTGTCGCTTCAGGACGTGGCGCAGGAACAGGAGCAGGGACCATTGTTCCTGCTGGTCCCCGCCGGGCGTTCCGAACGCCAGGTAGGCGGAGCCGTCGCGAAACGCCATCGAAGGCGAGAGCGTCGTCCTTGGGCGCTTGCCTGGCAGGAGCGAGTTCGGATGTCCGCGATGCAGCCAGAACATCTGCAGCCGCGTCCCCAGGGCGAAGCCCAGCGCCGGCACGACCGGGCTCGACTGCAACCATCCGCCCGACGGCGTGGCCGATACCGTGTTTCCCCAGCGGTCGACCACGTCGACATGGCAGGTGTCGCCCCGACCGACGGCGCCGGGTGTCGAAGGGCGCGGCGGCTCCTGGAACGACAGCGGCTGGAAGGTGGGCTCGCCGCCGCCCGGCGCGCTGCCGGGGCCGGACCCTGACGGGCGGACCAGGGGTGACTGGGGAGGAAGGTCGCCGATCGACCCCGGCCTCACGTCCAGCATGGCGGTTCCGCCGATCAGAGCGCGACGCTCATCGGCGTATGGCCGGCTCAGGAGCCGATCGAGGGGAACGTCGGGGGTGTCCCCGTACCAGGCGTCGCGGTCGGCGAACGCCAGCTTCAGGGCCTCGGTGACCAGGTGGACGAACTCGGGCCCTTCATCATCGAGGGTCTCGAGATCGCAGCCCTGCAGGATGTTCAGGGCCTGCAGCATGGTCGGCCCCTGGCTCCAGGCGCCGCACTTGAACACGCGATGGTCCGCGAAGTCGACACTGACCGCACGTTCGAGCCCCGGTCGCCAGCCCGCCAGGTCGTCGCCGGTGAGCAAGCCGGCATGCCGACGTCCCGACACGTCCAGGGCCTGCGTCGTCGCGCAGAAACGCCCGATCTCATCGGCGACGCGTCCCTCGTACCAATAGGCGAGCGCCGCATCGATCTGTGCTTCGCGACCGCCCGCGGCGCTCTCGGCATGCTGGACGATGTCCGCATACAGCGCGCCCAACACCGGATTGCGGAAGAGGTCGCCCGGTTCAGGGACGACCCCGTTCTTGAGGAAGGTCGCCGCGGACGTCGGCCACGAGTCGCGGAACAGGCTTTCCACCGACCGGATCGTCCGCACGGCGGAGCCCAGGATCGGATGACCCTGGACGGCGTAGCCGATCGCCGGCTCGAGCGCGGCCCGAAGCGAGATCGTGCCCCAGTCGCGCAGGAGCGTGAGCCACGCCCCGAAGGCGCCCGGGACGCAGGCGGCGAGCAGCCCCGTCCCGGGGATCAGCTCCAGCCCCAGACGTTCGAAGGCCTCGATGGTCGCCGCACCCGGGGCGCCGCCTTGACCGCATATGACGGTCGGCGCGTCATCGTCGTGACGCGCCGCCAGGATCGGCGCGTCGCCGCCCGGCCCGTTCAGATGCGGCTCGACGATCTGCAGCACGAAGCCGACCGCCACCGCGGCGTCGAAGGCGTTGGCCCCGGTCTCGAGGATCTTCATGCCGACGGCGGACGCGATCCAGTGGGTGGACGCCACCGCCCCGAATGTCCCCGCCAGTTCAGGCCGGGTCGTGAAGCCCGCCGCGGCGCTGGCGGGCTTGTAGGGCTCCTTGTCCGTCACTGTGCGCCCGCCGGCGCGTTCAGTTCCAGCACGTTGCCGGACGGATCGAGCAGGAAGGCCTGTCCGTCCACGTACTCGCTCAGGATGACATCGACCCCAAGACCTCGCAGCCGCTCGACGATCGGGCCGAGCGCCGAAACCTCGAACGCGGTGTGCGGCGCCAGCGGGGTGCGGTCGAGGCGGCGCGCGCGTGGCAGTTCGTCCGGATCGGGGGGGACAAGCAGGTGGATCTGCATGTCCCCGACCTGCAGCCACAGGCCGCCGATGGGCAGCTCGGGACGATCGCCGGCCTCCGTCAGGCCCAGCACGTCGGTGTAGAATGCGCGCGACTCGGCCTCGTCGCGGATGACCAGCGTGACATGCTGCACCCGGCCGGGCGTGGCCGCCCCGACGTCGTTCGCCACGGGTTCACTGTCCATCGAGGAAGTCTTTCAAATGGGACGCCAGGAGATCAGGCGCCTGGATGGCGGCGAGGTGGCCGACCCCCGGAAGCGTGACCATGGTCGCGGTCGGCAGAGGGCGCTTGAATCCCGCCACGATGGACGGCGGCACGAGCTGGTCCTCCTCGCCCGCGATCAGGAGAACGGGCGCCGTGATCCTCGCCGGATCGATGGGCTTCACCTCCGCCAAGGCCCGCCGGCGTCGCGCTCTGGCCGTCTCCGTCGGCATGGTCTGAAGGTCCGCCAGCACCGCAACGATCTCGGGATGAGCGGCGGCGTAGGCGGGCGTCGTAAAGAGCTCGGCCATCAGCCGCGGCGCCGCATCGCCCGACCGGCTCAGCGCCTCTCGTCGCTTCAGGACTTCGGGGTTCAGGGCGCCGAGCGTGGTGTCGCCGGGCCAGGTGAGGCCCAGCACCAGGCGCGCCACCCTCTCCGGCCAATGCACGGCCACGATCTGGGCCAGGAGCCCCCCCAGCGAAATGCCGAAAAAGACGGCGCGTTCGATCTCGAGGGCGTCGAGCAGCTTGACGGCGTCGGCCGCCACGTCCTCCAGAGCGTAGACGCTCGGTTCGGGTCCGGTGAAGCGGGTTTGGCCGCAGTCACGCTGGTCGAAGGATATCGCGCGACTGAATGCGGCCAACCTGTCCTGCAGCCGATCGTAGACACGATGATCGCCCTCGGCGCCGTGCAGCAGGACCACCGGCGGGCCTTCGCCGCCGATCCGGCAGGCGACCTCCAGCTGATCGATGCTTATGCGGGTCGGCGGAGTCTCAGGCATGACGCTACGCGCTCACTTCGCAAAGGCGACGATCCGGAATCGCCCCGTTCAAGACAGGCCCGCACCGCATCGCGAATTGATCCTTCCTCGTCACAGCCCAGGGCCGGCTCAGATTAGGTCGCCGCACCGCCCTCAATCCAACATCCAGTAATCATTGCGCAAATGCCCGAGCGGCATAGCTCGCCCGCAGCGACGCGGTTCCTCCGTCCGGCGCGCTAGGCCCCGGCCGGCGCGGAGGCGTAGATTTCCAGCCGCTGGACCACCGCCTGAGCGACGATGGCCGAGATCACCAGCTGGGCCATGCCCGCGGCCAGTCCGCGCGCGCTGGCGTGCTCGACAAATCGGCTCGTCAGGGCTCGCAGGCGCTCGGGGTCGTACGGCGCATGCCCAAGTTCGCGCTTGGTGAGGCCGATCTGGCGGGAAAGCTCGAAACGATCGACGAGAAGGCCGACCAGGGCGTCGTCGACCTCGTCGATCGAGCGCATCAGCTCAGCGACGGAGTCCATCCCTAGCGCCTCAGGACGGTGTTGATCACCTGCTCCAGCTCCACGGCAGGATCGGCGGGCAGCCAGCCGATACGCCAGGCCGTGACCCCGTCCGGCCGCACCAGCGCCGCGCCTCTCGGCCCGATGTGCACGCCTTCCCGCAGGCCGGCGTCCTCCAGCGCGAACACCGGCAGCTTGATCGAGAGGCTTTCGGCGGCCGTCGCGGCGGCCCGCCGCCACACCTCGCCGTCGGCTCCGACCACGAGCACCAGGCTGTCGTCGAACAGATCGAGGGTGGTGCGGGTATGGGCGTCATCCAGCCAGATATGCGGGAAGCGGCTGCCCGGACGATCGGTCGGCTCGTAGAACCGGGGTGATTCCGGCGGGCGGGTCGTCCCGTCCGCGATCAGCGCCCCGTCGTCGTAGACGAAGCCGAGGACGTGTCCGCTGCTGTGAATGTGGTTGTTGAGATCCTTGATCCAGAACGCGATCCGGTCCGGATCCAGGCTCTTGTGGGCGGCGCGCACATAAGGGTACCGGGCGTAATTCTTGAACGCCATCTCCGCGTTGGCGAACGCGCGGGGCTGGCGCTCAGCCTCGTAGGTGTCCAGGAGTGCGGGCCCGGCTTCGCCCCGCAGCACGAAGGCGAGCTTCCAGGCGAGGTTATGGGCGTCCTCGATACCCGAGTTCATGCCATGGCCCCCGTTCGGCGGGAAGCGGTGGGCCGCGTCTCCGGCCAGGAAGAACCGGCCGTTGCGGAATTTCAACGCGACGCGGCGGGTGACGCGCCAGGTCGATTCGTTGATCACGGCGATCGGCAGGTGCGGGGCCCGAAGGACAGTGCGGATGAAGGAGACGGTTTCGTCCTCGGTCATCGGCCGTTCCCGCTCGTCCTTTTCCCGACCGATCGGTCGCAGCATGAGCCACCGATCCGCGCCGTTGGTGTTCAGGATATGGATGGGGTCGCGCTCGTCGTCGATCCGGTTGACCAGCACACCGCCGTCGCGGGCGCAGGGGTATGAACTCAGGTCCGCCTTGAAATAGGTGTTCAGCATGACCGCCTGGATCGGCACCCGCTCGTATTCGATGCCGGCGGCTTTCGCGGCGACGCCGGCCCCGCCGTCGCAGCCCACGACAAAGTCGCTGCGCCAGGAGAGGATTTCGCCGGTCTTGAGGTCGCGCGCCTGGATGACCACGCCGCTCTCGTCCTCCACGGCGCCGATGAATTCAGTCCTCCAGCACACCTCGGCGTTCGGCTGGCCCGCGACCGCCCAGGCGAGGCTTTCCTCGACCACGTCCTGGGACACTATGCTCTTACGGGCCGGGCCATGGTCGTTCCTGGGCTCCGCCTCGGTGCGCGCCAGCTCGTGGTCCAGACCGTCGAGCAGGACGAAGTTGTCGGATCCGTCCGGCAGGCCGCCGCTGCGGATACGATCCTCGATCCCGAACTGACGGAAGATCTCCATCGCGCGCGCCCAGACGCCGCGCGCCTTGGGGTGGGTGGTCGTGGTTTCGCTTATTTCGAGGACTCGAGATCGCACGCCTTGCCTTGCCAAGGACAGGGCCAGCGCCAAGCCCACCGGGCCCCCGCCAATTATAGTGACCGGAACGTTCTTGGAGGCCATGTCAAAAATCCCGACAACAGAATTTGCGAACTATAGTTTGCGATATCGGCAGCGCGCCGCCCAACACAGACTTGTCATAGCGGGAATGCTTGGCCGGCATGGGATGCGCCGGCGGCGGGCGCCGCCCGGGCTAACCGGTCCTGTACTCGCCGTGGGCTTCGCCTCCGGCCGGAGCCCCCCCGAGCGGCGATCCCCCGAGCGTACGCGCCGAAAACTGCCGCATGAGATGGGGCGCGATGTCGACGATCGGGGCCTCCACCGCATCACGGCCGTCGAATCGCGCCGTGGGCCACATCCCGCCGTCGGCGAGGTCGCGAACGTGATCCACAAGCATCTGCGTCAGCCGCCGCACCGCCGCCGATCCGACGCGATCGAACGAGGTGGCCACAACCCATGAGGCCTGCAGGTCGCGGATGGGAACCGCGGCAAGGTCGCGCCGGTCGTTCGGCAGAACGCCGCTGGGCACGATACCGAGGCCGGCGCCGCCCAAAACCAGATCCAGCACCAGCGATCCTGTATTGACCTCGCAACGCACCTTGGGGATCGCCGCGACGTGGGAAAACGCTTCGTCGAGATAGGTGCGCAGGGTGTCCGGATAGCCGCACAGGATCAGCGGCAGATCGACGAGATCATTGACGCCGACCGAGTCGCCGAATTGCTCGGCCATGTCCGCCGGGCAAATCAGGCAGAAGTTCAAGGTCAGCAAAGGCTCATAGTGCACGCCGCGCGCCAGCGCGTTGGTGGAGATGACCGCCACATCGACCTGTCCGCTGGCGACCCCGTCGCGAAGCGGCGCGCTCGCATTCTGGAGCACCATCAGTTCGGCGTCGGGAAAGCGCTTCACGAACGCCGCCGCCACGGGCGCTGTCAGGATGGACTGCATGGACGCGGGCGCGCCCAGCGAGACGAGGCCATGCGGAACGTTCATGTCGGCGGCCATCTCGTCGGTCAGCCGCCGCATGTCCTGGAAGATGGTCTTGACGTGCTTGTAGAACAGCACGCCCGCATCGGTCAGCGTCACGCCGCCGCTGTGACGCACGAACAGGGACTGGCCGAGTTCCTGCTCGAGCTTGGCGATCGAACGGCTCAGCGCAGGCTGGGCGACGCGAAGATAGTGGCTGCCGCCGACGAAGCTGCGCGCGTCCGACACGGCCTTGAAGTAGCGGAGCTGCCTCAGTTCCATCTTCGCCCTCCGTTGCCGAACACCGTGGCGCGGACCGCACCTTTCGGCGCGGGCCAAAGACGACGCTAGCGACTCGGCCGCGCCCCGTCCAGCGCAACATACTTGAAAGTAATATTATTTTTCAGTATTCTCTACACGCCGACCCCGCGGATACGCCCATCTCTGCCTGCTAATTAACCCAGCACGCCGCCAGAACCGGCAAGACCATCAAAGTACGACCTACTGAAAAGTATGTTTAGTGCGGGTTGCACGGCCGGATGGCCGTCGCTAAGAGGAGGCTGGGCGGCCTGGTCCGCTCCGAGGAGACGGAACGAGACGTATGGACAGGCTGCAGGACAAGGTCGCAGCGCGCGTTCGGCCTGGCGAGCGTCCAGGCAAACCCAAGGGGCCGAGCCGCGCCGACCGGACCCGGGCGAAGCTGATCGACGCGGCGATCGACGAGTTCGCCGCTTTCGGATTCCATGAGGCGAAGATCAGCGGAATCGTCGCCCGCGCCGGCCTGACCCAGCCGACCTTTTACCTCTATTTCAAGACCAAGGAAGCGGTCCACGAGCACCTCGTGCGCCGCGTGCACGACGAACTGAACCATGTGATCGAACATGCCCGCCTTCCCGCCTCGGTCCCGGCGGTCGATGTCCGCGAGAAGATGAGAACGGCCATTCAGGCCTTCCTGCAGTACTTCTCGGACAACCCGAAGCTGGCGTCGATCGGCTATTTTTCCGATGGCGCCTCGCAGGTTATCCGCGACGAGGTCGT
Source organism: uncultured Caulobacterales bacterium (assembly GCA_903837135.1). Lineage (GTDB taxonomy): Bacteria > Pseudomonadota > Alphaproteobacteria > Caulobacterales > Caulobacteraceae > CAIOYC01. Next base: position 35,405 of record CAILTK010000079.1, read on the forward strand.
GGCCCTCGTTTCGCGCAATATCGCGTTTGAACAGGGCGCCGGCTACTTCCGCCGCGACCTCGATCCGGTCTTCGTCTCGCAGTGCTACAACGGCAGCCTCGAACGGCTGATCAAGATCTACCTCCTGAGCGGGCAATACAGCGCCTACGAGCTTTCCGAGAAGGTCGCCGACGTCTACATTCGTGGTTTCCTGCCGCCGGAACTGAGCGCCGCGCCGGGCCCTGGGGGACAGGCCTGATGAAACTCAAGATCGACGGCTTTCTGCTGACGCTCGTCGCGACGGTCGTCCTCGCCAGCATCCTGCCGGTGCGCGGCGCCTGGGCCCATCCCGCGAACATCGTGACCGACATCGCCATCGCGGTGCTGTTCTTCCTGCACGGGGCCAAGCTTTCGCGGCAAGCGGTGATGGATGGCCTCGGCGCCTGGCGCATACATCTGTCCGTCCTGGCCGCGACGTTCGTGCTGTTCCCGGTCCTGGGCCTGATCGCGCGCGCCGCGACGGCCCCCTGGTTGAACCCCGCCATCGGCGCGGGCGTCCTGCTGCTTTGCCTGATGCCGTCGACCGTGCAGTCCTCCATCGCCTTCACATCCTTGGCGCGCGGAAACGTACCCGCGGCCGTGTGCAGCGCGTCGGCGTCCAATCTTCTGGGCATGTTCCTGACGCCCCTCCTGGCCAGCTTGCTACTGTCGTCAAGCGGCGGCGGCTTCTCCTGGAGTGCGTTGGTCAAGATCGCCCTGCAGCTGCTTCTGCCCTTTGTCCTCGGCCACCTTCTACGCCCGCGGCTCCTGCCCTGGCTCGAGCGTGACAAGGCCATTCTGGCCAAGGTCGACCGCAGCGTCATCCTGCTCGTGGTCTACACCGCGTTCAGCGCCGCGGTGGTCGAGGGACTGTGGAAGCGGTATTCGGTCAGCGACCTCGGCTGGACCCTGGCGATCGACGCGATCATCCTCGCCCTCGCGCTGGTCGCAACCACCCTGGGCGCGCGGGCGCTCGGCTTTTCCGTCGCCGACGAGGTGGTGGTGGTGTTCTGCGGCTCCAAGAAGAGCCTGGCGTCCGGTGTGCCGATGGCCGGCGCCCTGTTCCCGCCGGCGATGGTGGGACCGATGATCCTGCCCCTCATGCTGTTCCACCAGCTGCAGCTGATGGTCTGCGCCGTCCTGGCCCAACGCTACGCGGCGGCGGCCGATCGCCGGGACGCCAAAGCCCTCGCGGTCGGCGGCGCCCAGCCCCTGGCAGCCGACCTCGGATAGACGGCCCCGTCGAGACGGTCGACCGGCGCTGCAGCGACGCCGGCGTCTCCAGCCTCGTCATCCGGACGAAGGGGTGTGCGGAGAGGCGCCCCCTCCCCCGGCCCTCCACACGACCCTGCCGCCCGGGCGGTCTTTTCACCGGAGATCCCTATGCCGCGCCCGATCGGCCTCGTGTCAGCGAAGCTCCTGACCCTCAAGGTCGGTCAATCCCATTTCGTGAATTTGAGACGGCCGGACCAGGCCATCCGCGTCGCCAAGAAGCATGCTCCGGCTGAGGCGGCCTGGACCGTGGAATCGGTCGACGGAGGAAAGATCGTGACCCGCACCCGCTGAGCCTCAACGCTCGTCCTTTTCGACGCGAAAGTCTTGGATGGCCGGGCGCGTTATTGGTCGATACCGGAAAATCATCGGGTCTATGTGCATCAGGTTTTGGATAACACTTGAAATCTCCCCGATACGGACGGAGCGGCCTGATCATCGAGGCGACGGCGCCCCGATCGCAGAGGACACCATGGGCGTTTTGGACGGGCGTGTGCTGATCGTGACCGGCGGCGCGGGCGGTATCGGCAAGGAGTGCGCCCTGCTGGCGGCGCGCGAAGGGGCCAAGGTCCTGGTCAACGACCTCGGCGGCGGGCTCAGCGGCGGCGACGCCGGCGACGCGGGCCCGGCCGAACAGACCGCCCACGAAATTCGCGCCGCCGGCGGGCAGGCCATCTCCAACGCCGACAGCGTGGCCGACATGGCGAGCGTCAGGGCCATGGTCGAGCAGGCCAGGGACGCATTCGGCGGCCTGCACGCCATCATCAATCCCGCCGGCATCCTGCGCGACGGCATGTTCCACAAGATGAACGACGACGACTGGGACGCGGTGATCGCCGTGCACCTCAGGGGCGCCTACAACGTCACCCGCGCCTCCATCGGGCTTTTCCGGGATCAGCAGGACGGCGCCTATGTGCATTTCACCTCGGCGTCCGGCCTGATCGGCAACATCGGCCAGGCCAACTACGCCGCCGCCAAGCTCGGGGTGATGGGCCTGTCGCGCATCGTCGCCATGGAGGGGGCGGCCAAGAACGTCCGCTCCAACATCATCGCTCCGTTCGCCTGGACCCGGATGATCGGCTCCATACCGGTCAAGGACGAGGCTTCCGCGCAGCGGGTGGCGCGGATGAAGAACGCCATGCGCGCCGACCAGGTGGCGCAGCTGGCCGTAGCGCTGTGCGCGCCCTCGGCCAAGGACGCTTCCGGCCAGATCTTCGCCGCGCGGGGCAATGAGGTGGTGCTGTTCAGCCAGCCGCGCCCGGTCCGCTCGGTGGCCCGGCTGGAAGGCTGGACGCCGCAGACCCTGATCGACCTGGCCCTGCCCTCCATGAAGGCCAGCTTCACGGACCTCGGAGCCAGCGCCAGCGTGTTCCCCTACGACGCCGTCTGACCCGCTCCGCCCGCCTTCCCCGACCGAATTCGCAACAGCTTGGACTCAAGAATGCGCCGCGCCGCCATTGTAAGCCCCCTCCGCACCGCCGTCGGCAAATTTCAGGGCGGGCTGACCAGCCTTCCCGCCGGCGACCTCGGCGCTGTGATCCTGAGAGCCCTGGTCGAACGCACCGGGATCGACCCCGAACGGATCGACGACGTGATTTTCGGCCAGGGCAATCCCAACGGCGAGGCGCCCTGTGTGGCCCGCTGGTCGGCGCTTGCGGCGGGCCTGCCCCTGTCCGTGCCCGGCTATCAGCTGGATCGCCGGTGCGGCTCAGGACTGCAGTCGGTGATCGACGCGGCCATGATGGTGCAGACCGGAGCCGCCGACGTGGTGGTGGCCGGCGGCGTCGAGAGCATGTCCAACGTCGAGTACTACACCACGGACATGCGCAATGGCGCGCGCGCCGGTTCGGTCATCCTGCATGACCGGCTTTCCCGCGCCCGGCTGATGTGCCAGCCAGAGAGCCGGTGCGGGATCATCACCGGCATGATCGAGACCGCCGAGAATCTCGCCCACGATTTTCAGATCAGCCGCGAGGCTTGCGACGTCTACGCCGCGCGCAGCCACCAACGCGCGGCCAAGGCCTGGGCCGATGGCAAGTTCGACGACGAGGTGGTGGCCGTGTCCGTCCCGCAGAAAAAGGGTGAACCTGTCGTATTGCGGACCGACGAAGGCGTACGCGCCGACGTCACCGTCGACTCCCTCAGCAAGCTTCGTCCTCTGCAGGAAAACGGCGTGGTGACCGCCGGCAACGCCTCGCAGCAGAACGACGCGGCCGCCGCCTGCCTTGTCGTGGCCGAGGACAGGCTCGATGCGCTCGGCCTGGAGCCCATGGGCTGGTTCGTCGGCTGGGCCGTGGCGGGCTGCGATCCGTCCCGCATGGGGATCGGCCCGGCGCCGGCTGTGAAGCGCCTGTTCGAGCGAACCGGCCTGGGCTGGAGCGACATCGACGTGATCGAGCTGAACGAAGCCTTCGCGCCCCAGGTGCTGGCGGTGCTGAAAGCGTGGGGCTGGTCCGACGACGACAGCCGGAACGACATCCTGAACGCCAATGGGTCGGGCATCTCGCTGGGCCACCCGATCGGCGCCACCGGCGGCCGGATCCTGGCCAATCTGATGCGGGAGCTTCACCGGAACGGCGGCAGGTACGGCCTGGAGACCATGTGCATCGGCGGCGGCCAGGGCGTCGCCGCAGTATTCGAACGCGCCGCCTGAAGCTTGTTCATCCGAGCTGCGGTGTGATGGACGCTGGAGGCGTCGAGGCTGTTCAACCGGGCGCAGGCGATCAGAGCAGCCCGCCTGGCCTTCAGGTCTGCGGTGTGCCAGCCGCGCTCAGCTCCACCTGCCGGACGTGCTCCACTTCAGGCGGCTTGGCGAAGTAATCGCCGACGAGGGCCCGCCATTCCGCGAACGCCGGCGATTGGCGAAATCCGATCGTGTGATCCTCGACGGTGCGCCATTCCACGACAAGGAGGTAGTGGCTGGGGCGTTCGATTCCGCGCTCCAGGCGCACGCCAAGACACCCTTCGGCGGCCATGAACAGCGGAAGCGCCTTCTCGACGCCCGTTTCAAACGCCGCCTCGTCACCGTGCCTGACGTCAATCGAGGCGATCTCGCGAATCATGTCTGGGTACTTTCTGCGCTGGGATGTTCTGGACGCCATGTCGCCAGGGTCGACAATGACCTGAAATCCGGTGCGTCGCCATCACGGCTGGCCCGGCGTCCAGCCGAGCCAACGACGGAGGTTCTCACCGACGATCAGCGCCTTGTCGGCCTCCGAAAGCCAGGGCATTTCCTCGGTATACATGGTCAGCGCCTCCCGCCAGGTGCACTTGAGCCGGGTGATGTCGCTGCCCCAGAGCAGGCGTTCGGGGCCGAAGGCGTCGTACAGCTGGCGCACCACCGAGTGCATGCTCTTGTAGGGATAGGCGTCGGCGGCGTAGTCGGGCGCCCCGGTGAGCTTGACGGCGACGTTCGGAAAGCGGGCCCAGCTGAGCATGTCGGGCGCCTGGATCAGGCCGTGGTTCTCGGTGAAGCCCACGAAACCGAGATGATCGACGATGAGCTTGAGGTTCGGGAAGCCCGTCGCGATGCGCACCAGATGCGGCAGCAGGAACGGACCGCACAGGGCGACGGGAAGGCCCAGCGACTCCGCCAGGGGCCAGAACCAGTCCATCGTCCCATCGACCGGCCAGCTGCGCTCCTCCTCGGCGGCGCAGAGGAAGCGGAAGCCGAGCATGCCGGCCTGCGAACGCCAGGTTCTGACGCGCTCGGGCGCGCCGGGGTCGTTCAGCTTGAGCCATCCCAGCGTGGCGAACCGGTCGGGGAAGGCCGTCGCCGCTTCGACGGCGTAGGCGTTGGAGTTAGGGTCCCAGTTCGGCGGCTGGTTGACGGCCGCGTCGATGCCGGCGGCGCGCATGTCCCGCATCGCCTGTTCGGCCGTGTAGGGCCCGGTCCCGTGGTGCGGCGGAACGCCTGGCCCGGTCCACAGATGGATCTGGGAGTCGATTACCAGCACGGCGTCTTCCCCTTATCGCGGCGTTCTGGAGGGTCGCCTGTCCTCGATAGCATGGTGGACGGCCTCCCAACGGCCGCCTTTGCAGCAACCGATCGACTGACGATATAGACCACTATGGACAGCTTATTGGGCGATGGGAAGCCTTGGCGAGTGGGGAGCCGCTAGGCCCGGCGCGCTTTCCTGCCGGCGCCGGGCTCCCGGAAGAAGAGCCGCTCGATCAGCTTTATGTGTTGCTCGACCGCTTCGGTCGTGTCCGGCCGCGTGCCGGTCACGAGCTCGATCTCGCGCGCCGAGCGGTAGGGTGCGGTGGCGGCGCCGAGGAACATGTAGATCAGCATGACAGGATCGCCCTCGACGAAAGCGCCGGCCGCCTGCAGGGTTCGGATCAACCCGGTGGTCAGGGCCAGGGTCGGCCCGGTGTGCCGCTCGATCAGGGTGGTGAGCCGGTCCGACTGAACCATGTTCTCATGGGTCAGCATCCGGAAGAAATCCGGGAACTCGGCGCTGAACTGGATGTAGTGTCGGAAGAAGCGCTTCAGCTGGCCGGCCGGGTCGCCCTCGCCGGGCGTTGGCGGCGCGCCGGTGTCGAACTGGGAATAGCGGTGGACGGAGTCCTCGACCGTCTCGTACCAGAGGTTTTCCTTCGACTTGAAATGATACAGCACAAGGGAGTGCGGCACCTCGGCGACCTCGGCGATCCGACGCGTGCTGGCCCCATCGAACCCGAGCAGGGCGAATTCGGAGAGCGCCGCGCGGAAGATCTTGGAGCGGGTGTCGATCGTCCTCTGCTGCTTTCGCCGGCGCGCCGGAGGCTTCGACGTCGTCTCCGGCGCGTCCATGCCTTCCCGTCCCTCCGCCCAGCTCGCCAATCGAGAGCATGGCGATAGCGGCCGGGCAGAGGCGGAGCAAGGGTCGACGCTCCGGGTTCAGAGCTTCGCGGCAGGCGGGCTCAGAAGGTCTTCTTCAGGCTGACGCCGAACTGCGCCGGCGCGCCCATGACCCCGCGCAGGAGCGTCGCGCCCGTGTGGGCGTTGTTCACGCCGAACACCGAGGCGATCGGGGCCTGGGCCTTGTAGTTGAAGTAGTGCTGATCGGTGACGTTCTTGCCGTAGATCGACAGGGTCCAGGTCCGATCGGCGCTGTGCAGATTGATCCGGGCGTTCAGCAGGGTGTGTGACTTGATCAGGCTCTGCGGATTGTCGTCGTTGGTGGCGAACATCGATCCGACATAGCTGAAGTCGCCACGGATGTCGGCCGTGAGCCCCGCCGGCAGGCCCGCGATGTCGTATTGCGCCCCGATGTTTCCCTGCCATTTGGGCGCGTAGTCGGCCGGCCGGCCGGTGAGATCCTGGATGGTCGGGCAGAAGGTCCCGTTGCACCCCGGCAGGCCCGGCGCCTTGGGATCGCTGCTGTAGATCGAGTCCAGATAGGCCCCCGAAAGGTCGATCGTCAGGTGCGGGATCAACCGGAGCTGCGCGTCCCCTTCGACGCCGCGCGCGCGGATGTTGCCGAGATTGCTGATGACGAAGGTGGTTCCGTTGAAGGCCCGATCCTGGAACGCATGCACGTCCGTCTCGAACAGGTCCGCGTTCAGGATCACGCGGCGCTCATAAAACGACGACTTGACGCCAAGTTCGTAGTCGGTGGTGGTTTCCGGGGCGAAGGTGCGGGCGGCGGAGGGATTGGCCGCGGGCGCGCCGGACACCGTCGCGTTGCTGAAGCCGCCCGACTTGTACCCCGTCGACACCGACGCGAACGTCATGATCGCCGGCGTGATCTGCCAGGACAGGTTGGCCCGCCACGTCACCTTCGAGTTGTCGGTGCTGAGCTTCGGATCCGACTCGGCGGCGCCGAACAGCACGCCGAGCGGGTTGTTGTTGACGTTGGAGAAGGCGCCGGTCTTGTGATCGGAGGTGTCGCGCACACCCAGCGTCAGGGTCCACTTCGGCGCGATCTTGTAGTTGGCCTGGACATAGCCAGCGTAGCTGTCCGTGGTCTGGTTGAACAGCGTGACCGCGGCGTTGGCCTGCGTCGCGCCCTGGCAGGTGGGAATGGCGGCCGCCTTGCCCACGAGCGGCAGGATCGAGGTGCAGAGCTGCGACCCGAAGTCGTAATACTGCGTCGTCGTGTACTTCTCGTTGAAGTAGTAGAGGCCGGCCACGTAATCGAGCCGTCCGCCGAGCAGCGTGTCCTTCGGCGAGATGAACTGCAGTTCGTGGCTCTGGTTGTCGCTGCCGAACGAGGCGCGTCGGTTCACCAGGTCCAGTCCGGTCTGGATCACGTCGCCGTCGTTCTGCCGGTCCTTCCAGTGACGGAAGGAGTCGATCAGCCGCAGGCTATAGCCATGGCCGACCTCCCAGGTCAGGTCGCTCATCACCCCGTAATGGGTGTCGTTGAGCGAGGGATCGTCGAACCGCTGGTTCACCCTGCCCGTGGGCTTCGGCGACAGGGTCGGGGTATTCGCGGCGCCCAGCACCGCGGTCAGTTGCGACAGCTGGGCGGGCGTGGCGCTCGCGGTGTCGATCTGGCTCGGGATGACCCCGTCGCCGGTGATCTTGGTGTAGTCCGCCCGCACGAGCCAGGTCAGGGCCGGCGTTATGGCCCACTTGGCCGAAAGCCGCCCGCCGGCGGGATCGGCCCCGCCGTAGCGCTTTCCGTCGAGGGTGTTCTTGTAATAGCCGTCGAACGTCTCCGAATAGCCGGCTGCGCGAAGGGCGAAGGTGTCGCTGAGCGGCACATTGATCACGCCGCCGACGTGGGTCGCGCCGTAGCTGCCGGCGCTGGCGTCCACATAGCCCGACAGGCCCGAAAACTTCGGGGCGTTGCTGTTGACGGCGATGGCGCCCATCGCCGAGTTCCGGCCGAACAGCGTGCCCTGCGGGCCCCGAAGCACTTCCACGTCGGACACGTCCAGGAAGCTCGACACCGTCGCGGCCGGCCGGGGCATGAAGACGCCGTCGAGATAGGACGCGGTGTCGGACTCCACCGAGGAGTTGGTCGGCGAGCCGAACCCGCGAATGCGCACGGCGAGGCCGGTATATTGCGAGTTCTGGGCGAAGGTCAGGTTGGGTACGGTCTGCACCAGCCCGGTGACGCTGGTGACGCCGGCCTGCTGCAGCTTCTCGCCGGTCTGGGCGACGATCGACAACGGCACCCTCTGGACGTTTTCCGCCCGCTTCTGCGCCGTCACGACGACCTCGGCGGGCGCGGCTTCGCTCCCGCTGGGCGGAGACGCCGCCTTGACGTCCTGCGCCATGGCGTGAGCGCCGCAAAGCGTGGCGCCGAGCGCCAGCGACATCGCGGTGGTGAGATGCAGCACGCGCTTTCTTGAACCCGACATTTCCAATCCCCCTGGATGATAATTTTTTGTGGTCCCCGACATTCTGGTCGAGGTCTTTTCCGTTGGCTGCTCTCGCGGCCCTCGCATTCCCGATGGCGCCGATCGGCTTAGAGATCAGGCGCGTCCGTTCGGGGTTCGCGGTCTCCAAGCGCGATCTTACGGTCTCCCTTTCTGCCCATCGCCCTGCGGCCCGCCGACCGCGAGCCTACCCCGTCGGCAAACGGAGCCGGACGACCATGCTGCCGGAGGGGTGGACGAACTCGGGAAGCTTTACCAATACTATAAATCGGCCACGACATATCATCTTGATATGGCGCTTCAGGCCGGAGCGCGCCGACGATGGCGGCCAGACCCCTGCCTGACCGGCATGGCGCTGCAGTCCTGAACGTCAGGCCCCGGCTTCATCCTCAGGGGCGGCCCAGGCGGCGAAGCCAAACACCCCGCGCCGGGACAAGCGCATCAGTTCGGCGTCGATCAGTTCCCGCACCAGCGAGAGCGCCGCCGTCGGCTTTGGATCCAGCCGTGTCGCCAGGACGAGCTGGCGGCTGATCTGGACGCCGGAAATCTCGGACATGGTGATGTGGGCGGCGGCGGCCGCGTTCTTGAACACCGAGACCGGCATGATCGTGGCCCATGGACCGCGCGAGACGATTTCGCGGATGGCGTCGACCGAGTCGATCTCCGACTGGACCTGCAGCGGGATGCGAAGACTGAGCAGCTGGCGCTCGACGATGGCGCGGTGCAGGCTGGTCAGCAGCAAGGGCAGGCGCGCCAGTTGATTGACCGTGACGGTCCGGCCAAGGCCGAGGCTCTTGTGGGAGAACAGGGCGAACGGTTCGGCCAGCACCGGACGAAAGGCCAAGGGGCGGCCGGCCTCCGAGTTGGTGACCACCGCGATATCGATGACCCCGCGCTCCAGGCCGTCGAGAAGAACAGGGGTGAACGCCTCGCGCATGCGGACCTCGATTCCCTTCAGCGTGTTGGCGTGGTTCTCGAACAGGCCCGGAAGCAGCAGGCCCGCAAGCGTCGGCGGGGCGCCGAGCGAGACCGTCTCGCCGGCCAGCCCCTTGTCCTGCGAGACCCGTTCCCGCATCCGGGCCGCCTCCGCCAGGATGCGCTGCGCGGACTCGAACAGGGTGGCGCCGGCGGCGGTCAGCAGGATGCCGCGCGGCTCGCGGACCAGCAGTTGCACGCCGAGTTCGACCTCCAGATCGCGCATCTGCCGCGAGAGCGCGGGCTGGGCGATGGGGATCGCGGCGGCGGCGGCGGTGAGGCTGCCCGCCTCGGCGACGGCGACGAAGTATCGAAGCGTTCGCAGATTCATCGGCCACCGCCCTCACCGCCCGACAGGCGCCATAGCAAAGTGGCATGGGTCGCCGCGAAACCGGTATTGGTCAAGGGGCGCCCGTCGAAATACTGCTTCGGCATGGCTATGCAGCTCATCTCCCCTGACGCCGAGCGGCGCTTCATCGAGGCTGCCTTCACGCATGAGGGGCTGCCGGCCGCCGACGCCGCGACCATCGCCGGCTTGATGACGGAGGCGGATCTGCAGGGGTCCGATGGCCACGGCATCATCCGACTGCCTCAATACATCCGCCGCATCCGCGCGGGCGGCATCAACAAGCATCCCGATATCCGCATCGTGCGCGAGCGGGCGGCGATGGCGGTGGTGGACGGCGACAACGGCATGGGCCACCTGGTCGCTTCGGCCGGCGTCGACATCGCGATCCGCAAGGCGCGGGAGGCGGGCGTGGCCTGGGTCAGCACCCGTTACAGCAACCACGCCGGTCCCGCCTCCCTCTACGCCGCGCGGCCCTTGGCGGAAGACATGCTTTGTCTCTACTTCGCGGTCGGCAACGCCAACCACATGCCGCCCTGGGGCGGGCAGGACATGCTGCTGTCGACCAACCCGATCGCGGCGGCCATCCTTACCGGCGAGGAGCCGCCCGTCATCCTGGACATGGCGACCACCGTGGCCGCCTACGGCAAGGTGAAGGCCAAGGCGAAAGCCGGCGAACAGATGCCGCCGGGCTGGATGATCGACCGGGCGGGCCGGCCGCTGCTGGATCCCAATCGCGCCGGCGAGGGCTTCCTGCTGCCGATCGGCGGACACAAGGGCTATGGTCTGGCTCTGGTGATCGGCCTTCTGGCCGGCACCCTCGGCGGCGCCGCGATGGGCCGCGACGTGGTCGATTTCAACGCCGACCACGTCAGCGTCACCAATACCGGACAGGCTCTGCTGGTGATCGACCCGTCGGCGTTCGGGGACGTCGGCGTCTTCAAGGCGTCGGTCGACCGGATCGTCCGCGACATCCGCGAGAGCGAACGGCTGCCCGGAACCGATCGCATCTGGCTACCGGGCGAGCAGAGCCACGAGCGACGCTTGCGCAACCGGAAAAGCGGCATTCCCATGCCGGACGCCTTGATCGCGGAACTCGACGTGTTGGCGCGCGAGCTGTCCATCCCCTCTCTGCGGGAAGCCGTCTCTGCATGATCCTCTCGCAGAACCCCGCGACCGGAGAGATCCTGGCGAGCTTCACCTCTCCCGACGGCGCCGAGATCGATCGGCGTCTGGCGCGCGCGGCGGCGGCGCAGCGCGACTGGTCGCGGACCGACCTCCCGGCGCGCATGGAGGCGCTTCGGCGGATCGCCGCGCTTCTGCGCAGCGAGGCGGCGCAGCTGGGTCGGGTGATCTCGCTCGAGATGGGCAAGCCGATCGCCGAGGCGGTCGGCGAAGTCGAGAAGTGCGCCTGGAACTTCAGCTTCTACGCGGACGCCGCACCGGGCTTCCTGGCGGACGAACCGGTCGCCAGCAGCGCGTCCGACAGTCGGGTGGTGTTCGATCCCCTGGGGCTCGTCCTCGCCGTCATGCCGTGGAACTATCCCTTGTGGCAGGTGATGCGGGCGGTGGCCCCGGTTCTGGCCGGCGGCAATGGGCTGGTCCTGAAGCACGCGAGCAACGTGCCCCAATGCGCCGTCGCGATCGAAGACCTGTGCCGGAGGTCGGGCTTGCCGGACGGCCTGGTCACGACCCTGCTGGTGGGGTCGTCCGAGGTCGGGGCGCTGATCCGCGACCCCCGGATCGCGGCGGTGACCTTCACCGGTTCGACCCCGGCGGGGCGCGCGATCGCCGCGCTGGCCGGGCAGGAACTGAAGAAGCAGGTGCTGGAGCTCGGCGGCTCCGACCCGTTCATCGTCCTGGCCGACGCCGACCTCGAGGCGGCGGCGACCGTGGCGGTGAAAGCGCGGTTCCAGAACACCGGCCAGAGCTGCATCGCGGCCAAGCGGTTCATCGTGCATGACCATGTCGCGGATGCGTTCGCCGAGATTTTCTGTGACCTGACCCGCAAACTGGTCGTCGGCGATCCGCTGGCCGAGGGCGTGACCCAGGGGTCCATGGCGCGGATATCGCTGCGCGACGAACTCGACGCCCAGGTTCAGGCGTCGATCGCCGAGGGGGCTCGCCTGTTGCTCGGCGGTCGTCCGGTCCAAGGATCGGGCGCCTTCTACGAACCGACCGTGCTCGATCACGTGACCATGGCGATGACCGCCGGCCGGGACGAAACCTTTGGACCGGCCGCCGCCATCCTTCGGGTGGGCGGCGTCCAGGAAGCGGTTCAGGTCGCCAACGAGTCCGTCTTCGGCCTCGGCGCGGCCGTCTGGACGACCGATCTCGACCTCGGGGCCAGGCTGAGCCGGGACATCCAGGCGGGCGCCGTATTCATCAACGGACTGGTGGCGTCGGACCCGCGCCTGCCGTTCGGCGGCGTCAAGGCGTCGGGCTATGGCCGCGAGCTCGGCAAGCTCGGCTTGCGCGAGTTCACCAATATCAAGACGGTCTGGACGGGGCCGGCGCTCGTTTGAGCGGCCCTGTTCGGCGGATCGGGAGGACGTGAACATGGAACAGCCGGCAGGGAGGACGTTCGCGGTGCTCCGTCCCGATCGCATCGCCGCCCACGACCGGGGCGGCGGCGCACGGACGACCCCCCTGGTCACGCCGTCGATCGGCACGACCAGCTTCATCAATGGCATGACCGAGTTCGCCCCGGGGGCCAGGATCGCCTTCCACAGCCATAACTGCGAGGAGAGCGTGGTCCTGCTCGAAGGCCACGCCTATCTCGACATCGACGGCGAGGTGCACGAACTGAACCCGCTGGACACGACCTTCATACCGCCCAACGTTCCGCACCGGTTCCGCAACCGGTCCGAGACCGAGACGATGAAGATCCTCTGGATCTATGCGTCGTCGCAGGCGACCCGTACGCTGATCGAGACCGGCGAGACCCGTCCGATCGCGGCCGAACACGCCCGTTGAATCCGCAGACGAGACCGCGCCATGGGACTGAAATTCCTCGAACACCTGCTGATCCTGACCCATGATCCGGACGGCACGCGCGACTGGTTCGTCGACAATCTCGGCTTCCGGGAAGGTTATCACCCTGAATTCGGGTTCCCGGTCTACTGGCTCTACATCGGCGATCAGGACGTGATCCATATCGGCAAGGCGCGCTACTCCGAGCACCAGGACGTCTACCTCAAGACCCCGAGCGACCAGCCCGACGTCGACTACGCCGCGGCGGGCGCGCCGGGCTCGGGCCGTATCGATCACCTGTGCCTCAATTGCGAAGGGATCGAGGAGTTCATCGAACGCTTGACCGCCAACGGCGTCGAGTTCAGCGAGCGCAAGGCGCACAACTCGAACCTCTACCAGCTGTTCATGCGCGAGCCGATCAACGGCATCAAGGTGGAGCTCAACTTCGCCTGGCATGAGGCCGCCCGGATCGGCCGTGTACCCGCCTGGACGGACGCCGGATCCAACGACAAGGCCGCCGGCGAGGTCATGACCGCGCACTCGCCGGTCGAACCCAGTTCCTTCCATTAACGACAGCTCGGCGGATCTCGCCATGACCTACGCCTTCTCTCCCCCCGCCACGGTCGCCGTGCCGATCGCCGGGACGGACGACCTTTTTCCTGTCCACAGGATCTATTGCGTCGGCCGCAACTATGAGGACCACGCCAGGGAAATGGGGTTCACCGGCCGCGAGCCGCCGTTCTTCTTCATGAAGCCCGCCGACGCGATCTTCGTGGTGAGGCCCGGCCAGCCCGCGAGCCTCAGCTACCCGAGCCTGACCGGAAACTTCCATCACGAGATCGAACTCGTGGTCGCCATCGGGCGTGGGGGAGCGGCGATCAAGGCGGCCGGCGCCATGGACCACGTCTATGGCTATGCGGTGGGATTGGACATGACCCGCCGGGACCTGCAGAACGACATGAAAAAACAGGGGCGGCCCTGGTGCATCGGCAAGGGCTTCGACGACAGCGCCCCGATCGGCCCGATCGTCCGCAAGGCGGACGCCGGCGACGTCACCAAGGCGGAGATCTCCCTGCAGGTGAATGGCCAGGATCGCCAGCGGAGCCGGGTGGACAAGCTGATCTGGAACATCGCCGAGACCCTCGAACATCTCTCGGCGGCCTGGACCCTTCAGCCCGGCGATCTGATCTACACCGGCACCCCGGAGGGCGTCGGAGCGGTCGCCCGCGGGGACCGACTGGTCGGAGCGATCTCAGGCCTCCCCGATCTGGATCTCACCATCGGTTAGTCGGTCCGGAGCCTGTCGCGCGGGAATGCGCCCGATTGCGCGACTGGTTCGACCCCGGATTTCAAGCGATCGCGCCGCCGCCATCGACCCGAACGGTCGATCCGGTCGCGAACGGAGTCTGCATGAGAAAGACGGCGGCGTTGGCTATGTCGTCGGCGGTTCCAACCCGCTTCGCCGGCAGCGAAGACGCGGCGCGGGCGAACATGTCGCTACGGGCTTGCTCCGGCATCCGGTCCCATAAGGGCGTGTCGATCAGGCCCGGCGAGATGGCGTTCACACGGACCGGGGACAACTCGAGCGCCAGGCCGCGGACAAGCCCTTCCAGGGCGGCGTTGATGGCGCCTTGCAGCACCGAAGTCGCCGAAGGGCGAACGCTCAGGAACCCGGTGACGAGGCTGAGCGAGCCGTCGGCGTCGAACCGGGCCGATCGCGCTATCCGATAGGCGCCCCAGAACTTGCTCTCCATGGCGGACCTGGCCTGGTCGAGAGGAAGCGACCTCAGCGGGCCGACCGGCGTCTGCGCCGCGGAGACCACGATATGAGTCCAAGGCTCGGAGGCGTCGAAGAATCGGGACACGGCGTCCTCGTCGCCGGTGTCGAGGACGACGCTGCGCGCCGGCCCTGACAGCCGCACCAATGCGTCGTCAAGCCTGGCCTGGGACCGGGAGGCGATGGCGACGTCGGCGCCCAGCGCCTGGGCCTTGAGGGCCGTCGCCAAGCCGATCCCGGAGCTGCCGCCCACGATCAGAACGCGTTTGCCGTTCAGGTCCATGTCCGTCCCTCCGCGCGGCAAGACATCGCTCAACGGCGGTCCCGCCCGTCCCCGCTGGCGCGCGCCAGCCGCCTATTGCACGGCCGCCATCCTATATTTATCCTGACCATATAGGTCAATATAATGCCGCAGCGGACGTTTGACGGCAAGCTCTGGGGAGACGGCTCTTGGACAGGCGCTTCGACACCATCATCGCCGGCGGCGGCGCAGCGGGATGCGTGCTGGCGAACCGTCTTTCCGCCGACTCCAAGCGATCGGTCCTCCTGATCGAAGCGGGCATGGACACCCCGCCGGGCAAGGTCCCGGCCGACATCCTCGACCCCTACCCGTCCTCCTACGCCAATCCGGACTATCGCTGGATGGTGCGCGGCCACGCCCTGACCGAAGCCGACTCGCCGGCCGCGCCGCTGCTGCACGGCCGCGTGCTCGGCGGGGGATCCTCGATCATGGGCATGATCATGTTGCGGGGCCTCCCGCTCGACTATGACCATTGGGCCGAGAGCGGCGCACAGGGCTGGCGCTGGGACGACGTGCTGCCCTATTTCAAGCGCGTCGAGACGGACCTCGACTTCGATGGTCCGCTGCACGGCAAGAGCGGTCCGACGGAGATCCGCCGCCACCGGCGCAGCGGCTGGCCGGCGCTGGCGCAGGCGGCGGGAGCCTACGCCCAGCGCAGCGGCATGAAGTTCATCGCCGACATGAACGCCGATTTCTCCGACGGCTACGGCGCCTTGCCGATCGCGGGCACGGAGACGCGTCGCGCCTCCAGCGCCATCTCCTACCTCACCGCGGATGTGCGCTCCCGGCCGAACCTCGAGATCATGACCGACACGATGGTCGACAGCCTGCTGTTCGAAGGGGCGAAGGTCGTGGGCGTTCGGGGCGCGTCCCGCGGAACTGCTTTCGACCTTCTCGCCGGCGAAACCATCCTCAGCATGGGGGCGCTGCTCACGCCGGCCTTCCTCCTCCGTCAGGGGGTCGGGTGTCCGGACCAGCTCCGCGTGGCGGGGATCGGCGTGCGGGCCGCTCGGCGCGGCGTCGGCGCGAACCTGCAGAACCACGCCTCGGTGCTGGTGCTGGCGCACCTGAAGCGGGAAAGCCTGCAGCGGAGACCGCAGCGCAACCACAACAATTCGATGTTCCGCTACAGCTCCGGCGCCGAAGGCTGCGGCCCGAGCGACATGGCGCTGGCGCTGGGCAGCCGCGCCAGCTGGCACGCCATCGCCGAACGCACCGCCCACTTCAGTCCCCTGCTCATGGCCCCGGCCTCGCGCGGCCAGGTTCGCCTGAAGCCGACGCCGGGGGGCGGGGCGGAGACGGTCATCGAGTACAATCTTCTCGGCGATGAGCGCGACCTGCACAGGCTGTCGGACGGCCTGATCCGGATCGGCGCGCTCGTCGCCGCGCCCGAAGTCGCCCCTCTGATCGGCAGGGCCGTCGGCGCCAGCCGCCTCGCCAACGCGGCGCGGTTCAACGCGCGGACCCCGTACAACAGGGTCCGTACCCGTGTGATCGCCGGCCTCCTCGACTGGGTCCCGGGATTCGGCGACGGCGTGGTCGGTTCGATCGGCGGCCCGGGCGGGATGCTCGCCGAGATCCTCTCCGACCCCGATCATCTCGAGGCCTTCATTCGCGCCCGGGTTTCCCCCGTCGCGCACCATGCGGGCGCCTGCAAGATGGGACGCGCCGACGACCCGACGGCGGTGGTTGATCGGGACGGCCGGGTCATCGGCCTCAAAGGCCTGCGGGTCGCCGACGCCTCGATCATGCCGACCGTGCCGAGGGGCAATACCAACCTTCCGACCCTGATGCTGGCGGAGAAACTGTCCGACGCCATTCGCGGCCGATAGGTCGCCGCCGCGTGCTCCAGCGGAGCGGACGGCGCCCGCCAACCGGCGCGTGACAGGCTCGGGCTTCGGCGCTAATTTGACCATAACGGTCTAATATAGTTGGGAGGAACGAACATGGCGGCGACGAGCGTTCAGGACACTTCGGGCTCCATCGTCACACGGACCTTCATCGGTCGCACCACGCCGCCGCTCGATCCCGAGCACAGCCTCGCGTCTCAGATACCGCTGCGACAGTTCTCGCTCGAGCGGATGATGGCCTATGGCGTGCACCACGCCGATGCGGTCGAATTGCGAGGCCGGGTCGCCGCCGGCGAGTCGTGGAAGAGCGTCGCCACCGAACTCGCGGAGACCTGCCTGGCCCCGCCCGAGGGATCAGTGTCGCCGCTCTCGTCGATCACCCGGTCAAACCGGCTCTATCGCGCCTCCGCCTTGCTGCGCATGAGCCAGATGCTGATGCTTTCGGACGACGACGAGCGCCGAGCCATCGTCGTCCGCGCCGCCGCGCTCTACCAGGAGGCGGCCGATCTGACCGGCGATCGCCAGAAGCTGATCACGCCCACCGATCAGGGCGAGCTCAGCGGCTGGTTCTACCCTGCCCGGACGGCCACGCGCGTCGGCTGCGCGGTGGTCATCGGCGGCGTGGAGGGCTGGGCCATGGACTTCGGGCCTCTGGGCCTGGCGCTGGCCGACCGGGGGGTCGACACCCTCCTTCTGGATGGGCCCGGCCAGGGAGAAAGCCGCATGGTGCATGGGCATTTCCTGACCCCCGCCTGGCGCAGCGGCTATGCGGCGGTGTTCGACCATCTCTCCGCCAAGACCGGAGGAGCGCCGCTCGCCTTCATCGGCAACAGCATGGGCGGGTCGGTCGCCATGGACCTGGCGGCCACCAATCCGATGATCGCGGCCTGCTGCGAGAACGGCGGTCCGTTGGACCCGCTCCGGCCGCGCGCCAACACGACCTTCTTCACCAAGATGATCGCCCATTGCGGCGAGGTCGACGAGGAGACCGCTGCGGCGATCTGGGGAACCGTCCGTCCCACGCCCGCCCAGGCCTCGGTGACCTGCCCCCTGCTCGTCGTCCACGGCGGCCTCGATCCGCTGGTGCCGATGGAAGACTCCACGGCGATCTTCGACTGGGCGTCCTCCGCCGACAAGCGGATGGTCGTGTTCTCCGACGGGGACCACTGCGTCTACAACCACCAGGACGATAAGCACAACCTGATCGGCGACTGGGTGGCGAGCCGGCTGAAGCGGGCGTGACGGCGAATCAATTATTGACCGTATCGGTCAACTTAACCTAGGCTCGCGGGCCATGACCGCCTCTTCGCCGCTGGGCCGCGGTCCCTAGAAAAGCACCGCAGAAACGGGACTCAGGGTGGAAAGCATGAACGCGATACCGCACACGGGCCGGCCAGCGACCTATCCGCCGCCCTTCGCCGCCTGGTGCGCCTGCCTCGTCCTGACGCTGGGCTGCGTCCTCGGCTTCGCGGACCGGGGCATCCTCAACCTGTTCATCATCCCGATTCAGCGGGACCTGCACCTTAGCGACACCCAGATCAGCCTGGTGATCGGCCTCGCGTTCGGGGTGTTCAACGCGGTGTTCGGACTGCCGGCGGCGCGGTGGGTCGACAGCCGGTCCAGGACGGGCATCGCCACCGTGGGCGTCCTCCTGTGGAGCCTGGCGACCGGGGTCTGCGGGTTGGCGACCAACTTCTGGCAGCTGTTCCTGGCGCGGGTCGCCGTCGGGGTCGGCGAGGCGACCGTGACGCCGAGCGGCGTGTCCCTGCTGGCGGACTTCTTCCCTCCGGCGCGGCGGGGCCTGCCGGTCGGGGTCTTCTACGGCGGCATGTTCCTGGGCTCCGGCGGAAGTCTCCTGCTGGGCGGACTGCTGTGGCGGCGGCTGGGCGACCGGCTGATCCAGGCGCCCCTGATCGGTCCGCTGCACTCCTGGCAGGTGATCCTGATGCTGGTCGCCGCGCTGGGGTTCATCGTCGCGCCCCTCACCTTCGCCATCCGCGAGCCCGCGCGCATCGATGGGGAGCGCCAGATCGGCGCGGGCGGCGTGCCGATCGGGGTGGTCGCCCGGTTCTATCGGACCCACCTCAAGGCCCTCGTCGGCCACAACGTCGGCTTCTGCCTGCACAGCTTCGCGCTGCACGCCGGCATGGCGTGGATTCCGACCCTGCTGGTCCGCACCTACGGTTGGAGCCTGACCCAGGCGGGCGCCACCTACGGGATCATGATGCTGATCCTGGGGCCGGCGGGGAGCGCCGCCGCCGGCCTCCTGGCCGATGCGCTGTCCCGCCGGGGACGCACCGACGGCAAGCTCCTGGTCTGCATCGGCGCCGGTGTGGTCTGCGCCGCCATGAGCATCGCCCTGGCGCTACGCCTCAGCCCGTCGAACCTGCTCCTGGCGCTCGGGACCTTCGCCTTCTTCGGCACCTTCAGCCTGCCGCTGGCGGCCGGCTCCCTGCAGGAAGTCATGCCCAACGCCATGCGCGGCCAGGCCATCGCCATCTATGTCGCCATCACCAACATCCTGGCCGGCAGCCTGGCGGCCACGGCGGTCGCGGTGCTGACCGACTACGTCTTCCATGACCGCAACCTGTTGCGCCTGGCCTTCGGCTGCGTGGGATTCTCCGCCTGCGCCTCCTCGAGCCTGGTGCTGCTCGCCACCCTGGCCAGTTTCCGCGCCACCGTGGCCGCGACCCGGGCGCCGGCGATCGCCGACGGCGCGCCGCCGGCCGCCGCCGCGCCCGTTCTCGCCGAACTTTAGGAGCCCTCCGATGCCAGGCCCGACGAGCTGCGCCGCCTGCGGCGGCCCCCACCGGATCAACGTCCACTACCATTGCCTTCCCCCGGTCGCCCTCGGCGCCGCGGCCACGACGGAGCTCCAGCGGCGGGTCTTCGCCATGTGGATGGATCCCTCGCGCATGGTCGACGAGCTGAACAACGAAGGGGTCGCCACCGCCATGCTGTCGTTCTCGACCCCGCAGCAATGGTTCCCCGACCTCAAGCCCGATCGCCGCTTCTCGCGCCTCTGCAACGACCATTGCACCGTGCTGAAGCAGGACCACCCCGGCCGCTTTGGCGTATTTGCGACCCTGCCGCCGCCGACCGACCCGGACGGGACGCTGGCCGAGATCGCCTACGCGCTGGACACCCTGGGCGCCGAGGGCGTCACTCTGATGACCAACTACGAGGGCCGCTATCTGGGCGATCCGGCCTTCGCCCCGGTTCTCGAGGAGCTGGACCGGCGCGGCGCCATCGTCTTCGTGCACCCGGCCGAGCCGGTCTGCCTGATGCAGACCGACGCCCCCTCCCCTTACGCCGAATGGCCGTTCGACACGGCGCGCACGATCATGAGCCTGTGGATCAGCGATGCGCTGTCGCGCTGGCCGAATATCCGCTTCATCTTCTCGCATGGCGGCGGGGGCCTGCCGATGGTGGCGGGCCGCATCGACAACTTCGGCCGGCCCGAGCCCGGCACGTCCGGCGGGGAGGGATCGATGCGCCACGACGCGCTCACCCTGTTCCGTCGCCTGTACTTCGACACCGCCAACGCGGCCAATCCGCCGGCCCTGGCCGCCCTCCGCGCGATGGCGGATCCAGGCCACATCCTGTTCGGAACGGACGGGCCCTACATGCCTGCCGAATGGAGCATCGACGGCCTGGCCCAGTCGAATCTCACCCCTGACGAGATCTGGGCGATCGAACGCGGCAATGCCGAGACGCTGATGCCGCAGCTGGCCACGGCGGAGGCCTGAAGTGCTCCCCCGCCCCAACCATCCGGTTCGAAGAGGCGCCTCCGCCCGGTCGGGAGGGTCGACGTGAGCGCGCTCGACCGCGCCGCGTCGATCGACGATCTCCGGCGCCTCGCCGCGCGGCGACTGCCCCGTTTTGTCATGTCCTATCTCGAAGGGGGATCCGGCGATGGCGCAACCGTACGCCGCAATGTCGAGGCGTTCCGCCGCTACACCTTCACGCCTCGTGTCCTGGGCGGTCCGGCGCCGGTCGACACGGCGAGCGAACTGTTCGGCCAGACCTTCGACCTGCCCTTCGGCATCTCCGCCGTGGGCTCCTGCGGCGTCTACCGGCGCCATGCCGATGAAATGCTGGCGGACGTCGCGAAGGCCGCGAACATCCCCTTCATCCTTTCGGGCACGGCCAACGCCTCGGTGGAGACCATCGCCCGCCGTGCGCCCGACCACACCTGGTATCAGCTGTACGGCGCCCGCGAGCCGGACCTCACCGATGCGATGGTCGGCCGGGCCGCCGCCGCCGGCGTTCGCGTGCTGGTGTTCACCGTGGACTACCAGGTCGCGCCGCGCAGCGACGTATCGGTGCGGACCGGGGTCTCCCTCGCGCTCGGCCCGACCCTGCAGGCGATCCCGCGGCTGGCGATGGACGCCCTCAGCCATCCCGCCTGGACCGCCGAGTTCGTCCGCCACGGCGGCGCGCCGAAGCTGGCCGGCTGGGAGGCCTATGCGCCGCCGAACAGCTCCGCCGGCCAGATCGCGCGCGTGTTCGGGGCGCGATGGCTGGGCCCGCAGACCTGGCGGGATGTGGCGCGGCTTCGCGCGCTCTGGCCCGGCGCACTGGTCATCAAGGGCGTCGTCCATCCCGAGGACGCCGCCCGGGCGTTCGAGGAAGGCGCCGATGCGGTCACCGTGTCGAACCACGGAGGCAACAAGCTCGACCGGATGCCCGCGACCCTGGAGTCCCTGATCGCCGTTCGTTCGGCGGTCGGCCCGAAGCGGAAGCTGTTCTTCGACGGCGGCCTCAGGCGGGGATCGGACATCGTCACGGCGGCGGCGCTCGGCGCGGATTTCTGCTTCACCGGCCGCGCGACGGTCTACGGCGTCTCCGCGGGCGGAGTCCCCGGGGCCGCGCGCGCGGTGACCATCCTGCGCGAAGAGCTCGCATATTGCCTGGCGATGATCGGACGGCCGGGCATGAAGGCGCTCGGGCCTGACATCTTCTTCTCTGCCGTGACCGCGGAATAAACCGACCGCGCCGACGCGCCCACCTCGGCCGCCAGGCGGCGACGACCCTGGCGAAGACCGGCTCTGAAGCCGGAAAGGAGACAGACGAAGATGGCCGAGATCAGAACCTATCGCTGGTCCTCCGACCGACCCGCCGACCGGTTCCCCGTCACGGACCCGTCCACCGGGGAGGTCCTCTTCATCGCCCAGGGCGGCGGCCCGGCCGAAGTCGATGGCGCGGTGCGCAGCGCACAGGCGGCGTTCAATCTCTGGCGCTGGCGGACCGGCCGTGAGCGGGGCCAGTTGCTGCGGGCCTGCGCCGATGCGCTCCGCAGTGCGGTCCCGGAACTGGTCGCCCTCGAGACCCGCGAGAATGGCAAGCCCCTGCCCCAGGCGGAGGGCGACGTGCTGGCCTGCATCTCCATCTTCGACTACTTCGCGGGGCTGACCGGCAAGCTGCCGGGAGACTTCTTCGACAGCGGCCTGATGTACGGCGCGGTCATGCTGGAGCCCTACGGCGTGGTCGGGGCCTTCATCCCCTTCAACTGGCCGCCGATCCACACCGCCTGCAAGATCGCCCCCGCCCTCGCCGTCGGCAACGCGGTCGTGGTCAAGCCGCCGGAGCAGGCGCCCAGTGTGGTGATGCGGATCATCGAGATCCTGCAGACCCTCCTGCCCGAGGATCTGGTCCAGGTCGTTCCCGGAACCGGCGCCGAAGCCGGACAGGCGCTGGCCCGTCATCCGCTGGTGCGCATGCTGACCTTCACCGGCGCCCCGAGCACGGGCTCGGCCGTGCTCCGCGCGGCGGCCGACCATCACACGCCCGCGTTGATGGAGCTCGGCGGCAAGAACGCCATGATCGTGCTGGCGGACGCCGATCTGGACTGGGCCGCGCGCTGCCTGATCGACGCGGCCTTCTACAATCAGGGCGAGGCCTGTACCGCGGGATCGCGGATCCTGGCGCACCGCTCCGTCCACGACGCCCTGGTCGAACGCCTGTGCAGGGCGGTCGGCGGTCTGCGGGTCGGACCGGGGAGCGAGCCCGGCGTGCACATCGGCCCCCTGGTCACGCGCCGCCAGCAGGAACGGGTGCTGGACTACCTCCGGATCGGCGTCGAAGAGGGCGCCGTCATCGCCGCCCAAGGGACCGTTCCGCAAGATCCCGTCCATGCCGGAGGCTTCTTCGTCGCCCCGGTGGTGATGACGGGCGTCACCCGGACGATGCGCGTCGCGCGGGAGGAGATCTTCGGCCCGGTCACCTGCGTCATGGTGTTCGACGACGACGCCGAGGCGGTCGACATCGCCAACGACACGCCGTTCGGCCTGACCGCGGCGGTGTTCACGCCCGATCACCCGCGCGCCATGCGCATCGCCCGCCAACTCGACGTCGGCGGCGTGATGATCAACAACTACTATCGCAACGGCGCTGCGGGGATGCCGTTCGGCGGAACCAAGGCCTCGGGCTATGGCCGCGAGCATTCCGTCGAAACCCTGAAGGAATTCGGCCGGCTCAAACTGATCACCATGGCCTCGGGCCTTGGCGATCTTCCCTCTTGGCCCGCCGAGAGCCAGCGGCGGGCTCTCGCCTGAGGCAAAGCCCACGTTGGCGAAGCGGCCAGGCGCCGGGGGCGCCGCCTCGTCGCCGGTGTCGCCGCAGCGGGCCGGTCGTGCCTACTGGCGCTTTGGCTATGCTCATCCGCCTTGTCCCGCCGCCGGCGTCCTTGGGCTTTGGGATTTCTGATATCAGCGCCGACAGACCGGGGGCGCAACGTCGCCCGCTGAGGGCGGAGCGCGAGCAGACGTGTCCAAGCTGACAAGCCACGACGTCGTAGACACGACTACCGGACAGGTGCGCGGAGAGGCCCGCGGCAGGATCGTTCGGTTCCGCGGCATTCCCTATGGGACGCCCGTCGCCGGGGAGGCGCGCTTTCGTCCGGCGGCGCCGGCTGAGCCGTGGAGCGGGGTCCGCGACGCCTTCGAGCTCGGGCCGGCCTGCCCCCAGAACCGGAACGCCACCATGGGCCTGTTCGCCCTGTCCGAGATACAGGCGCTGGTCGGCCCGGCGGTCACCATCCATCAGCCGATGGACGAGAACTGCCTGGCGTTGAACGTCTGGACCCCCGGCCTGGCGCCCGGCGCACAAAACAAGCCGGTCATGGTGTGGCTGCATGGCGGCGGCTTCTTCGCCGGATCGTCGGGTTCGGTCCCCTATGACGGAGAACGGCTGGCCGAGAACGGCGACGTGGTCGTGGTCTCGCTCAATCACCGGCTGAACCTGTTCGGCTTCATGTACCTCGGCGAGATCGCGGGCGAGGACTATCGCACCGGCAATGTGGGCATGCTGGACATCGTGCTGGCGCTGAAATGGGTGCGCGACAATGCGGCGGCCTTCGGCGGCGATCCGCACAACGTGACCATCTTTGGCGAGTCCGGTGGAGGCGGAAAGGTGTCGGTCCTGACGGCGATGCCGGCGGCGAAGGGGCTCTATCACAAGGCCATCGTGCAGAGCGGTTCGGTTGGCGTCGCCCTGCCTCCGCCCGCCGCGACCGCCCTGACCGAAAAGCTCCTGGCCGGCGCCGGGCTGAAGCGCGCGGACTGGCGCCAGCTTCTCAGCCTCACCACCGCGCAGCTGCTCACCGCCGTGGTCTCGGATCCGGCGCTGGTGGCGCTCGGCCCGGTGGCGGATGGAGTGACCATCACCCAGACCAACCTGCTGCACGGCGCCCCTGTCGACGGCGGCAAGACCCCCATGATCATCGGCACGACCCATGACGAGGCGCGCCTGCTCTTCGCCGCCGATCAGGCCGCCTTCACCACCGACCAGGAGGGCCTGCGCGTGCGGGTCTCCCACCTGATCGGCGGCAAGACGCCGGCGGAGGCGGATCCTCTCATCGCCGCCTACTTGGCCGCCCATCCAGGGATGAGCCCGCCGGATCTGTTCTTCCTGATCGCCACCGACATCGCCATGCGCCACCGGGCGGTACACCAGGCGGAGTATCGGGCGGCGGCGGGCGGAAAGGTCTACATGTACCGCTTCGACTGGCGCTCGCCCCTGTTCGGCGGCAAGTACGGCGCGGTTCACGGCATCGACATCCCCTTCGTCTTCGACACGCCGGACTCGCTGGGCGCCGTCGGTCCCAGCCCGGCGCGCTTCGCGCTGGCCGATGCGGTGAGCAAGGCGTGGGCCCGCTTCGCCTGGACCGGCGATCCCAACCACCCGGGCCTGCCGCCCTGGCCGACCTATGATCCCGTCGAGCGGATGACGATGATCTTTGACGAGAGGCCGGCCGCCATGTCCGTCGCGCCGATCGTGCAGCCGCTCGCGGCGGGAGGGACGGCTTGACGACCCCCTTGAACCGGCGCGGCGCCCTTCTCTCCGGTCTGTCCGTCGCGGGCGGGCTGGCGCTCGGGTTCGGCGTCAAGGCGGAGGCTCGCGCGGCGGCGGTCCCTGCCCGCCCCCCCATCGTCCACCTCTACGCCCACGCGCCCATCTCGACCTACATGATCTCGCTCTAGGCGGATGAGCTCGTCGCGACCGTCTTCGCGTGGAGCCCGCCCAGGCGTCCTGAAGGACCGGAGCGGCGGCGGCACGGCGGGGCTTGCGATGAACGCGGCCATGGCGCCGTCGGCAGCGCCAAGCCTGTCGCCAATCGAGCACAAGGGGCCGCCGCCCGACCTATCAGATAGGCCTTGACCCGATCTATCTGATAGGTCCATCCTCGCTTCAATCCCGATCATACGGGACGAGGAAAGTCATGGTTCAGGGCGAGATCGCGGCCGGCGGCCGTTCCCAGGAATTCATCGCGGTATCATCGAGGATGACGGTGCTGCTCGCCGCCGCGGCCGTTGGCGCGCCCGTCCCACCCGGCGCGGCCGCGCTGACCATTACACTGGCCGGCGGGGTGTGCAGTCTGCATGTGGAGCCCGAGGCCGGGATGGGCAAGATTCGGCCCGGCCAGATCGTTCTCCTGGTCAGTCGCAGTACGGTGACCCGGCTTGGCGGCGCGGCGCTGCTGGATGAGGGCTTCACCAGGTTCCATCTGTCCAGCGAGCTTCGGACCATCGCCACCCTGCTTCGCGACCCGCCGGCTTCGCCCAAGGCGCGCTCGACCTATCAGGGCGCCAAGGCGATGGAATTCCTGTGCGAGGCGCTGCGTCAGTTCGCGGCGGGCGAGCTGGCTCCCCTGCTCGGCGAGGGTCTCCTGTCACAGGCGGACACGCGCCGCGTGCTGGCCGCGCGCGAAATGATCGACGAACGCTGGTCGGAGAAGCTGACCCTTGACTTGATCGCCCGCGCCTGTGGACTTAACCGCACCAAGCTGACGCGGGGGTTCAAGGACTTGTTCAACTGCACCGTGGCCGAAGCCATCGCCGAGCGACGCCTCGATCTGGCGCGGCGGATGCTTCTGACCACCGACCTGCCGGTCTCCTCCATCGGCTATGAGAGCGGCTATCTGAACAACGCCTCGTTCGCCCGCGCCTTCGGGCGGCGCTTTGGCCGCTCCCCGTCCGACTTCCGCGTGCAGGGGCTAGCGGCATGAACCTCTCGCCTCACCCCTCCGGCGCCAAAGGCAATTCACTGGTGCGCCAGGCTATGGAGGCGGTGACCGGCCATCTGCGCGAACAGAAGCTCAGAGTCGGCGACACGCTTCCGGGAGAAGGCCATTTCGCCGCCGAGCTCGGCGTCTCGCGGGCGGTGATGCGCGAAGCGTTCGGGGCTCTGGCGGCGCTCAACGTGATTGATGTGGCCAACGGGCGAAAGCCGCGCGTGGCGGCCATCGATGGCTCGGTCATCGCCACCTCGCTGGGGCATGCCGTCTCGACCGCCCAGGTCAGTGTCGCCCAGGTGTGGGACGTGCGCCGCACGCTGGAGGTACGCACCGCCGCCCTCGCCGCCGAGAACCGCACAGAGGAAGAGGCCGCGGCTCTGCTGGCCCTGGTGGACGCGATGGCGCAGGAGGCGGAGGACCTGGGCGAGGTGACCAATCTCGACATCGCCTTCCACACGCTGATCGCGCAGGCCAGCCGCAACCAGCTGTTCCACCAGATCGTCTCCTCCTTTTCGCCTCTGATGGAGATCGCGGTGCCGGCGGCCTGGCGCACGCGGGAGACCGACGCGGAGCGCGGCAGCGTGCTGGAGCATCACCGCGACGTGGCCCGCGCGATCGCCGATCGTGATCCGGAGTCCGCTTGCTCCGCCATGGAGAAGCACTTCGCTTCCTCCATCGGGCGCATCCTCGCCAGCACGGACGCGTGAGGGCCGCCCCGCCGACGTCCGGCCGCCGATGAGGGAGCAAACACATTGCGCCATTCGGCACAGGGGGCTCCGGATGCGCGACGGGCTTTCGATGTTACCGATAGGGGGTCGAAAGACGCTTGTGAGAGTGACGAGACGCTAGACGATGGACCTTGCTTCAAACCTCGCAAACGCGCCGCTGCCCGCCGACTTCATCGAAGGTGCACGGACCTTGTTCGGCGCGCGGCTGCACCTTGGCGAGGCGGTTCGGGAGGCCCATGGACGCAGCGAGGCCCACTTCGCCACCCTGCTGCCCGACGCGGTGGTCTTCGCCCATTCCACCGAGGAGGTCGCGGCGCTGGTCAAGCTCTGCCAGCGCAGCGGCGTGCCGGTGGTGGCGTTCGGGGCGGGCACCTCGATCGAGGGCAACACCACCCCCGTCCGCGGCGGCGTTTCGCTCGACCTGTCGGAAATGACCGCCATCCTGGAGGTCAATGCGGAGGACTTCGACTGCACCGTGCAGGCCGGGGTGCGGCGCGAGCAGCTGAACGAGCACCTGCGCGACAGGGGCCTGTTCTTTCCCATTGATCCTGGCGCCAACGCGACCCTCGGCGGCATGTCCGCTACCCGCGCGTCCGGCACCAACGCGGTCCGCTACGGCACCATGCGCGAGGCGGTGCTGTCGCTGCGGGTGGTGACCGCGGACGGACGCGACATCCGCACCGCCCGCCGGGCCCGCAAGTCGGCGGCCGGTTATGACCTGACCCGCATGTTCGTGGGCTCGGAAGGCACGCTCGGCATCATCACCGAGATCACACTCCGCCTGCATCCGATCCCCGAGACCATCTCCGCCGCCGTGTGCGGGTTCGAGACCCTGGCCGGGGCGGTGGACACAGTGGTTCAGGCGACCCAGCTCGGCGTGCCGCTGGCGCGGGTGGAGATCCTGGACGACGCGCAGATCCGGGCGGTGAACCGCTATTCCAACCTGAGCTACCCCGAGCTCACCACCCTGTTCTTCGAGTTCCACGGCACCGAACGCTATGTGGCCGAGCAGGTGGAGACCGTCTCGGAACTGGCGGCGGCCAACGGCGGCGGCGACTTCCAGTGGGCCACCCGGCCGGAGGATCGCTCGAAGCTCTGGAAGGCGCGGCACGAGGCCTATTACGCCGCATTGCAACTGCGCCCCGGTTGCGTCGGTTGGCCGACCGACGTGTGCGTCCCCATGAGCCGCCTCGCGCAATGCATCGGCGAGACCAAGCAGGATCTGCTCGACGCCGGGATCGTCGCGCCCATCCTCGGCCATGTGGGCGACGGCAATTTCCACGTCATCTTCGTCATCGATCCGAACAGCCCGGAAGAGCAGGCGCAGGCGGAGCAGCTGAACCGGCGGCTCGTGAAGCGGGCTCTGTCCATGGACGGCACATGTACCGGCGAGCACGGCATCGGCATCGGCAAGCAGGACTGGCTGGTGGAGGAACTGGGCGAGGCGGTGGAGCTGATGCGGACCCTGAAGCGCGCCTTCGATCCGAACGACATCCTGAACCCTGGCAAGATCTTCAGCCGCGGCTGAAGCCCCGCCACCCGCACGCTCGAGGAATTCCGCTCGGCTCGAGACCCGGCTCTGGCGAAACCGGCCAGTGACGCACCAAGCCATCACCTCGATGCAAACGGCTAAATCCGCGCGGCACACACTGCGATCCCCCACGTAATTGTCTTCCCCGGAGCGCCCCCTACCCTCGCCTTCAATCCAGCTGGGAGGGTGTGCGGCGACGCCGCCTCCACAGCGGAAGACGAAGAAATATTGGGGAGGCACCGTGAA
>CAILTK010000080.1 GCA_903837135.1 uncultured Caulobacterales bacterium
ACTGCGGGGTGATGTCGGACGCGGCGCCGCCGATGGCGCCCCAGTCGCGGCGGGCGTCCTCCAGCAGAGCGTCGTTCTTCGACAGCCAGACCGCCCGATGGCGGCCCTGGGCCAGGTTGTCGGCGATGACGCCGGCGATCTGGCGGCCCTTGCCGCATCCGGTGCCGTCACCGAGGAAGAAGCCCTTGCGGAACGACACGGCGCCCGCGTGGTCGTCCTTGACCAACACCACCTGGTGCGGCGCCGCGCCAGCGATCCACGACCCCGGCAGGATCTGCGCGTGCGCCTCGCCGGCATAGATCACCGTCTCCATCTGGGCGTCGGAGACCAAGCCCTCGCCGGCGATCTTCTGCGGCAGCTGCGGCCGGTAGGTCGGCGCCGGCGGCGCGACCGAGGCCATGGGTCCGGATTCCACGAGCGGGGAGGGGTGGGGCTGCACCTGCGGGAAGGCGATGCGGCCGAGCGCGTAGGCCTGGTAGAGGCCGACGTCGTGGCCCTCGCCCGACCAGGGCTTGGTCTCATAAGCGACCGGGGCCGTGGTGTTCAGGAAGGCCAGGCGGTTGGAGGGCGTCGCCAGCGCCCGGGCCCGCGGGGCGAGGATCGCCACATCGGACAGGACGCGAAACTGTCGGGGCTGGGCCGTCGGCCGTGCCGCGACGGCCGCCGCGGCACGGGCGGCGTCGGCCAGGGTTTCAGCCGCGATGACCGTTCCCATCGCCGCGTCGCCGGCGCCGCGATCGATCACGAGCAGGCCGGTCTCGACCGAGGTCCCGTGCTTGGCGTAGGCGCGGGTCGGGAAGGCCAGGCGCAAGACAACGCGGCCCCGCTCGGCCAAGCGACGCTGGGCGGGCGCGTCCTCAAACAGCCGGGCCGGGACGATGGCGGACAGCCGCCCGCCGTCTGCCAGGCAGTCGAGGGCGGCGTGCAGGTGCGCCTCCAATTCCTGGAACGGGGGATTGGCGATAACGGCGTGGAAGCCGCCCGAGCTGAGGAGAATATCGCGCAGGTGCTGCGCATCGTGGGCGGAGCGGGAGGCGGCCGGGAACAAACCTTCGAGTAGGCCCGCCCGGCCGGCGGCGATCTCGTTGAGAGTCAGGTTCGCGCCGCAAGCCTCGGCCAGAACCGCCAGGAGGCCGGTGCCGGCCGACGGCTCAAGCACTTGGTCGCCGGCGCGGACCTGGGCGGCCAAAACGGCCAGGGCGCCCAGCTGCGGCGGGGTTGAAAATTGGTCGAGCGCCACCTGCTCCTCGCTGCGGCGCGTGTGGGTCAGGCCGAGGTCCGCCAGGTTGGCCAGCAAGGCCACGATCTCCGCCGGCGCGTCCTCCAGGCGGCCGATCTGCGGGCCCAGACGGCGGATCTGCAGCACCAGGGCCGCCTCGACGGCGTCATAGGCGTCGCGCCAGATCCAGGCCCCCTCGGTGTCTGATCCCCCGAAGGTCGTGGTCATCACGCTGGCGACGAGACGCCGGTCCAAGGCGCGCGAGCGATTGAGCTGCGGGGACAGGGACCGGGCGGCAGCCAGGATGTTGGCGGCCTTGTGGGTGGCGTCATCGCCGCCGGCGGCGACGGCGAAGAGGGGCAGCATGGCGTTCATG
>CAILTK010000081.1 GCA_903837135.1 uncultured Caulobacterales bacterium
CAATCTGCAGGAGCGGGTGAAGGACGGCGCCTTCCGCGAAGACCTGTTCTATCGCCTGAACGTCTTCCCGATCGAAGCCCCGGCCCTGCGCGAACGGCGCGAGGACGTGCCGGCCCTGGTCGACGCCTTCATCCGCCGCTTCAACGCCGAGGAAGGCAAGCGGGTGGTCGCCGCCACCGCCGAGACGATCGCCATGCTGCAGGCGCATGACTGGCCCGGCAACGTGCGTCAGCTCGAGAACGCGGTCTACCGCGCCATCGTCCTGGCCGACGCGCCCTATCTCCAGCCGCACGACTTCCCGGCCATTTCCGGCGTGTCCGCGCCGCAGCCGATGGCGCACGACGTGGCGGTCGAACCGGCGCCCGACAGCAGCGACGGGGCGGCCGCCGCCCCGGCCGGCGACGGGCCGGTCCGGATCCTCGACGCGCGCGGCCACCTGCGCACCCTCGAGGAGATCGAGCGCGACCTGATCCAGCTGGCGATCGAAATCTACGCCGGCCACATGACCGAAGTGGCGCGCCGCCTCGGCATCGGCCGCTCCACCCTCTATCGCAAGGTGCGCGAGCAGGGGCTGGAGGACATGGTCAAGGAAGCCGGGTGATCGACCCTACCCCAGCTCCGGCGGCCTGAAACCGCCCAGCCGGGCCTCGATCGCTTCGGCGACCGCCAGGGTTTTGCTGTCGCCGCCGCGAGGTCCGATCAGCTGGACGCCGATCGGCAGGCCCTGGCCGGACAGGCCGATCGGGATGGCCGTGGAGGGAAGTCCGCAGGCCGTGGCCAGCGCCACCCAGTGCAGCAGGGCGTCGTAGGGGATCTTGCGGTTGTCCGAGCAGACCAGCTTGCGCCGGGTCTGGGGCGAGTGGTCGTGCGGGAAGGCCACGACCGGCGTCGCCGGAGCGATGATCACCTCATAGCGCTCGAACACACCCTTCATGGAGCGACCGATCTTCGCCCGCACCTCGTTGGCGGCGAGCCATTCGGCATGGCTGACCGTCCCCTTCAGCACCTGCATCGCCCACAGCGGCTTGCCGGGAACGAGCTTCGCCGGCAGGCGCAGGGCGCGCAGGGCCGCCTGCCGGGAGGGCGGCATGTCGGCGACGATCAGCGGCATCAGCAGGGTCAGGTAGGCGTCGTAGAGCGCCCGGCCATCGATGGGACTCCTGATGGTCTCCACCGCGACCCCGTCGGCGATCAGGTCGGCGGCGAAGCCCTCCATGGCGGCCTTGACTTCGCCGTCGAGGACGAAGGCCGGATCCTCGAGCCACAGGCCGATCCGCACGCCGGAGAGCGCCATCGCCGCCGCCTTGGGGGCCACGGTTCCGCCGGCCAGGATCGACAGCAGCAGTCGGAGATCGCGGGCCGAGCGCGCCATCGGCCCCACGACATTGAGGTCGGGTTCGGCCGCCGTGCCCGGGACCGGCGGGACGTGTCCGCGCTGCGGCACGAGGCCGTAAGTCGGCTTGTGCGCGTAGACGCCGCAGAAGCTGGCCGGCACGCGCAGGGAGCCGCCGATGTCCGAGCCGATCTCGAGCGTCGTGGCGCCCACCGCCAGAGCCGCCGCCGCCCCGCCCGAGGAGCCGCCGGGGGTGCGCTCCTCGTCCCAGGGATTGTTGGTGGTCCCGTAGAGAGAGTTGTAGCTTTGCCAGTCGCCGGCCATGACCGGCACATTGGTCTTGCCCCAGATCACCGCGCCTTCGGTCCGCGCGAGGCCGACCGCCGCCGCGTCGCCGGCCGCCCGGCCCAGCAGCGCCTTGTCGCCCGCGCTCGCCGGCATATCGCCGACATCGAGACAGTCCTTGATGGTCATCGGCAGGCCGGCGAGCATGCCGATCTGGGCCGAACTTTCGCCCTTGGCGCGGCGCTCGTCGATCTCGCGGGCGCGGCGGCGGGCCGGCTCCACGTCTTCACGCACCACCGCGTTGATCCGCGACTGCAGCTGGTGGCTGCGGGCCACCGTGGCGTCGAGCAATTCGAGGCTGGAGATCCGGCGCCCGTCCAGAGCCAGCAACAGGGCCGTCGCATCGAGCCCGTTGAGGTCAGGCATGCGGCGGTTCTTCCTTCATGAAGCCGAGCACATCCTGCATGTCGTAGAGGCCGGCCGGACGCCGCGCCGCCCACACCGCCGCCTCGACCGCGCCGCGGGCGAACAGACTGCGGTCGCGCGCGGAATGGCTGAGGGTCAGGATCTCGTCCTCGGCGGCGAAGACCACGCTGTGCTCGCCGACGATGCCGCCGCCGCGCATGACCGAAAAGCCGATCTCGCCCGGCTGGCGACCGTTGGTGATCCCGTCGCGCGACCGCGCGCGCACCGCGTCGAGATCCTGACCGCGCCCCGCGGCGGCGGCGTGGCCGAGCATCAGCGCCGTCCCGGACGGGGCGTCGAGCTTGCGCTTGTGGTGGGCTTCGAACACCTCGATGTCGTAGTCGGCGGCGGGCAGGGCGCGGGCGGCCTGGTTGACCAGCCCGATCAGCATGTTGACCCCGAGCGAGAAATTGCCGGACTTGACGATGGCCAGCCGCTTGGCCGCGGCGCGCGCCACCCGCTCTTCGTTGGGCGAAAAGCCGGTCGAACCGATCACCAGCGCGGGGCCGCCCCGGTCGGCCGCGGCCTTGGCCAGCTCCGCCGAGGCGTGGGCCATGGTGAAATCGATGATCACGTCCGTGGCCGCGATCGCCTGATCGCGGCTGACCAGTCCCTCCCCCTGCACGCCCTCGCGATCGAACCGCGCCGCCAGCACGACGTCGGTCCGGCCCTCGATCACGGCGACCACGGCGCGGCCCATGCGCCCCTGCGCCCCGGCCACGCCGATGCGGATCGGTTCAACCACGGGCCCGTTCCCCGCGACCGCTTGCGAATTGCACGATCACGACGGACCTTGCACAAGGCGGGGACGAAGCGGCGACAGCCTCAGGACGGTTCATGAAACTCTATTCCCTCGATCTGTCGCCCTATGCGGCGCGCGTGCGCATCAGCATCTACGCCAAGAAGCTGCCGATCGAAATCGTCGCGCCGCCGGCGGCCGGGATCAAGTCCGCCGAGTATCTGGCGCTGAACCCGATGGGGAAGATTCCCGTCCTGCTGCTGGATGACGGCCTGTCGATTCCGGAATCGGAGACCATCGTCGAATACCTCGAGGACGCCTTTCCCGACCCCTCGCTCCGTCCGCACGGCCCCGAGGCCGCGGCGCATGTGCGGCTGATCGCGCGGGTGGCGGAACTCTATGTGATGAGCCCGCTGAGCGCCCTCTATCCGCACCTCGACCCGGCGCGGCGCGACGAAGCGGCGGTGGACGCGGCGGTGGCGCGCCTGGAGTCGGGCATGAGCTATCTCGAAACCTTCATGGCGCAGGGGCCCTACGCCGCCGGGGACAAGTTCACCACCGCCGACGGCCAGGTGACGCCGACGGTCTTCTACCTCAACGCCATCCTCAGCCGGATCGACCGGCTGGAGGTGATGGCGCGGCACGAGCGTCTGTCGGCCTACGTCCGCACCGCCAAGTCCGACCCGGTGCTCGCCAAGGTGATGGGTGAGATGGCGGACGGAATGAAAAACTCGGGGCGATAGACGGCGCAGGGTTCAGGTCAGGCCTGCGGCGCGGACCAGGGTGAGGAAGATCCAGTAGAGACCTCCGGCGATGGCCATCGCCGCCGGCAAGGTCAGCACCCAGGCCATGCCGATATTGCGCACGGTGCCCCACTGCAGCCCGGAGCCGTTCGCCGCGGCCGCCCCGGCCACGCCGCTGGAGAGGATGTGGGTGGTCGAAACGGGCATGCCCTTGAACTGAGCCAACAGGATGGTGGCCGCCGCGACGAGCTCGGCCGAGGCGCCCATGCCGTAGGTCAGATGCATCTTGCCGATACGCTCGCCGACGGTGACGACGATTCGTTTCCAGCCGACCATGGTGCCTAGCCCGAGCGCCAGCGCCACGGTGATCTTGACCCAGGTCGGGATGAAGCGCGTGCCTTTTTCCAGGAGGTCGCGATAGCCGGTCAAAGCCTTGGCCTGACCGTTCGGGAAGGCCTGCTCGGTCGCCTTCTTGTCCTTCGTGGCCAGGCGCAGGGTGTCGTAGATCAGATACATGTCGTTGCGCAGGTTCTTGGTCTGGGCCGCCGGCACATGCTTCACGCCGCCGTATTGCTGGACCTGCTGGTTGATCTGCGGCGCCATCACGCCCAGGGCGGCGAACACCTCGGGTCGCGTGACGTCGTGCTTACGAAGCGCCTCGGAGACGACGTCGCGCGCCTTGGACGGATCGATGCTCCGGCCCTGGGCGTGGGCGGTGAACACGCCCCCGACGGCCTGGGTCGCCTGTGCGAAGGCCGGCGTCGAGGAGTCCGGCATGGTGCGGTTCAGGGCATAAGCGGTCGGCGCTACGCCGATGAGGATCAGCATGATCAGGCCCATGCCCTTCTGGCCGTCGTTGCCGCCGTGGGCGAAGGACACCGCCGTGCAGGTGAACACCAGAAGCCCGCGGATGATCGGCGGCGGCGGCTTCTTGCCCTCCGGCTCCTTGTAGAGCTTGTCGTTCCTGACCAGCCGCTTCATGGCGAACAGCAGGACGAATGAGCCGACAAATCCCATCAGCGGGCTCACCAGCAGGGCCAGCAGCACGTCGCGGGCCTGGCTCCATTCCACGCCCGAGGTCCCGCCCGCTCCCCGCGCGATCAGCTGGTTGGCGAGACCGACGCCGAGGATCGAGCCGATCAGCGCGTGGGAGGAGCTGTTCGGCAGGCCGAACCACCAGGTCCCCAGATTCCACACGACCGCCGCGATCAGCAGGGCGAAGATCATCGCATAGCCGCCCGCCGAGCCGACGTTGAGGATGAGGTCGACGGGCAGCAGGGTGATGACGCTGTACGCCACCGCGCCGGTGGAGACGATGACGCCGAGGAAGTTGAAGCAGCCCGACCAGATCACCGCGAAGACCGGCGGCAGGCTGTGGGTGTAGATCACCGTCGCCACCGCGTTGGCGGTGTCGTGGAAGCCGTTGACGAACTCGAACCCGAGCGCGATCAGCAGCGCCGCGCCGAGGAACAGGAACGGCGCGAAAGTCAGCGTCTCTCCCACGTGCCGGGTGTCGGTGAAGATGTTGAGGCCCGCAAACGCCAGTCCGGCGGCGATCAGCAGGGCGAAGACGATGATCCCCGACGGGTGGACCTTGCGATCGAGGTCGACGGCCGATTTGCGCGGCGCCGCGGGCTGGTCGGCAGAGCCTAGGGCGGCGTCGGTCATATCGGGCCTCGCGGGTGGCTTTCGAGGTCAACTCCCAGCCCCCAGGGCCTGTTTCGTGATCCTTTTGTGACACCCTGCGGGTGCGGCTCGCGGCCTGTACTTCCGCCGATGGCCGGATTTATGCTGACCCAGCTGATCGCCGGAAGAGATCGCCATGCCAAAGATCGACATCGCCGCCGTCCCGGAGCGCAAGGGCGTGGGCTATCCGGCCCCGTTCGCCGCGCCCTGCGCCGAACGGGTGCGCCAGCGCCTGGGGAACGCGGGCGGCCTGACCGACTTCGGCGTCAACCTGATGCGCCTGCCGCCGGACGGCTGGTCCAGCCAGCGCCATTGGCATACGCACGAGGACGAATTCGTCTATGTGCTCGAAGGCGAACTGGTCCTGGTCGAGGACGGCGGCGAGACGGTGCTGCGCGCCGGCGACGCGGCGGCCTTCGCCAAGAACACCGGCGACGGACACCATATGATCAATCGGTCGGGCGCCACCGCCGTCTACCTCGAGGTCGGATCCCGCTCCCCCGACGACCTCACCACCTGCTCGGACATCGACCTGATGAGCGCCGCCGCCGACGGCCGGTTCGTGCACAAGGACGGCGCGGCGTATCCCGAGCCTTGAGGGAACGCCGCCGAGCAGGAAGCCGATGGCGATGCGCAGGGCGGGCGCGTTGACCGCGACATGCCGGGCGCCGATCTCCGCCTACGCCAGGGTGTCGCAATCCTCCGCTAAGCTTCGGGCTAGGCCTTGACTCAGCCCGCCCCCTCAACGCTCGACCGCAGAACCGCGATGACCCAGATCCTTGAACCGGCGCGCTCCGTGGACGTGATCGCGGAGACCGACGTGCTGGTGGTGGGCAGCGGCCCGGGCGGACTGGCGGCGGCGCTGGCCGCGGCGCGGGCCGGGGCCAGGACCATCCTGCTCGAGCGCAACGGCTGCTTCGGCGGCAACATCACCCAGGTCGGGGTCGAGGGCCTCGCCTGGTACCGGCACGAGCACACGGTGGATTGCGAGGGCATCGGCATCGAGTTCGAAGAGCGCGCCAAGGCCATGGGCGCCGCCATGCCCGAGCCGCAGTCCCTGAGCCACGCCCTCGACGCCGAGGCGTTCAAGCACGTGGCCGACGTGCTGGTGCGCGAAGCGGGCGTTACCCCCAAATTGCACCGGACCGGCGTCGCGCCGATCCTGGAGGGGAATGTCCTCAGGGGCGTGATCACCGAGAGCAAGGCCGGACGCGAGGCGATCCTGGCCCGCCGCGTGATCGACGCGACCGGCGACGCCGACATCGCCTTCCGCGCCGGCGCGCCGGTCCACAAGACCCCGCGCGAGGAGATGATGGCCGCCTCGGTGATGTTCTCGATGAGCGGCGTCGACAAGCGGCGCTTTCTCGACGCGGTGAAGGCCGATCCACAGACCTACAAGGACTGGGAGGGCAACGGGGAGTGGAATATCGAGACCACCGGCAAGGAGGACGCCCTCTTTTCGCCCTTCCTGCGCAAGCCGTTCAAGCAGGCCCTGGCGGCCGGGGTGCTGCCGCCCAACCTGACCACCATCGCCGGCACCTGGGGCGCGGTGTCCGACCAGGGCGACCTGACCTATCTCAACCTCGTGGCCCTTTCGGGCGTCGACGGAACCGAGCCCGACGACCTGACTGCGGCGGAGATGGAGGGACGCGGCCAGGCGATGGCGGCCATCGAGGCGCTCAAGCGCTTCATGCCCGGCTGCGAGGGGGCCAAGCTGCGCAACTTCGGCATGACGCTGGGCGTGCGCGACACCCGCAAGATCGACGCCCGTTACAACATGACCGGCGCGGACGTGCGCGAGCAGGCGCGCTTCGACGACAGCATCGGCATCTTCCCGGAATTCATCGATGGCTACGGCATCCTGATCCTGCCGACCACCGGACGCTACTTCCACCTGCCCTATCGCGCCCTTCTGCCGAAAGGCGTGGACAACCTTTTGGTGGCGGGGCGGTGCATCGGCGGCGACAAGGTCAGCCACGCCGCCGTGCGCAACATGATGTGCTGCGCCGTCACCGGTCAGGGCGCCGGGGTCGCGGCGGCGATCTCGGCCGCCTCCAACACCGCGCTGGACCAGGTCGACATGGGCCGGGTGCAGGCCGAGCTTTTGCGTCAGGGCGCCCGCATCCACTGACATCGGCCGCCGGGCGTCGGCGAGAGGGGGGCTTCATGCGCGGCAAGTGGTGGGTCCTGGGCCTGATCGCCCTGGCGATCGCGGGCGACTACTACGCCTGGGATTCGATCGCTCCGGTGGCGGACCTGCTTCGTCGCCAGCGCGGGTTCAGCCAGGCGCAGATCGGCCTGTTGAACGCCGTCTACGCCCTGCCCAACATCCCGCTGTGTCTGGTGGGCGGCGTGCTGATCGACCGGATCGGCGCGGCGCGCGCCAGCCTGATCTGCGCGGTGTTCTGCTTCGCCGGCGCCGTGCTCACCGCCGTGGGCCAACCCTACGGCGTGATGGTCGCCGGCCGGCTGTTCTTCGGCATCGGCGAAGAGACCCTGTTCATCTCTCTCCTCGCCGGCGTGGCCCAGTGGTTCAGCGCCGGCGGCGCGGCGCTGGCCATGAGCCTGTTCTTCAGCATGGCGCGGGTCGGCTCCTACGCCGCCGACATCTCGCCGCGGTGGGCGGCGGGGGTCTATGCGGGCGGCTGGCGTCCGCCCCTGGTGCTGGCCGCGGCGCTGACCGGGGTCAGCCTCGTCGCCGCCCTCGCCTACCTCTGGATCGATCGCCGCCGGGCCGCCCTTCCCGCCCCGGCGGTCGCCGGCCACGGCCGGTTCGACTGGCGCGACCTGGCCCGGTTCGACCGGTCGTTCTGGTATATTCTCTGGCTCAATGTCCTGTTCGCCTCGGTCTTCTTTCCGTTCCGATCCACCTTCGCCATCGTCTTCTTCCAGGACGCCAAGAAGCTCAGCCTGTCGGCCGCCGGCCTGGTCAACTCCTGGGTCTTCTTCGCCGCCATCTTCGCCACCCCGGTGTTCGGCCTGCTCGCCGACCGGTTCGGCCGACGCGCGATGCTGCTCACCGTCGGCGCCGGCCTGATGCCGCTGACCTTCGCCATCCTGGGCCTGACGCAGTGGAGCCTCTGGGTCACCACCGTGCTGATGGGCGTCGCCTTTTCCGTCATCCCCGCCGTGATCTGGCCCTCAACCGCGATGCTGGTGCAACCCGTTCGCCTCGGCACGGCCTTCGGCCTGATCAACGTGCTGCAGAGCCTCGGCATGGGCGCCATGAACCTCGCCGCCGGCGCGCTCAACGACCGGTTCCACGCGGGGCCGGACCACCCCTCCGGCTACGGCCCGATGCTGTGGATGTTCTTCGTCGTCAGCTTCCTGGGCTTTCTCGCGGTCGCGGCCCTCTGGCGGCGGGAGAGCGGACCTGAGGGCCACGGCCTGAACACGCCGGGCGCGCTGCTGACTGGAGAGCATCAGCCTCCCCGGACCTGACATCGTTTCCGCTCAGCCCGGCGAATGCCGGGATGAGCGGATCGGGTTGATCCACTTTTCGATGGCGCGATCAAGCCGCCGTCGCCTCGAAGCCCTTGCGCAGCTGGGCCTCGTCGAGGTTGCGGCCGATGAACACCAGCCGCGACCAGCGGCGCTCGCCGTCCTTCCATTCGCGCTGCAGTTCGCCGTCGAGGATCATGTGCACGGCCTGGAACACCAGCCGGCGATCCTCGCCCTGCACGTCGATGATGCCCTTGGCGCGCAGGATGTCCGGGCCCTGCGCCTGCAGCACCTCGTTGAGCCAGCGCGTCACCTTCACCCCGTCGACCGGGCGATCGAGCGTCAGGGCCACGCCCTTGATCGACTGGTCCTCGTGGGCGTGGCCGCCATGGCCATGGTCGTGATCGTCATGGCCG
Organism: uncultured Caulobacterales bacterium; assembly: GCA_903837135.1. Taxonomy (GTDB): domain Bacteria; phylum Pseudomonadota; class Alphaproteobacteria; order Caulobacterales; family Caulobacteraceae; genus CAIOYC01. The sequence goes on from CAILTK010000081.1 coordinate 9,109, forward strand.
TGATGATCATGATCGTGGTGATCGTGATCATGAGGGTCATGGTCGTGCTCGCAATGCTCGTCGTGCACGTGGCCGGCCTCGCCGTGCGCGGGGTTGAGGAACTCGGGATCGAGTTCGGTGATCCTCTGCAGGTCGAAGGCGCCGCGGCCGAGGATGGCGTCGAGCGGCACGTCGGAATTCTGCGCCCGGTGGATCGGAGCCAGGGGATTGAGCCGGCGGATGCGGCGCTCGACCTCGACCAGTTCGGCCTCGGTGACCAGGTCGGTCTTGTTGAGCACGATCTGGTCGGCGAAGGCGATCTGCTCGACCGCCTCCCGCGAATCGGCGAGGCGCAGCAACACATGCTTGGCGTCGACCACGGTGGTGACGCTGTCGAGCTTGGTCCGGGCCTTGACCTCGTCGTCGACGAAGAAGGTCTGCGCCACCGGGCCGGGATCGGCCAGACCGGTGGTCTCGACGATGATGCCGTCGAAGCCGCCCTTGCGCTTCATCAGCCCGCCAACGATCCGGATCAGGTCGCCGCGCACGGTGCAGCAGACGCAGCCGTTGTTCATTTCGAACACTTCCTCGTCGGCGTCGACCACCAGGTCGTTGTCGATGCCGATCTCGCCGAACTCGTTGACCACCACGGCGTAGCGCTTGCCGTGCTGCTCGGTGAGGATGCGGTTCAAAAGGGTGGTCTTGCCGGCGCCGAGGTAGCCGGTGAGGACGGTGACCGGAATCTGGATGGGCTCGCTCATGGCGCCAATCTGGGGTCCGGACGCCGTCATTGAAAGGGCGAAGCGGCGGCGTTGCGCCGGCCCGCCCCGCGGTTAAGTTGACGCCATGATCGAAGCGCCGCCGCCGACCCTGACCCGCAGCGCCTTCTTCCTGGTCTTCTGCATCTCGATCGTGACCGCCTTCGGCAACACCGGCATGCAATCGATCCTGCCGGCGATCGGGCGGCAGATCGGCATGGACGACCGGCTGGTGGTGTCGATCTTCTCGCTGTCGGCCCTGGCCTGGGGCTTCACCTCGCCCTACTGGGCGCGCCGCTCGGACCTGGTCGGGCGCAAGCCGATGATGCTGCTGGGCATGGCCGGGTTCGGCGTGTCGATGGTCTGCTGCGGCCTGGTGGTCTCGGCCGGCCTTCGCCACCTGATCCCGGTCGCCCTCACCTTCGTGTTGTTCCTGCTGTCGCGCGCCATCTTCGGCCTGGTCGGCTCGGCGGCCAACCCCGCGAGCCAGGCCTATGTGGCGGAGCGCACCACCCGCGCCGAGCGGACCGAGCAGATGGCCCAGCTCGCCGGAGCCTTCGGCCTCGGCACGGTGACCGGCCCGTTCGTCGCCCCGCTGTTCGTCCTGCCGGTGCTGGGCCTGGCGGGACCGATGTTCGCCTTCGCCCTGATCGCCGCGGCGATGTTTTTCGCCCTGTGGCGCTACCTGCCCGAATCGCGCGGCGGTCCTCTGAAGCCAGCGACCAGCGAAGGGGGTGTGACGCCCGAGCCCTCGCGGTTCGAGCCGAGGCTGGGGGAAAAGGGCCCTGGCCTGTGGCGCGACCCCAGGCTGACGCCCTTTCTGGTGTTCGGCTTCCTGGTCGCCTCGGCCCAGACCGTGAACGGCCAGACCCTGGGGTTTCTGATCATCGACAAGCTGAAGCTGGCGCCGATGCAGGCCCAGGGCTTCATCGCCGTGTGCATGGGCGCCGGCGCCGGCGCCGGTCTCCTGGCCCAGTGGGGACTGATCCGCATGTTCCGCATGCAGCCGCGCCATCTGATCCGCTGGGGCGCCGGCCTGGCCGCCCTGGCCAACCTGATCATCGCTCTGGCGCCCTCGTATCTGGCCGTGGTCGGAGGCTACGCTCTCGCCTCGCTCGGCTATGGCTTCTGCCGACCGGGCTATACCGCCGGGGCTTCGCTGAGCGTCGGCGCAACGGAGCAGGCCCGCGCGGCGGGCGCCATCGCCGCCATCAACGGCTCCTCGGTGATCGTGGCCCCCCTGCTGGGGGTCTCGCTCTACAAGGTGTTCCATCCGACGCCGTATCTGATGAATGGGCTGGTGCTGATCGGCCTGTTGGCGTTCGCCTGGCGCAACCCCACCCTGCGCACCGTCGGGTCGGAGCCGGCCCGCGACGAGGCCTCGACCCAGGCCCAGCTCGAGCGCGTCGAAGAGGGCGGCGGCGGGCTGTGATCCAGGCTCGAACGGCAGGCACACCGCGACAACAACCGCTCATCCCGGCGAACGCCGGGACCCAGATCATAAAGCGTTGAGGTCGAACAGTCTGGCTCCGAGCCCTGTATCGGGCGCGCCACACGATCTGGATCCCGGCATTCGCCGGGATGAGCGGAAAGGTGTAAGCTACCAGGATCCCGTCACACCAAATTAGAAGTGCGGAATCAGCCCTTCTTCTTCTTTTTCTTCTTGTCTGCCTTGGGGACCTTCACCTTGGCGGGCTTCTCAGCCTTCGTCGCCTTCTCGGGCTTTTCGGCCTTCTTCTTTTTCTTACCGTTGACGGGCTCCCCGACCAGCGTGGCTTCGCCGGCCTTGGACAGCACGCTGAGGGCGGTGATGAAGGCGTCGCGCTTGCCGGCGGTGAGATGGCCCATGATGCGGGAGTCGGCGTCGGCGACCCGCGGCGCGGTGTCGCCCAGGGCCTCGCGACCCTTGTCGGTGAGCCGGACCGTCTTCGCGCGGGCGTCGACGGTGGACCGTTCGCGGCCGAGGTAACCCTTCTCGATCATCCGCGCGATCATGTCGGCGAGGGTCGAGCGGTCGATGCCGGTCGCGCGCACCAGATCGGTCTGGGTGAGCCCCTCGTCGGCGGCCACCGCGGCGAGCACGGCGTACTGCCGCTGGGTCAGGCCGGAGCCGACTTCTTCGCTATAGACATCCAAGGCCAGCTGCAGCGCCCGGTGCAGCAGATGGCTGGGCGACCGGGACAGGATCGCCACCGTCGCCTTCTCCGCTTTGGACATCCACTTCCCCCCGAGTGACGGACCCCTGAATGACGGGCGCTGGCTTTCGTCCGCACCCGTCCCTTATCCACGTTTCGCGTCGGTTTGACGACAACATACTATTACTGGGCGAGGACGCCTATTGCTGGGTCTCGGTCGCGCGGGTCGCCGCCTCGAAGGCCTGAGCGTCCTTCATCATCATCGGCACCTGGGTGAAGGAGAACAGGAAGGCGATGATCAGAAGGCCGGGCATGCGGAACAGGACCCAGACCGCATCCGGCTGGGTACGCCAGACCACCTCGTTCAACGCCGCCATGCAGAGGAAGAAGATGCCGAACCGGAGCGTCAGCCGCTTCCAGGTGGGCTCCGTCAGATGGATGGAGTCGTTCATGATGAGCCGGATCGGACTTTTGCCCAGCGCCAGGCCGATCAGCATGGCGGCCCCGAGCGCCAGGTCGATGAAGGTGGTCTTCATCTTCACGAAGCGCACGTCGTGGAACACCAGGGTGAGGCCGCCGAACACCAGCGCCGCCCCGCCGTAGATCAGCGGCAGGGGCGCGATCCGCCGCTCCAGCGCGAAGCCGGCGACCAGGGCCAGCGCCGAAGCGCCGACGAGCCACCAGGTCGCCATCTGGATATCGCCCTGGTGCGGATGGGTGGACAGCCAGGTGACGAAGAAGGCCGCGACGAAGGTCGCGGCGCCGGAATAGTCGACGGCGAGCCTGACCAGGCTTTTGGTCCGGGGGGTAAGTTCGGGCATCGGCGGTCCTTAGCCGTGATTGCGACGCTTGTCTTCTTAGGCTGCGTCTTCAACGTTCAGGTGTCAGCCGGGCTCCAGCCCGACCAGCGAGCGGGCGAAGGCGCGGGCGTCGAACGGCTGCAGGTCCTCGATCCCCTCGCCCACCCCGATCAGCTTGATCGGCGCGGCGCTGGCCGCGGCCACCGGCACCAGCACCCCGCCGCGGGCCGTGCCGTCGAGCTTGGTCATCACCACCCCGGTCACCCGCGCGATCCGGTCGAAGGCCTCGATCTGCGACAGGGCGTTGCGGCCGACCGTAGCGTCGAGCACCAGCAGGGTCTCGTTGGGATAAGCGGGATCGATCTTCTTCAGCACGCGCACGATCTTGGCCAGTTCGTCCATCAGGCCCTGCTTGTTCTGCAGCCGGCCGGCGGTGTCGATCAGCAGGACGTCCACGCCCTCGCTCCGCGCCCGCATGGTCGCCTCATAGGCCAGGGCGGCGGCGTCCGAGCCGGCCGGCTTGGTGACGATCGGGGCGCCGGCCCGCTCGGCCCAGATGGTCAGCTGTTCGATGGCGGCGGCGCGGAAGGTGTCGCCGGCGGCGATCATCACCTTGGCCCCCTTGCCGGTGAGATCGGCGGCGATCTTGCCGAGGGTGGTGGTCTTGCCCGAGCCGTTCACGCCGATGAACATCACCACCACCGGGCGGGTCCTGACCGCCAGGGGATCGAACCGGCCCTCGCGGTGGGCGATCTCAGCCAGGATGGCCTCGGCCAGGCTCTCCTTGACCTCGGCCTCGGTCGCCTCGCGGCCGACGCGCTCGCGCCCGAACCGCTCGGTGATGCGGCCGGCGGCGGCGGAGCCGAGATCGGCCTCGATCAGCATGGCTTCGAGCTCGTCCAGCGTCTCCTGGTCGAGCTTCTTCTTGGTCAGGACGGCCGTGACCTGCACGGACAGTTCGCGCGAGGACTTGGACAGTCCCTTGCTCAGCCGCTGCAGCCAGCCCGTCTCCACGCCGGTCCGGATTGGCGCGACGATGAAGCCTTGGTCCTCGTTATCGGTCATGGGGGCTATGTAGCGACGCCGACCGTCAGGCGATAGCGCCGAGCGCCCGGCGACCGTTCTGGCCGGAAAGGGTCAGGCGGACGACGCCGCCGATCTTCGCGGGGCCGTCGAAGGCGACCTCGGTGAAATCCTCGGCGCGGGCCAGGCCGTCGCGCTCGACCACCGCCGAAACGGTGCGGCCGACCTGGGCGCCCAGGTGGCGGACCAGGGCCGCCGCCCCCGCCGCGCGGAGCCGTTCGGCCCGCGCCTTCACCGTCGCCCGGTCGAGTTGGGGCATGCGCGCCGCGGGCGTGCCGGGGCGGGGACTGAACGGGAAGACGTGCAGGTAGGCGAGGCCGGCGGCCTCGACCAGGCTGACCGAGCTCTCGAACATCGTGTCTGATTCGGTGGGAAAGCCGGCGATCAGGTCGGCGCCGAAGGCCACGTCGGGCCGTACGCTCCGCACGCGGTCGATCAGCCGCAGGGCGTCGGCCCGGGTGTGGCGACGCTTCATCCGCTTGAGGATCATGTCGTCGCCGTGCTGCAGGGAAAGATGCAGATAGGGCATGAGCCGCGGCTCGTCGGCCAGGAGCCGCAGCAGGTCCGGATCGATCTCCGCCGCGTCGATCGACGACAGGCGCAGCCGCGGCAGCTCGGGAACCAGCTTGAGGATTCGTCCGACCAGCTGGCCGAGGCTGGGCGCGCCGGGCAGATCCGCGCCCCAGGCGGTGACGTCGACGCCGGTCAGCACCACCTCGTTGTAGCCCTCGGCCGCCAGCGACCGCACCGTCTCGACCACTTCACCCGCCGGCGCCGAGCGCGAGTTCCCGCGGCCGAACGGGATGATGCAGAAGGTGCAGCGGTGGTCGCAGCCGTTCTGCACCTCCACATAGGCGCGGGCCCGATCGGTGAGCCGGTGTTCGGCGAGAAGGTGGCCGGCGGTTTCGCGCGCAGACATCACGTCGTTGACGCGCACGCGGGTCTCGAACGCGGTCCGCGCGTAGGATCCCGGCGCGCTCTTCAGACCGTTGCCGAGCACGAGGTCGACCTCGTCCATGGCGGCGAAGGCGTCCGGATCGATCTGCGCCGCGCAGCCGGTGACCACCAGCCGCGCGTGCGGCCGCGCGCGCCGCGCCTTGCGAATCGCCTGGCGCGCCTGGCGCACCGCCTCGCCGGTCACCGCGCAGGTGTTGAAGATCACCGCGTTCTCCAGCCCGTCGGCGCGCGCCCGCGCCAGGGCCTGGTCGCTCTCATAGGCGTTCAGCCGGCACCCGAAGGTGATCACCTCGATACCGTCCGTCGGGGGATGATCCAAAGGGAGCGCCGCGAGGGGCAGGCCGCCGTCAGCCATGCGGCAGGGTCCCGGTGAACTCGACCTCGACCGGACCGGTCATCAGCACGTGGTCGTCGGCCTCGCTCCAGGTGATCTGAAGCTCGCCGCCGTCGAGGATCAGGGTCGCCGAGCGGCCGCACAGGCCGCGCCGGTGCGCCGCCACCAGGGCCGCGCAGGCCCCCGTGCCGCACGCCTTGGTCAGGCCGGCGCCGCGCTCCCACACCCGCAGGCGGATCAGATCGGGCGCCCGCACCTCGCAGAAGCCGACGTTGACGCCCTGGGGAAACAGCGGGTGGTGCTCGATCATCGGCCCGACCGAGGCCACCGGCGCGGTCTCCGCGTCGGGCACGAAGAACACCACGTGCGGATTGCCCATGGAGACGCAGCCCGGCGTATGCAGGATCGGCGCGCCCGGCGGCCCGACCTCGAGCTCGATGCCGCGGGTATCCATCTCCTCGGCGAGGGGGATCTCGTCCCAGCGCAGGCGGGGGGCGCCCATGTCGACCGTCACCCGCCGTTCGCCGGCGCGCTCGCCGGTGATGGTGCGCTCGGGGGTGTGAAAGCGGGCGCGGCCCGAGCCCTGCGCCTCCATCAGCAGCCAGGCCACGCAGCGGCTGCCGTTGCCGCAGGCGTCGACCGCCTCGCCGTCCGCGTTCCAGAACCGCACCAGGGGCTCATCGCTCCCGTCGTCCGACAGGGCGATCAGCTGGTCGAAGCCGATCCCGTTCTCCCGATCGGCCCAGGCCCGCACCTCGGCCGGCGACGGATCGAAGGCGTGCGCGGGCGCCTGGACCACGGCGAAGTCATTGCCGAGGCCGTTCATCTTGACGAACGGAAGGGTCTTGAAGGCGGCGTTCATTGCCGGCGCTATATAGAGCAAACCCTCCCATCGCCCAAGGAGCGCGCATTGGTCGACGACTGCACGCCGCCCCGGTCGGGCGGATGCCGCTGTGGCGAGGTGCGGATCAGGGTGACCGCGCCGCGGACGCGGAAGGTCGGGACGAGACCGCCCATGAACTTTCCGTAATCCCGGCCCGGCTTCCCAAGCCGGCCGCCGGGGCTAAAGGTGCGCGGGCTTTCCGGGAGTCTCCATGCGCCTTCACGCCGTCCTGCTGTCCGCCTCCATCCTCGCCGCCGCCTTCGCGCCCGCGCATGGCGCACCCGAAGCAGCCAGCTGGACCCCGCCGGCCGATCCCTACCTCTGGCTCGAGGACGTCGGCGGCGCGCAGGCGATGGCCTGGGTCAAGGCCGAGAACGCCAAGACTCTGGGCGTGCTGGAGAAGGACCCGCGCTTCGAGGGTCTCTACGCGGACGCGCTCAGGATCGCCGAGGCCAAGGACAAGATCCCGGCGCCCGAAATCCTCGACGGCCGGATCTACAACTTCTGGCAGGACGCCGACCATGTGCAGGGCCTCTGGCGCAGGACCAGCGTCGCCGACTACGCCAAACCGGCGCCCGCGTGGACCACGGTGATCGACGTCGACGCCCTGGCCAAGGCCGAGGGCAAGCACTGGGTCTGGGAAGGGGCCAACTGCCGCGAGCCCGAGGAGCGCGACTGCATCGTCAGCCTGTCGGACGGCGGCGAGGACGCGGTCACCGCCCGCGAGTTCGACCTTCAGACCGACGGCTTCGTCAAAGGCGGCTTCGTGCTTCCGACCTCCAAGCAGGACGTGACCTGGGAGGACAAGGATCATCTTTTGGTCGGCCGCGACTGGGGTCGCGGAACCATGACCGAGAGCGGCTACGCCTACATCGTCAAGCGCGTCACCCGCGGCCAGCCGCTCGACCGGGCGGTCGAGGTGTTCCGGGGCAGTCCCAAGGACGTCGCGGTGCGGACGTTCGAGCTTCGCGACGGCGACGGCCGCCATGCCGTCTTCATCGACCAGGGCGTCAGCTTCTTCGAGAGCAAGGTGTTCATCCTCACCCCGTCGGGACCGAAGCCCGTCGGCCTGCCGCTGAAAGCCGCGCTGCACGGCATGGTCGACGGCCGGATCCTGGTCGAGCCCAAGCAGGACTGGACCGCGGGCGGCGCCACGTGGAAGGCCGGGACGCTGCTCGCGCTGGACCTCGACGCGGTGAAGGCCGATCCGGCGCATCTCAAGCCCAGGCTGGTCTATGCGCCGGGGCCGCGGGAATCGATCGAGGGCGTCGCCACCACCCGGCATCGCCTGCTTCTGACCACCTATGAGAACGTGCGCGGCCGGCTGACGGTCTATACGCCGACCGCCAACCGCGGCTGGACCCACATGCGGCTGGCCTTGCCCGACAACAGTTCGCTGGGCGTGGCGGCGGTCGACCCGCGCTCGGAGCGCGCCTTCGTCAGCGCCACCGGCTTTCTGTCCCCGACCACGCTCGACGCGCTGGACGCGGCCAGCGGCGTTCTGACGCCGACCAAGTCCCTGCCGGCCCGCTTCGACGCCGCGCGCGACGCGGTGGATCAGTACGAGGCGGCCTCGAGCGACGGGACCAAGGTCCCCTACTTCGTCGTGCATCCCAAGGGCCTGAAGCTCGACGGGCTGAACCCGACCATCCTCTACGCCTACGGCGGGTTCGAGGCGTCGATGACGCCGAACTACAACGCCCTGCTCGGCAAGCTGTGGCTGGAGCACGGCGGAGTCTATGTGCTGGCCAACATCCGCGGCGGCGGCGAATTCGGTCCCGCCTGGCACGAGGCGGGGCTGAAGACCAAGCGGCAGATCATCTATGACGACTTCGCCGCCGTGGCCAAGGATCTCACCGCCCGCAAGATCACCTCGCCGGCCAAGCTCGGCATCCAGGGCGGGTCGAACGGCGGCCTGCTGATGGGGGTCGAATTCACCCAGCATCCCGAACTCTGGCGCGCGGTCGACATCCAGGTGCCGCTGCTGGACATGGTCCGGTTCGAGAAGATCGCCGCGGGCGCCTCCTGGGTGGGCGAGTACGGCACGGTGCAGAACCCCGAGGAGCGCGCCTTCCTGCTGAAGATCTCGCCCTACAACAATCTGCACGCCGAGACCGCCTACCCGGAGCCCCTGATCTGGACCACCACCAAGGACGACCGGGTCGGGCCACAGCACGCCCGCAAGTTCGCCGCCCGCCTGGCCGAACTCAACAAGCCCTACCTCTACTACGAGGTGACCGAGGGCGGCCACGGCGCCGGCGCCAACCTCAAGGAGCGCGCCCGCACCTCGGCGCTGGAGTACGTCTATTTCACCCGCAAACTGATGGATTGATCGTTTCGACCCGCCAGGCGCGTCGCGAGCTCCCCTACTTCGCCGCGGCGCAGGTTAGGGCGCGGCCGACGAGCGTGCAGCGGGCGACGAGCTTGCCGTCGAGGTCCTTGAACAGGCCGCTCCAGCCGGTCGGCCCTCGCTCCATGACGAAGTAGCCGTACTGCTGGAAGGTCAGGGTCTGAGCCTCCAGGCCGTCGATATAGACCTCACCCGCCTGCACCTTGGCCGGATCGAAGGTTTCTCCGAGGTCGCCGCCGGTGCCAACCACCAGCTGGGCCGGGCGCGCGTCGCCGAAGTCGAAGCTGGCGAAATGGTGGATATGCCCCGACAGGATCAGCGACACCGCCGAAAGGTCCTTGCCGCGCGCCGCCAGCTGTTCGGTGCGGTTGATGCCGACGTTGAACACCCCGAGCGGCCCCAGGCCGAAGGCGGGCGCTTCGCCCCAGAAGGGGCGGTGGGTGAGGACCCAGTCGTCGTGGGTCGCCGCGCCATGCGGCAGGGCGGTGAGCTGGTGCTCCACATAGGCGAGCCCGGCAGGGGTCGCGACCCGATCCTCGGCGTCGGCGCTGTCGAGCACATGGATGGCGACCCCGCCGCCGAGCGGCACGGAGAACACCGGACTGCCGAGACTGCAGCGCGTGGGCAGGGGCGCCGCCTCGAGCAGGCGATCCCAGCCCTTTCCGCCGCGGTTGCAGGACTCGTGATTGCCGCGGGCGAACAGCCAGGGCGCGGCGGCGAGCAGGGGCTGGGCCGGATCGAAGAAGTCCGCCTGCCAGCTCGGCCAGATGTCGCCGTGCGGGGTGTCGGCGCACCCGACATAGTCGGCCGGGCAGGCGGTCTCCCGGTAGTAGTAGTCGCCGACGTGGATGACGAGGTCGGGCTTTTCGGCCGCCGCGCGGCGCATCACCGCCGCGAAGGGCCAGGCGCGCGGATCGTTGCAGGCCTGAACCTTGTGGTCGTGGACGCGGCAACCCGTGTCGCCCATGACGACGATCCGGTTGATGTCGGCCGCCGGCGGCGGGGGCAGCATGCGCCCGCCGATCCTCGCCGTCCGGGTTTCCTTCGGCAGGACCAGGCTGCAGACCGTCTGCGGAAAGGCCGCCGGATCGGGCGCCGCGCGCACCCGCATCGGCCTGCGCTGGCCGTCGATCTCGGCGTCGGGGCAGGCGGAGCCCTCGACCACGGCGCGGGCCTCGGCGACGCCGCCGTCGATCAGCTGAACCCAGGCGGCCACGGGCTGGACCGGGGCCGGTTCGGCGTCCGCGGCGCCGGCGCTCAGGATCCCGACCGCGAGGGCGAGGCTCCTCCACGCCGTCAGCCGTCCTGCCGCCATCGCGCCCTCGCTTGATTTACTTGCCAATCGGTGGCTCCAGACCCCACCTGTGCCAGATCGCACCGACGGGCGCCACCGCCGCCCGGCAGGGACAAACAGGGCTCATGACGAAAGCGTGGAGATGAGCGGGCGCATCGCTTCGGTGCTGCTGCCCCTGCCGCTGCCGGAGGCGTTCGACTACGCCGTGCCGGAGGGCTGGACGCTGGCGGTCGGCGATCAGGTGGCGGCGCCGCTCGGCCCGCGCCTGCTGCGCGGCGTGGTCACCGCGCTTCGCGACGCGCGCGGGGACAACCGGCCGCTGAAGCCGCTCGCCGCGCGGCTCGACGAGGCGTCCCTGCCCGCCGGCACGGTGGCCTTCGTCGAATGGGCCGCCCGCTATGGCTGCCAGGCGCCCGGGGAGGCCCTGGCCATGGCCCTGCGCGGCGCCGGCCACGCCCCGCCCCGCCCGGACCGGCGGCTGGCCCTGACCGAGGCCCGTCCCGCCCGGATGACCCCCGCGCGCGAGCGGGTGATCGAGATGTTCGAACAGGCGGGCGCCGGCCTGCGTCCGGGCGAGGCGGCCGAACGCGCCGGAGTCTCCACCGGTGTGATCAAGGCCCTGACCGACGAGGGCGTGCTGGCCTGGCGCGAGACCCCGCCGGCCGAGCCGTTCGGCGACCCTGATCCCGCCCGGCCGGGCGCCGGGCTGAACCCCAGCCAGGCCGCCGCCGTCGAGGCCCTGGCGGCGATGATCGCCGAGGGCGGGTTCCAGGCGGCCCTGCTCGACGGAGTCACCGGCTCGGGCAAGACCGAGGTCTATCTGGAGGCGGTGGCGTCGGTCCTGGCGGCCGATCCCGAGGCGCAGGTGCTGGTGCTGCTGCCCGAAATCGCCCTGACCCAGGCGGTGCTCGCCCGCTTCGAAGAGCGCTTCGGCGCCCAGCCCGGCGAATGGCATTCGGGGGTGGCGACTGGCCGTCGACGACAGGTGTGGGACGGGGTGGCGCAGGGCCGCTGCCGCATCGTGGTGGGCGCCCGCTCGGCCCTGTTCCTGCCGTTTCGAACCCTACGCCTGGTGGTGGTCGACGAGGAGCACGACGGCTCGTTCAAACAGGAAGAGGGCTTCGTCTATCACGCCCGCGATCTGGCCGTGGCCCGGGCCAAGCTCGAAGGCGCCGCCGTGGTGCTGGCCTCCGCCACCCCCTCGCTCGAAAGCCTGTGGAACGCCGAACAGGGCCGCTATCGCTGGTTGCGGCTGAACCGGCGCCATGGCCGCGCGGTGCTGCCGGAGATCGGCCTGGTCGACCTGCGCGACACGCCGCCCGAAGCCGGGCGCTGGCTGTCGCCGCCGTTGGTCGCCGCCATGGCGCAGACCCTGGCGGCGGGCGAACAGTCCCTCTTGTTCCTGAATCGCCGGGGCTATGCGCCGCTGGTGCTGTGCAAGGCCTGCGGCGAGCGGATGACCTCGCCCGATAGCCAGTCCTGGCTGGTGGAGCACCGCTATACCGGCCGCCTGGTGTGCCATCTGACCGGCTGGTCGATGCCCAAGCCCGAGGCCTGCCCGCACTGCGGCGCGAAGAACTCGCTGACCTCGATCGGCCCCGGCGTCGAACGGCTGGAGGAGGAGGCCCGGCGGCTGTTTCCCGAGGCCCGGATCGCGGTGTTCTCGTCCGACACCATCCCCGACGCCGACAGCGCCCGCGCCCTGGTGGCGGCGATGACGGCGGGCGAGATCGACATCCTGGTGGCCACCCAGGCGGCGGCCAAGGGCCACAACTTCCCCAACCTCACCCTGGTCGGCGTGGTGGACGCCGACCTCGGCCTGCGCGGAGGCGACCTGCGGGCGGCCGAGCGCACCTTCCAGCTCCTGGCCCAGGCCACCGGCCGCGCCGGGCGGGCCGAGCGTTCCGGCCGGGCGCTGATCCAGACCTATCAGCCCGACCATGCGGTGATGCAGGCGCTGAAACTGCGCGACCGCGACGCCTTCTTCGCCGCCGAGGGCGAGGCGCGCCAGGCGGCGGGCCTGCCGCCGTACGGCCGGCTGGCGGCGGTGATCCTGTCGAGCCCCGACGGCGAGGCCCTGGAGCGCTACGCCCGGGCCCTGGCGGCCGAAGCGCCCAACGGCGAGGGGGTCGAGGTCTACGGTCCCGCCGACGCGCCGCTGGCCCTGGTGCGGGGACGCCGGCGCAAGCGTTTCCTGGTCCGCGCCGACCGCAGCGTCGATCTGCAGGCCTATCTGACCACCTGGCGAGCGCGGGCCAAACCGCCCAACGCGGTGCGCGTGGACATCGACGTCGATCCTTATAGCTTCCTTTGATTCACCAAGTTGACTCGGGAATTTGTTCAGCTTTGCCATGTAGAAAGCGGCATGGAAGGGCTGGAGCGCCAAATGGGTCACCTCGCCGAGCCGGCCGCGGACCACTGTGACGCGGGCGGCGCGGCGGCGCCGGGCGCCATCTTCCCCGTGCCGATCACCATGGCGTTCCAGCCGATCATCGACACGCACACCGGCAAGGTTTTCGCGCACGAGGCCCTTGTGCGCGGCGTGGGCGGCGCTCCGGCCGGCGAGGTGCTCTCGCACGTGACCCCCGGCAACCGATGGGCCTTCGACCTGGACACCCGGCTGACCGCCATCCAGCTCGCCGACCGGTTGGGCCTGACCCTGCCCGGCGAGACCGCCCTCCTGTCGATCAACTTCCTGCCCAACGCGGTGGATGATCCGGAGCGGAGCATTCAGCCGGTGCTGCAGATGGCGGAGGCGGCCGGCCTGGCTCCGGGGCGCATCGTGTTCGAATTCACCGAGCACGAACCGATCGACCCGGCGCACCTGCAGGCTATTCTGAGGACCTATCGCGGCATGGGCTTCCACACCGCCATCGACGACTTCGGCGCCGGCTATTCGGGCCTGAGCCTGTTGTCACGCTTCCAGCCCGATCTCCTGAAGCTCGACATGGGGCTGATCCGCTGCATCGACCTCGACCGCGTCAAGCGGACCATGGCCGGCCATCTGGTGCGGATGGCGGCCGACCTCGGCGTCGGCGTCGTCGCCGAAGGCATAGAGACCGTCGGAGAGTACGAGGTGATGTGCGACCTCGGCGTGACCCTGCTACAGGGCTATCTGTTCGCCAAGCCGGCCTTGGAGGCCTTCGCCATCCCGAACCGGCCGGACGGCGAGACCCGGAAGCAAGCCCAGGCGGCGTAGGGCTGGTCAAGCAGGCCATGGCCGGGCCGACGGAATCCGATCGGCGCATGCGCGCGACCTTCGCTCTGGCACGACTTCGCTCGAAGGTCGGCGCCAGCCCTTCGGTACGCGCTCCAGTAGATCTCGCTGGCGGTTTGCTCGTCTCGGGCTTTCGCCCGAAAAACTTGTAGCGCGACGCTTCGCGTGCGTTTGCGGGGCGGCCTATACGCATTGCCACGTACGGCATATTTATTCAATACATAATGAAGCTGGTTCATATTACTTCAATTGTCGAAGTCCAGACATTGTGGAGCCTGCTTTGATACCCTCACCTACAGATCCGCGGTGGGCCCAAGTCTTGGGTGGAAGCCGAAATCCGAGTTTCACCACCCTGGCCACACGTCTGGCGGTCACCCGCTTGCGACGTGAAGTAGCCGACCGCACGAAGACGTTGGCTCAAGCGGCGACCGAGTTTCATCGCTTTTTCGTCGACAATGCATTCGCCGCAGGCGACGCCAACGCTCTTTGATTATTTCGTTCGAGGGATTATACGATGAGAAATCTGTTCATTTCGCTTTCGGAAACTGCTGAATTAATAGAATCGGGCTTGGTACTCTTCATATCTGGCTCGGAGGCATCCCTCGGAAAGCTGCCGAAAGGGCGTTGGATCGGCGGCACCACCGCCTATTTCATGTGCGATGAAGGCGGCGTTTGTCGTGACGATAAACTGTTTTGTACGGTGTTCGACGAAGCGATCGATTGCAGGACGGCGATCATTCCTGCCGATCAGATTTCCCGTCTTACGCGCGAGCGATTCGCGCATGGCTTCGCCTGCATTGTCGCACCTGCATTTAGCACGACCCATCAGCGCTATGCGGTGGAGGGGCCTGGTCTGCCGAACTTGTACACTCAACCCGTGTTCGGTTGGGTTGCTGGCGTTCACCTGGATCAAGTCGGTAAACAGACCCCCAAAATCTTCGATGGCTGTTCCGGAAAGAGCGAAGAGGACGGCTTGGCGACACTTTGGATCGAACTCCCGAAGAACTTGGGCGCCGATCTCGACATAGTCAATCTATTCACGGCGGGTGAGGGCGATGAGATTTCGTTTCCGACTGAGGGATTCGTTGTCGACGACTGCACAATCAACGGGCAGACCGTCAATTTCTCCAAATACGTGACTGCTAGAAATCTTGATCAGAGCCTGCCACTCGTTGCGGACTATGCCGGAGCCATGATCAACGTCTCCGTCCGCAAGGTCGACGAGGAGTCCGGAAAAGTCTCCCTCTACGCACCCGTCGTGCCGGGGATAACGTACCGGATGGCGAAGGCGGCGCCAAATTCGGCGGAAGCTTATTCTCTCGCGGGTAAAGACGGCGATCCCTCTCAGATGATGTCTTGCAACTGTATTCTCAACTACCTTTACTCCAATCTGGAGGGACGTTCGGCTGGCGGCTTCGTGGGGCCCGTCACGTTCGGTGAGTTCGCTTATATACTTCTCAACCAGACTCTTTCTCGTCTGAAGATCGCCCCTATTCACTGATCGGCCGAGCGACCCATCGGGCTTGGCTTTCCGAATCTGGAGAGTAGACTGGCGAAAGCTTCTCAGGGGGGAAATGTCATGGCTATCACCGGCATTGGCGGCGTGTTCTTCCGCGCCAAGGATTCCGACGCCCTGCTCCAGTGGTACAAGGAGCACCTCGGGGTCACCATGCAGGGTTATGAGCCTTGGCAGCAGGCCGCGGGCCCGACCGTGTTCCAGCCGTTCGCCGGCGACACCGATTACTGGCCCGACAGCAAGCAGTGGATGATCAACTTCCGGGTCGACGATCTGGACTCATTCTTATCCAAGCTGCGCGACGCCGGGATCGCGGTGAAGACCGACCCCGCCTGGGACAGCCCGGAGACGGGCCGGTTCGCGCGCATCCACGACCCTGAAGGCAATCCGATCGAGCTCTGGGAGCCGCCGGTCGATTAGGATGGAGTCCCCGGGCCTGACCCACGACGTGATGTTCGTGATGGCCGCCGAACAGGAATATGGCGCGCACCTTCGCCGCCGGATCGATCCCGTCATCGTCGGCGTCGGGCCGATCGAAGCGGCGATCGGGACGGCCTTGGCGCTCGAACGGCGCTGGGAGGCCGGGCGGAGGCCGAAGCTGGTGGTGTCCCTCGGCTCGGCCGGTTCGCATCGCTGCGCGGTCGGGTCGATCTGGCAGATCTCCGGCGTGTCCTGGCGCGACATGGACGCCACCCGCCTCGGCTTCGAAAAGGGCGTCACCCCCTTCTGTGACCATCCCGCACAGATCGCCCTGCCCACCCCCTTGCCGGACATTCCCACGGCGACGCTTTCAACCGGCGGCCAGGTGATCGGTGACGAGGACTATCACGCCATATCGGCCGACCTCGTGGACATGGAGACCTTCGCCATCGCGCGGGCCTGCCAGCGCTTCGGCATACCGATGATCGGCCTGCGCGGGGTGTCGGACGGTCCGGGCGCACTGTCGGGGATCCACGACTGGACCGGCATGCTCGCCCTGCTCGACGAGCGGCTGGCGCACGCCGTCGACCTGGTCCCTTCGGCGATCGAGCGTATGCGGACCGACTAGGCCTTTACCGGCGGCGCAGTCTGCGCAGGATCCGCAGTCTCGAGCGCCTGCTCGGCCGATTCGGCGAGGTCAGGCTGGGGGCCCCTGCCCTTGAGCCTGGCGTCGGGGATCATCAGCGTGGTGCAGACCCCCACCACCATCACCGCCAGGCTGGCGACGAACACCCCCTGCATGGCGTGGGTGATGGCGATCTGGGCCCCGAAATCCAGCCCCTTGGCCGCCGCCGCGGCATGAGCGCCGGCGGACCGCTGCACCGATATCTTCTCCAGGCTGGCCAGGGAAAGCCCGCTGCGCCCGCCGGCCGACAGATAGTTGGTCAGGAGCGCGCCGAAGGCCGCCACGCCGATGGTCGAGCCGATCTGGCGGAAGAACTGCGAGGTGGAGGTCGCCACCCCGATCTCGTGCGGCTGCACCGCGTTCTGCACGGCGATGGAGAACAGACTCTGCGCCGGCCCGAGTCCGACACCGAACACGAACATCCGCCACGCCACGTCCCACAGGTTCATGTTGGGGTGGATCATCAGCAGCAGGAGGACGCCCGTCACCATGATCGCCTGTCCGCCGAGCAGGATCGGCTTGAACACCGCGAAGCGCGCCACGAGCTGGCCCGAGACGGTCGATGCGGCGATCAGCCCGATCATCATCGGCAGCATGACGATGCCCGACTGGGCCGGCTGGGCTCCGGCGCCCAGCTGCAGATAGAGGGGCATGAAGGCCACCACCCCCATGAACGCCATGGAGACGATGAAGCTCGACACATTGGCGTAGGTGAAGGTGCGGTTGGTGAACAGCCGCAGCGACAGGATCGGGTGCGCCACCTTGGATTCGACGGCGATGAACGAGGCCAGCCCGAGGACGAAGATCGTCATGGGGATGACGATCCGCGACGAGGTGAAGCTGTATCCGGCGCCGACCCAGCTCAGGGCCAGGAGCAGGGGCACGAAGGTGGTGACCACCAGGATGGCGCCGGCGAAGTCGACCGTGCCGGGAACCCGGCGCGTCAACGGCGGCATCTTCACCGCGATCATGAACAGGGCGAGGGAGGCGAGCGGCAGGTTGATGTAGAAGATCCAGCGCCAGCCTGCGACCACCAGCGGTCCGAGATGGGTCGGTCCGAGCTGGGCGAAGAAGCCGCCGATGATCGGGCCGAGGATCGAGGCCAGGCCGAACACGGCGCCGAACATGCCGCCGAACCGTCCGCGTTCGCGCGGAGGGAACATGTCGGCGATGATGGCGAAGGCCGAGGTGAACAGGGCGCCGCCGCCGAGGCCCTGGATGGCGCGGAACACGATCAGCTGCACCATGCCGCCGCCGAGGATCGGCAGCCGGCCGAACTCGCCGGCCGCGCCGCACAGCACCGAGCCGATGGTGAACAGGCCGACGCCGGTCAAAAGGATGATCTTTCGGCCGTAGAGGTCGGACAGCTTGCCGTAGATCGGCACCATCACCGTCGAGGACAGAAGGTAGGCGGTGGTCACCCAGGCGTAGAGGTTCAGTCCCTGCAGCTCGGCGATGATCCGCGGCATGGCGGTGCCGACGATGGTCTGGTCGAGCGCCGACAGCAGGAAGACGATCATCAGCCCGATCAGGGTGACGCGCCGCTCCTCCGGGGTGAAGGTCTGCGGTTCGGTCATCAGGGGCGGGGCGGACGAAGCTTGGCTCATTTCGCCTGTCCTTTAGCGCGCCTGCGCCGGCGCGCCAGCATGTTCAGCCCCTCGACGAAGCCCGAGAAGCCCATGGCCGCATAGACGTAGCCGCGCGGCACGTGGAAGCCCAGGCCGTCGGCGATCAGCAGCGAGCCGATCAGGAGCAGGAAGCCCAGCGCCAGCATGACGACGCTCGGGTTGCTGCGGATGAAGGCCGCCAACGGACCGGAGGCGATCATCATCAGCACCACCGCCACCACCACGGCGGCCATCATCACCGGCAACTTGTCGGTCATGCCCACGGCGGTCAGGATGCTGTCGACCGAGAACACCATGTCGAGCAGCAGGATCTGCACGATGGCGGCGGCGAAGCCGAGCGGCGGCCCGGCGCCCGCCCCGTCCGTCTCCGCGGCGTGCGGATCGACCGCCTCGTGGATCTCGCGCGTCGCCTTCCAGATCAGGAACAGGCCGCCGGCGATCAGAATCAGGTCGCGCCACGACAGGGCGAGTCCGAACACCGTCACCAGCGGGCGGGTGAGGCTGACGATGAAGGCGATGCTCGACAGCAGGATCAGCCGCATCACCAGGGCGAGGGCGATGCCGAGGGTGCGGGTGCGGGCGCGATTCTGTTCGGGCAGGCGGTTCGACAGAATGGCGACGAACACCAGGTTGTCGACCCCCAGCACCACCTCCATGACGATCAGCGTCGCCAGCGCCACCCAGGCGGCGGGATCGGTCAGCAGGCGGGTCAGGGCGTCCATGACCGGGTTCTAGCCGAAGCTCTTGCGAGAGGCGAACCCGCCCTCGCGCGGTCGGTTCAGACCCGGTCGGCGAGCACCAGCCTGACGGGCTGACGCGCGCCGTGGCGCTCGATCTCCAGATCCACTTCGGTTCCCGGCCCGTCCGTCAGCAGCCACTCCAACCCTCGCCGCAGGCCGACGGTGTTGATCGTGGGCAGGCGGTCGCCCGGCTGCAGCCCCGCCGCACGGCCGGCGGAGTCCGGCGCGACCAGGCGGATCTCGCAGACGCCGTCGCGGGTTTGGCCGAGCACGAGGCCCGACCGGTCCATCCGGAAGGGCTCGGCCAAGGCCGCGTTCTTTCGCATCCACAGGGTCGGGCGCGGAAAGGCCTGGAACGACAGGTCGAACCGGCGGAGCAGGTCCAGCCCGACCAGCCCATCGGCGTTGGGCGTTTCGCTGCGGGCGTGCTCGGGGTCGAGCAGCCGCACGATCGGCTCCTGGAACCGCGTGGCGCCGATCTGGAAGCTCTGCATTCGGACCACGCGGGCGCGGGTCGATCCGGCGACGCCTGAGGAGGTGGTGTCGAGGTAGTGCGGGAAGGCGCTCCAGAGATTGTGGTCGCGCACATAGTTGCTCATCAGGGTGATGGCGCTGGGGGCGCCGGTATCGACCTGGAGGCGGAGCGGCTGGTCGTCGAGCCGGCATGGCGCGATGACCTGGTGATTGCCCGGCCCGCGCTCGTAGAGGATCGGCGTATACCCGGCGTGGTCGGCCTCGCCGCTCCAGTAGAGCCGAAGCTCGCCCCGGGTGAAGTCCAGGTCGGCGTCCTGGGTCTGCAGCAGGTGGGCGGGCAGGAAGCCGTCGATGTCGCCGATGTGGGTGGCCTCGAGCTGCACGCCCTCCTGCCTCAGCACCCCGCCGCCGATGCTGAGGTCGTGGACCGTGTAATAGCCGTGCACGTCCGTGCCGACGATGCCGCTGACGGTGGAGGCTCCGGAGAACTTCAGCCCGAGCGTCTCCGCCAGCCGCGGATCGATGCTGGCGCGCACCGAATCGCCGGTGTCGAGGGCGAAGCGGAGCGGCGCGCCGCCGTTGATGCTGACGGCGATGAAGACGCGGTTGTGCAGCAGCAATATCCGGATCACCGACACCTTGGGCCCCCCGGCCCAGGCGGCGGCGGCGGCGGCGAGCGCGGCCGGCACGACGGCGAGGAGGGTGCGGCGACCAATCCGTCGGCGGTCCTCAGCCTGCTCAGAGGCGCCCAGGGCGGACGGAACGAGGTCGCGGCGGGTGAGCGGCATGACGTCACTTGATCGCGCGAACGCGGTCCCCGCAACCACAGATTTATGACGCCGCCGAAGCGGGCGGAATTTACGTCCGCGTCTGGGGACGCCTGCGCATGGCGTCAGGTTGCGATGCTGAAACCCCCATGCTAGGGAGCGCACGGCTTTGAGCGGAAACGGCTTGGGCCGGGCCTTTTCGCGCGCGGTTTCCTTAATTCCGTCAAGGTTTTGACCTCGCCGCGGCCCGCTCACGAGTCGTCGGTGGTTTGGCGCATTTTTAGGTGGTTTCAGGCGTGGCGGACGACTCCTCCCGGTTGGCAGATGTAGGCGCGCGCTATGCGCACGCCCTGTTCGAATTGGCCGACGACGCCAAGATGGTGGCCGTCGCCGAAGACGACCTCAGGGCCCTGAAGGCCATGAGCGCGGAGAGCCTTGACCTGCGCCGGCTGATCGCCTCCCCGACCTTCTCCGCCGAGGACAAGGGCCGGGCCTTGCAGGCCATCGCCGACGCGGGACACTTTAATCCGCTGACCAAGAGATGTCTCGGCCTCCTCGCCGCCAACAACCGCGCCTCCGCCTTGCCGGCGGTCATCCGCGCCTTCGAGCGGCTGGCCGCCGAACGCCGCGGCGCCGTCGCGGCCGAAGTGACCACGGCCGTCAAGCTGACCGCCGCCCAGCAGAAGGCCATCTCCGCCGCGCTGAAGACGGCCTTCGGCAAGGATCCGGAGATCTCCACCACCATCGACCCGACCATCCTCGGCGGGTTGAAGGTCAAGGTGGGCTCCAAACTCTTCGACGCGTCGCTGAAGTCGCGTCTCGACCAACTCAAGTTCGCCCTCAAGAGAGCGTAAGACAGACCCATGGACATTCGTGCGGCCGAGATCACGGCCATCCTCAAGTCGCAGATCGCCAATTTCGGCCAGGACGCCGACGTCTCCGACGTCGGTCAGGTGTTGAGCGTGGGCGACGGCATCGCCCGCGTCTACGGCCTCGATCAGGTCCAGGCCGGCGAGATGGTGTCCTTCCCCAAGGCCGGGGTGAAGGGCATGGCGCTGAACCTCGAACGCGACAACGTCGGCGTGGTGATCTTCGGCGAGGACCGCGAGATCAAGGAAGGCGACGAAGTGCGCCGCCTCGGCGAGATCGTCGACGTGCCCGTCGGCAAGGGACTGCTCGGCCGCGTGGTCAATCCGCTGGGCGAGCCGATCGACGGCAAGGGCCCGCTGTCGAACGTGGCCGAGCGCCGCCGCGTCGACGTGAAGGCGCCGGGCATCATCCCGCGCAAGTCGGTGCACGAGCCGGTGCAGACCGGCCTGAAGGCGATCGACACCCTGATCCCGGTGGGCCGGGGCCAGCGCGAGCTGATCATCGGCGACCGGCAGACCGGCAAGACCGCCGTCGCCATCGACACCATCCTGAACCAGAAGGCGGTCAACGCCGGCGGCGACGAGAGCGCCAAGCTCTACTGCATCTACGTCGCCATCGGCCAGAAACGCTCCACGGTGGCCAACATCGTGCGCACCCTCGAGGAGCATGGCGCGCTGGAGTACACCATCGTGGTCTCGGCCACCGCGTCCGAGCCGGCGCCGCTGCAGTTCCTGGCCCCGTTCGCGGGCTGCGCCATGGGCGAGTGGTTCCGCGACAACGGCATGCATGCGCTGATCATCTATGACGACCTGTCCAAGCAGGCCGTGGCCTACCGCCAGATGTCGCTGCTGCTGCGTCGCCCGCCGGGCCGCGAAGCCTACCCCGGCGACGTGTTCTATCTGCATAGCCGCCTCCTGGAGCGCGCGGCCAAGCTGAACGAGGACAACGGCTCGGGCTCGCTGACCGCCCTGCCGATCATCGAGACCCAGGCCAACGACGTCTCGGCCTACATCCCGACCAACGTGATCTCGATCACCGACGGGCAGATCTTCCTCGAAACCGACCTGTTCTATCAGGGCATCCGCCCGGCCGTGAACGTCGGCATCTCGGTGTCGCGGGTGGGCTCCTCGGCCCAGATCAAGGCGATGAAGACCGTGGCCGGCCCGATCAAGGGCGAGTTGGCCCAGTACCGGGAGATGGCCGCCTTCGCCAAGTTCGGCTCCGACCTCGACGCCTCGACCCAGAAGATGCTGGCCCGCGGCGAACGGCTGACCGAACTGCTGAAGCAGCCGCAGTACGCGCCCTTCGCGGTGGAGGAACAGGTGGCGGTGATCTACGCCGGCACCCGCGGCTTCCTCGACCCCCTTCCCGTGGCCAAGGTCGGCCCGTTCCAGGCGGCGCTGATCTCCAAGCTGAAGACCAGCTATCCGAAGTTCCTCGAAGGCATCCGCAAGGAAAAGGCGCTGACGCCGGCCCTGGAGGAGATTCTGAAGGAAGCTCTGGCCGAAGTCTCCCGCACGTTCGTCTAGGTGGCGCCATGAAAGCCCTCGTCAAACGTATACTCCCAGATACGGTGGCCCGGTTTCGGCAACGACGGATCTATTGGAAGCAGTTCAATTCGACCGGGGAATGGGAGCTTCAGGAACTGAAGTCCTATGTCCGGCCGGAGGGCCTGGCGATTGACGTCGGCGGCAACATCGGCGTTTACGCCTACCATCTGGGACGACTGGCGAACGGCGTCGTGAGCTTCGAACCGAACCCGGACTTCGCCAAGCACCTCGAGCGAATGAAGATCAAGGGGCACCGCATAGAGCGCGTCGCCCTGTCCGGGACCGAGGGAGAGGCCGACCTTCGCATCCCTTTCGTGGGCGAGGGCCGAGAAGATCAGGGCATGGGAAGCCTCGAAGCGGAGGCGGTGCCAGACTCCACCCTGTCGCGGACGATAAGGACGCCGCTGCGGCGGCTCGACAGCTATGGGTTCGACAATGTCGGCTTCGTGAAGATCGACGTGGAAGGCCATGAAGAAGAGGTTCTTCGCGGCGGTCTCGAAACCCTGAAGCGCAACCAGTGCCCGGTGCTGATCGAAATCGAGGAGCGCCACAACGTGGGCGGTCTCGATCGGATCAACGCCATGCTGACCGGCCTTGGCTATCAGGGATTTTTCTTCGACAAGGGCAAGCGCCGTCCGATGAACGAATTCGACGCCGCGATCCACCAGAAGCTCACCCCGGATATCACCGCCGCCGACCACACCCGGCGCGAACTCTACTACATCAACAACTTCCTGTTCCTGCCCGCCGCGGCGAATACGCAAGGCGCCTGATACCCATGGCTAGCGTCAAGGAGATGCGCACTCGCATCGCGAGTGTGAAATCTACCCAGAAGATCACCAAGGCCCTGCAGATGGTGGCGGCGGCCAAGCTGCGCCGGGCGCAGGCCCAGGCCGAGGCCGCGCGTCCCTATGCGCAACGGATGGCCTCTGTCATCGCCAACCTCGCCAAGAGCGTGTCCGGCCCCTCGGCGCCGCTGCTGCTCGCCGGCACCGGCAAGGACCAGCGCCACCTGATCGTGGTGGCGGCCTCCGACCGGGGGCTCGCCGGCGGCATCAATTCCAACATCGTCCGCGCCGCGCGCGAACGGATCGCCAGCCTGATCGCCCAGGGCAAGGACGTCCGCATCATCGCCATCGGCCGGAAGGCCCGCGACGGCCTGCGCCGGCAGTTCGGCTCGCGGTTCGTCGAAAGCTACGAGCTCGGTCTGAAACCTCCGGGCTTTGAGCTGGTGCAGCCGATCGCCCAGCAGGTCATCGACCTGTATCTCGCGGGCGAGATCGACGTGGTCACCTTGTTCTACAGCCGGTTCAAGTCGGTGATCTCCCAGGTCCCGACCGCCAAGCAGCTGATCCCGGCCATCGTCGATCAGGCCGACGAGGCGACCTCGCCCGACCTGAAGGGCGGGACCTACAGCTATGAGCCGGACGAGGAGTCCATCCTCGAAACCCTGTTGCCGCGCAACATCGCCATCCAGATTCTGGCGGCCGTGCTGGAGAACCAGGCCGGCTTCTTCGCTTCGCAGATGGCCGCCATGGATTCGGCGACCCGGAATGCGGGCGACCTCATCAAGGCCCTCACCATCCAGATGAACCGCACCCGCCAGGCGCAGATCACCAAGGAGCTGATCGAAATCATCTCCGGCGCCGCTGCGGTATGATGACGACCGGCGCCGGGCGCCACGCCCCAGAATTCATCCGATAAGAATGGCCGCCCCGCGGCAGACCCGAACGAACGAGAGACCGACCCCATGACCGCCCAGCCCAAGTCCATCAAGCCCGCCACCGGCACCGGCCGTATCAGCCAGGTGATCGGCGCCGTCGTCGACGTGGAGTTCGACGGAAACCTGCCTTCGCTGCTGAGCGCGCTCGAGACCAGCAACATCGACCAGCGCACCGGCCAGCCGGTGCGGCTGGTGCTGGAGGTGGCCCAGCACCTCGGCGAGAACGCCGTGCGAACCATCGCCATGGACACCACCGAAGGCCTGGTCCGCGGCGCGCCGGTGACCGACACGGGCGGCCCGATCCGCGTGCCGGTCGGCCCCGCCACCCTCGGCCGGATCATGAACGTGATTGGCGAGCCGATCGACGAGGCCGGCCCCATCGACCAGACCCACACCGCCTCGATCCACCGCGAGGCGCCCTCCTTCGCCGATCAGGCCGGCTCGACCGAGATCCTGGTCACCGGCATCAAGGTCATCGACCTGCTCTGCCCCTACACCAAGGGCGGAAAGATCGGCCTGTTCGGCGGCGCCGGCGTCGGCAAGACCGTGACCATGCAGGAGCTGATCAACAACATCGCCAAGGCCTACGGCGGCTATTCGGTGCTGGCCGGCGTCGGCGAGCGCACGCGCGAAGGCAACGACCACTCTCACGAGATGATCGAGTCCCACGTGAACGTGGCCGGCGGCGGCGAGGGCTCCACGTGCGCCCTGGTCTACGGCCAGATGAACGAGCCGCCGGGCGCCCGCGCCCGCGTGGCCCTGACCGGCCTGTCGGTGGCGG
>CAILTK010000082.1 GCA_903837135.1 uncultured Caulobacterales bacterium
AGAAGACCTACATGGCCTCGGTCTCCTGGCAGTATCCCGAAGATCAGCTCATCGCGCTTCGGCGGCAGAACCAGGAGGCCGACGCAGCCGCGCCGATTGCCAGCGGCGTCGATCTCGCCTCGATCAACTTCCGTTACGCGATCCAGGGCGACAACCCGGCCTGGCGTCCGCTGCGCGCCTTCGACGATGGGCACAAGGTCTACATCGAGTTCCCGAGCGGCATTGCTCAGGGCGAAATGCCGCCACTGTTCGTCATCGGACCGGCCGGCGGCTCCGAGCTGGTGAACTACCGGGTCAACCGCAACTATTACATCGTCGACCGCTTGTTCGCCGCCGCCGAATTGCGCCTCGGCGACAAGGACAGCGAGCGGCACGTGCGCATCGTCCGCACCGACGGAAGGCCGCGGTCATGACGGCGGAAGGTCCTGAAGAACAACCGCCGTCACCGACACCCGTCGTGCCGCCCGACCTGCGGCTTCGGGGCGAGCGGCCGCGCGTGACACGCTTGTCGCGCAGAGTGCTGATTGGTCTCGGCGCCGTGTCGGCGCTCGCCGTCGCGGGCGCGCTCGGCTACGCGCTCCAGACTCGCAACGCGGCGCAGAACGGCCAGGAGCTGCTCTCCACGCAGAACCGTCCTTCCGCCGAGGGCCTCGCCGGCCTGCCGAGGGACTATACCGGCCTGCCGCGCCAGGCGCCGCCGCTTGGGCCGCCGCTGCCCGGCGATCTCGGCAAGCCGATCCTCAACGCCGGAGCCGCACCAAACACCGTAGCGCCGGCGACGACGCCTGATCCGGAGGCGCAACGCCGAGCGCAAGAGATCGAGGCGGCGCGGCTCAGCCGTCTCTTCGCCCAGACCAACCAGCAGGCCCAGCCGGTCGGCCTCACAGCGCCGCCTGCGATGGGGACCACGGCGGGTCCGACGCCGACACCGCCAGTCGACGCCGGCGCCGCGCAGAACATGCAAGACCGCAAGACGGCCTTCCTCAACGCTTCGACGGACAAGCGCACGATCAGTCCGGACCGGCTCGACGCCAAGGCCTCGCCCTATGTCGTGCAAGCCGGCACCGTGATCCCCGCTGCGCTCATCACGGGCATTCGGTCCGATCTGCCTGGCCAGATCACCGCGCAGGTGACGGAGGCGGTCTATGATAGCCCGACCGGCAAATATCTTCTGATCCCGCAGGGTGCGAAGCTGATCGGCCAATACGACAGCTCCGTCGCTTTCGGGCAGTCGCGAGTCCTGCTTGTTTGGACCCGGATCATCATGCCGGATGGCGGCTCGATCGTGCTGGAGCGTCAGCCCGGCGCCGATACGCAGGGCTATGCCGGGCTTGAGGATGAGATCGACAACCATTGGGGCATGCTGTTCAAGGCCGCCGTCCTTTCGACGCTTCTCAGCGTGGGCGCGGAAGCGGGCACGAGCCAGGACGAGAACAATCTCGTCCAGGCGATCCGCAGCGGCGCGTCCAACAGCATCAGCCAGACCGGCTCGCAGATCGTCCAGCGCCAACTCAACATCCAGCCGACACTGACGATCCGGCCAGGCTTTCCGGTCCGCGTGATCGTCACGCGCGACCTGGTGTTGTCGGTATATGAGCAAGGCGGCAAACCATGACCAAGCTCAAGCTCGGCCCGCTGGCAGACGACAAGCCTGTGAAGCTCAGTGTTGAGCTGCCGGCCACTGTGCATCGCGACCTCGTCGCCTATGCCGAAGCCCTTGGCCGAACGTCCGGGCAGGCTGTATCCGATCCGGCTAAACTGATTGTGCCGATGATCCAGCGATTCATGGCGACGGATCGTGCGTTCGCGAAAGCAAGACGGACCCCGGTTCAATCCGCAGGCGTACCGGAGAGATCAGGATAGCGTTCCTGAAGCATTTTAAGGAATGGTTCCAATGCTGGGTTGCCGTTCGACTGCCGCCAATAAGCCGTGAAGCCTAATCTCGTTGGCTCGGCATCTTCCTGGATCTCGCGGTAGACGACACCTTCGTGCTTAAGCCCCGTGCCACCCTCGAGCATCAGCAGCATACCGTATCCAGCGCTGACCAAGCTTAGCAGACGATCGAGGCCGGATTCATGGTGTAGAATACGATTTGGCATATCGCCGTTCAGCTTGGCTGCCAACAAGCTCCCCAGCTCTGGTCCGGGCCCGTGCAAGGGAAGAACGACCCGCTCGCTCGCGAGCTGCCGCCAGCTCACGGCGCCATGTTCGACGAGCGGATGGCGCTCCGGCAGTGCGACAATTACACGTTCGGTCCACAACGACAAAGCGCGATCGTCCCATCCGCCTCGGTAGCTCGTCATGATGGCCACATCGACAGAATTGCGCCCTAGCGCGGAGATCAGCCGTGAATGAGATCCGTCTAACGTGTGGACGTCCACTTCGGGAAAGCGTCGATGATAATCGGCGAGGGTTGCGTGCATATTTCCGGTGGCCAGCGAGGCATAGACGCCGATCGTCAACCTACCATTCTCACCTCGGTTCCGGCTTCTCACGTTCCGGATCGCGGTCTCGGTATCGTCGAGGATACGACGAGCTAACTCGATAAACTCCAGCCCCGCGGCAGTAGGGCGAGTTCCGCCGTTTGTGCGCTCGAATAGAACGGCTCCGAGCTGAAATTCCAAGCTGTGCAAACGACGGCTCAGAGTCGATTGACGAATATTGATGGCTTCCGCCGCCTGTCGCAGGCTGCGGTGTTGCGAAGCGAAAACCGCCAATCTCAGATCTCGAAGCTCGATTGACTCCAAGTTGGAATTCCCGACATAGATGATTGTTTCTGCGGACCTCACCAACCGACCGTCTATGAGCATCGTGAAGTTTTCGGGTTCACGATCTCTTCTTGTTGCGCCGAGCAGATCCTAGGTGGGCATTCCACTTCACGCCCTCCTCGGCCAACTGACTCGGTGCCGTCGAGAGCTTTATCGCCAAGCTGATCAAGCGACGACTAAAGCGCGGTGTCCTCAAATCGATCATCGACGTCCGAGCCGCCATCAATCGCTTCCTCGCCGAGACCGACGGCGCGCCAAGGCCTTTCACTTGGACCGAGACCGAAACATCGCTGCCGTCAGGCGCGAGCACCAAGTGTTAGATTCGATCCGCTAGCTCCTTGAGGAAGGAGTTGCGGATGAATCAACCGGCCAGTGGGCGCGCATGACCGAAATACGCCAGCTCCCACAGCGCCGGATCGACGTATTGCTCGACTAGGCGATCACCCTCAAAAGCCTCGATCCTGACGGTACCGGTAAAGCGCGCATAGGCGCCATCGACACCAACCATCTTCGCGACGACACGTTTCAGGAGAGGAAGCTCGTCCGCGAATTTGTACCGCAAGATGGTTCTCTCGCGCTCAAAGGTGATGACATACCGTGTTTCGCCGTCCTGATAGGTGTAACGTAGGAGGTCGGCCGTTGGCTTTCCGGTCACCTCATCGGTGAAGACCTTGTCGGTCTCAAAGCGAACCTTCGTCTCATCGTCCGCTACGACCTTGCCGTCCTTTGCCAGCAGGAACACGATCAGGGGCCGATAGTCGTATGCTTCAACCGTTGTGATGGAAGTAACGACAATCGTAAACGGGCCGATCTTGCCGCGCGCCCAATACCAGTCGTGAATGAACGTCGCCGACGGGACGTCGCCCCAATTGTGATCGTGATAGCCGACGCCGACGCTTTCAAAACTCTCGTCGCCAACCTTGGCGGTCATCCGCACCCGGCCCTGGGGCACCGCGATAAACCAAGCGAAAAGATGCTTCTCCCCGGCTTGTCCGAAATACGTGTGGCCGGTTCGCGGGCGCCATGACGGCACTTCGCCAATCAGTTCAATTTCGACGGAAACGTCTTCGATGGCGGCCTTGATGTCATAGCGGTTCAGGTCGCCGACGAAGTGATTATCACCGATACGGACGTCGCAGCCGTCCTTCGATGCGCTGAAAGCTTCAGCTTCAAAGTGCAGGGTTTTGTCGATCTTGCGCCCGTCGGGCATCGTCAGGTTGATCGTGATTGACGGGTCAAAGGGCGCGTCAGTGATCTGGGCCGACTTGGTGTTAAAGGTCACGACCACCGCCGCGCCATTTTCGAGATGCGCGTCGAAATACCACCACTCGTACCCGTCGTCCGTGCCGATCCGTTGTCCGTCTTCCCAGGCCGAGACTTTCGAAGGGGAAAGTCCAAGACGTTCATAATCGTCTTCGGAACCGGCGATCCGGAAGCTGCCCACTGGTTTGGTGCTCATCGTTACTTCCTTTGGCTGGTTTGTTCTGTATGCGGCGTAAGCGCATGCTTTAGGCAGCGGAGATCAGGCGCGAGGTCTGGCATGGCTATTGCGCCAAACGCTGTTAACTCCTCGAGGAAGAGGAGTTGCAGATGAGTCAAACGGCCGGCGGGAGTGCATGACCGAAATACATCAGCTCCCAAAGCGCCGGATCGGCATATTGCTCGATCAGGCGATAACCGTCATAGGCCTCGATCCTGACGGTTCCGACGTAGCGCGCATAGGCGCCATCGACACCAACGAGCTTGGCGGCGACCCGCTTCAGAAGAGGAAGCTGATCAGTGAAATTGGTCTGCAAGATGGTCCGTTCGCGCGTGAATGTAATGACGTACCGCGTTTCACCGTCCTGGTAGGTGTAACGGGTGATGTCGGCCGTCGGCTTTCCGGTCACCTCATCGGTGAAGACCTTGTCAGTCTCAAAGCGAACCTTGGTCTCATCGTCGGCCACGACCTTGCCGTCCTTTGCCAGAAGGAACACGATCTGTGGCTGATAGCCGTATTTTTCAGCCGCTGTGATATACGAGGCGACAATCGTAAACGGGCCGATCTTGCCGCGCGCCCAGTACCAGTCGTGAATAAGATCCGCCATCGGGACGTCGCCCCAATTGTGATCGTGGTAGCCGACGCCGACACCCTCGAAGGTCTCGGCGCCGACCTTGCCGACTATCCGCACCTGGCCTTGGGGAACCGCCGGAAGCCAGGCGAATAGATGCTCCTCGCCAGCATGTTCGAAATACATGTGGCCGGTCCGCGGGCGCCATGACGGCACTTGGCCAATCAGTTCAATCTGGAGTGACACGTCTTCGATGGCTGCATTGATGTAGTAATGGTTCAGGTCGCCGACGAAGTGATTTTCACCGATGCGAACGTCGCAGCCGTCCTTCGATGCACTGAAAGCTTCAGCTTCAGCGTGCAGGATTCTGTCGATCTTGCGCCCGTCGGGCATCGTCAGGTTGATCGTAATCGATGGAGCAAAGGGCGCATCGGCGGTAGCAGCAGATTTGGTGTGAAAGATCACGACCACGGCCGCACCATCTTCAAGATGCGCATCGAAATACCACCACTCGTAGGTCCCGTTTTCCGTGCCGATGCGTTGTCCGTCTTCCCAGTTCGAGACTTTTGAAGGGGAGAGTCCAAGGCGCTTATAGTCGTCCTCGGAACCGGCAAGCCGTAGGCTACCCATTGGCTTCATGTTCATTGCTGCTTCCTTTGGCTGGTTGACTCTTTGCGCGGCGTACGGCCTGCCAAAACGCAACGTGACGGATCACGGAGCTTCGCGCTGCTAGCAGATTCTCGTTAGCCTGCACCTTGAAGAAGGCCAGGCAGGTCACGAAGAGCATGGTGAAAATGGCCACCAGCCCCAGGGTCTCGTGCATGTCGCGGACGCCCCACACCTGCCCTGCGGCGTCGGTCACGGTGCCCCCCGGGGACCACAGCGCAAACGCGACGAACTCGATGAAGACGGCGCCATACATCGCGGTGGGCTGATGCCAATGTCCCTTGATTCCGTAGCTATTTGGAGTGCCGCTAGGGGCACCGGTGCGTACGAGATACAGCGCTAGCAACTGGAAGATGGTGTAAACGCACAGGAACCACCCCATGAAATTGGAAAACGGCACGCCAAAGTAACTGCCGCCGTCGCGCCAGATCCAGGCATGGTTCAGTGTGGAGCGGGCCGGGTCCATGGACATGTCCCACATGACCATGATGAAGCTCGCCACCAGGGGCACTGGGAAGCGCAGCAGAGCGTCAGGATTGGCGTCAAACTTGCCCAGCAGTATGTGCGCGAGATGCCAGCTTAAGTAGCACACTGAAAAGTAGGAAAACATGATCATTATTGGCACCAGGCCGACCTTAAGGCCCATCACGCCAGTGTAGTAGTAATGACCAAATGGAAACCCGGTGGTGATACTCAGTGACTCGTACGTCCAGCTCACCACGAACGCGATCGCGAAGAATATAATCATCGTACGGATGCCAAGGCGGCGCGTGCCATGCAATGCCGCGAATAACGTTGGCGCCACAATGGTCCCAATGCGCGCGATCATATCGACTGCGGCGGTCGCGGCACCGGCCTTTAGCGTTGGTCCAAAGGCGACCCAAATGGCGCTGAGGGCGTACAGGACGGGTAGCGTCCAGAGCAGGCGATTGCGGATAGCCTCAAATCTGTCCGCCATCGGTAGTGCGTCCCTCTTCATTTGGCCTCCTGACGGAATACCGCCGCGCGCGTCAGCAGCACCCTACATAGTAGCTGGCTGGCCAGCAACAATGATTCGTTGGGCGCTCCTTGGCCAACAGACGGTCGTTGTGCATTACGCGCATTTTCCCAGAGGCGTCGGTGGCGCTGCCTCAGCCAGTCGCGGCCAGTCCGGCGCGCAGCGTCGCCAAACAGGTGAGGCGGATCGGATCGACCTCCATGGCCGGATCGACCAGCACCTGGATCGAGAGGCCTAATAATTGGCTCCCAACCATCAGGGCGGCACTGGTTGGGTCCAGATCCGCCCGGATCTGTCCCTCGGCTTGTCCGCGCAAGATCCAGCGTTCGAATTGCTCGCGGATGCGATCATGTTCGGCGACGAAGGCCGAACGAAAGGCCGAGATGTCCGCCACGGCCCAACACAAGAGGCGGAAATAGGCTTGGCCTTCGCCCATATGGCAAAGCCGCTGCATGTAGAGGTCGACATAGGTCAGCAGTGCGTCCAGCCCAGAGCTCGGATCGGCGCAATTAGATTCCGCGAAGGAAGTACCGTTGTCGTCGTGCAGATACGCGATGACCGCTTCGATTAAGCCAAGTTTCGAACCGAAGCGCTGCCCGACCAGGCCACGGCTGTAGCCGCCTCGCTGGCCGATAGCTTCGAACGTCGCGGCGCTCACGCCTTCCTCCGAAACGACGGCTATCATCGCTTCCACCAATCCGCGTTCGGACTGTTCCCTCCGCTCGGCTTGGGTGCGGCGTTGCTGTGATTTTTGCAGTGTATCCTCCATCAAACGACTGGCGCCATCGTCCGAACTTCTCAATCGGTCGCCAGCTTTGCGGCAATGAGTGGCGCTCCCATATGATCGGCCGCGAACGCAGTGGCGCTCGGCTGGCAGGCCTAAAACGCGCCAACGCACAGGTCGCCTATATCATAGTTGATCGGCCAACAAATAGATTAAGGTATTGCCGAGCTCATGCGCCTACTTGCCCGCCGAGAATGATCCTGCCCTGTCGGCGGGACAGGGACTATGCGAGAGACCGGGAGTCGTGATTGGCCTTATAAGGCTCTTCCGAAAAGAGGTTGAATTGGGAAAGTCGGTTGCGATTCATCGCACGTCGGAGGACGCCGCATGTGAGAACTCAAGCATCATCGCGCCGCCGAATGCCGCACGGCATCAGCGGAAGCGGGAAAGCGTCTCGGTCGTTTTTCCCACAATTGTCGCCGTGCCTCCTCGTTATCCGCAGGTGCAACGGGTGTCAGCAAGCGCGCGCTCTCCACCGAAACATATGCCCCGGTCTGCTTGCCGAAGGCTGGATCGGTGGCCAGCCGTACGATGGCCCCTGCGCCACGCTTGGGATTGCCAATGCCAAGCCACGTCAGCAACCCGGCGACTGGACGAGCAAAGCTGAGTTCACGGCCGAGCCCGGTGACGTTGAAACCCGGACATAGGCAATTGACGGCGACTCCCTGCGCCCGCTTCTCGACCTGCTCCGCGAGCGTTACCCAGACTTATCGGCTGCCCCAGTGCAGACCGGGCAGGACATCTACGCTTCAGCGCGCTGCTCTTGGATGCGGGGGCGGGGTTTGAACTGACTCGACGAGCGTCCAGTATCGGATCGCAAACAGCTTTGGCGGCGGCAATGAGGAGATGGCGCACCCGACACGATTCGAACGTGTGGCCTCTACCTTCGGAGGGCAACGCTCTACCCGGCTGAACTACGGACGCGTCGCCCGTCCGGCCCCCGTGCCGACAGCTTCGTGGAGCTCTGCGGGAACCCGGCCAAGCCAGCCAACGCCAGCATCAGGCAGGCCATATGTCCGATTACGCAAACCGCGCGGCCGGCGACGCGCCATAAGACGAAGCGTCTCAAACGCGATCCGCAGCTTGAATCCATACCCGAAAGCCGGGAGCAAGATCTCAGTATCAGAATCGACTCTGGCTGCAGTATAGTTCCAGCAATCGCGTTCAGCCACGCCATCGATCTCAGCAAAGGTTGGGTTTCGGACTGTAGACCTACTTATTTTTAGCCTCCTCTACGCCAGACAACTACGATCACTAAATATCTATTGCACGCCGACAAATCATCGCTCTGTCTTGTCTCTGCAATGTCAAGGGCATCCTGCAGGAGGCAGCGCAACCATGCTCATAGCAGACCGTATCGTCCGCCTGAAAACCGTTCTCGCTCGGACCGGGCTCAGCCGCTCCACCATCTACCGCAAAATCGCCGAGGGCACCTTCCCAGCCCAGCTGAAAATCAGCATGAACGGCTCGGGTTGGCACGAATCCGATATCGATTGTTGGATCGCCAACCCGGCCGGCTGGCGGCCACCAGAGGCGTCGACGGAGAGAAAGCGCGCAAGCCACGCCTAATTCAGAGATCGTCATCCAACTCGTCGTCGTGGACCTCTGCGGCGCGCTGCTTCGCGTCGGCGATCAGCTCCTTGGCAGATTCGCCCTTCACCCAGGCGTCAAGCATGTCGGCCCAGCACTGAAGCATGATCTTCCGCTCGGCCAGGTAGCGGTTCACGTTGTAGACAGCCGCGATCCGGTTTCGAGGCGTGTGAGCCAAGCTCATCTCGATCCAGCGATCATCGAACTTTGCGCGGTTCAGGCCTGTCGAAAACGTGCGACGCAGGTCGTGAACGCCGAGGCTTTGAAAGTCCGGGTCATCCTCGCGGATACGCCCCACAACCGTATCAATCACGCGGTTGAGAGTAGCGTTGCTTATGGGCGTATCACAATCGTACCGGCCAGGATGCAGGTATCGGCTAACGCCGAACATGGTGCGGAACGCCGTCAGAATGTCGAGCGCCTGATCGCTCAGTGGGACGACATGCGCCTTGCCAGCCTTCATTCGCTCGGCCGGGATCGTCCAGCGCGCGGCGGCGAAGTCGATTTCCTTCCAAGTGGCGTCGATGAACTCCGATTTTCGGACGCCCGTCAGCAGGACAAACTTCACCGCTGAGCGCAGCGTAGGCGCCGCCGCCACGTGATTCAACGCCGTGAGGACCGCGCGAACTTCGGACGGCGACAGGGCGCGCTCGCGCGGCTCGAACGTGGCGATGGCGCTGGTGCGTATCGACTCGGCTGGATTGCTCACATCCAGCCCGCATCCCTGGGCGTGGCGAAACACCAGCAATACGACCTCGCGGACATGCACGGCGACGGCAGGCCCGCGCTTCTCCTTGACCTCGTCGCACAGACGCTTGAGACGCTGCGGCGTCACCTCCTCCAGCTTTAGCTTTGACAAGCTTCCCGCAATGGCGCGATCATAGACGGACCGGCGCATCGCCAGGGTGCTGTCGGCGAGTCTTTCGGCCCCCGACTTGGGATCGGCCTTGTGCTTGAAATACGCTTCCGCCCAACCGCCGAAGGTGAACGCCTCGGCTAACGCGGTGCGCTTCTCCACCTTGGCCTTCGACGGCGACTCCCCCCGCTCAACCTGACGCCTGGCGCGCGCCAGCAGCATCCTCGCCTCCGCAAGCGACACATCCATTCCGTATTCCAGCGCGTCGGGCGCTCGCGTCAGCGTCCGCGCCGCCTCGGCGCTATAACGGCCGATGGTCAAGACCTCCTGTCGCCCGTTCACCCGGTACTGATACCGGAACGAGATGACCCCGGTCGGCGTGACAGCGGCGTGCATCCCGTCGCGGTCCGTCACCTTGTAGAGCTTGGCCCTCGGTTTGAGATTTTTCAGTTCTTTATCAGTCAGATCGCCCATAAATCTGCATCCGGTCGGGGGCGAACGGATACCAACAAAGGGTCTGTTGGTAGCGAAAGCCCGTTTCTCGACCATCCTGCGCCATACCAACATCGCTACCAACAAAGTGGCCGGGCTGGGGTGACATGCAGCGATACGGGGTGGGAAAAATAATCCTTGTTAGTCAGAGTGTTTGTGCGATTTCTGGGACGGCACGGGATGGTCTGAAACCACCCTAGTTCACTCCCACTCGATCGTCCCCGGGGGCTTGGACGTCACGTCGTAGACCACGCGGTTCACGCCGCGGACCTCGTTGACGATGCGGGTGGCGGCGCGGCCGAGGACGTCCCAGGGGAATTCGAAGAAGTCGGCGGTCATGCCGTCGGTGGAGGTCACGGCGCGGAGCGCGCAGACGTTCTCGTAGGTGCGGGCGTCGCCCATCACCCCGACGGTCTTCACCGGCAGGAGGACGGCGAAGGCCTGCCAGATGACATCGTAGAGACCGGCTTTTCTAATCTCGTCGAGCCAGATGGCGTCGGCCTGCTGCAGCACGGCGACCTTCTCGGCGGTCACCTCGCCGGGGATGCGGATCGCCAGGCCCGGCCCAGGGAAGGGATGGCGGCCGACGAAGGCGGGGTCGAGGCCGAGTTCGCGGCCCAGCGCCCGCACCTCGTCCTTGAACAGCTCGCGCAGAGGCTCGACCAGCTTCAGCGTCATGTGCTCGGGCAGGCCGCCGACGTTGTGATGGCTCTTGATCACCTGGCTCGGGCCGCCGCGGGCGGAGACGCTCTCGATCACGTCCGGATAGAGGGTGCCCTGGGCCAGGAAGGCCGCGCCCTCGATCTTGGCGGCCTCGCGGTCGAAAATCTCCACGAAGGTCCGGCCGATGATCTTTCGCTTGGTCTCCGGGTCGGCGACGCCGGCCAGGGCGCCGAGGAATTCCTCGCCCGCGTCAACGTTGATCAACGGAATATTGTAATGGTTACGGAACAGGCCGACCACCTGATCCCCCTCCCCGGCCCGGAGCAGCCCGGTGTCGACGAAGACACAGGTCAGCTGGTCGCCGATCGCCTCGTGGATCAGCACCGCGGCGACCGAGGAATCGACGCCGCCGGACAGGCCGCAGATCACCCGTCCGGCGCCCACCTGCTCGCGGATCCGGCGCACCTGCTCCTCGCGGAAGGCGGCCATGGTCCAGTCGCCCGACAGGCCGGAAATCCTGTGGGTGAAGTTGCGCAGGATCAGGGCGCCGCGCGGGGTGTGCGCCACCTCCGGGTGAAACTGCACACCGTAGAACCGCCGGCCTTCGTCGGCGATGGCGGCGAAGGGCGCGCCGCCGGACGTGGCGATGATCTCGAAACCTTCGGGGATGGCGGTCACCCGGTCGCCGTGGCTCATCCACACGGGCTCGGCCGCGCCGACGTCGCCCAGGCCCGCGAACAGGGGGCTTTCGCGTTCGATGTGGATGTCGGCGCGGCCGAACTCTCGCTCGAAGCCGGGTTCGACCCTGCCGCCGAGGGTCTGGCACATGGCCTGTTCGCCGTAGCAGATGCCGAGCACCGGCGCGCCGGCTTCGAACAGGGCCGGCGCCGCCTGCGGACTCTCCGCCTCGTGCACGCTGCTGGGGCCGCCCGACAGGATCACGGCGGCCGGGCCGAACCGCGCCAGGAAGGCGTCGTCGACCACGTCGAACGGATGGATCTCGCAATAGACGCCGCTCTCGCGCACCCGGCGGGCGATCAGCTGGGTCACCTGGCTGCCGAAGTCGACGATCAGGACTTTTTGGTGATGCTTGTCGGCGGGCGTGTCGGTCATGGGGCTCTCTCGAACAGGGCGGCGAAGAAGCCGTCCGTGCCGGTGCGGCAGGGGGTGAGTTGCAGGGTATGGCCGCCTTGCGCAAGCGCGGTCAGCCGGGCGCGGGCGTGGTCGGTGAGCGCCGGCGTCGCCGCCGCCTCGGCGATCGGGCGCGCCAGGAAATCGGGGTGGTCGGCGGCGAACCCCGCGGCGACGGCGTCGTTCTCCGCCGCGAGCAGCGAGCAGGTGACGAACACCAGTCGTCCGCCCGGCTTCACCAGCCGGGCGGCGCGGGTGAGGATCTCGGCCTGCAAAGCGGCCAGCCGTTCGACGCTTTCCGGCGTCAGCCGCCAGGCCGATTCCGGATGCCGCCGCCAGGTGCCCGAGCCCGAGCAGGGGGCGTCGACGAACACCAGGTCCGCCAGGCCTTCGAGATCGTCCATGCCCTCGCCGGAGGGACCGAGCCTCCGGATCTCGGCGCTTGCGCCGGCGCGCGCCAGCCGTTCGCCCATGGCGGCGAGGCGCCTGCCGTTCACGTCCGACGCGATGAGCCGGCCTTGGCCCTTGAGGGCGGCGCCGAGGGCCAGGGTCTTGCCGCCGCCGCCGGCGCAATAGTCGACCACCGTCTCGCCCCGCGCCGCCCCGGCCAGGGCGGCGACGATCTGGCTACCCTCGTCCTGCACCTCGATCCAGCCCGAGGTGAAGGCGCGAAGGGCCTGCACATCCCGCGCGAAGGCCGGCGGCAGGCGCAGGCCGAGACGGGAGAACCGCGTCCGCTCGGGGACCACCTCCTCATGAGCCAGAAGGCGAAGCGCGCCCTCCACGTCGCCGCGCAGGGTGTTGACGCGCAGGTCCACCGGCGCCCGCGGCAGGATCGCCGCTCGGGCCTCCTCCAGCCAGGTTTCGCCGAACTGATCGCGCAGCCGCTCGGCGATCCAGGACGGGACGCCGGTTTCGACCCAATCGGGGACGTTGGTCAGCGGCCTCTCTAGGCGGCCGAGCTCCTCTTCGGTCAACGCCGCCGGGGCGTAGCCGGCGCCGCAGAACAGGGCGGCGATCTCCTCCACCGGCAGCGCCTCGCTCCAGCGCAGCGCGCCCAGCACCAGGGCGCGTCCATCCTCCGCCCCCAAGGCCCACGACGAGCGGGCGCGGGCGCGAAAGGCCGAGAAGACGATCTCGGCCAGGGCCTTGCGGTCCTTGGAGCCGGCGAACCGGTGGGTCCGGGCCCAGGCCTTCAGCACCTCGTCCGCCGGTCCCCGCGCGGCCGCCACCTGATCGATCACCTCGATGGCGGCGGAAAGTCGGGCGGCGGGGGTCACAAAACTCCTGAAGGCAAGACGAGGACGACGATCAGGCGGAGGGGATGAACAGGGCGACGATCACCATCAGGAGGCCGACCAGGCTGACCACCCACACCAGGGAGCGCAGGTTAGGAACGCCGAAAGCGTAGAGCGGCACATAGACCACCCGACCCCAGACGTAGAGCCGCGAGCCCCACAGGGTCAGGGCCGAGCCGTCCTTCTGCGCCACGACCGCGATCAGCACCGCGGCGGCGAACAGGGGCAGGGTCTCGAACAGGTTGTGCTGGGCCCGCAGCAGCCGGGCGGGCACGGGCTTCAGCGGCGGAAGCTCCGCGTCCCGCGCGCTGACGTTCCACTTCAAACCGTACTGGCGCGTGCGCGCCACGTCGACGAGCAGGATCTGCCCGACCGCCAGCACCAGGGCCCAGGCCAGATAGGTCAATTCGGTGGTCATTCGCCCCTCCCCGTCCGTCTTCTACGCGCCAGGCCGATAGTTCGGCGCCTCGCGGGTGATCTGCACGTCGTGCACATGGCTCTCGCGCAGGCCCGCATTGGTGATGCGGATGAACTGGGCGCGCTTCTGCAGCTCGGCGATGTCCTTGGCCCCCACATAGCCCATGGCGGCGCGAAGGCCGCCGACCAGCTGGTGCAGGATCACGTCGATCGGGCCCTTGTAGGGCACCTGGCCCTCGATCCCCTCGGGCACGAATTTGATCTGGTCCTCCACCTCCTTCTGGAAGTAGCGGTCGGCCGAGCCCGAAGCCATGGCCCCCACCGACCCCATGCCCCGGTAGGCTTTGTAGGAGCGGCCCTGGAACAGATAGACCTCGCCGGGGCTCTCCTCGGTGCCGGCGAACATCGAACCCATCATCGCCACATGGGCGCCGGCGGCCAGGGCCTTGGCGAGGTCGCCTGAGTATTTAATGCCGCCGTCGGCGATCACGGTCGCCTCCGAGCCGCGCGCCGCGCGCGCCGCCTCGGCGATGGCGGTGAGCTGGGGCACGCCGACCCCGGCCACCATGCGGGTGGTGCAGATCGAGCCCGGCCCGATCCCCACCTTCACCGCGTCGGCGCCGGCGTCGATCAGCGCCCGCGCCCCGTCATAGGTGGCGACGTTGCCGGCCATGACCTGCACCCGGTTGCTCTCGCGCTTGATCCGTTTCACGGCGTTGGCGACGTGGATCGAGTGGCCGTGCGCGGTGTCGATCACCACCACGTCGACCCCGGCGTCGATCAGGGCCATCGACCGCTCATAGCCGCTGTCGCCGACGGTGGAGGCGGCGCCGACGCGCAGCCGGCCCTGCTCGTCCTTGGCCGCCAGCGGGAAGGCGGCGGCCTTTTCGATGTCCTTGACGGTGATCAGGCCGACAGCGTGGAAACCCTCGTCGACCACGATCAGCCGCTCGATCTTGTGCCGCCGCAACAGCTCCTGCGCGGCGACCCGGTCGATCCCTTCGCGCACGGTGATCAGGCCCTCGTGGGTCATCAGCTCGCGCGCGGTCAGGGCGCCCTCGCCCTCGAAGCGCATGTCGCGGTTGGTGAGGATGCCGACCAGTTTGTTGGTCTCGCGCTCGACCACCGGAAAACCGGAAATCCGCCGCTGGCGACGGATCTCCCGCACCTCGGCCAGGGTGGTGTCGGGGTGGATGGTGATCGGGTTGATCACCATGCCGCTTTCGTAGCGCTTGACCTCGCGGACCTGGTCGGCCTGCTCCATGACGGTGAGGTTGCGGTGGATCACGCCGAGGCCGCCGGCCTGGGCCATGCCGATCGCCAGCCGGCTTTCGGTCACCGTGTCCATCGCCGACGAGATCAGCGGGATGTTGAGCGATATCTCACGCGTCAGCCGCGTGGTGGTGACGACTTCGCCCGGCATGACGTCCGACGCCCCCGGCTGCAGCAAAACATCGTCGAAGGTGAGCCCTTCGCGAATCTCCATGAGGAGCCTCCGTTTTGCGGGCCGGGTATACCGAGGCGCCGGGGGCCGCGCCAGTCTTGTTCTGCGGCGCGGATCAGCCCATCTTTACCGGGTTTGGGCGCACCTTCTCCTCCCCCGGGAACCGGGGGCGGTCGCAGCGCGAAGCGCGCGGGTGGGGGAAACCTTTTTTCGCGCGGCGAGCGTCCCCTACCCCTTCCGTCCGCTTCGCGGACATCTTCCCCGCCCTGGCGGGGAAGGTGAATGTTCACCACCACTTCTGCGGCTTGGCGCGGAACGCCGCCGCCTGCTCCATCACCCCGGCCAGGGAGAACAGCGTGCCCTCGTCGAGGGCGCGGCCGATCAGTTGCAGGCCGAGCGGCAGCCCCCGGGCGTCGAGGCCGGCGGGCAGCGACAGGCCGGGCAGGCCGGCGAGGTTGGTGGTCACGGTGAAGACGTCGTTGAGGTACATGGCCACCGGATCCGACACCCGGTCGCCGAGGGCGAAGGCGGCCGACGGTGCGGTCGGCGTCAGCAGGGCGTCGACCTCGGCGAAGGCCGTGTCGAAATCCTCGGCGATGCGGCGGCGCACGCGCTGGGCCTTGAGGTAGTAGGCGTCGTAATAGCCCGCCGACAGCACATAGGCGCCGATGAGCACCCGCCGCTTGACCTCGGCGCCGAAACCTTCGGCGCGGGTGCGCTCATAGGTGTCCTGCAGCGTTCCCCCCTCGACGCGCAGGCCATAGCGCATGCCGTCGTAGCGCGAGAGGTTGGAGGAAGCCTCGGCCGGGGCGATGATGTAGTAGGCCGGCAGGGCGTATTTGGTGTGCGGCAGGCTGACCCGCTTGATCTCGCATCCGGCGGCCTTCAGCCATTCCACGCCCTGGTCCCACAGGGCGGCGATCTCGGCCGGCATGCCGTCCAGCCGGTATTCGTCCGGCACGCCGATGCGCAGCCCCTTCACCGAGCGGCCGACGAAGGCCGAGAAATCCGGAGTCTCGACGTCCAGCGAGGTGGAATCCTTGGGGTCGTGGCCGGCCATCGAGGAGAGCATCAGCGCTGCGTCCTCCACCGTCTTGCCGATCGGGCCGGCCTGATCGAGCGAGGAGGCGAAGGCGATGATCCCGTAGCGCGAACAGCGGCCATAGGTCGGCTTGATCCCGACCGTGCCGGTGAAGGCGGCCGGCTGGCGGATCGACCCGCCGGTGTCGGACGCGGTGGCGGCGAGGCAGAGGTCTGCCGCGACGGCCGCCGCCGAACCGCCCGACGAGCCGCCCGGCGTCAGCGCCTGGTTGGAGCCGCTCGCCTTCCATGGATTGCTGACCGGCCCGAACGCCGAGGTCTCGTTCGACGACCCCATGGCGAACTCGTCCATGTTGAGCTTGCCGAGCATCACCGCCCCGTCGCGCCACAGGTTGGCGGTGACGGTGGATTCGTAGGGCGGCTTGAATCCCTTGAGGATGTTCGAGCCGGCGGTGGACTGCACGCCGTCGGTGCAGAACAGGTCCTTGATCCCGAGGCTGGCGCCCTCGAGCGGGCCCGCCTCGCCCCGGGCGCGGCGCGCGTCGGACGCCCGCGCCATGGCGATCGCCTTGTCCGGCGTCTCCAGCACATAGGCGTTGAGGTGCGGGTTGGCGGTCTCGATGGCCG
The DNA here is from genome assembly GCA_903837135.1 of uncultured Caulobacterales bacterium. GTDB lineage: Bacteria > Pseudomonadota > Alphaproteobacteria > Caulobacterales > Caulobacteraceae > CAIOYC01. The sequence continues at coordinate 16,826 of CAILTK010000082.1, forward strand.
AGACGTAGGCCCGGGCCAGTTCCTCGGCCGAGAACGACTTGGAGTTCAGGCCGTCCAGCGCGGCCTTCAGAGTCAGCGAGGTCAGGTCGGCCATGGCTATTCGACCACCTTGGGCACGACGAAGAAGCCGCGGTCGGTCCTCGGCGCATTGGCGAGGATGGCGTCGCGCTTGTTTCCGTCGGTGACCACGTCCTCGCGCATCGGCAGTTTGACGGCGACGCAGGAGGTCATCGGCTCGACCCCGTCGGTGTCGACTTCATTCAACTGCTCGATCCAGGCGATGATGCCGGAAAGTTCCTGCGCCAGCGGGGCGAGCGCCGCCTCCTCCACCCGGATGCGGGAGAGCCGGGCGGCTTTGCGGACGGTGTCGGCGTCGATGGCCATGCGGGTACCTCTTCGGCCGCCGGGTTAGCGGCGCCTTGCTTGCGACGCAAGGGAGGGTTAGCCGCGTGCCATGTCCGTCCTCGACCTCATCGACCTTCCCGCCGCGGCTCCGCCGATGACTCCGCTGGTCGGCCTCGACCTCGGCGAGAAGACCATCGGCGTGGCGGTCTCGGACGTGACCCGCACCATCGCCTCGCCGCTCGCCCTGATCCACCGGCGCAAATTCACCCTTGAGGCGGAGGAGCTGTTCGCCCTGATGGCCGGGCGCGGGGCGACCGGCATCGTCATCGGCCTGCCGGTGCACATGGACGGAACCGAGGGGGTGCGCTGCCAGTCCAACCGCGCCTTCGCCCGCAATTTGCTGCGCCTGCGCGATTTGCCGATCGCCTTCTGGGACGAACGCATGTCGACCATGGCCATCAACCGCATGCTGATCGACGAGGCCGACCTCAGCCGCTCCAAGCGCGCCGACGTGGTCGATCGGGCCGCCGCGGGCTACATCCTGCAGGGCGCCCTTGATCGGCTGCGCCAAGCCTAGCAAGGTCTCGCCTCCACTCGGAGTCTACGATGCGCCTGATCCTCGCCGCCTGCGCCGTGCTGATGATGGCGCCCCTCGTCGCGTCGGCGAACCCGATCCCGACCTCGGTGCTCGCCGATCCGCCGCAGGACAAGGCCCATCCCGCCTCGCAGTTGTCCTTCGCCCTGCCCACCAAGGGAGCGAAGATCAACGCCGTGTTCTTCGCCGCCGCCGGGGCCGGCGCCCACCCGACCGTGCTGCTGCTGCACGGCCTGCCCGGCAACGAGCAGAACCTCGACCTCGCCCGCGCCATCCAGCGCGAGGGCTGGAACGTGCTGACCCTGCACTATCGCGGCTCCTGGGGCAGCCCCGGCCCCTACAGCTTCGCCCACTGCCTCGAGGACGCCGCCGCCGCCCTGGCCTGGCTGCGCGATCCCAATACCGCCGCGGCCTCGGGCGTCGACGCCACCAAGCTCGTGGTCATCGGCCACAGCCTGGGCGGCTTCGTCGCCGCCTACACCGGAGCGCACGACCCCGGCGTGATGGCCACGGGCATGATCTCCGCCGCCAACCTCGGCGGCCCCGCGGGCATGGGGGCGCTGAGCCACGCCATGGCGGCCAAGGTGATCGACGACAACATCGGCACGAGCGCCGGCATGCACACCTTGAACACCACGCCCGACGCCCTGGCCGACGAAGTGATCCGCAACGACAAGGATTGGGACTTCGTCGGCTGGGCCGACACGCTCGGGAAGCATCCGCTGCTGCTGGTCACATCCAACGACGGCCTGGCCCCGGCGAGCGAGGCCCTGCGCGACAAGGCCGCGGCGGCGGGCGGGACCGAGCCCACCTACGTCCACTTGGCCACCGACCACAGCTACAACGACCAGCGCATCGCCCTCGAAGCCGCGGTGATCCGCTGGCTGGAGAATCTGCCGGGCGCGCCGGCGGGACTTTAAAGCCGGGTTGGCGGGACGAGCGAACCCCCCTATAGCCTCCGCTTCGATGGATGAAGCGCTGGGCATCGAACGGCTGATCGGCGAGCGCACCTTCGCCTTCCCGCAGCGTCATTTCCTGTCGGCGGCCGCGCTCAACCGGCCGGACGCCGAGGCCCTGCTCGCCCTGGCCGACGCCTTCGTCGCCCTGAACCTGCGGCCCGACAAGAAACTCGCCACCCTGCGCGGCCGCACCATGGTCAATCTGTTCTTCGAGAGCTCCACCCGCACCCAGAGCTCCTTCGAGATCGCCGCCAAAAGGCTCGGCGCCGACACCGTCAACATGGCCCCGCGCAACTCCTCGATCACCAAGGGCGAGACCCTGATCGACACGGCGGTGACGCTGAACGCCATGAAGCCCGACATACTGGTGGTCCGCCACGGCGCCTCGGGCGCGGCGGATCTCCTGGCGCAGAAGGTCAGCTGCAGCGTGATCAACGCCGGCGACGGCTGGCGCGAGCATCCGACCCAGGCCCTGCTCGACGCCCTGACCCTGCGCCGCGCCTTCGGCCGGGTGGAGGGGCTGGTGGTGGCCATCTGCGGCGATGTCCTGCACAGCCGCGTGGCGCGCTCCAACGTCGCCCTGCTGCAGCTTCTCGGCGCCGAGGTGCGGCTGGTCGGGCCGCCGACCCTGATGCCCGCCGGGGCCGACCAGTGGGGCGTCTCCATCCACCACCAGATGAAGACCGGGCTTGCCGGCGCCGACGTGGTGATGATGCTGCGCCTGCAGCTCGAGCGGATGGACGGGGCCTTCGTGCCCTCGACGCGCGAGTACTTCCGCTACTGGGGTCTCGACGCGGAGAAGCTGGCCTTCGCCGCGCCCGGCGCCAAGGTGATGCACCCCGGCCCGATGAACCGGGGGGTCGAGATCGAGTCCGGCGTCGCCGACGATCCGGAGATCAGCCTGATCCAGAGCCAGGTCGAGATGGGCGTGGCCGCCCGCATGGCCGTGCTGGCCTCGCTCGCCGCTCGGCTCGACAACGTTGAAACCACGAGGGCGCCGCGTGGCTAGGTCCCAGCCCATCGCCTTCCTCGACGCCCGGCTGGTCGATCCGGAGACCGGCTATGACGGCCCCGGCGCGGCCATCGTGGTGGAGGGCGTCATCGCCGACGTGGTGCGCCGGCCGCAGATCGACAGCCTGTCGGGCGACATCCGCCGGATCGACTGCGGCGGGGCCATGCTGGCGCCGGGCCTGGTGGATCTTCGGGTCAAGACCGGCGAGCCCGGCGCCGAACCCAAGGAGACGCTGAAGTCGGCCAGCCGCGCCGCGGCCGCCGGCGGCGTCACCGCCATCGTCATCCAGCCCGACACCGACCCGGCCATCGACGACCCGGCGATGGTCGACTTCATCTTCCGCCGCGCCCGCGACATCGAACTCGTCCACGTCTACCCGGCCGGGGCCGCCACCCGGCGCTGCGAGGGGCAGAGGATCGCCGAGCTCGGCCTGATGCGCGAGGCAGGGGCGGTCTATTTCACCGACGCCGACCGGACCATCGCCGACAGCAAGGTGTTCCGCCGCGTGCTGAGCTACGCCAACGGCTTCGGCGCGGCGGTCGCCCACCGTCCGGCGGACCCCTATCTCTCCGTCGGCGCCTGCGCCACCGAGGGCGAATTCGCCGGCCGTATGGGCCTGCCGTCGGTCCCGGCCATCGCCGAGCGGATCATGCTCGAGCGCGACCTGGCCCTGGCCGAGATCACCGGCGGCCGGCTGATCGTCGACCAGATCACCACCGAGGGCGCGCTCGAGAGCCTGAAGCGCGCCAAGGACCGCGGCGTGCGCGTGGCCGCCACCGCCTCGATCAACCATCTGAGCTTCAACGAACTCGACATCGGCGACTATCGCACCTTCGCCCGCCTCGACCCGCCGCTGCGCGCCGAAGCGGACCGGCAGGCGCTGATCGCGGGCCTGGCCTCCGGCCTGGTCGAGGTGGTGGTCTCGGCCCATGCGCCCGCCCCCGCCGAGGACAAACGCCTGCCCTTCGCCGAAGCCGCGCCGGGCGGCGTGGGACTGGAGACCCTGCTCCCCGCCCTGCTGTCGCTGCATCACGAGGGCGGGATCTCGCTCGTCACCCTGATCCGCGCCGTCACGCTTGCCCCCGCCCGGCTGATCGGTCTCGACGCCGGCCGCATGGCGCCGGGCGCGCCCGCCGATCTCGTGCTGTGCGACATCGGCGCGCCGCTGCGGATCGACGCCGACAAGCTGATCTCCAAATCCAAGAACTCGCCCTTCGACGGCCGCCGGCTGCAGGGCCGGGTCCTGCTCACCATGGTCGGCGGCAGGATCGTGCACCAGGCCGAGGCTTGATCCGCATCGGCACGGCGGGCTGGTCCGTTCCCGCGACGGTGCGCGACAGGTTCCCGGCGGAGGGGGCGACGCTGCATCGATACGCGGCGGTGCTGGACGCGGTGGAGATCAACTCGTCCTTTTATCGCCCGCACAAGCCCCAGACCTACGCGCGCTGGGCGGCCGCGACGCCGGAGCGCTTTCGCTTCGCCGTGAAGGCGCCGAAGACCATCACCCACGAGCGGCGCCTGGTCGACGCGGACGAACCGCTCGACCGCTTCCTCGGCGACACCGCTGCGCTCGGACACAAGCGCGGTCCGGTGCTGGTCCAGCTGCCGCCGAGCCTCAGGTTAGATCCCGCCATCGCCGGATCCTTCTTCGACCGGCTGAGGACCCGCTACGACGGCGAGGTCGTGCTGGAGCCGCGCCATGGGAGCTGGTTCACGCCTGAGGCCGACACCCTGCTTAGCAGTTGGCGCATCGCCCGGGTCGCCGCCGATCCCGCGGTGACCGACACCGCGCGAGCGCCCGGCGGCTGGACCGGCCTGCAGTATTGGCGCCTGCACGGCTCGCCGCGGACCTACGCCAGCGCCTATGGCCGTGAACGGCTAGAGACGATGGCGGCGGACGTGGCCGATCCGGCCTGGGTCCTGTTCGACAACACCATGTTCGGCGCCGCGGCGGCCGACGCCCTGATCCTGCAAGCCATCTTGCGCAGCGACGCTGCAGACGCGAAGCTTGAGCCATGATGTTCGGCCTGTCTCCCCTCGCCCTGATCGCCTGCGTGGCCGGCGGCTATCTTGTGGGATCGATCCCGTTCGGGGTGATCATCACCCGGCTCGGCGGCGCCGGCGACGTGCGTCAGATCGGTTCGGGCAATATCGGCGCGACCAATGTGCTGCGGACCGGACGCCGGGATCTGGCCCTGCTCACCCTGCTCGGCGACGGCGGCAAGGGGATGGTCGCGGTGCTGGCGGCGCGCGCCCTGGGGGGCGAGACGGCCGGAGCCCTGGCCGGCGCCTGCGCCTTCCTCGGTCACCTGTTTCCGGTCTGGCTCGGCTTCAAGGGCGGCAAGGGGGTCGCAACCTTCTTTGGCGTCATGATCGCCGCGGCCTGGCCGGTGGGCCTCCTGGCCGGCGCCACCTGGATCGCCGTCGCCGCCCTGCTGCGGATCTCCTCGCTGGCCGCCTTGACGGCGGTGGCGCTCGCCCCGCTCTACGCCCTTCTGCTGCACGCCGGGCGGCCGGTGCTGGCGCTGGCCCTGTTCACCGGCGTGCTGGTGTTCGTCCGCCACCAAGAGAACATCCGCCGCCTGCTCAAGGGCGAGGAGCCCAGGATCGGCGCCGGCAAGTCGCGCCCGCCTGAGGCGCCGGACGCCCCTTGACGCCAAGGGCCATCTCCGACGCCGAGCGGCGCGACCGTCTGCGCCTGTCGCGCACCGAGACGGTGGGCCCCGTGACGGCGGCGGCGCTGATGGCCCGGTTCGGATCGGCGAGGCAGGTGCTGGACGCCCTGCCCGAGCTCGTGAAACGCGGCGGACGCACGGCGCCGCTGAAGGTCTGCTCGGGCGCCGAAGCCGACCGAGAGCTCGAAGCCGGCGCGAAGCTCGGCGCACGGCTGATCACCGCCGGGGAGCCGGATTTCCCGCCCCCGCTGGCGGCGCTCGATCCACCCCCGCCCCTGCTATGGGCCCTCGGTCACGCCGACCTGCTGAGCAAGCCCACCGTCGCCATCGTCGGCGCGCGGATCGCCTCGGCGGGGGGCCAGAGGTTCGCCCGCCAGCTCGCGCTCGAGCTCGGCCAGGCCGGCTATGTCATCGTCTCGGGTCTGGCGCGCGGCATCGACGGGGCGGCGCACGAAGGATCGCTGGCGTCCGGCACGGTGGCCGTGCTCGGCGGCGGCGTCGACGACGTCTATCCGTCCGAACACGCGGGCCTCTATCGCCGCATCGTCGAGGCGGGCTGCGTGGTCTCGGAGAACGCGGTCGGCCGCAAGGCCAAGGCCATGGACTTCCCGCGCCGCAACCGGATCATCTCCGGGCTGGCGCAGGGCGTGGTGGTGGTGGAGGCGGAGCTGCGCTCCGGCTCGCTGATCACCGCCCGGCTGGCGGGCGAACAGGGCCGCGAGGTGTTCGCCGTGCCGGGCTCGCCGCTCGATCCGCGCGCCAAGGGAACCAACGACCTGATCCGTCAGGGTGCGATCCTGTGCGACAGCGCCGGCGACGTGATCGAGGCCCTGCGGCGACCGCTCCGGCTGCGCGAGCAGGGCGATCTGTTCGACCCGCCGCCGACCGACCCCGAGGGCCTGGACCGCGAAGCCGAACGCCTGCGCGAAAACGTCTTCGCCCTGGTCTCGCCGACTCCAGCCCCCATCGACGAAATCGTCCGCGCCCTCGCCGCCCCTGCTCCGCCGGTGTTCGCCGCCCTGGTGGAGCTGTCGCTGGCCGGCCGGGTGGAGCTCTTGCCGGGCGGCCTTGTGGCGCGGTCCTAGCCCTTCGTCGCCAGACGTCGCCCCCACCGGGACAAGCCCGGTGGTGAGGTGCTCTGGAGTGACGCGTGACGGGCCTTCAGAGCCTGGCCAGATGCCGCGCCCCGTAGCGGGCGGAGAGCGACAGGATCGGACGGCTGGGGTCGGCGAGGCGCTGCTCCAGTTCCTTGACCACGAAGGTGGTGACGTTGGGCAGATCCACGGTGTGGGTCTCGGCGATGGGGATCCAGGCGATCTCGTCGAGTTCTCCCGAACCCTCGGAGCGGTCCTGGCTGAGCAAGGCGTCGGCTTCGGCCATGAAGAAGCGGGCGTCGAAGCGCTTGGGCCGGTAGGGCGGCGTGATCGCCCGCGCCACGAAGGACAGGGCCGACAGGTCCGGCAGGGCGCCGGCCTCGACGAAGCCGCGCCACGGACCGGCCACCGGCCGGGGCGGCGCGGACCTGGCCAGCATCAGGCCGGCCTCCTCCCAGGTCTCGCGCACGGCCGCCAGCGCCAGGGCGCGCGGCAGGGTCGGCCGGCGCGGCGCGGTCAGCCGCAGCTTGTCCTCGACCTCGGGAAGAAGCTCGCTCGCCGCCGGCGCGGTGAAGTCGCCGCGGTCGACCCGGCCGCCCGGAAACACCCATTTGCCGGGCATGAAGTCGTGTCCGCGCGAGCGCCGGCCCATCAGGATCTCCGGCCCCTTTCGTGTGCGCTTGACCAGGATCAGCGTCGCGGCGTTGCGGGGCCGCACCGTCGCCTGGCCGTCGCCCCTCAGCGGGCCGTCGACCGTCGGATCGTAGGCGGGCGCACTCATCGGCGCCTGCCCAGCCTGACGCCGCGCAGACCGCCGCGCGGCGTGGCCGGCCCCGATCCCTTGCCCGGGCCTCCCTTGCCGTATCCGCCGCCCGGGCCCTTGCCGCGCACGCCCAGTCGTGGCCGGGGCGCGTCGGGGTCGGCCGGCTCGGGCTCGCTCAGCATCTCGAACAACAGGCCGCCGGTCAGCGGCGTCGCCTCCTTCAGACGCACCTCGACAGTGCGGCCGAGCCGCCAGCGCGCGCCGCTGCGTTCCCCGACCAGGGCGTGCTGGCGCTCGTCGTGGACAAAGAACTCGCCGCCCAGCGTCGACACCGGCACGAGCCCGTCGGCGCCGGTGTCCCTGAGCCGGATGAACAGACCGAAGCGAGTCACGCCGGTGATCCGGCCCGTGAACTCTGCGCCCACATGATCGGACAGGAAGGCGGCGACGTAACGGTCGGTGGCGTCGCGCTCGGCCGCCATGGCGGCGCGCTCGGTGGCGGTGATGTGCTCGGCGGTCTCGGCCAGGCGAGCGATCTCGCTGTCCTTCAATCCGTCGTCGCCGAGCTTCTGGGCCCGGATCAGGGCCCGGTGCACCATCAGGTCGGCGTAGCGGCGGATGGGTGAGGTGAAGTGCGCATAGCGCTGCAGATTCAAGCCGAAGTGGCCGATATTGTCGGTGGTGTAGTGCGCCTGCATCTGGGTGCGCAGCACCACCTCGTTGACGATCTCCGCATGCGGCCCACCGCGGGTCTCGCCGAGCAGCTTGTTGAAGCGGGCGGTGGCGACGGGCTCGCCCTTGGTCCAGGGGATGCCGATGGTGCCGAGGAAGTCGGCGAGGTTGAACAGCTTCTCCTGGCTCGGCGCATCGTGGATCCGGTAGATCAGCGGCGAACGCCTCTGCTCCAACGTCTCGGCGGCGGCGACGTTGGCCTGGATCATCATCTCCTCGATCAGCCGGTGGGCCTCGAGGCGCTCGCGCGGGCGGATCGCGGTGACCTCCCCGTCGCGGTTGAGGGCGATGCTGCGCTCCGGACTGTCGATGTCGAGCGGCGAGCGGGCGTCGCGCCCCTGGCTCATGCAGGCGTAGGCGGCCCACAGCGGCCGCAGGACGGGCTCCAGCAGCGGCCCGGTGCGGTCGTCCGGCTGACCGTCGATGGCGGCCTGGGCCTGGCCGTAGCTGAGCTTGGCGGCCGAGCGCATCAGGCCGCGCACGAACCGGTGGCCGGTCTTCCGGCCCTTGGCGTCGAACACCATCCGCACAGCCAGGGTCGCGCGGTCCTCGCCTTCGCGCAGGGAGCAGAGGCCGGCGGACAGGCGCTCGGGCAGCATGGGCTCGACCCGGTCGGGGAAGTAGACCGAATTGCCCTTGGTCCAGGCCTCGCGGTCGAGCGCCGAGCCGGCCCGCACATAGGCGGCGACGTCGGCGATGGCGACCCACACCACCCAGCCGCCCGGATTCTTCGGATCCTCGTCCGCGTGGGCGTAGACCGCATCGTCGTGGTCGCGCGCATCCTCGGGATCGATGGTCAAGAGCGGCAGGCCGCGCAGATCCTCCCGCCCCTCCAGGGTCGGCGGCCGGGCGGCCGCGGCCTCCGTTTCGGCCTGTTCCGAAAAGCCGATCTTGACGCCATGCGTGTGCATGGCGATCAGCGAGGCGGCGCGCGGATGATCTTCGCGGCCGATGATCTCCAGCACCTTGCCGGTCTTGGGGCCATAGCGGCGTCCGCTCTCGAGCGCCTGGGCCAGAACCAGGTCGCCGTCGCGGAGCGGTGCCCCTTCGGCCTCAGGGATCAGGAGGCTCTCCTTCACCTTGCGGTCGACCGGCTCAATCCGGACTTCGCGCCGGGCCTTGCGCACCACGCCCAGCATGCGCGGCGCCGCTTCGCCGAGCCGGCGGATCAGCCGCGCCTCGATCTCGCCGGACTCCAGCCGCTCGAAGCGGACCAGCACCCGGTCGCCGAGGCCCGGCGCGCCGATCCGCGCCTCGTCGCTCCCCGGCGCGAGGCGGACGGGCTTGGCGTCGTCCGCCTTGGCCAGCTGCACATAGAGCTCGCCGTCGGCGTCGCGGTCGACCACGTCGGCCACCCCCACCGGCGGCAGGGCGCCGCGTTCGGCCACGCCCTTGCGTCCGCGCCGCGCCAGGCCGCCCTCGCCCTGCTGCATCGACTTCAGGAGGTGGCGCAGGGCCGCGCGATCCTTGCCCTTGAGGCCATAGTGGGCGGCGATGGCCGAGACGTCGGTCTCGCCGGCCTTGCGGATGAAGCCGGCCAGTTCCTCGCGCGACGGCAGGCCGGCGGGCGACCGCTCGGTGCTGGGCTTAGGCGGCTTGGCGCCGGGCGTCTTGGATCTAGGGGTCTTGGGTCGGGGCGGTCTGGACACACCTCATGCATAAGCTGCTTGGCGCGCCGGGGCCAGCGACCGTCACTTCAAGTATTTGTCGAACCAGTCGACGGTGCGCTGCAGGGAATCGATCTGGTTCTCCCGCTTGGCGAAGCCGTGTCCCTCCTGCGCATAGTAGTGCGCATCCACCGTGCGGCCCGCGGCCTTCAGCGTCGCCACCACCTCCTCCGCCTGCCCCTTGGGCACGCGGATGTCGTTGTCGCCCTGCAGCACCAGCAGCGGGGCTCGGGCGTTCTTGATGTAGGTCATCGGCGAGGTGGCGTCGTAGACGGCCCGATCCTTGACCGGATCGCCGATCAGGCCGCGCTCGTACTGCTGCAGCAGGGGATCCTCGTGCTCGAGCATGGCGAACCAGTTGATGATTCCGTACTCCTCGACCGCCGCGGCCCACACCTCGGGCGTCTTGCCGATGGCCATCAGCGTCATGAAGCCGCCGTAGGATCCGCCGGTGATGCCGATCTTCCTGGGGTTTACGTAGCCTGTCGCGGTGAGGAATTTCGCCGCGTAGACCTCGTCGACCAGGTCGCCGCCGCCGAGATCCTTGATGTTGGCGTCCTGAAAGGCCTTGCCGTAGCCGGTCGAGCCGCGCGGGTTGGGCGCGATCACCACATAGCCGCGCGACGCCAGCGCCACGGCCGTGCGGCTGAAGGCGTCGGTGGTCTGGCCGGTCGGGCCGCCGTGCGGGATCACCACGGCCGGGCTGCTCCCGTCCCGCTTCAGGTTGAACGGCGTGACCATGACCGCCGAGATCACCGTCCCGTCCTGGCTCGCGTAGTGGACGATGCTCGAGGTCGGCAGGGCGGCGGCGTCAAGGCTGGCCGCGGCCAGATGCGTAACCTGGATGGGCGCCCCTGCGCCGGTGGGCGCCAGCCAGTAGTCGAGCGGGGCGTTCGCCGCCTGGTGCCCGAGCAGGACGCGGCCGCCGTCGCGGGTGAAGGGATGCTGCCCCTGTGGGCTGTCGACGCCCGGCGGGAAGGCCAGGGCGCGACTCTCGCCGGTGGCGAGGTCGTAGAGGTTCAGCGACGTGCGGCCGTCGGCGTTGATCGAATAGAGCAGGCTCTTGCCATCCGGCGAGAAGGCCTCTCCTCCCACGGCGAGGGTTTCAGCCAGCGAATCTTGCCGGTCTTGAGGTCGAGCACACCGGCCTGTTCCTGCGCGCCGGTCAGGTTGGCGGTGATCGCCAGCAGGGCGCCGTCGGCGGAGACATCCGACGCCCCGACCAGATGCCTGTCGTCGCCGGGGGTGATCTTTTCGGCCTTGCCGCTCGCCACGTCGATGCGCCAGGCCGCGCGGCCGGTCTGGTTCACGTCGCCGCGGTTGGCGATCAGGAACCGTCCGTCGGCGGTGAAGGCGACGGGGGACCACTGCTGGTTGGCGGAGGCCTCGTGCGTGAGCGCCCGCTTTTCGCGGGTGTTCGGGTCGAGCACCCAGATGTCGGACTGCGGCGCCGCCTTCAGCTTGCGGGAATAGGCGATCAGCCCGCCGTTCGGCGAAAAGATCGGCCCCTGCTCGCTCGCGTCGTCGGTCGCGGTCAGATTGACCACCGCGCCGCCGGCCAGCGGGACGGCGTAGAGATCGTAGAGTTCGTTGCCGCCGGTATCGGACTGGAACACCACCCATCGTCCGTCCGGCGAGATCGTCGGCCCGTACTGGCGCTCCTCGGACTTGGCGAGCGGCGTCGGCGCGCCGCCGCCGACGGCCACCTTCCAAAGATTGAACCGGCCGGAAATATTGCTGGAGAACACCACCGCCTTGCCGTCTGGCGACAAAACGGCGCCGGCGGCGCCGCGGGTCTCGAACAAATCCGCGATCGCCACCGGCCTGGCGCCGGGGTTGGCGACCGAGACGATGCTCCTGGGGTCGGTAATTGGCCGATCCGGTCCCGGAACCGCCGCCATCGCGCTCGCCGCGACCGCCCACGCCGCCAGACTCATCGCTATACGCATGATCACCCCTCCGCTCGCCGAAAGGTTTGCCGGGCGCGCGACGGCCTGTCGAATGAAACCACGGCAATGTCGGGACGCCCCACCCGTCCGGGGGGACGCGTCCGTCAGGCGTTGTAGTTGAGCTTGAGCCCCGGACGCGGCCAGCGGCGCCTATAGAGCTTGCCGGTGGAGGACGCGGTCACCCAGGCGGTCTGCATGTCGTCGCCGCCGAAGCAGATATTGGTGCAGAGGATGTCCGGGAACGGATAGTGCTCGGTCGAGCCGTCCGGGTCGAAGGCGGTGATCCCGCCGTTGATGATGGTGGCGACACAGACCTTGCCGCCCGCCTCCACCGCCAGACTGTCGAGCAGCTGATAGCCAGGCAGGTTGCACACCACCCGCCCCGGCTGGAACGGCGGCGGCGGCGCCAGCACGCCGGGCTCGGTCACGTCGAAAGCCCACAGCCGACCCAGGTGGGTATCGGCCACATAGACGACCTTCTCGTCGGGTGAGAGGCCGACGCCGTTCGGAGAATACAGACCGTCGCGCCAGCGCATGATCCTGGAGCCGTCGGGCTGGGCGTAGAAGAGGCCGCCCAGCATGCGGCCGTGCGGAATGGTCGAGCCATGGTCGGTGAACCAGAAGCCGCCCTGCTTGTCGAACACCAGGTCGTTCGGTCCCTCCAGCCGGCGACCGTCGCAGGCGGTGTAGAGGGTGTCGATCTTGCCGGTCTTGAGGTCGACGCGCTGGATGGAGCCGCCCTGGTGCGTCGGCGGCGTATCGCCCGGGATCAACAGGCCCTCATGCTCGAAGTAGGAGAACGAACCGCCGTTGTTGGTGATGTAGACCGCGCCGTCCGGACCGATGGCAGCGCCGTTGGGACCGCCGCCGGTGTCGGCGATGGTCTCGCGCTTGCCGTCGGGGGTGACGCGGGTCAGCGTCCGACGCTGGATCTCCACCAGGACGACCGAGCCGTCCGCCATGGCGATGGGGCCTTCGGGGAACTGAAGCCCGTCGCAGACCAGCTCGATGTCCATCTCGTCTCCTCCACGTCCGACGCCTGATGGGCGCGACGCCTTCATGGCGTTCTGGGGGAAAGGATATACCGCTGGTTCGAAGGAAGGCTAGCGGCGTTCGAGCTGACGGAACACGAAGGGATACGCGTCCTCTGGCCCCGCCGGATAGGGGTCTCGCCGCACCTCGCGCCATTGCCCTTCGTCGAAGGCGGGGAAGTGGACATCGCCATCGACCTCGGCGTCGACCTCGGTGAGATAAAGCCGGCGCGCCTTGGGCAGGGCCAGGGCGAACAGGGCCGCGCCGCCGATCACGCAGACCTCCTCCACGCCATCCTCGCCGGCCTGCTCGCGCGCCACCGACAGAGCCTCGGAAAAGTCCTCGAACACCAGCGCGCCGTGCGGCTCGAACGAGCCGTCGCGCGACAGCACCAGGTTCATCCGGCCCGGCAGCGGCTTTTTCGGCAGGCTGTCCCAGGTCTTGCGGCCCATGATCACCGGCTTGCCGAGCGTCAGCGCCTTGAACAGCTTGAGATCGGACGAGAGCCGCCAGGGCAGGCCGCCGCCGCGCCCGATCGCGCCGTTTCGCGCGCGAGCGACCGGTCCCACGGTCAGGATGGGCGCGGCCACTACGAGCGCCTAGACGGCCACCGCCGCCTTGATCGCCGGATGGGGAGAATAGTCTTCGAACGCCACATCCTCGAACCCATAGTCGAAAAGGCTGGCGCGTGGGGTCAGTTTCAGCGTCGGCGGCGGCCGCGGCGCCCGGGTCAGCTGCTCCTTCGCCTGGTCGAGATGGTTCAGATAGAGGTGCAGGTCGCCGAAACTGTGCACGAACTCGCCGACCTGCAGGCCCAGCGTCGCGGCGACCATATGTGTCAGCAGGGCGTAGCTGGCGATGTTGAACGGCACGCCGAGGAAGATGTCGGCCGAGCGCTGATAAAGCTGGCACGACAGGCGGTCGCGGCCGTCGGATCCCGGCGCGACGAAGAACTGGAACAGGCAATGACAGGGCGGCAGGGCCATGGCGTCGACCTCGGCCGGATTCCAGGCCGAGACCACATGCCGCCGCGAATAGGGATTGGCCTCGAGGTCGGCCATCAGCCGGGCGATCTGGTCGAGGCTCTCGCCGTTGGGCGCCGCCCAGGAGCGCCACTGTTTGCCGTAGACCGGGCCGAGCTCGCCGTCCGGGTCGGCCCATTCGTCCCAGATCGTACAGCCCCGCTCCTGCAGCCATCGGACGTTGGTCGAGCCGGTCAGGAACCACAGGAGTTCGAGCACGATGGCGCGGGTGAACAGCCGCTTGGTGGTCAGCAGCGGGAAGCCCTGCGACAGGTCGAACCGGATCTGCCGGCCGAACACTCCGCGCGTGCCGACGCCGGTGCGGTCCATCCGCTCGACGCCATTGATCAGCACGTCGCTGAGGAGGTCCAGATAGGCGCGCTCCCCGGCGGTCGACAGCGCGTCCGCACCCGTCGGCGGGTTCGGCGCGATCTGGCGGGCGTGAACGGTCATGACAAACCTCCGGGCCCGCAGTCTAAGCCTGATTCGCCACGGGGCGAATCACCCTGACGCCCACCGCCCACAGCCGAAACGGCGACGGCGACGGCGCGCTTGGCTTTGACCTGGCGCGCCGCAGGCGCTAGCGCGAGACCATGCCGACACGCGCCTTGTTCCCGACCCTGCTCTACCAGGCCGACCTCGCCGAGGCGCGCGGGTGGACCGCGCTCGGACCTGACCTGATCGACGCCGTGCGCATGCTGGCTGAGGAGGACACGGCGGGACGCGCCTGGTGCAAGACCCACGGCTATCCGGGCTACACCTCCTACGCGTCGCTCGACGACCTGCCGGTCCGCGCCAGCGCCTTCGGCGAGCTCAAGCGCCAGCTCGACAAGCATGTGGCGGATTTCATTCGTGAGCTTCACGTCGAACCCGGTCGCCGGCTGAAGCTCGACAGCCTGTGGGTCAACGTTCTCGACCCCAAAGGGGCCCACTCGGGACACATCCATCCGCACAGCGTCATCTCCGGCACGGTCTACCTCGAGACGCCGCCCGGCGCGGGGGCGCTGAAGCTGGAGGATCCGCGCCTGCCGATGATGATGGCCGCTCCGCAGCCCGCGGCCGACGCGCCCGAGGCCATGCGCCGGTTCGTCTACCTCGAGCCTCGCCCGGGTCGGCTCTATCTCTGGGAGAGCTGGCTGCGTCATGAGGTGACGCCCAACGGCGCCCGGTCGCCGCGCCTGTCGGTCAGCTTCAACTACGCCTGAGCGGCGTCCCCGCCGGAGCGTCGGCGAGGCGATACGGGGGCGTCCGTCGCGGCGTCTCGCGCGCGTGCAGGCCGGAGAAGCGCACCTCCCGCCGGGCGAAATCGATCTCCACCGCATCGAACAGTTTCAGTACGTCCATGCCGAGCAGAAGCGCCGGCTGGTCGTGCAGCTTCCAGCGTTCGAAGCTGCGCAGATCGGAAAACACCACCGGCACATGGCTGAGGTTGTAACCGCCGACGCGCAGGAGCGGCACGACGGCCCAGGCGCCGGTCGTGCTCTGTCCGGTGACGCTGAAGATCGAGGTCAGCTCCCCGTCGCGGCTGGCCTGCTCGGGAACCACGCGGCGGCGGAAGGCGGTATTGGCGATGCTGCTCTCCGCGCCGGTGTCGATCACCACCAGAATCGGCCGGTCGCCGAGCGAGGAATCCACCAGCACCAGTTGCCCGAAACGGCTTCGCCCGCGGACCACCACCTCGTCGGCCGCCGGATGGCGGCGCGGACTGTCGGAAATCTGGATCCGCCGGCCCTTGAAATCGAGCACCACGCGTTGATCCTGAAGCACGTCGATCCCGAGAACGCCGGCGGCGCCGATGTTGTCCTGCAGCAGGATCGGCAAGGCCACGTCGCCGAGGGTCCGACTGCCGACCCGGAAGGCGTGCACGAAGGCCGAAGGCACCGTCACGTCCCCGGCGACGCCATGCACCAGCGCCAACGGTCGCATCGGCAGACCCAGCGACGACGCGAGCTCCTGCGACACGACGCTATGGTCCGCCCCGGTGTCCACCAGGAAGGGGAAGGGTCCGCGACCATCGATGAAAACCTCCGCGGTCATCCGCTCGACGGCGTCCACCCCGCTCTTGAGCGTTTCGGTCTGCCCCTCCGGCGGGGCGGGCGGGTTCGGCGCGCGCTCCGGGACAGCCTGCGCCAGAGCGACGTCCGCGCCGAGGGCCGCGACGACGCCCAGGACCCCGCGCCGGGACCAGTCCAATACGCTCATGGCGCCGTCTCCCCCATTTTTTCCGCAGCCTATACCCTGCGCCGAGCGGCCGCCATCATCCGCTTCGCCTCCGGATAAATGCGGAGCGCCGAACTTACCAACGGTTAAGCCTGCCGGGCGCATTCTTGCGGAGACCGGGCCAGAGCCCGGCGGGAGGATTCAACCCATGTCCACCCTGTCGAGCTACAGGCGGCCGGTGCAGGACCATTTCGAGCCTGAGAGCGATCTCAACCCTCAGGCCCAGCGACGCCTGCGAGGTCACCTGGAACAGATAGACTACACGACCTACGCCTCCAACAAGGGCGTGATCTCGGCCAAGCTCGGTCCCGTCGATGCGCAATGTTTTCAGCGTCTGGCGGTGGCGACGGCCGAAGCCCGCGCCTGTTGGGTCGCCGCCGGTCTGGAGTTCACCCAGCATGCCCACGCGGTCTCGCCCGAGCAGATCGCTCGGCTGGCGGCGCTCAAGAGCGCCTTCGTCGAACTGGCCGACGTCTACGAGGGGCTGCGCCGCATCGTCGAGCGCGGCTACCTGACAGCGGCGGTCTGATCGCGGCGCCGCGAGGCCGGCCGTCTGAACTTCGGTTTGGTCCGGGGGTTATCTCCATGACCCCCGTAGGAGCAGGCAATGGCCAACCGGATGACCCACGAAGCGCACGTCGAACATCGCCACGACGCGCCGGATCCGCCCGCCCATTCCGGCGAGGCCATCTCCATCCTCAAGGTCGCGCCGATCCGCGACGGCGGCGTCGTGATCACCTCGCCGGCGGTTGATGTCGAGGGCCGGATCGATCCGGCCTACAGCGCCGCCGAAAGCGGACCGTCGCCGGAATTGAACTGGGACCCGGTCGAGGACGCCGGCGCCTTCGCCCTGATCGTCGAAGATCCCGACGCGCCGCGCGAAGCCCCGTTCGTTCATTGGCTGATCTGGAACATCGAGGGAGAGGCCGTGGGACTGCCCCGCGGCGTTCCCGACGAAACCCGCCTGGTGTCCCCGCAGCGCGCGGTGCAAGCCCGCAACGACGCCGGCGCCATCGGCTGGTACGGTCCCAAGCCGCCGCCCGGACACGGCGTGCACCGCTATCATTTCCAGCTGTTCGCGCTCGACGGCCCGCTCGATCTCGACCCCGAGACCACCGACGTCCGCACCCTCGTCGACGCCATCAAGGGACGGACCCTCGTCAGCGGCGAACTGGTCGGAACCTTCGAGACGCCCGAGGGCTGAACGCCTCAGCTGTCCAGGAAGCTCCTGAGCTTCCTGGAGCGGCTCGGGTGCTTGAGCTTGCGCAGGGCCTTGGCTTCGATCTGCCGGATGCGCTCGCGGGTGACCGAGAACTGCTGGCCGACCTCTTCGAGGGTGTGGTCGGTGTTCATGCCGATGCCGAAGCGCATGCGCAGAACCCGCTCTTCGCGCGGGGTCAGCGAGGCCAGGACACGGGTGGTGGTCTCGCGCAGGTTGGACTGGATCGCCGCGTCGATCGGCAGGATCGCGTTCTTGTCCTCGATGAAGTCGCCGAGGTGGCTGTCCTCTTCGTCCCCGATCGGGGTCTCCAGGCTGATCGGCTCCTTGGCGATCTTCAGCACCTTGCGCACCTTCTCGAGCGGCATGGCGAGCTTTTCGGCCAACTCCTCGGGCGTCGGCTCGCGGCCGATCTCGTGCAGCATCTGGCGCGAGGTGCGGACGATCTTGTTGATCGTCTCGATCATGTGCACCGGGATGCGGATGGTGCGGGCCTGGTCGGCGATCGAGCGGGTGATCGCCTGACGGATCCACCAGGTGGC
>CAILTK010000083.1 GCA_903837135.1 uncultured Caulobacterales bacterium
GGCCGCGCCCCTGCCGTTCTGACGGAGGGCTCGCGGCTCAGGCGCCGACCGCCTGGACCGCGCCGCCGTGGGTGCGCAGCCAGCGGCGCGCGGCGCGATGATCGCCGTAGAGCTGATCGACCAGGCTCCAGAAGCCCGGGCCGTGGTTGCCCTCGATGAGGTGCGCCGTCTCGTGGGCGGCGACATAGTCGAGCACCGGCGCCGGAGCCAGGATCAGACGCCAGGAATAGCGGATCACGGCGGGCTGTCCGCGCACGCCCTGTCGGCACGACCCCCAGCGGCCCTTGGCGTCGGCGACGGCGACCGAGGGCAAGGGCTGACCCAGGCGCGCGGCGTGGATCTGCGTGCGCGCGACCAGACGCTTCAGCGCCTCGGCCTTCAGGGCCCGGATCGCCGCCCGGCCGAAGGCCTCGTCCGCGCCATAGGCCAACAGCCGCTGCGGCTCCTCGGCGCTGGCCGGGATCAGGCGCGGCGTGATGCGCATGGCGGCCCGTTCGAGCCGGCACGGCGCGCCGCCGACCTCGATCGTCATCCCGGGCCGCAAGGGCCTGGGTTCGGGCAGAACCGCCAGCCGCTCGGCGATCCAGACCGCCCGGCTCTCGGCGAAACGCAGGGCGTCCGCCAGCTTGCGGGCGGACGGCGCGATCGCCACCACCTCGCGCCGCTTGGGGTCGACCCGCAGGCTGATCCGGCGCGCCCGCGCATTGACGCGCAACCGGACGGGACGGCCGCCGATCTCGATCACGTCGTCGGGCTTCAGGGCGGGGCGGAACAGACTCACCCCCATGCCATAGCATGGGCGAGGGCCCCGGAAACCGGGCTTAGAGGCCGAGGCGCCGGGCGCGGGCGGCGATCGACAGCGCCAGCCGTTCGGCGATCAGGCCGTCGGGCGAGCCGGTCTGCTTGCAGGCGCGATCCGCCTCGAACACCTCCGGCTGCAGCACGTCGAGCAGGGGTGGGCTCCAGGCGCGCAGCTGGCGCAGGAACTCCTTCTCGTTCTTCCAGAACACGCCGACCTGCTTGGCGGCGGCCTGGGCGTCGGCGCCCCTGGCCTGCAGCGCCTGGGCCTTGCGCAGTCTCTGCAGGTGCTGGCTCAGCGCGCGCACGGCGGCGGGGCCGCCCTCGCCTTCGGCCCGCGCCCGGCGCAAGGCCGACTGGGCCGGACCGGGCTTGCCGCCGAAGGCGTCCTGGGCGGCGTCGGCCAGCGACGCCTCCGGTTCGACGCCGAGAAAGCCGCCGAGTTCGGGCAGGGTCAGGACCGCGCCCGTGCCGGGTCCGATATAGAGCGCCAGCCGCTCGACCTCCTGGCGCGCCACGCCGCGCTCCTTGGGCATGCGGGCGACGAACACCTGCAACGCCTCAGGAGTCAGGCCGACCTTGTCGGCGGCCAGGGCGTCGCGGACCAGTCGGGTGACGTCGCCGGCCTCGTCCTCGTAGATCGGAATGCTGGCGCAGCCGTCCGCCTTCTCGGCCGCCTTGCGCAAGGGCGAGGACCGTTCGAGCGCGCCGGCTTCGACGATCAGGAAACAGTCGGGGTTCAGGGCGCCGTCGACGTGGGCGGAAAGGGCGTCGGCGGCGACTCGTTCGGGCCCCGCCCGGTCGCCGGTCAGCTTCAGCCGCACCAGCCGCCGGCCGCCGGTGAGCGACAGGGCCGAAAGCTCCTCCTCGAGGCGGCCATCGCCCTTTTCGATGTCGGTTTCGGTGAGAAGGGCGACATCGAACGGGTCGTCGGGCCGGTCGGTCACGGCGTTGGCCAGCCGGTCGGCGCGTTCGCGGACGCCCGACCGGTCCTTGCCCCAGATCACCGCCGCCCGAACGCCCCGGTCCGGTCCCGCCAGAAAGCGGTCCACCTCCGGGCGTTTGGAAAGGATCACGGCGCCGGCCCTATGGCGGAGTCAGGGCGGGCGACGCGTTGGGCAGGGGGGTCTCCACCATGCCGGGGCCGCTGGCGGGCCGGCCGGCGAAATAGCGCGCCAGCGCCAGGCGCACCTGGATCGCCGCCTGCTGGGCGGCCCGCTCCTCGCCGTTCTGGGCGCCGACGGTGCCGGCGTAGGGCGGATCGGCCGAGTCGTAGTCGACGATCACCGGCGCGAAGCCCGAGAGCGCGATCTTGCCGGTGGCGCTGTCGGTCAGCACGTAGGCGACCGTCATGTTGATCTCGTACTGGTTGGCCACATTGTTCACGCGCACGCCGCGCGGGATGCGCCGCTCGGTGATGGTGGTGTCGAGGGTATAGCGCGCCGGGCCGGCGTTCCGGCTGGTGAGCTCGTCGATCAGCGACTGCCTGAGCAGGAAGCTGGTGCGATCCTCCGCCGTCCCCTTGTACTCGGTGTTGGTCTTCGGCGGGTGGATGTCGATTTCGGCCAGAGCCGCGCCGGCGCCGTTGGTGGCGTACAGCGGCGTGAAGCCGCAGCCGGAGAGGGCGAGACCGGCGACGGACAAGGCGATCAGGACCGGTGTTGGCTTCATAGGCTCAGTGTCCCTAACCTGCAGGACCCGTCAACCGGCGACGATGTTGACGATACGATCCTTGACCACGATCACCTTGCGCACGGTCAGCCCCTCGAGGTGGCGGCGCACGGCCTCGTCGGCGAGGGCGATGGCCTCGACCTCGGCCTCCGCCGCCCCTGGCGGGGCCTGGACCTCGCCGCGGCGCTTGCCGTTGATCTGCACCGGCAGGGTCAGGACCGGGTCGGCGGCGAGGGCGGCGTCGAACGCCGGCCACGCCGCATCGGCCGCCAGGCCCGCGCCGCCGAGCCGCGCCCATGCGCTCTCGGCGAGGTGCGGGGTGATCGGGTTGATCAGTACGATCAGGGCTTTCACCGCCGCGCGGCGCTCGCTTGCGTCGGCGCGCTCGAGCCGCTTCAGATCGTTGAGAAAGCTGTAGAAACGGGCGATGCCGGCGTTGAAGCGGAAGGACTCGAACGCTTCGGTGACCGCCTTGATCAGCTTCTGGGTCGCCCTTTGCAGCTGATCGGTCTGGTCGGGATCGCCCGCCCCCTGCGCGTCGGCGGCGGCCTCGGCCTCCGCCCAGACCCGGTTGATGAAGCGCCAGCAGCCTTCCACGCCGGCTTCCGTCCACGGAACGTCCCGATCGGGCGGGGAGTCGGACAGCACGAACAGGCGCGCGGCGTCGACGCCATAGGTGGCGAAGATGTCCTCGGGGGCCACGGTGTTCTTCTTGGTCTTGGACATCTTCTCGACGCCGCCGACCTCGACCGGCTGGCCGGTCTCGATCTCGACCCACCCGCCGTCGCGCGGCTCGATCTCCGCGGGCGACAGCCATCGCGGCTCGGGCCCGGTCGAGCGATAGGTCTCGTGCGTGACCATGCCCTGGGTGAACAGGCCGGCGAAGGGTTCGTCGGCGTCGAGCCGCCCCTCGTCGCGCAGGGCCTTGGTGATGAAGCGGGCGTACAGCAGGTGCAGCACCGCATGCTCCACCCCGCCGATATACTGGTCCACGGGCATCCAGTAGTCGGCCGCCGCCTTGTCGAGGGGGGCTTCGGCCTCAGGATCGGTGAACCGGGCGAAATACCAGGAGCTGTCGACAAAGGTGTCGAGCGTGTCCGTTTCGCGCGTGGCCGGGCCGCCGCACGCGGGACAGGTGGTGTGCTTCCAGGTGGGGTGGCGGTCGAGCGGGTTGCCAGGCGTGTCGAAGGTGACGTCGTCCGGCAGGTCGACCGGCAGGCGGGTCTCCGGCGTGATCCCGCAGCGGGCGCAATGCACGATCGGGATCGGGCAGCCCCAGTAGCGCTGGCGCGAGACCCCCCAGTCGCGCAGGCGATAGACCGTCGCGCCCTGGCCCCGGCCCTGGCGTTCGATCTCGGCGATGGCCGCGGCCTTGGCCGACTCCACGTCGAGACCGTCGAGGAAGGCGGAGTTGAAGATCCGGCCCGGGCCCACATAGGGCTCCGCGCCGGGCGCGTAGCCGTCCGCCTCCGCCGAGGGCGGCAGGACGACCGGAAGGATCGGCAGGCCGTACTTGGTGGCGAAGTCCCAGTCGCGCTGGTCGTGGGCCGGGCACCCGAAGATCGCGCCCGTGCCGTACTCCATCAGGACGAAGTTGGCGATCCAGACGGGCAGGGTCCGCGCCGGGTCGAACGGATGCTGGACCCGAAGGCCGGTGTCCCGCCCCTTCTTCTCGGCCAGTTCGATCTCCGCCTCCGAGGTGCCGCCCCGGCGGCATTCGGCGAGGAAGTCGGCCACGGCCGGATCGTCCGCGGCGAGCCGTTCGGCGAGCGGATGATCGGGCGCCACGGCGATGAAGCTCGCCCCGAACAGGGTGTCGGGCCGGGTGGTGTACACCTCGATGCCGTCCGCGCCGGTGGGCAGGGGCGCGGTCGCGGCGAAGGTCATGCGCAGGCCCTTGGACCGGCCGATCCAGTTCTCCTGCATCAGCCGGACCTTGTCGGGCCAGCGGTCGAGGGTCTTCAGGGCGTCGGCCAGCTCGTCGGCGTACTGGGTGATCCTGAAGAACCACTGGGTCAGCTTCTTCTTCTCGACCAGCGCGCCGGAGCGCCAGCCGCGGCCGTCGATCACCTGCTCGTTGGCCAGCACGGTGGCGTCGACCGGATCCCAGTTGACGGTCGCTTCGCGGCGGTAGGCGAGTCCGCGGCGGTAGAGCTCGACGAACAGCTGCTGCTGGCGGCCGTAATAGGCGCGGTCGCAGGTGGCGAACTCCCGCGACCAGTCGATCGACAGGCCGAGCATCTTCAGCTGCTCGCGCATGGCGGCGATGTTGTCGTACGTCCACGCCTTGGGATTGACGCCCTTCTCCATGGCGGCGTTCTCGGCCGGCATGCCGAAGGCGTCCCAGCCCATGGGGTGCAGAACGTTGTAGCCCTGCGCCCGGCGGAACCGGGCCACGAGGTCGCCCATGGCGTAGTTGCGCACATGGCCGATGTGGATGCGCCCCGACGGATAGGGGAACATCTCGAGGACGTAGGCCTTCGGGGCCGCGCCCGCCTCTGCGGGCGAACGGGTGCGGAAGGTTCCGGCGTCGAGCCACGCCTTGCGCCAGCGCGGCTCGGCCTCTTTCGGATTGTAGCGGACCATGGCGCCTTACTAGATGTCAGGCGGCGCGGATCAAGCTCTCATAGCCTGGACAGGCTCAGCCGCCGTTGATGTTCGACAGGCGGAGCTGGCGCGCGCGGGTGAGGATCGCGTTCTCGATGTCGATGTCGGTCTGGCCCGCGACCGGAGCGTCGATCCATTCGCCCTTGTCATTGCGGACCTGCTTGAACACCGTGACGTTCAGGCCGTCGGCCCGTAGTCGCGTGTCGAGGATATAGACCGTGGTCTTGAACCGCTCGTCGGTCTTTTCCGGATTCACGTACCAGTCGGTGATGATCACGCCGCCGAACGGATCGGCCGAGGCCAGCGGCATGAAGGCCAGGGTGTCGAGCGAGGCGCGCCACAGATAGCTGTTGACGCCCATGCCCGCCGACGGCAGCGACGCGGGCGGCGCCTTGGAGCCCAGGTGCGGAATCAGGCCGCTGGACGGCGCGGCCGGCACGCCGAAGTGACCGCAGCTCGCCAGCGCCAAGGCGCTCGCGCCCACAGCCAACAGCGTAGCGGCGCGAGGGAAACGACGCTCGCCTGCAAAACCCGACATATGTTCTTCCGCTCCAAAACCCGTTTCAATGCGCCGGGCGGCTGATCGCCGCCGGGCGCGCCGCCCCCAGCCCGCGCCGCCAAAGTCCGATGGCGCGAAAAGCTCGTCTACACCAATGAAGCTTCACGCGAAAAGCGGAATTAAGTGGCGTTGAGGTCACAGGGCCGCCGTCGCGTGTCTCAGGACCGCCACCGACGTTGACCCTCGGGCGTTATGCGCTTTAATCGCGAAGTCACATAGCAGTGCCTATATGGGGACTATGTGCGCGCCTCAGGGGGCGTAAGGGCTTAGGGCGGTAGAATGAAGTCGGGCTTGGTTTTGGCGGTGATGGGCGCCGCCGTCCTCCTGGGGACGGCGTCCATGGCGCATGCCGAAAACAACACCCTGCCCACCACCCCGCCCAAGGCCAACGAATTCGGCCAGTCCGACACCAGCCAGGGCCCCTGGAGCATTCCCAGCCCGAAGAAGAGCTATGTGTTCGACAGCAAGGGCCGCTGGGGCGTGAAGCTCGATCTCGACCAGCCCACCAACCGCGACCCCGAGTGGAAGGACGCCAACGTGGGCGCCTATTTCCGCATCACGCCCAAGTTCCGGGTCAGCGGCGCCGTCGGGCTCGGCGACAAGTTCGCCCAGCCCCAGCATCTGACTCCCGAAGACACCGCCCCCCGCGTCCACCTCGAAGGCGCGTTCAAGTTCTAGGGTCCGGGCGGGGCGAAGCCGTGAAGGCTTCGACGGCCGCGAACCCGGCGGCTTCGGTTCCGACGAGACGCCGCGCGCTCCGGGCGTCGACGCCGCCGAGCGCGAAGACGGCGGTCGGGCTCGATCGCGCCAGCCCGGCCAGCCGGAGCGGACCGATCGGTCGACCCGCCGAAGGGCTCCGGCTTTCGAATACCGTGGAGAGCAGAACGGCGTCGGCGCCCGCGTGGCCGGCGCGCCGAAGCGCGCCCGGCGAATGCGCGGCGAGGGTGATGATCCAGCCGGGCCGTCGCGCCTTCAGCCGCCGCAGGCCCGCGCCCAGACGTTCGGGCAGATGCACTCCGTCGGCGGCGACCTCGGCCGCCAGGGCCTCGTCGGCGCCGATCAGCAGCACCAGCCCGCGACGCCGCGCGACCTTCGCCAGCCCGTGGGCGGTCGCGAGCGCGTCGGCGCGGCCGAAGCCGCGAAAGATCACCCCCGCGCCGCGGGGTAGATCCTGAGCGATGGAGATGGGGTCGGGGGTCCGCAGCGGATCGGTGACGAACCAGACCGTCGGCAGGGCCTTTCCGCGGCGCCGCGTGCGGCCTAGGGTCGCCGCCGTCCGCCACATCCCTGTCGCTCCGTCCATCCGCACCACCCGATCCGCGCCCGAGTTCACGTCTTGACCCACGCCCTTCCCGCCGCCGACCCCGCCAGCGCCTGGCGCAGCGTCAAGGACCGCATGGCCGCCGCCGCGCGGGCGGCCGGGCGCAGGGCCGAGGATGTGGCCCTGGTCGCCGTCTCCAAGCAACAGCCGTGGGACGCGATCGAGCCGGTTTTGCACGCGGGGCAACGCGTTTTCGGCGAGAATCGGGTGCAGGAGGCCCTCGCCCGGTGGGGCGGGCCGCGGTCGGCGCTGCCGGACCTCGAACTGCGTCTGATCGGTCCGCTGCAGACCAACAAGGCCGACGACGCCCTCGCCCTGTTCGACGTGATCGAGACCCTCGACCGGCCGGGGCTGGCCACGGCCCTGGCGAAGGCCATCCAGAAGGCCGGCAAGGCGCCGCGGCTCTATGTGCAGGTCAACACCGGCGAGGAGCCGCAGAAGGCGGGCGTCGCCCCGGCCGAGGCGGACGCCTTCATCGCCGCCGCGCGGCGCGACCATGGCTTCGAGATCGAAGGCCTGATGTGCATTCCCCCCGCCGCCGAGCCGCCGGGGCCGCACTTCGCCCTTCTCGCCAAGATCGCGGCCCGCAACGGCGTGACGCGCCTGTCGATGGGCATGAGCGGCGATTTCGAGACCGCCATCCGCTTCGGCGCCACGTCGGTGCGCGTCGGCTCGGCCGTGTTCGGCGACCGTTTGACCGGGTAAGCTAAGCCTTCTGGTCCACGGACTCGCCCGCGGGCGAGGCGTCGCCCGCGGCGTAACCGTCTGTCGCCGCCTTGGGAGCCGGGGCCTTGGGCGTCACCGCGACCATCGCCGGGCGGACGATCCGGCCGAACAGTTCGTACCCGGGCTGGGCCAGCATCACCACCGAGCCGGGCGGCAGGTCGGGATCGGCCTGCTCCATCATCGCCTGGTGCAGATTGGGGTCGAACTTGGCCCCCTTCTCGGGAGCCACCCGCTTCAGGCCGTTGCGCTCGAACGCGTTCTGCAGCGCCTTCTCGGTCATCTCGATGCCGAGCACCAGGTTCTTCACCTGGGGGTCCTGCGAGTCCTTCGGCGAGTGCTGGAGCGCGCGCCCCAGGCCGTCGGCGGCGTCCAGCAGGTCGCGGGCGAACTTCTGGATGGCGTAGGCGCGCGCGTCGTTGGTCTCGCGCTCGGCGCGCCGGCGCGTGTTCTCCGCCTCGGCCAAGCCCCGCAAGGCCTGGTCCTTGGCCGCCTGCACCTCGGCCTTCAGCGCCTCGATCTGCTCTTCCAGGGAGGGCTCGATCGGCTCGTTCGGCTCGTCGGCCCCGTTCATATCCGTCATCCGTCTCTCCTCAGGCGGCGGAGCTCTCGAGCCTCAGCCGTCCAAAATGCGCCCCAGCATCCGCGCCGTGTAGTCCACCAACGGGATGATGCGAGCATAGTTCAGGCGCGCGGGACCAATCACGCCGATGGCGCCCACCACCTTCTGTCGGCCCGACATATAGGGCGCCGCGATCAGGGCGGAACCCGAAAGCGAGAAAAGCCGTGTTTCCGCGCCGATGAAGATGCGGACGCCCTCGGCCTCGCGCACGTCGTCGAGCAGGCCGATCAGCCGCTCCTTCTGCTCCAGATCGTCGAACAGCATGCGAACGCGTTCGAGATCCTCGCGCGCCGAGGCGTCCTGCAGCAGGTTGGCGCGGCCGCGCACGATCAGCGCGCGCTCCACGGGATTGTCGCTGGTCCAGGCGGCCAGCCCGTCCTCCACCAGCCGGGCGGCGGTGATGTCGAGGGCGCGCCGGGCCTGGTCCAGCTCCCCGCCGATCTCGCTCTTCGCTTCGGCCAGGGTGCGGCCGCGCAGGCGCGCGTTGAGGAAGTTGGAGGCCTCCTGCATGGCCGACGGCGTGAGGCCCGGCGGCGTCCGCATCAGCCGGTTCTCGATGGTGCCGTCCTCGAACACCATCACCGCCAGCGCCTGATCGGGGCCGAGGGCGACGAACTCCACGTGCTTGACGCCGTAGTCGCGCGCCGGCGTCACCACCACGCCGGCGCCGCCGGCCAGGCCGGAGAGCAGGGAGGAGGCCTGATCCAGCGCCTCCTCGAAACTGCGGCCCTTGCCGGTCAGGCGCGTCTCGATCGCCCGTCGCTCGTCTTCCCCCACGTCGCCGACCTCGAGCAGGCCGTCGACGAACAGCCGCAGGCCGGCGTGGGTCGGCAGCCGGCCGGCCGAGGTGTGCGGCGCGGCGAGCAGGCCGAGTTCGGTCAGGTCCTGCATGGTGTTGCGGATCGAGGCCGCCGACAGGGCCATGCCGCCGCGCGACACGGTGCGCGAGCCCACCGGCTCGCCGGTCTCGAGATAGGTCTCGACCACGCGCCGGAAGATGTCGCGCGCGCGTTCGTCCAGGGCGCCGATGCCGGGGCTTTCAAACAGGGCGCTGATCGAGCTGGATGTGGTGAACTTGGGCATGGCGCGGCGGTGACCCGCCATGGACGCGGGCGTACTGAATAGGATAAGCGGCGTTCCCGCTTGTGCAAGCGAACGCTTCGGAACCCTCATGTTCACGCCCAGCACCACCAGCCGGCCCTCGGGCCGCGCCGCCGACCAGCTCCGTCCCGTCGTCCTGGAGACCGGGGTCAACCGCTATGCGGAAGGCTCCTGCCTGGTCAGCTTCGGGCACACCAAGGTGCTCGTCACCGCCAGCCTCGAGGAGGGCGTGCCGGGGTTCCTGCGCGGCAAGGGGCAGGGCTGGGTGACCGCCGAGTACGGCATGCTGCCGCGCGCCACCCATACCCGCGGCCGGCGCGAGGCGGCCCAGGGCAAGCAGTCCGGCCGCACCCAGGAGATCCAGCGGCTGATCGGCCGCTCCCTGCGCGCGGTCGTCGACCTCAAGGCGCTCGGCGAGCGCCAGATCAGCGTCGACTGCGACGTGATCCAGGCCGACGGCGGCACGCGCACCGCTTCGATCACCGGAGCCTGGGTCGCCCTGCGGCAATGCTGCGACTACCTGCTGGCCGAGGGCCTGATCAAGGCCGATCCGATCCTCGACCAGGTGGCCGCCATCTCCTGCGGCGTCCACGCCGACCAGCCGGTGCTCGACCTCGACTACGAGGAGGATTCAGCCGCCGAGGCCGACGCCAACTTCGTTCTCACCGGCGCGGGCGACATCGTCGAGATCCAGGCCACCGGCGAGCGGCGCGGCTTCACCCGCGACGAGTTCGAGGCCCTGTTCTCCCTGGCCCGTACCGGAATCGCCGACCTGGTCGAGATGCAGAAGACGGCGGTGGTGAAGGCCTGATCCTACGGAAATAGCGACGCATCATCGCCCTGAGATCGGATCAGGATGCGGCCCACCAGGGGGTGCGCCGTCGCCTTCATGAGCGTCGGGTTGCTCGGATAGCGCCTCCCGTCGAAGGCCAGCGCGACTTCGGCCGGGGCTACGCCTCCGCCAGCGACACCGACACCGATATCGCGCCAGCCTTTGTGGGCTGAGGAGAGCAGCTTGATAGGGGTCCGAGTGACCGTGGTGGACATCACAGGCCTATAACCATCGCGTCCCGCTGGGGTCAGGACCATCGCCTTACACCCTCCACTGCCGCACCAGTCCGGACCTGTCAGGTAGACGATCGCCTCGGGGCGGCCATCTCCGTTGAGGTCTGCGAACGAGACCGCGTAACGTATCGACGCATGGGACCCGCCATGTCGGCTGACGTAAGACTGGAGAAAAGCGCGAACCCTGAGCGACGCATCAGCCTGCGTTCCGCCCGCCGCCGCGGATGCGGCGATTGCCAGCGTCGCCATAGCGAACAGGCCGCGGCGCATCAGTTCCTGCCTTCCTCGAGCAGCCGGCGGGCGATCACCTGGGCCTGGATCTCGCCGGCGCCCTCGAAGATATTTAGGATGCGGGCGTCGCACAGGATGCGGCTGATCGGATACTCCAGGGCGAAGCCGTTGCCGCCGTGGATCTGCACGGCGTTGTCGGCGGCGGCCCAGGCCACGCGGGCCGCGAGAAGCTTGGCCATCCCGGCCTCGAGGTCGCAGCGGCGCCCCTGGTCCTTTTCGGACGCCGCGAAATAGCTGAGCTGGCGCACGCCCATGATCTCGGCGGCCATCATGGCCAGCTTGTTGTGCACCCGCGGGAAGGCGAAGATCGCTTGGCCGAACTGCTGGCGCGAGAGGGCGTAGCTGAGGCCGGTCTCCATGGCGTTCTGCGCCACGCCGATGGCGCGGGCCGCGGTCTGGATACGGGCGCTCTCGAAGGTGGCCATCAGCTGCTTGAAGCCCTGGCCGGGCGTCCCGCCCAGCAGGTTGGCCTCCGGCACGGCGAAGCCGTCGAACCCGATCTCGAACTCCTTCATGCCGCGATAGCCGAGCACCTCGATCTCGCCGCCGCTCATCCCCTGCGCCGGAAAGGGGGTGTCGTCGGTCCCGCGCGGCTTTTCGGCCAGCAGCATGGAGAGGCCGCGGTGATCGGTCGTGCCGGCTTCGGTGCGGACCAGAAGGGTCATCACGTCGGCGCGGCTGGCGTGGGTGATCCAGGTCTTGTTTCCGGTCACGCTCCAGGATCCGTCGACCAGGGCGGCGCGGGTGCGCAGGGCGCCGAGGTCCGAACCGGTGTTGGGTTCGGTGAAGACCGCCGTCGGCAGGACCTCGGCCGAGGCGATCCTCGGCAGCCATTCGGCCTTCTGCGCCTCGGTGCCGCCGGTGAGGATCAGCTCGGCGGCGATCTCCGAGCGGGTGCCCAGCGAGCCGACGCCGATATAGCCCCGCGACAGCTCCTCGGAGACCACGCACATGGCGGTCTTGCCGAGGCCGGCGCCGCCGAATTCCTCCGGGATGGTCAGGCCGAACACGCCGAGCCGGCCGAGCTCCTCCACCAGGTCGATGGGGATCAGTTCATCCCTGAGATGCCAGCCGTGGGCGTAGGGGAGGACCTTTTCCTCGGCGAAGGCGTGGAACTGGTCGCGGATCATCTCGAAGGTGTCGTCCAGGCCGGTGGCCTCGACCGTGGCCCGGCCCTGGGCGTCGGCCACCCGTTCGGCGAGTCGGGACTTGACCGCCTGGCCGCCGGCCTCGGCCATCAGCCGCGCCAACGGCGGCGCGGTCAGCAGGTCGATCTGTTCGCGGGTGACGCCGAGGTCCGCCGGCCGCGCCACCTCGCCCTGGTTCATCGGTATCCCGCCCAAGAGCTGGCAGGCGTATTCGGCGGTGAGCAGGCGCACCAGCAGCTGCTCGGTCTCGCCGAAGGCGCCCATCGCCTGCAGCCGGCCGGCCCAGCCGTGCACCTGGCGGAACAGCTCGGCGTAGGTGGCGTACCAGGCCAGGGCGTGCACCGCGTGCTGCTCGCGGTCCATCGCCAGCCGGTCGAGCTTGCCGCCGGGGGAGACCTTGGCGCGGACCGCCGGGATCGCCGCCCGCATGAACGCGTCGACCGCCTGGGCCGCGGCCGCCAAAGTCGGGATCAGATCCGGCATTGGCAGGACGGCGTTGGCGTCGGTCGGTTCGATCAGGCTCATGCGGAACTCCTCTGAAGCGTCAATATCGCACCTGCGAACGCGGCTTCCAAGCCGCGGTATGGCGCGGCGCGCGGCGGGGCGTTAGGCTTCCGCCTCGGGCGAACGCCATGAGCGGGATCGAAGGGTCATGGAACGAGGACGACGCGCGGTTTTTCTGGCCGGTTTCGCCCTGGCGGCGACCCTGGGCGGCTGCGGACCGCGCCATCAGCTGCAGCGGCTGCCCAACGGCGACGGCGCCCTGATCGCCATCGTCGACGTCGAGCGGGCCACGTTCGGCCTCACGCGCGACGCGGTCGTGTCGGTGGAGGAGAAGGGGGGGCTCGCCAGCGCGGTCGCCACCTTCCACAACATCGAACACATCGAGGTCAGCTGGCTCGGGCCGGAGGATCTCAACGTCTGCCAGTCGGGCGCGGTGATCGGCTACAAGCCGGCGGTCACTCTGAACACGTCGACCGGGCTCAAGACCGTGCACGTCCACTACAACTGTTGACATTTGCGGGGTCGCCGCCGCCGCCGCCCGCGCCTAATCTCGGCCGGCCGACGGGATCGGCGTGCGGGAGGCGGAAATGTTGAAGAAGCTTATCGCCGAGTTTCTGGGGACGGGCTGGCTGGTTCTGGGCGGGTGCGGATCGGCGGTGCTGGCCGCCGCCTTCCCGCAGCTCGGGATCGGTTTCGCCGGCGTCGCCCTGGCCTTCGGCCTGACGGTGGTGACCATGGCCTACGCCATCGGTCACGTGTCGGGCTGCCATCTCAACCCGGCCGTGTCGGTCGGACTGTGGGCGGGCGGACGGTTCGACGCCAGGCAGCTGCCGGGCTACATCGCCGCCCAGGTGCTGGGCGCCACGGCGGGCGCCGGCGTGCTCTACCTGATCGCCAGCGGACATGCGGGCTTCAGCCTGGCCGGCGGCTTCGCCAGCAACGGCTACGGCGAACATTCGCCCGGCGGCTACGGCCTTCTGGCCGCCTTCGTGTGCGAATTCGTGCTGACCTTCACCTTCCTGTTCGTGATCATGGGCTCGACCCACGGCGCCGCCCCCAAGGGGTTCGCGCCGCTGGCCATCGGGCTCTGCCTGACCCTGATCCATCTGATCTCGATCCCGGTGACCAACACCTCGGTCAATCCGGCGCGCTCGACCGGGCCGGCGCTGTTCGTCGGGGGATGGGCGCTGAGTCAGCTGTGGCTGTTCTGGGTCGCGCCCCTGCTGGGGGCCGCGGCGGGCGGGGTCGCCTATCGCTACCTCAGTCCCGCCCAGCCGGCGCCGACCGACGTGTCCGGCGACGCGACCCCATAGGGCTCAGCTCCGCCAGCGCAGGGTCGTCGGCTCGATCGGATTGACGAAGGCGCGGCCTTCCGCGCGGCTCCTGGCCCACTCGCGCTTCAGCGCCTGATACCATTTGGCCTGGCGGTCGGCGTCGTCGATCCAGATCAGCGGCGGATCGTATTTCAGCCCCTGGTTCTGCAGGTTCACCATGTCGCCGTCCTGCCGCAGGAAGCTGCGCGCGCCGGCGGCGATGAACGGTCGGAAGACGATGAAGGCCGGGTGATCGGACCAGATGATCTGGGTGATGCGGGTCTTGATCAGCGTGACCGGCGTCAGGCAGGTAAGGGCCAGAACCTGACGGCGGCCCACCTGGATATGCTCCCAGCGGTAGCCGGGCAGGCTGAAGGTGATCTCCGTCTCCGGCGCGCCGCCGAGAATCCGGTAGGCGCGGCTGTTGCGGGACGGGGCGTGCCGCGTCATCGAAAAGCCGAGCGGGCGCGGCTCGAACCGCTTGGCCTTCTCGAGCTGCCTGGCCTTGGAGCGCCACCACCACTGCTGGTGCACATAAGGCCCGTGGGTCGGGTCCATCAGCCCGACGACCGCCTGGTCGATATGCGTGTCGAAGTCCATCCGGTCGACCAGCTTGGGCGCCCCGCCGACCACGCCGTCGAAATGGGGCGCGGCGCATGCGGGGGTCGCCTCGCGCGGATCGGCCGCGACATAGACGTAGATAAGTCCCTGGTCCTCGCGCACCGGATAGGCGCGCACGCGGATCCGCTCGACCTCGAGATCCTGGTCGGCGAGCAGCGAAGGCACCGAGGTGCAGACCCCGTCCGCCGCCCGGAAGCGCCAGCCGTGGTACGGGCACTCGACGGCCTCGCCCTCGCTACCGAACGTCACCACCCGGCCCGCTGACAGGGGGGCGGCCCGGTGCGGGCAGACGTCGCGCAGGGCGAAGGCCTTGCCCGACCGGGTGCGCCCGATCAGCACCGGCTCGCCGAGCATCTCGAGGCGCCGCAGCGCGCCGGGCTTCACCTCGCGCGAGAGGGCGGCGAAATACCAGAGGTCGTAGAGGAAGCCGCGCCCGAACGCGGCGTCCGTTCCGGCGCCTGCCTTGATCTCGCCGTCAGCCATGGCCGTGCCTTACCCGCAAACCCCGGGGCGCCCAACCCCGGAACGTTCCGGAGGCGGTCACCCGGCGCTCCGGACCATCAGCTGGGCGTAGAAGTCCGCCATCCGCTTCAGGTCGGCGACCCTCAGGTGTTCGTTCACCCCGTGGATCATCTCTATGTCCTTGAGACTGAACAGGATCGGCTGGAACCGGTAGACGTCGCCCGTGACCAGGGACATGCTGCGTCCGTCGGTTCCGGCGGTGACCAGCGACGGGGCCACGGGGACGCCGGGGAACTGGCGCGCGGCGACGCCGGCCACGTCCCGCCACCCTTCGGACCGGGTCGAGGAGACCGGCGAGGGATCGCGCGGGGCGCCCACCCAGCTCAGCGTCACGGGCAGCGGTCCGATCGCCGCCCTGGCCCGCGCCATGACGTCCGCCGACGTCTGTCCGGGAGCGATGCGGTAGTTGATCTCCGCCGTGGCCAGGCCCGGCAGCACATTGTCCTTGGGCGAGCCGGACAGCATGGTCGGGGCGATGGTGGTGTGCAGCATCGCCTGCCCGGGCGGCGTGGCGCCGATCTCGTGCGCCAGCATGGGCGCGAACAGCCAGGCGTTGGCCACCGCCATCCGCACCGGGAAACTCAGCCGCGGCGCCATCACCCTCAGCATGTCCGCGGTCGGTCCGCCGTAGCGCAGCGGGAAGGGGTGGTCGGCGATCGCCGTCACCGCCCGCGCTACCAGGGTGGCGGCGGTATTCCTGGGCGGCGCGGACGAATGGCCGCCGGCCCCCCGCGCCGTGATCTTCAGGGTGGCGTAGCCCTTTTCGGAGATGCCGATCAGAGCCGCCGGGCCCTTGGTGAGGGGAAAGTCGGCGACCACCACCGAGCCTTCGTCGAGGGCGAACAGGGCCCGGACGCCGCGCGCCTTCAACGCCTCCGCCGCGGCCCTCGCGCCGGAGCCGCGCACCTCCTCGTCGTGGCCGGACACGAGGTAGATGGTCCGTTTCGGCTGGAAACCCTGCGCCGCCAGCGCTTCGGCGGCCTCCATCAGGGCCACCAGCGAGCCCTTGTCGTCGATCGCGCCGCGGCCCCAGACCGCGCCGTCGCGGATCTCCCCGCCGAACGGATCGACGCTCCACAGGCCGCGGGTCTCGTCCGCCACCGGCACCACGTCCTGGTGCGCCATCAGGATGATCGGCGGGAGGGAGGGGTCCGACCCCTTCCAGGTCCAGATCAGGGCGCCCTCGCCCACCTGTTCGCGCGGGGCCGCGGCCGACAGGCGCGGATAGGTCGCCGTCAACCAGTCGCGCAGGGCCGCGAGCGGCCTGGGATCGTCGTCGGCCGCGTTTTCGTGGCTGACGGTCTGGAACCGGACCGCCGCCGACAGGTGCTGGGCGGCCAGGCCGCCGTCGACCGAAGGGGCCCTGACCTCGGCGGCCGTGTCGGCGGGCGCGGCCTTCAGGGCCTGGGTGCGGTATAGGATCACCGCGGCCAGCGCCACGAGGGCGAGGACCACCACCAGTGCGCCCGCGCGCCACGTCTTCATCGCGTCACTCCCCATTTCACGTCCAGCTTCGCCGCCGCAGCGCCCGACCGCAAGGCTCTCCGTTGACAGGGCGTCGGGCAGGAGGTCCAACGGCGCCATGGTCGAAGTGCTGGCGAAGGCGGCGGGCGAGACGGGCGGCGGAGTCACGCGGCTCGCCCATCCGCTGCGGCTGGAGTCGGGCGGCAGCCTGGACGCCGTGGAAGTCGCCTACCAGACCTATGGCCGGCTCAACGCCGACCGCTCCAACGCCATCCTGATCTGCCACGCATTGACGCTCGACCAGCACGTGTCCGGGGTCTACCCCGTCAGCGGCAAGCCCGGCTGGTGGACGCGCCTGGTCGGGCCCGGGCGCGTGCTCGATACCGATCGGTGGTTCGTGATCTGCTCCAATGTGATCGGCGGCTGCATGGGCTCGACGGGCCCGTCGTCGGTCGATCCCAGGACGGGCCGGCCCTATGGCCTGAGCTTCCCGGTGATCACCATCGCCGACATGGTCCACGCCCAGGCCTTGCTGGTCGAGGCGCTCGGCGTCACGCGCCTGTTCGCCGTGGTCGGCGGTTCGATGGGCGGCATGCAGGTACTGGAATGGGCGCGTTCGTATCCGGAGCGGCTGGTCTCGGCGATCTGCCTGGCCTCGGCCGCGCGCCATTCGGCCCAGAACATCGCCTTCCACGAGGTCGGACGCCAGGCGATCATGGCCGACCCGGACTGGCGCGGCGGCGACTATCAGATCGCCGGCGTTCGCCCCGAGAAGGGCCTGGCCGTGGCCCGCATGGCGGCGCACATCACCTATCTGTCCGAGCCGGCCCTGCAGCGCAAGTTCGGCCGCGAGCTGCAGCGCGACGGCCTGTCGTGGGGATTCGACGCCGACTTTCAGGTGGAGAGCTATCTGCGCCACCAGGGCGCGTCCTTCGTCGACCGGTTCGACGCCAACGCCTACCTCTACATCACCCGCGCGATGGACTACTTCGACCTCGCCGCGCCGCACGGCGGCCAGCTCGCGCCGGCGTTCAAGCGGGCGTCCGAGGTGCGGTTCTGCGTTCTGTCCTTCACCTCCGACTGGCTCTACCCCACCGCCGAAAGCCGCCATGTGGTGCGCGCGCTCAACGCCGTGGGCGCCCGGGTGAGCTTCGTCGAGGTGGAGAGCGACAAGGGCCACGACGCCTTCCTGCTCGACGAGCCGGTCATGAACGCGGCCCTGACCGGCTTCCTCGCGGCTACCGCAGAGGCGACGAACCTGTGATCGGCTTCAGACCCGAGGCCCGGCACGACTTCGACGAGATCCTGCGGCTGGTGCGCCCGGGCGCCCGGGTGCTCGACGTCGGCTGCGGCGAGGGCGTCCTGCTTGAGCGCCTGTACCGCGAGAAATCCGTCGATGGGCGCGGGGTCGAGATCGGACCGGACGCCGTCTCCGCCTGCCTGGCCAAGGGACTCGCCGTCATGCAGGGGGACGCCGAGCGCGATCTCGCGGAGTTCAGCGACGCAAGCTTCGACTACGCCATCCTGTCGCAGACCCTGCAGGCGATGCGCGCGCCGCGGACCGTGCTCGAAGAGCTGTTGCGGCTCGCCGACCGGGCCATCGTCTCCTTCCCGAACTTCGGCCATTGGCGGGTGCGGATGTCGCTGCTGCGCCGCGGCCGGATGCCCGAGACGCGGGCGCTGCCCGAGGCCTGGTGGGAGACCTCCAACATCCACCTCTGCACCCTGCGCGATTTCACCGACCTGTGCGCCGATCTCGGCCTCAGGATCGAGGCGGCGTCGGCCCTGGTCCGCGACCGGCCGGCCCGGCCGATGAATCCGCTGGACATGATCGAAAACTGGCGCGCGGAGCAGGCCCTGTTCCTGCTCAGCCGGCGCACGCCGGTCCATCCCCCGGAAACCGAACAGCGCGATCTGTTCGCTTAGGTCCGGGCGGGACCGGGCCGCTCAGTATCCGTTCCAGCCCCAGTGCCGACGGCCGCCGTCTTCCCGCCGCGACATCCAGGGCGGCGCCTCGCGCCGGGTGTGGCACAGCCAGCCGTCGTGCCGGCGCCAGCCCGAGCAGCCGTCGGCGTAGACCGCGACGTCGCGGATCAGGAGCTCGGCCCCGGGGTCCGCGCCGAACGGCTCGCGCAGGACGCTGGTGACGATCCCGCCGCTGATGTCCGCCCGCCCCGAGTAGGCGTAGACGCCGTACTCGCTCGCATCCACGGCCGAACCGCGCATGGTCAGCGTCGCGCCGTCGATGGCGACGCCCATCCGGCTCTGGTCGATGCGCGACCGGTTGAGCTCCACCTTGAGGCCGGGCTCGAACAGCATGCCGGTGCGGAAACCCGCCACATAGGTGTTCTCGATCACGAAGGCGCAGTCGCCCGACCGCCCGCGCCGTCCGATGACGCCGCTCATCGGGCCGCTGCTCAGGGATCCGCCGGGCGCCGAGGTGATCGAGACGTGGTTGAGGGCGATGGTCTGTCCCAGACCGGGGCGCACGTCGAGTCCGGTGGAGGCGGTGGTGACGCCCACGTTGCGCATGCCGATCGTGGCGTCCTCGGACCAGATCGCCGCGTCGAAGCCGCCCGAATCGATCTCGGTGTCGTTGAGCACCAGCCGTCCGCCCTGGATGTAAAGGGCGGAGCTCTCGCCGGTGTAATGGACCGTGGCGCGGACCAGGGCCACCGCGGACGAAAAGGTCTGGATGCAGGCCGACCGCCCGCCCTGCGGCGCCTCGATCAGCAGGTCGCGGAACTCGACGCCGGCGCGCGGGCCGGCGTCGACCACGGCGCAGGGCGCGCCGGGAGACGCGGTGATCACCGCGGGGCCCGCGTCGGCGTCGAGCGGGAAGGCGGAGGGCGGATCGCCCTGGATGACGACGGGCTTGCCGATCTGCAGGGTTCCGGTGCAGGCCGGTCCACGGCCCTTCAAGTGGATCGTGCCGCCGTCGGCGACCTCGAACAGCGCCTCGTTGAGTCTGCCGGGGCGTTCCTCGCGGCAGTCTACGGTCACGTGTTCGCGGCCCCCGCCATAGATCGGTGCGGACGGCAGGTAGTAGGGGTCGCCGCCGGCCCATCCCGGATAGCCGCCGCCTTGATAACCGCCAGGCTGGCAGACGCCGGACATCGGATCGCAATTGTAGCCGCCCTGTCCGCCCTGACAGTACGGGTCGCCGGGATCGCACGCATATCCCTGGCCATAGCCGGCGGCGGCGCAATAGGGATCGTTGGGATCGCACGCATATCCCTGGCCATAGCCGGCGGCGGCGCAATAGGGATCGTTGGGATCGCAGGCGTAGCCCTGGGCGCCGTATCCGCGCCAGTAGAAGTCCCGCCAGCGGCTCCAGCGCGGCCGCTCGTAACCCCAGTGCCGGTGTTCGATCAGTTCGCGGAAGTGCGGCTTGAGCTGGGCGTCGACCTTGGCGGTCGGCCAGGCGGCGTTCGGCGTGGAGCTCGGAAAGGCGGCGGCCAGGCCGGACAGGGCCAGCGTCGCCGTGACGATCAGGCTGGCGGCCAGGGGAAGCCGCATGGGGCGGGAGCGGACCATGGCGGCTACCTCGTGTAGGGCGCCGGCCCATAGGGGGCCGGAGCGACATAGCCGCCGCGGGGAGGGCCTGCAGGAGCGCCGCCGGGCGGGCCATAGGGCGGAGAGGCGTAGATCGGGCCTGCGCCCGGAGGGGGGCCGCCGTAACCGTAGCGGCCGAAGCGGTTCATGCGCTGCAGGATGCCGGCGAGCTTCTCGGCGGTCGGGTGGAAGCCCGAC
Organism: uncultured Caulobacterales bacterium; assembly: GCA_903837135.1. Lineage (GTDB taxonomy): Bacteria > Pseudomonadota > Alphaproteobacteria > Caulobacterales > Caulobacteraceae > CAIOYC01. Next base: position 20,084 of record CAILTK010000083.1, read on the forward strand.
AGCGCCGAGTCGATCTGGAACACCACCGCCTTGGCCTTGTCCTGGTCCGACACGCCCTGCACGCCCAGCGAGAAGTATTGCGACATGGCGAACTTGGCCTCGGGACTGCCCTGCTTGTCCGCTTCGCTGAACCAGTGGAAGGCGCGGGCGTAGTCGGCCTGCACGCCGATCCCCTCCGCGTACATCACCGCCAGCACGAGTTGCGACTTGGCCGAACCGTTGGTGGCGGCGTACTGGATGGCGCGCACCCGCTCGATCGGCGTGAGGTAGCCGGTCTGCGGCCGGCCGAGCATGGCCTGCAGCACGCGCACCTGATCGCGGGAGACGCCGTCCTCCTCGCAGATCTTGGGAATGATCCTCAGGAAGACCATGGCGTCGGCGACGCGGCTGAACGGCAGTTCGTGGATCCGCTCCAGCGCCAGGTCGGCCGCCTCGTTGATCGGCTTGGATTCGTCGGAGTGCGGAACGCCGGAGGCCGGCGCCTGGGGCGGGTAGAACTCGAACGGCGGCGTCCAGCGATCGGCCTTGGCCTGGACGAAGTTGGCGTAGTCGGCCCGTTCCCGCGACGAATGCTCGAAGTCCTTCAAGAGGACATAGGCGCCGACGTCGCCGGTCTGCGCCGCCAGATAGTCGAACAGATAGGCGTCGACGTCGTTGCGCTGGAACAGGCCGAGCGTCGCCGGGGCCCCCGCCCGGTCGATGGTGGGCCCGCGCGCCCAGAGCCCCTGGCCGTTGTCGAGCGGCTCGCCATACGGGCCGAAGGCCGTGTCATGCAGCCGGGCGAGGGTGCGATAGCCGTCGGCGCCCTGCGTCGACAGCAGGTAGATCATCCGGTCGCGCACCTGATCCCGCTCGTCGGTCGACATGCGGGCGAGCAGGCGGTCCAGGTTGTGGTAGGCCTCGCCCCGTTCCCACGCCCGGCAATCGTCGAAATGCGCCACCGCGCGCAGGCGGTCGCTCCACTGGTCCTGGCCGTGACTGGCGATCGCGGCGTAGCCGCTGTCGTTGGCAAGGGCCATGCCGTACCAGACCGCCGCCTCGAGGGGATCCTGCAGATTCTTGTCGGTGGACTTGAAGCCCTCATACCGGCGCGCCAGTTCGAGCTGGGCGAAGAAATCCCCGCGGAAAGCCCGCTCGCGCAGGGCGCGCACTTCGATCTGCTGGGCGCCGAACTGGGGTTGTTCGCCCGAAGCGTAGACCGGTCGGGGACACGCTCCGCCGATCAGGCGGTTGTGACGCCACCACCAGCCGCCGTCGTCGCAACTCATCAGCGGTCCGGCCACGGCGAGAACCGAGGCGGTGACCAGCAAAGCTCTGCCGGGGGCCGCGTCGGGCAGACGCAGCCAGCGGAAGCCATCGAGAACGCTGGCCAGCCGCATCAGATCCCCCCGGCGCCTCCGTTAACCATATTGAATGAAAGGGTTTTGTCTGGCCGCCCCCCCGCATTGTCAAGCCGCTTGCCCCTCTCACGCGAGTGTCCGAGGCGGCGCGGCTTGGCGGATGTTCCTGCAAGCCCTTGTAATCGACCTGCTATCGCCCAACGAGGGAATTTGCCGAATGTCGCGCGTCATCGCGGGCGAGCATTGTTTCAGGTCTTCAACCCAGCGCGGGGCAGGGCGATTCGCCTTTTCGCGCCGCGCGCCCGCGGCCGACTTTCGATCCACCGTGGGGATGGTTGATTGTTACAACGCAGACTAAATGAACCCTCTCAACCCTCCGGGCGCCGATGACCGATCCTAAGACCGACCAGACGCAGGACCTCGGCGCCGCCTCCGTGCGTGTGGGCGTCATGGTGCTGGCGGCGATCGCGACAGGCTTCACCTTCTGGGCCTTGCGATCGATCCTGACTCCGCTGGCCCTGGCGCTGTTCCTGCTGCTGATGATCGACGGTCTGGCCCGCGGCCTGGCCCAGCGCGCGTCGTGGCTGCCCCGGTGGGCGTCGCTGCCGGTCGCCATCGTGATCATCGTCGCCCTGTTCGCCGGGGCGATCTGGGCCGTCGCCGACAATGCGGCGCACTTCGCCCGCCAGGCCGGCGGCTATTCCGCGCGGCTGAACGTGCTGATCAGCGACGTCGCCGCCCGGAGCGGGCTACAGGCTCCGCCGACGCTGGACGACCTTCTGGCCGACGCCAGTCCGGCCAAGGTGGTCGGCGTGATCGCCGGCGGACTTCGCCGCGGCGGCGAGGTGGCGGTGTTCGTGCTGATCTATCTCGGGTTCCTCATCGCCGCGCGGCGCGGCTTCCCGCACAAGCTGCACTCCCTGGTGAGCGACGCGGCCGAGGGCGTGGAGGCCGACCGGTTGTTCGAGCGGATCCGCACCGGCGTGGAGAGCTACGTCTGGGGCCAGAGCATGATCGCCGGCATCATCGCGCTGTCGTCCGCCGCCATCATGGCGGTGCTCGGCCTGCAGCACGTGGCCTTCTGGGCCTTCCTGATCTTCCTCGCCAGCTTCATTCCCGTGATCGGCGGCGCCGTGGGCGTGCTGATCCCGCCCCTGTTCGGCCTGCTGCAGTTCAGCGACGTCGGCCGGCCGATCATCATGCTGGTGGGGCTGGAGCTCCTGCACATCGCCGTGGGCCAGGTCCTGCAGCCGAGGCTGCACGGCAAGAACCTCAATCTCGACCCGGTGGTGGTGGTGCTGGCGCTGGCGTTCTGGAGCCTGATCTGGGGGGTGGCCGGCGCCTTCCTGTCGATTCCGCTGACGGTGATCGCCATGGCGGTGCTGGCCGAATTCCGGTCGACCCGCTGGATCGCCGTGCTGCTGTCCAGCGACGGACAGCCCTACGCCGAAACCCCCGCGCGCCGGTGAAGGTCTCGATCGAGGTCGGCGACGTGTCCGTACCCGGACGCGTATGGGCCGCGCCGATGACCGGCGTGTCCGACCTGCCGTTCCGCAGGACCGCCTCGCGGCTCGGCGCCGCCTACGTCGCGACCGAGATGGTCGCCTGCGCCGAACTGGCGCGCGGGCGGCCCGATGTGGTGCGGCGGGCGGCGGTGGGCGAGGGCTTGCCCCTGACGGTCATCCAGCTCGTCGGACGGTCGGCCGAGTGGATGGGGCGCGGAGCCGCGCTGGCCGAGGCGGCCGGCGCCGACATCGTCGACCTCAACTTCGGCTGTCCCGCCAAGGAGGTGACCGGAGCCCTGTCGGGCTCGGCGCTGATGCGCGATCTCGATCATGCCTGCCGGCTGATCGACGCGGCGGTGTCGGCCACCCGCCGGCCCGTGACGCTGAAGATGCGGCTCGGCTGGGATCAGGCCTCGATCAACGCTCCGGCCCTGGCCGCGCGCGCCGAACAGATCGGCGTGCAGGCGATCACCGTCCACGGCCGCACCCGCCAGCAGTTCTATACCGGCCAGGCGGACTGGTCGGCGGTGGCGGCGGTGAAGCGCGCGGTCCGCATCCCGGTGATCGTGAACGGCGACATCGTCGACGCGGAGGGCGCCAGGCGGGCGCTCGCGGCCTCCGGCGCCGACGCCGTCATGCTGGGGCGCGGTCTGAACGGTCGCCCGTGGGCGGCCGCGGCGATCGAGCGTGCGCTCGCCGGGCAGCCGTTCGCCGAGCCTGGACCGGAGGCCCGCCTGGCGATCCTCCTCGAGCAGCTGCGCGAAAGCCTCGTCTTCTACGGTGATCGACTGGGGTTGAAGATGTTCCGCAAACATCTCGGCTGGGCGGTGACCGCGGCGCCGTGGCCGCCGTCGGCGGAGGCGCGCAGGGCCGCCAAGGCCGCGCTCTGCCGGCTGGAGAGCGCCTCGGCGGTCGAGGCGGAGCTCAGCGCCCTGTGGCTCCGGGCGTCCTACGCCACCGACGCCATCGCGCCCCAGAGCGCCGCCGCCGCGGAGGGATCGGCCGAAATCGCCTCCCCCACCATGCTGAACAACCGCCGCAGGTTGGCCTCCTGCACGGCGACCGTCTCCGCATAGACCGGCATGTCCCGCACGCTGCGCGGCACGATCAGCCCCTTGGGCGTCTCCTCGACAAAGCCGCGCGCCATCAGCTTCAGCACCTTCCGCCGCACGGTCTCGCGGGGAAGATTGGTCGACCGGGCCAGCGCCATGCGGCTCACCGGCCGGATCAGGTGATCGGGCGCCAGCACCGCGAAACTGGCGTACTGCTTGCGGGTCACCTGGTTCAGCATCAGGTTCTGGATATTCTGGGTGGTGATCGCGAGAAAGATCATCGCCTGTTCGTAGTCATTGTCGAACGCGGCGACGACCGGCAGCGCCGTACGCTGGACGAATTCAGCGACGAAGTAAGCGAACAGCCGCGAATACGGCGCATCCATCGCCGGATGGCTCATGCCGATCTCCCCCTACCCAGATTGGGCGCGCTCGGGGCATTGATCATGCCAGATATTCTACGGCAAGGCTTGCCGCCCGCCGACCTACCCAGATTGGGTAGGCTTGATCGCGTGTTGAGCGGTCGGGTTGAAGGGCTCATGCTCGGGCCGTGGAGATGCGGATGCCGAGCGAGTCCAGTCCTGAGCGGAGCGTCCCCGAGCGGTTCGTCGTCGTCGGCGCCGGTATCGCCGGCCTGTTCGCCGCCATGATGCTGGCCGGCCCCGGCCGGACGATCACGGTGCTGGAGCGCGATCCTGCGCCCGGCGCCGTCGACGCGGACGACGCCTTCGCCCACTGGCGACGCCGCGGCGCCGGCCAGCTCCGCCATAGCCACGCCTTCCTCGCCCGGCTGATCAACATCGTGCGCGAGCGGCACCCGGCGCTCGTCGAACAGTTGATCGCGGCCGGCTGCCGCGAGGTCACGCTGGCCGACCTGCTGCCCTCGACGCTCAAGGCCCGCTACGCGCCGGCGCCGGGCGATGCGTCCCTGTCGATCCTGATGAGCCGACGGACCACCTTCGAGCTGGTCGTCCGGCGCTATGTGGAAGGCCTGCCCGACGTATCGATCCGTTCCGACGCCTTCGTCGCCGGGTTCGTCTTCGACGCGACCGCGACGACTCCGGCCGTCGTCGGCGTGACGACCGAGGCCGGCGAAACGCTCGGCGCCGACCTCGTCGTCGACGCCGCCGGCCGGGCGACCCAGGCCGTCGAGCAGTTGGCCGAAGCGGGCGTGCGGATCGAGGAGAGCGGCGAGCCCGCCGGCATCCTCTACTATACGCGTCATTGGCGGCTGAAACCCGGGCAGAGCGCGCCGCCGCGCAACGGGTCGCCCGGCGCCGGGGACCTCGGCTTTCTCAAGTTCGGCCTGTTCGAGGCCGACAACGGCTGGTTTTCGGTCACCCTGGCCGTGCCGGAGGTGGAGACGGAGCTGCGCCAGGCCATCGTCCGGCCCGAGGTGTTCGACGCCGCGTGCGCCGCCCTGCCGGGGATCGCCCCCTGGATCGCGCCGGAGCGGGCGTCGGCCGAGACCAAGGTCTTCGCCATGGGCGATCTCAGGAGCCGCTGGCGACGGTTGGTCAAGGACGGGCGGCCCGCCGTGCTTGGCCTGGCCCTGATCGGCGACGGCCTGATCCAATCCAACCCGCTCTATGGCCGCGGAACCGCCTTCGCCGCGGTCGAGGCGGAGGCCCTGGCCAAGGCGATCGGCGCCGGACGCGACGCGGCGGCGCGGGCGATCCTTTACGACAGTCTCGTCGAGCAGGCGCTCCGGCCCTTCTACGACGACATGCAGGATCAGGACCGGTCCGCCGTCCGGCGCGCCGCCGCGGCGCGATCCGGCGAGCGGGTCTCCTTCCGCCAGCAGCTGCTGCGCAGCTTCGTCCGCGATGGCGCCGGCCTCGCTGTGCGGGACGATCTCGCGGCGTTCCGCGCCGCCCTGCGCGCCTTTCACATGCTGGACCCGCCGCGCGCCTGGCTGCGCGAGCCGCGGCACCTCGGCGTCGTGCTCAGGACCTGGGCGAGGGGCAGGACGCGCAACGCCCACCTCTACCCGGGTCGGACGGGGCCGGAACGCGCCGAAATGCTCGCCCTGCTCGGCGTTCCCGAGGCCGCCGCGCCGGGCGCGCTGGCCGCTTAGGTCCAGAACCGACCGCGGGAGCGGACGCGCGCTAAGCCCGATCGATCCGGCAGGCGTAACAGCCGTACTTCGCGAAGTGGGCGTGCAGATAGGCCGTGCGCGGCGCGGCGAGCAGCGCCTCGATCGCCGGCCCGGCGTGGTCTCCCTCGCTGAGCTCCGCGCCGACGATCATGCCGCCGGCATCGAAGGCGCGCAGGGAGATGGTGCGGCCGGCGAAATGCGGCGGCAGGACGTTCGGCGCCAGCCTCGCCTCGGCGGCGTCTCGCCGGACGTAGACGGCGTGGGCCGAGCGAAAGGGACTGTCGGCGGCCTGATGCTCGAAGTTGACGAGCAGAAGCGACTCGCCGGGTTCGGCGTCGACGAGGCTGACGCGGCACGGGTATCCCGGCTTGGCGTCGGCGGTCACCCGCACGGCGCGCCGGGCCGTCAGCGCTTCCTCCGCCAGGTCGAACCAGGGGGCGAACAGGGTGGGGGACAGGGGAACGACTTGAAAGCTCATGCGGGGCTCCTTTGTGCGCCGTTATCCGTCGCGCCCCGCCCGTGCTCCACCCGATGCTTGCGACGCCTCTTTCGCCAGACCGGTCTTTCGCCAGATCGGTCTATCGCTGGACCGGTCTTTCACCAGACCGGTCTATCGCTGGACCGGGCGTGACCGTAGAAGCCGGACATGCGGATCTTCAACCTCATGCTGGCCAGGGACCGGGGCGGGGTCGAATCCATGGCCGTGCGCTATCATGAGGCGCTCGCGGCGGACGGTTTCGCGGTCACCAGCTTCGGACATCCCGACGGCGTCCTGGCCAAGGAGACGCCGGCGTCCGGTTTCCGGCCCCTGGTCGCGCGGTTCGACTATGATCCGGTTGCGGCGGCGCGGCTGTTTCACGCGGTTCACAGCCTGAACCCGGACCTGATCCTGACCCATGGCGGCCGGGCCGGGGGGCTCAGCCTGCTCGCCGCCGGCGGACGGCGGACCGTGCAGGTGATGCACAATCAGTTCTTCAAGTCCTATACCCGCGGCGTGCGGGCGGGCCTGTGTGTGAGCCGTTCGGTCTACGAGGCGGCCCGAAACGCCTATCCCGGCCTGCCGCTGTTCGAGACCACCAACTTCACTCATCTGGCCGCCCGACCGGTGAAGCGGCCGCCGTCGGGGCCGCCGGTGATCGGCGCTCTCGGCCGCCTGCACGAACAGAAGGCCTTCGATACCCTGCTCCGCGCCCTGGCGCGTCTCAAGGCCGGCGGCGTTCCGTTCAGCGCACGGATCGCCGGCGACGGGCCGGAGCGGGCGTCCCTCGAAGCTCTGCGCGCCGACCTCGGCCTGCAAGCCGAGGTGGCGTTCGTCGGCTGGGTCTCGCCCGTGGACGACTTTCTCGCCGGCCTCGACCTGTTCGCCATGCCGTCCCACTACGAACCGTTCGGACTGTCCCTGGCCGAGGCCGTGGCCGCGGGGGTTCCGGCGGTGGCCTCGGCCATCGAAGGGCCGGCCGAGATCCTCGGCGGTGGCCGGTTCGGCCGGCTGTTCGCCAATCGGGACGAGGCGGCGCTGGCCGACGCCCTCCGGGCCGCCATGGCGGACTGGCCGATGACTCTCCGCATGGCCGAGGCGGCGCAGACGCACGCCCTGGCCACCTACAGCTTCGAGGCGGGACGGCGCCGCCTCGGCTCGGCGCTGGGCGCGATCCTGGACGGCGCCTAGAGCATCGTGATGAGAGGTGGCTAAAGCGCGGCTTCCGCCAGCACGCCGCCGATATCGCCCTGAGGATCGACGCCCAGCACCCGCGTGGAGTGCCACAGGGCGTAGAACAGCAGGCTCCAGGCCGGCTGGTCCTGCTGCCCGGCGCCGCCGATGATCGCGCTGACCGTCGCCGCGTCGAACACGGCGCGTACGCCCGGTTGCCGGGCGACCAGAGGCGCGATCTGCGGCGCCCGATCGGCGATCCAGCCGCCGACGGGGGTGTTGAACCCGCGCTTCTTGGCCATCGACGGATAGAGCGGGTCCGCCTTGGCCAGCCAACGGCGGGGGACGATCTTGCCGAGGTCCCCGCGGGTTCGAAGGCTGTCCGGCAGGGTGACGGCGAACTTCGCCACCTCGGGGTCGATGTAGGGCGTACGGCCTTCGACGCTGTGGATCATCAGGCAGCGGTCGAGCTTGACCAGCAGGTTGTTCGGCAGGGCTTCGGCGACATCGACCGCCTGCAGACGCTGGGCGCGGCCCGGCCAGCGCTCCCGCGCCTCCGCCTCGACCAGGTTCAGCCCCGCCCGCCAGCCGGGCCGCAGGGCGATGCCAAGCTTTTCAAACACCCCTTTGCGGGCCGGCGAGCCCACCGCGTCGCGCAGCCAGCCGCCGCGGTAGCGCCGATAGCCGCCGAACAGCTCGTCCGCGCCCTCGCCGCACAGGGCGACCTTCAGGCCGTCGGCCCGCGCCTCCCGGCCCAGGACGTAGGTGGGCAACACCGCGGCGTCGCAGGTCGGATCGTCGATGGCGGCGGCGATCCGGGGGGCCAGGTTGAAGAAGTCGTCGGCGTCCATTTCCACGCGCCGGCAGTCCGCGCCGTGGCGCTGGGCGAACGCCAGGGCGGCGCGGCTCTCGTCCATGCGCGGGTCGCCGGCGTAGCCGACGGTGATGGCGTGGATCGGGGTCCGCGAAAGGCGCTGCATCAGCAGGAGCAGAATCGAGCTGTCGACCCCGCCCGAGAGGAACAGGCCGTAGGGCACATCGGTATGCAGGTGCTGCTCCACCGAATCGGTCATCACCCGGTCGAAGGCGGAGACCGCGCCGCCGGCCGACGTCCGCCCGCCGGGCGCCGGCAAGGCCTCCTGGCGAAGCCTTTGGGTGATGCGCCCGTCCTCGACCACCAGGGTCTCCCCGGGCAGAACCCGCTCGATTCCCTCGAAGATGGTCTGGCGGCCGACGGTGTATTTCAGCTGCAGAAGCTCGTCCCGGACCGCCTCGATCACCCGCGCCTCGACCAGGCCGGCGGCGAGCAGGGCCTGGGGTTCGGAGGCGAAGAAGAAACCCTGATCGGTCTCGACGTAGTAGAGCGGCTTGATGCCGAAGGGGTCGCGGCTGAGCAGCAGCCGGCGTTCGCCCGGATCCCAGATGGCGATGGCGTACATGCCGCGCAGGCTCGTGGCGTAGCCGATCCCGTCGCGTTCGTAGAGATGCGCCGCGGGTTCGCAGTCCGACCCGGTCTTGAAGACATGCCCGGTGAGCGCCGTGCGCAGGTCGGGATTATTGTAGATCTCCCCGTTGGCCACGAGCACCGAACCCGCGGGGCCGAACAGCGGCTGGTCGCCGCCCTCCACGTCCATGATCGCCAGCCGGTCGCTGAGCAGGCCGACCGGTCCTTCGGCCCACAGGTCCGTCGAGTCGGGTCCCCGATGCAGCAAGGCGTCCGCAAGCGTTTGCAGCGTCGATTTGTCGGCGGCCGCCCCGCCGCGCCGAAAGATGCCTGCGATCCCGCACATGCGCGCGCTTTTGCATGCAGCGGGTCGATTGGCAAACTACCGATCAGCGAGTGGATTGGTCCTCTTCCACCCGCCGCCCGGTTGAGGCATTCAGGCGCCATGCGAAGCTTGGTGATTTTCGGCGCGACGGGCGACCTGGCGGCGCGGATGCTGCTCCCCTCGCTGTATTTCCTCGAATACGACGGGCTGCTGCCCGCCGACCTGCGGGTGATCGGCTCGTCGCGGGCCGAAATGAGCCACGCGGCGTTCGCCGAGCTGGCCCACAGGGCGATCGCCGGCCGGGCCGAAGCCTATTTCGACGCCCGCATCTGGGAGCGCCTGCAGGCGAGGCTGTCCTACGTCATGGCCGACGCCGGCGATCCGGCGTCGTTCGCGGCGCTGGCGACCGCGCTGCGGAACGACGAGGAGACGGTGTTCTACCTGTCCACCTCGCCGACCCTGTTCGTGCCGATCGCCGAAGCCCTGGGCGCGTCGGGCGCCGCGGCGCCCACCAGCCGGATCGTCATCGAGAAGCCGATCGGACGGGACCTGAGGTCGTGCCAGGCCATCAACGATGCGATCGGCGCGGTGTTCTCCGAGCGGCGGATCTTCCGCATCGACCACTATCTCGGCAAGGAGGCGGTGCAGAACCTCCTGGCTTTGCGCTTCGCCAACACCCTGTTCGAGCCGCTGTGGAATAAGGTGTCCATCGATCACGTGCAGATCACCGTGGCCGAAAGCGTCGGAGTCGAGGGGCGCTTTTCCTATTATGACCATTACGGCGCGATCCGCGACATGGTGCAGAACCACGTGCTGCAGCTCCTGTGTCTGGTCGCCATGGAGCCGCCCGCCAGCCTCGACCCCGACAGCGTGCGCAACGAAAAGGTCAAGGTGCTGCGCTCGCTTCGCCCGATCGCCGGCCGCGAGCTCGAAAAGCGGACCGTACGGGGTCAGTACGGTCGCGGCGTCGCCGACGGCCACACCGTTCCGGGCTATCTCGACGAGGTCGGCGCCGGTCCCAGCCAGACCGAGACCTTCGTGGCCCTGCAGGCCAACGTCGACAACTGGCGCTGGGCCGGCGTGCCCTTCTATCTGCGCACCGGAAAGCGGATGGCCGAGCGGGCGTCGCAGATCGTGATCCAGTTCCGCGACGTGCCGTATTCGATCTTCCAGGGGCAGGACCTGCTGGCCAACCGGCTGACGATCCGTCTCCAGCCCGAGGAGCAGATCTCGCTGTCGCTCATGAACAAGACCCCGAGCCTGGAGCAGGCCGGCGGCATGCAGCTGATGCCGCTGTCGCTGAACCTCAGTCTCGAACAGGCCTTCCCCACCCAGCCGCGCCGGCGGATCGCCTATGAGCGGCTCCTGCTCGAGGCGCTCAACAACAATCCGACCCTGTTCGTGCGCCGAGACGAGGCGGAAGCGGCCTGGACCTGGATCGACGGCGTGGTCGACGGCTGGGCCCAGCACGCCATGTCTCCCTCGGCGTATGCGGCGGGCAGTTGGGGCCCCGCGGGCGCCTTCGCCCTCACCGAGCGCAACGGACATAGCTGGTACAGCTAGAGCCGCGCGCCGCGCGGGGTTATGGGAGGACCCATGCTGACGGCCTATCCCCCACCCGCCGACCTTCAGGATCCCAAGGGCGTCGCGCGCGTGGCCTGGATCGACCTGATCGATCCGACCGACACCGAGGTCGAATTCGTCCAGTCCTCCACCGGCATCCGCATTCCCGCGCGCGCGGCCCTGGCGGAAATCGAACAGACCAGCCGGATCTATACCGAGGGCGGGACGACCTATCTGTCGACGCCGCTGATCGGAAAGCCCGTCTCGCCGGAGAGCGCCTTGACGCCGGTCGGTTTCGTGCTTTCCAGCGCCCAGCTCATCACCGTACGCTATTCGCCGTTCAAGGCCTTCGACCGGGTCGCCGAGCAGGCCGTGCACATGCCGGACCTCACGGCCGAGGAGGCCCTGGTGCGCCTGCTCGAGCAGATCATCGACACGGGCGCCGACCTGCTGGAGCGGATCGGCGAGGAGCTCGACAGCGTGAGCCATGACGCCTTCCACGCGGATCGCTCCAACTCGCGCAACAACCTGTCCGCCGCGACCGAGCGGCTGCGACAGGCGCTGCGCCGGATCGGCCAGCTTGGCGACCGGACGTCGCAGGTTCGCGACAGCCTGCTCGGCGTGGGGCGGATCACCGGCTATCTGATGGAGGCGGTCTGCCATGACTGGCTGCCGGGGCTCAAGCAGCGGCTGGGCGCCGTTCGCGCCGACGTCGCCTCGCTCAACGACTATCAGGGCCAGCTGGCGAACAAGGTGCAGTTCCTGCTCGACGCCACCCTGGGCTTCATCAGCATCGAGCAGAACGACATCGTCAAGGTGCTGACCATCGCCTCGATCGTCGGGGTGCCTCCCGTGCTGATCGCCGGCGTCTACGGCATGAACTTCAAGGTCATGCCGGAGCTGAGCTGGTCCATGGGCTATCCCTATTCGCTCGCCCTCATGGCGCTCAGCGCCCTTCTGCCGCTGGCCTGGTTCAAATGGCGAGGATGGATGTGACGGCGCGGGCGGCGCACGGTTCGGGCCGGGCGGCGATCCTGTTCGATCGCGACGGCGTTCTGAATGTCGACGAGGGATACACCTACGACCCGGCCCGCCTGGCCTGGATCGAGGGCGCCCGCGAAGCGGTGCGGATGGCGAACGACGCCGCCGTCCTCGCCCTGGTCGTGACCAACCAGTCGGGCATCGGCCGCGGCTATTATAGCGAATCCCAGATGCACGCCTTCCATGCAGCGATGGTGGATTCGCTGGCCGAAGCCGGCGCCCGGATCGACGCCTTCTACTTCAGCCCCTTCCATGAGGACGCCGCGGAAGCGCGCTATCGACAGGCCGATCATCCGGATCGCAAGCCGAACCCCGGCATGCTGCTGCGCGCCATGGCGGATCATGGGGTCGATCCCGCCCGGGCGGCGATGATCGGCGACAAGCGCTCCGACATGGAGGCCGCCGCCCGGGCGGGGGTGAAGGGCGTGCTGTTCACCGGCGGCGACCTCAGACCGGTGGTCGCCGATCTTCTGGCGCACGTGGGCGGCGGACCGTTCAGGTCCTGAGCGCGTAGGCGCGGATCGCCCTGATGCGCCACACCATCGGCCAGGGCGTCGTCGCGTCGGGATCGCCGGTCCACGCGCCGCCGATCTCGAGCGTGGCCATGAGGTAGCACGGCTTGTCCACCCCGGGATTGCGGATCATGCGGATCAGCTTGTCGTCCTGGTACCAGGCCATGATCTGCGGCGTCCACAACAGGCCGAAGCGGGTGAATCGATCGCCCGAACCGGCGTGGTCGATCATGCCCTGGTCCTGCGCCGGTTTGCCGTCCGGGCCGGTGTAATGGAGGGTGAAATAGGCCTGGTTCGGATCGCCGATCTCTTCGGTGATGTCGATCTCGGGGGGCCAGGAGGCGTCGGCCGGGACCAGCCAGAACCCCGGATGCGCGCCCTTGCCGTGCGGCCACATGGCGTCCATCTCGAAATAGCCGTAGCGCTGTACGAGCGAGCGTTCGCTCGAGATCATACCCGTGACGTAGCGATAGCCCCAGAGCTTGGCCTCCAGGGCGGTGGGCGTCGGCCACCCCTTGAGGGTCAGGACGCCGGCCGACACGCTGAAGGGATCGAGACCGAGCGGCCGGTCGCCGAGCCCTTTGAAGGCGGCGTCCACCCAGATCTGCTTGTCGGCGTTCGGAATGAGCGTCCGGCTGGAGTAGACGCCATAGCCCGACTGATCGCCGGTCAAAAGATTGGTCTTCCAGCGGCCGTGAGGATTCAGCACGGGGTCCCAGATGTCCAGCCTGTCGCCGCGAAAGGTGTCCTCGAACACCAGCCGGAGCGGCGACCGGTCGAGGGTCTGATGCGGCGTGGCGACCACGGCGGCGGAGACCAGGAGCCCGGCGCTCAGGACCGCGACCACCGGCGCGGCCAGGCGACTCGGACCGGCGCGGCGAAGGGAGAGCAGCCAAGACCTCATGATGGCGGACATCCGGCTCCGGTCTGCGTCATTGTCCACCGACGCTGACGGCTGGACGCCGGTCCGTCAACGCTTTCGCCGGCGCCGGTCGCTCGCAGGGGTGGCGGCAGGCGTCGCGCCTCAGCGTCGCGCCGCCTCGGCGGCCCGCCGCAGGACCTCCACCTGTTCGGGCAGGCACTGGGCCAGACTGTAGCGCTGGACGATGGTCGCCCGCGCCGCGCCGCGCAGGGCGGCGGCGCCCGGATGCTCGAGCGCGCGGACAATGTCGTCGGCGATGACCCGCGGGTCGTCGAAGGCGGTCGACAGGCCGTTTACACCGTCCTGCAGGACCTCCAGCACGGGCGGAGTGCGCGAGCCGACGACCAGGCAACCGGCCGCCATCGCCTCGAAGAACGACCAGGACAGGACGAACGGAGTCGTCAGATAGACGTGCGCGCTCGAGACCTGCAGCAGGGCGACGTAGCGGTCGTACGGCAGGCGGTCCACGAAGTGGACGCGGCCGGGGTCGATCACGCCTTCGCGCTCGACCAGCGCGCGCCAGCTGTCGTCGGGCGCCGGGCGGGCGCCGTAATAGGGCTTGTCCTCTCCGGCGATCACCACCTGGGCCGTCGGCCTCGCCTTCAGGACGGCGGGCAGGGCGCGGGCGAACTGGGGAAATCCGCGCTGGGGCTCGAGGCCGCGGGAGACATAGGTGATCACCTCGTCGGCGACGGTCAGGGTCCGTCCGCCCGGGAGCGTGAAACGGGCGCCCGGGTCAGGCCGGACGCGATCGGTGTCGACACCGTCGAACACCACGTCGATCTTCCGATGATAGGGTTCGGGAAAGCGGCTGCGCTGCCAGTGCGTGGGACTGAGGCCGCGATCGCAGGCGTCCAGGGCCAGCAGCAGGTGCGCGTTCTCGATGCGGATGCGGAGCGTCTGGTCCAGGGTCGGCGCGGTGTCGGCGCCGACCACCAGTCCGTTGTCGGCGCCGAAGTAGAATTCGCAATAGGCCACCAGCCCCGAGCGCGGAAAGATGTCTTTGGCGAACAGGGTTTCGCCCCAGCCCGGGTGGCCGACGATCACGTCGGGCTCGAAGCCCTTGTCCTTCAGCGCCACCATCACCCGGCTCACGGCCTGCCCGTTGAGCACGGCCGCCTCCATCAGGCGCAGATAGTGATGTCCGCCCGGGGTCACGGCGCGCGCGGGGTCGTACGGCAGTTTGCCGACGCCGGGCAACTCGCGATCCTTGCGCTGGGTGGCGAAAAGGACGGTGGATCCGGGCTCCCGCGCCAAAGCCTGGGCGAGGTGGCCGAACTGTCCGGGCATGTTCTGGTGAGCGAAAAGGACCTTCATGCGGGGCGGTCAGACCGGAGGGAGGCTTCTGGCGAGGTGCAGCTGCAGGCCGAGGCCTGCGGATTCGAACAGGTCGGTGATGGACTTGCGATCGCTGACGCCGGTTTCCGGCAGCCAAAGGGCTTCACGCAGGGCCTCGCTCTTCAGGTTGGGAGAGGCGATGTCCCAGTTGCGCGCCACCCCCTCGACCCGCCACAGGCCGCCCGACTTGGAATACGGCTGCACGGCGTAGCTGCGTTCGATCAAGCCGAGAACGTCGGCGCGCCCGGCGCGCGGCGCGAGCGAGGCGGCGTAGGCCTGGCGGATGGCGACGGGACCGTTGAGGGGCTCCGCGGCGCTCGCC
>CAILTK010000084.1 GCA_903837135.1 uncultured Caulobacterales bacterium
ATCAGCGACTTCGTGGCGGGCCTCCTGGCCGAACCGATATAATGCCTCTCCCCCTCGAGGGGGGAGAGGTTTGGAGAGGGGGTGAGTGCACCACGAGCGGGGATAAACACGGGGGGCGCCTCGCGCGCCTTTCGCTTCAGCGTCCTGCACTCACCCCCAACCCCAGCCCTTCCCCCTTGAGGGGGAAGGGAGCTACAGCCCCGCGAACTCGGCTTTCCTCGGGCCCATGTAGCCGAACAGGAAGGCGGCGACCTTGCGCATCTGGATCTCCTCGGAGCCCTCGGTGATGCGGTAGCGGCGGTGGTGGCGGTAGATGTGCTCGAACGGCTTGTGCCGCGAATAGCCGATGCCGCCGTGCACCTGCATGGCCCGGTCGGCGGCCTCGCACACCAGCCGGTTGCCCCAGTAGTTGCACATGGAGACCTTGTCGGAGATCTGCCGCTCCACCTCCTTGTGCGGCAGCCGGTCCATCTCCCAGGCGGTCTTGCGGATCAGGAGGCGCAGCATCTCGCACTGGGTCGACAGCTCGACCAGCGGCCACTGGATCGCCTGGTTGTCGGACAAGGGCTTGCCGAACGGCTTGCGGGTGCGGGCGTAGCGCACGCTCTCTTCGATGCAGAACACCGCGGCGCCGAGGGAGGAGGCGGCTTGGCGGATGCGGTTCTGGTGCACGAAGCTCTGGCCGAGGCCCAGGCCGCGGCCCACCACGCCCCAGATCGCCTCGTCCGGAACCCAGACGTCGGTAAAGCTGACCCGCGGGTGGTCGGTGGGCATGTTGAAGGTCCAGAGGTACTCCTCGATCTTCACCCCCGGCGCGTCGGCGGCGACCAGGAAGACGGTGATGCCGGCGGCGTCGCCGTCCGCGCCGCTGGTGCGGGCGAACACCATGCAGTGGCTGGCCGTGTGCATGCCGGTAGTCCACATCTTCTCGCCGTTGATGCGCCAGCCGGCGACACCGTCCTTCTCCTCCGGAACCGCGCGGGTCTCCATGAAGGTGGCGTCCGAGCCGTGGTTCGGCTCGGTCAGGCCGAAGCCGGTGCGGATCGCCCCGCTCTTCACCTGCTCGCCATAGCGCTCGAACTGTTCGGGCGTGGCGAACTCCTTGAACATCAGGATGAAGGGGTTGTTGCCGACGATGGAGTGTTCGTTCTGCAGGTCGTTGTGCAGGCCGAGCCCCTTGGCCGCGAGGTGTTCGCGGATCACCGCCATGGCCAGGTTGGAGCCGCCCTTGCCGCCCATCTCCTTGGGCCAGGCGTAGCGATAGTGACCGGCGTCGTCGGCCAGCTTGCGGGCCTCGCCGAGCAGGGCCTCCCACTCGGGGCGCGGCAGGCCCTGGTTGTCCCAGTCGGTGCGGGCGTGCTCGCGGCGGTGGTCGAAGAAGCGTTCGTTGTCGTCCTTGGCCTGCAGCGGCTTGATCTCGGCGTCGATGAAGGCGTCGAGTTCGGCCAGGTAGGCGACGAGGTCTTCGGGCAGGGCGAAGTCCATGGCTCAGGTATCCCCCTCGGGGTTGTGGTTGGTCCGCTCGGCCAGGGCGGCGCGGTAGCCGGAGTAGGCGGGCTGGTCGACCGCCAGCTTGGCCAGGGTGGTCGCCCACAGGTGTTCGGCCAGGCCGGGCGTCTCGAGCGTCATCGCCCCGTCCGCGATCCGCTGCGCAAGCTCCCGGGTGAGGTCCAGCAGGTCGCCGTTTCGCCCCAGCAGGCGATGGAGCCGCGCAAGCTCCTCCGCGTCGGCGGCCGGGCTGAGCTCCAGGTCGCGCCGGGCGATGTCCAGGGCGTTGGCGGAGACCTTGGCCTGGAACACTGCGTGCGGGGTGATGTCGGCGACCACGTCGGCGCGCAGGAACGCCGCGACGGCGGCGAGAATTTCGGCGGGAGTGGGGTGGTCCTGCATGCTCAGGCCCTCCCGCCAGCCAGGAGCCGCATCAGGTCGATCTCGGTCTCGGAGGTCCGCCGGGCGATCACCGCGCGCTCGACGCTGGGATCGGCGGTGCGGAAGGCGGCGGCCATGCCCGAGCACATGCAGCCCCAGCGCAGGGTCCCGAACACCTCCCACCAGCGCGCCGCGGCGCGGTCGATCGGCGCGCCGCCCGCCGCCTCATAGCCGGCGTAGAGGTCCTCGCGCTGGCCGAAACCGCCCACGGGCCGGTCCTCGGCTCCGAAGCGCCAGGCGTTGACGCAGATCCAGCCGAGGTCCTCCATCGGATCGCCCACATGGGCCAGCTCCCAGTCGAGCACGGCGCGCAAACCGTCCGGGCCGATCATCAGATTGCCGTTGCGAAAGTCGCCGTGCACCAGGCGGGGCGTCGCCGGCGGCGCCGGACAGCGCTCGCCGAGCCAGCGGAAGGCCAGTTCGAACACCGGCCGCGGCCAGTCCGAGCGGCGGTAGGAAGCCTGCCATTGGTCGAGCAGCTCGGCGGGAGTGACTTGGCTGAGGGTGGGAAAGGCTCCGGCGTCGATGGCGTGGATCCGCGCCAGGGCTTCGCCGCAACCGCGCGCGAGGCCGACCCGCGCCTCGGCCAGGGCCGGACTTTTGACGATCCGCCCGCCCAGGGTCTCGCCCTCGACGAAGCCCATGACGAAGCCGTGTCCGAGGCCGTCGCCAGGCGCCAGCACGTGCCGTACAGGCGGAACCGGAACCCCGGCGGCGGCGGCGGCCTCGATCAGCCGCGCCTCGACCTCGAGGCCCACGGCGCTTTCCGACACGCGCTCCCCGCCCGGCGCCCGGCGCAGGATCAGGGTCTCGACGCCGGCGAGGCCGGTCACCTGGAAGCGCCAGATCTCCTGGGTCGCTCCGCCGGACAGGCGGCGCAGGCCGGACATGGCGTGGCCGCCGCGCGCGAGACGCGGCGCGAGCTGGGCCAGGGCGTGCTCGAACGCCGGCTTGCCCTCGCTTCGCCTGTTGGCCGTCTGCGCGTCCGTCGTTGGAGCGGCTTGGCTGGTCATGTCCTTCCCGGCGCCGGTCGTTGCGAAGAGCCGGCTTTGCGCCTATCAAAGCAGGCGCAAGTCATAATACAAGGAGGCGACGCGGATTACCGTAACGGAAGCGCCCTTTTTCTTGTGCGGCCGCGTCGAAACACGATGACCCAGGCAGACCTCAAGATTCCAGGTGACCTTGCGGAAACCCTGGTCGATCCCCGCGCCTATGCGGACGGGCGAATTCACGACAGCTACGCCTGGTTGCGGGCGAACATGCCGCTGGCGGTGGCCCAGCCCGGGGGCTTCGATCCGTTCTGGGTGGTCACCCGTCACGCCGACATCCTCGAGATCAGCCGGCAGAACGATCTGTTCCACAACGGCGATCTGGCCACCACCATCGTCGGCAAGGAAGGCGACGCCCAGGTCCGGCGCATGACCGGCGGCAGCCCGCACCTGGTGCGCAGCCTGGTGCAGATGGACGCGCCCGACCATCCCAAGTACCGCGCGCTGACCCAGGCCTGGTTCATGCCGCCCAACATCCGCAGCCTCGAGGGCCGGATCCGCGAGATCGCCAAGGCCTCGGTCGCGCGCATGGCCGAGACCGGCGGCCAGTGCGACTTCGTCACCGAAGTGGCGCTGCACTTCCCCCTGCACGTGATCATGGAGATCCTCGGCGTGCCCGAGGCCGACGAGGGGCGGATGCTGATGCTGACCCAGGAGCTGTTCGGCGCCGCCGACCCGGACCTCGGCCGGCATCCCGAGGACCCCAACGCGAGCATGGAAGTGCGGATGGCCGCGATGCAGGCGGTGATCGGCGACTTCTACCAGTACTTCGCCAAGCTCAGCGCCGACCGGCGCGAGCATCCGACCAGCGACCTCGCCACGGTGATCGCCAACGGCAGGATCGACGGCCAGCCGATCTCCGAGCTCGAGGCGATGAGCTATTACATGATCGTCGCCACCGCCGGCCACGACACCACCTCCTCCACCACGGCCGGCGCCCTTTGGGGTCTGGCCGAACACCCGAACCAGCTGGCCTGGCTCAAGGAGGACCTGTCGCGGGTTCCTAGCCTGATCGACGAGGCGATCCGCTTCACCACGCCGGTCAAGACCTTCATGCGCTCGGCCACCGCCGACGCCGAGGTCGGCGGCCAGCCGATCGCCAAGGGCGACTGGCTGATGCTGTGCTACGCCTCGGGCAACCGGGACGAGGCGGTGTTCGACGACCCGCAGGCGTTCCGCGCCGACCGCTCGCCCAACAAGCAGCTCGCCTTCGGCTACGGCGCCCACCTCTGCCTCGGCCAGCACCTGGCCAAGATGGAGATGCGGATCCTGTTCGAGGAGCTGCTGCCGCGGCTGAAATCGGTCCGCCTCAACGGGACCCCGCGGGTCAGCGAGGCCGTGTTCGTCAACGGCCCCAAGAGCCTGCCGATCGCCTTCGAGATGGCGTAGCACTTCGCGCGTCTCCGGTGACCTCCGTGGTTGGAATAGATTGACCACCAAGGCCCAAAGAGCTTTTTCTCCGCTCATCCCGGCGAATGCCGGGATGAGCGGATCAGGGTTCGGAGCGGTTCGTCCGTTCTCCTTCGTGATCCTGGTGAGCCTGGTGGTAAATCACTTATGCGCGGTCGCGTGATCGCGGACTCGCCCCCGCTCCAATCGCGAAACCGTGTAGCGAAATTCTCACCACGACCTTGGCGGTAGGTGCTATGCTTGCGGTTGTCGCGATGAAAGGACCCCATCGGGTCGCGCGCACCGAGAGACGGGCCTGTTGGTCTTCGTTTGAGATTCCCAGATGACATCCAAACCTAAGGGCCGCGCCAGAAGCGCGGTCTTGGCGAGACGTCGCCTCGTCCTTCGCGCTGCGCTGAAGAGTGTCGGCGTGGCGGTGGTGGACTTCGTGCTGCTGCGCCTCTGGGCTCCCGACCTGATCAACATGCACAACGACTGGGCCCTGGCCGGCAGCCTGATCTGCCTCGCGACGGCCCTGGCGGTTACCGTCTGGCTGGCCTTTCAGCTGTGGTCGGATTGGACCCGATGGGTCCGGCTGGATCCCCACGCCGCTTCCGGCGTGGTGGAATGGAGAGAGAAATGAATAGGCTCCTGATCGTTTCGGCGTGCGCCGTGGCCCTCGCCGGCTGCGGACAGGTCAAGCCGGGGCATGTGGGCATCAAGGTGAACCAGTATGGGTCGGGCGCCGGGGTCAGCGACCAGGCGCTCGGCGTCGGCACCTACTTCACCCCGTTCGGCACCAACATCTACGAGTATCCGGTGTTCACCAACACCTACACCTATACCCGCAGCGGCTCCGAAAGCTCGACGACCAACGAGGAGTTCAACTTCCAGGACAAGAACGGCCTCGGTCTCAGCGCCGACATCGCCGTGAGCTACTCGGTCAGCACCGTGCTCGCGCCCAAGCTGTTCCAGAAGTACCGCACCGACGCGGCGGGGATCATCGCCGGTCCGCTGCGCAACGCCATCCGCAACGCCCTGGTCAACCGCGCGGCGGCGATGGGGGTCGACGAGATCTACGGCCCGCGCAAGCAGGAGCTGCTGACCGCCGTGCAGAACGACGTTTCGACCTATTTCGCACCGTACGGACTGAACGTGGAGAAGCTGTTCTGGGCCGGCAATGTACGGGTGCCCGACGTCGTGCTGACGCAGATCAACAACAAGATCGCCAATGAGCAGCACGCGCTGGCCGCCCAGGCCCAGGTCGCCACCATCCAGGCGGAGGCCCAGCAGCGTGTCGCCCAGGCCGAAGGCGAGGCCAAGGCGATCCAACTGCAAGGGGACACCCTGCGCTCCAACCCGGCGGTGCTGCAGCTGCGCGCCATCGAGAAATGGGACGGCCGCCTGCCCACCGTCACCTCCGGCGCCACCCCCTTCGTGCAGATCAAGCCGCCCGGCGAAAGCAAATAACGTAATCGCCCGCGAAGTGGGCCCCCGCCTTAGCCGACGAACGATGCAGGCGGAGCAAAGATAGACGCGGAGATCGCCGAGCCCGTATGCTCAGCGATCTCCGCGATGTTCTCCGCGACCTCTGCGATGAACCTTGTTTTGAGCGCCTGGGGACGTCTCCTGGACAAGCGCTTCGCGCTCTCCTGAGAGCCTAGAGGACAAGCTCCATGAACACGTCCACCCGGGCGTAGGGCGTCGCGCGGGGCGGCAGGTCGACGAAGCCGACCGAGCGGTAGAGGGCGAGGGCCGGCGTCAGCCGCGCATTGCTTTCCAGATAGAGCCGTGGCGCGCCCGCGGCCCGCGCGGCGGCGATGCAGGCGTCCATCAGCGCCCGGCCGACGCCCTGGCCCTTGGCATGGTCGGCGACCGCCATCTTGCCGACCTCGAAACCGCCGTCGTCCAGTTTCAGCAGGGCGGCGCAGCCCAGCGGCTCGCCGTCCCGTTCGGCGATCAGGATCCGCCCGCCCTTGGCGAGGATCAGCCCCTCGGGATCGGCCAGCACCGCATGATCCTTCGGCTCCAGGGCGAACCAGCGCGTGATCCAGGCTTCGTTGAGCGCGCGCCAGACCCCTGCGTGGCGCGGCGCATAATCCGCGATGACCAGCGCCGGCGTCACGAGGTCAGCTGATCCGCCAGCCGCAGGAAGCCGGCGATGTCGATGGTCTCGGCCCGGGCCCCGGGATCGACGCCGGCGGCGCGGCAGAGCGCCTCGCCGCCGATCGGCTTCAGCGAGGAGCGCAGCATCTTGCGCCGCTGGCCGAAGGCGGCGGCGGTCACCCGTTCGAGGGCGGCCAGGCGAGGTCCCGCGGGGGCGTCGGCGCGGGGGATGAGCACGACCACCGCGGAGTCCACCTTGGGCGGCGGGGTGAAGGCGCGCGCCGGCAGGGTCATCGCCACCCGGGCGTCGGCGGTCGCCTGGGCCAGCACCGACAGCCGGCCATAGGCGTCCGCTCCCGGCGGAGCGGCGATCCGGTCGGCCACCTCCTTCTGGAACATCAGCACCATGGCGGCGGGCCGGAACGGGCCGGTCAGCCAGTGGATCAACAACGGCGTCGCCACATTGTAGGGCAGGTTGGCGACGATCAGGGGGCGCAGGCCGGGGCCGTGTTCGACCGCCAGCGCCGCCTCGTCCACCCTGAGCGCGTCCGCCTGCACCAGCACGAGCCGGCCGTCCGAGACCGCCTGAATCTCCTCCAGCAGGGGGATGAAGCGCGGATCGCGCTCGATCGCCACCACCCGCGCGGCCCCCTCGGCCAGCAGGGCGCGGGTCAGTCCGCCCGGGCCGGGGCCCACCTCGATCACCAGGGCGTCCGCCAGCGGGCCGGCGAGGCGGGCGATCTTACGGGTCAGGTTGAGGTCGAGCAGGAAGTGCTGGCCGAAGCGCTTGTCGGCGAGAAGCCCGTGCTCGGACAGGACCTCGCGAAGCGGCGGCAGGGCGTCGAGGGCGGGGCCGCTCACCGCCGCCTCACGCGCCGCGCTGCGCCGCGATCTTCGCCGCCAGCCGGATGGCGGCGATCAGGCTGTCGGCCCGGGCCAGGCCGCGTCCGGCGATGTCGTAGCCGACGCCGTGGTCGGGCGAGGTGCGGACGATCGGCAGGCCCAGGGTGACATTGACGCCGCCCCAGAAATCGACCGTCTTCACCGGGATCAGCGCCTGGTCATGATAGAGGCAGAGGGCGGCGTCGTAGGTGGCGCGCGCCGCGGGGTGGAACAGGCTGTCGGCCGGCCTGGCGTCGGAACAGTCGATCCCGAGGGCGCGCAGGCGCGCCGCCGCCGGGTTGAGGATGTCGATCTCCTCGCGCCCGATCGTTCCGCCCTCGCCCGCATGCGGATTGAGGCCGGCCAGGACGAGGCGGGGGCTGGGGATGCCGAAGTCGCGGGCCAGGGCCTCGGCCGTCACCCGGCCGACGTGGACCACCATTTCCTGGTCGAGGGCGGCGATGGCGTCCCGCAGCGGCTGGTGGATGGTCACGAGCGCGGTGCGCAGATCGCCCGCGACGAGCATCATCACCGGTCCCCGCTCGCCCTCGAACGGCGCGCCGGCCGTGAGCTCGGCGAGAAATTCGGTGTGGCCGGGAAAGGCGAAACCGGCGGCGTAGAGCGGCGCTTTGGCGATCGGAGCGGTGACGAGGCCGGAGACGGCGCCCGACAGGGCCAGGCCGACCGCGGTCTCGATCCAGCGGATCACCGCGCCCGCATGGGCGGGGGACGACTTTCCGGCCACCACGGGCGACACCAGCGGAAGATCGATCACCGGCAGCGCGCTCGCGAACACCTCCATGGCTTCGCCCGGCGAGGAGACGCGCCGGACGGCCCCCTTCATGCGCGCCGGCATGGCGGCCGCCATAAGGTCGTGTTCGCCCACCACCACGAAGGGCGGGCCGGTATCCCGCAGGGCCGACCACGCCTTGGCGACGATTTCGGGCCCGACCCCGGCGGGGTCGCCGAGGCTGAGCGCCAGCGGCGTGCGGCGATGAGGACTCGCTGCGTCCGGAAGGGACGGCGCCGTCACCGGCTCTCGATGGTGGCCGAATTGTGCAGGTCGCGCAGATAGCGGCGCGCGATCATGGCCAGCTGTTCGCCTTCCAGCCGGTCCGTGATCTCGTCGCGCGACGGCGCATGCGGACCGGAGGCGCGCCGGCCGCACAAGGCCACCAGGTGCATGCCGGCCCGGGTACGCACGGGACCGCCGACCTGGCCGATCTTCAGGCCGTCCACCACCTGCTTGAACTCGGGCGCGAGGTCGTTGACCTCGGTTTCGCCCAGGTCGCCCGCCACGACGCCATCGAACTTGGCCGCGTCGCCTTCGAGGTCTTCACAGGACTTCACCTCGGCCTTGAGCGCCGCCAGCTTGGCGCTGGCCGCCTCGACCTGCTCCGGCGTCGCCTGGTTCGAGACCGGGATCGCGGCCTGCTTGAGCGTCACCATGGTGGCGCCGACGCCGGCGTGCTTGTCGCGCAGCTGCAGGATGTAGACCCCGTCGCCCATCGGCACCGGGTCGGAGATCTGCCCCGGCCGCATCTGCGCCAGCGCGGCCTCGAGCGGCGGTTGGAGTTCTCCCGAGCCCAGCCAGCCGGCGTCGCCGCCGTTGGCCGCGGTCGGCAGGGCCGAGAACTGACGGGCCACGGCGGCGAACGGCGCGCCCTGTTTGAGCTGGGCGATCAGCTGCTTGGCGCCTTCGATCGCCTGTTCGGGGCCGCCGGCCTTGGCGTTCTCGATGAGGATTTCGCTGACCTGGTACTGCGGCTTGGCGGCGGCCGCGTTCATGCGCGCCTCCTCCTGGTTGACCATGGCGTCGCCCACGTGGACGGAGCCGCGGAACCGGCCGCCGATATAGTTGTGCCAGGCCAGGGTGATGAAGATCTGGTCGGTGAGCGTCTTCTCCTCGACGCCGGCCGTCTTCAGGGTGGTGATGAACTGGGGCCGCTTGACGCTGTACTGCCGCGCCATGGCGTCGATCTGCTCGTTGAGCTCCTCGGTGGTCGGCTCGAGGTGCACGTCCTTGTTCTTGGCCTCGATCGTCTTGATTTCCTGCATCTCCAGCCGTTCGTCGACGAGGGCCTTGAGCGCCTCGCGTTCGAGCGCGCGCAGGTTGGCCTCGGTCGCCTGGACGCCGTAGGTGACCAGCATCAGGAGCACGCGCTGGCGCAGGTCGTAGGTGGAGATGATGTCGTCGTTGACCGTGGCGGCGACGCCCTCGCTCATGGCCGGGCGCTTGGGCTGCGCCAGATCGGCCGCCGTCAACGCCGCCGCCGGCGGGGGCGTCTCGGCCGCCGGGGCCGCCGCGGTCTGGGCGTGGGCTGCACCGAAGCACACCGCCGCGCTC
Source organism: uncultured Caulobacterales bacterium (assembly GCA_903837135.1). Taxonomy (GTDB): domain Bacteria; phylum Pseudomonadota; class Alphaproteobacteria; order Caulobacterales; family Caulobacteraceae; genus CAIOYC01. The sequence goes on from CAILTK010000084.1 coordinate 9,703, forward strand.
AGAAGGCCAAGCACTAGTGTACGCGCTGCACTCATTCCAAATCCATCCTCTCCGCCACGACCAGCGGATGCCTCAACGCCCATCATAGGGCCTCGTCCCCGGCCCGACACTAGTACCCAATGTGGCCAGCGTTAGGCGGAAGGTCACCGAATCCGATGAGCCGATCAGTGTGCTGTAGGTTTCGTCATGCGTATAGACGACATCCACCCGCACACAGTCGTCTTGATAGAAAATGCCGAATTGCGCCACTGGGAATATCCGCGTCTGAAGGTCGCGCGTGATATTGGCGAACATCCCCCAATGCTTGGCGAGGAAGGTGGCGCCGCTCAGCTCGGCGCTCTGGGTCTTGCCGACCACGGTCGCGCCGTTGAGCACGATGCCGCCGAACGGCGAGGGGCAGGTGGTGCTGGCGCACTGCACCTGAAGCACGCCGTTCTCGTTGTACTGGTAGCGCATGGTCAGCGTGGCTCGGCCGACCGCCAGGTTCACCCCGGCCGACTCCTCGTGCACCTTCCAGGTGTCGGCGTCCGAACGCGCGCGGTTGAAGAACGAGAGTCCGGGCATGGGCGTGATCGTGACCGCGCTGACCCAGTCGGACGAGGTTCCCTGCAGGCCCGAGGTGGCGTTGAACATGAGGTCGGGCGCGGTGCGGAAGACGCGGCCGACCAGCACGCTGGCGCTGCGTCCCCCGCCGAAATCGAAGGTGGCCCGGCCGCCCACGTTGGCGCGCGCGCCGCCTTCGTAGAGGTCGTAGCCGGGGACCCGGTTGATGGTGAACAGGGTGGATTCGTCGAACGTGAAGGAGGCGGAATCCTCGTTCGGGATGTTGGGATTGAGGTGCGCCTTGGGCGAGGCCGCGAGCTCGATCAGCGGCTCCAGGATCACCGAGCCCGCGCCGAGCGGCCGGAAGAAGGGCCAGGAGGCGTCCAGGCCGATCGTGCCGGCGCCGCGCGGAATGAAGCTCTTGCCGGACGAGAGACTGGTGTAGTTGGCGGTGGTCGCCAACGCCCCGCTCTGACCGGGAACCGTGTACGGATCGATCGAATAGAGGTCGCCGCGCGCCTGCAGGAAGGGCGAGACGCGCATGCCGTTGTCGAAGGTCAGGTCGGTCCGCCAGTCGCCCTCGGTCGTCACCCGCCGGCTGTCGGTATAGGTCAGCGAGGGGGCGTTGGTGACGCGGTTCGGCTGAATGATCTGCTGGGCGGTCGTCGCCGTCGCGGGGATGACGGTCGGAACGAACGGCTGGGGACCCGCCGGATTGAGGCCGGTCGGATCGCTGACCGCGATCACCGGATTGCTGCGGCTGAGCGCCACGGCGCTGACCAGCAGGCGCAGCTGGCCGCCGAAGATCGGGGAGGTGGGATCATAGCGCGCCTCCACCAGGGGCCCGACCACCGGGAAGGCCGAGCCGGTGTCGTAGCTCTGGATCACCTGCTTGTTCACGGTGTCCCGGATCGACTGATAGTCGAGCGCGGCGATCGAGATGTAGGACTGGCTGTCCTGCCGGGTGGCGTAGATCTGGCTGATCAGCCGGTCGGTATCGGTCTTGAACGGCCCGCGATCCTGAAACAGCTGGCGGACGCCGTAGCGCTGGAAGAAGGTCGGGTCGGTGACCTGCTCGGCGCCGAAGCCCACCGTGAAGCGCGGATCGAGCTGCCAGGCGCCCTTGGCCAGAATGTAGGACCGGTCGGTATCGGCGCCGAACTTGTCGCCGTGGCTGTCGAACAGCTGATCGTGGGCGAAGCCGGCGCGGATGTCGAGCAGGCCCGAATAGAACTGTTCGCGATAGCGGAGATTGAGCTCCGGGTTCACGGCGGTGTTGAGCTGCGGATCGACGATCAGTTCCGTCGACGGGTTCAGCGCGAACAGATAGGGCTGCTCATAGCTGAGGCCGCGCCGCTTCGAGTACTCGATCTTCGGGGTCAGGAAGCCCGACTTGCGTTCGACGGTGGGGTCTGCGTGCCAGAAGAACGGCAGCGCCAGGATTGGCACGCCCTTCACCCGGATCACCGCGTGCCGATAGTAGATGACCCCCTGATTGCGGTCCTCGACGATGGTCTGCGCTTCGATCGAGAAGGTCGGCTCCTTGGGGGAGCCATCGGTGTTGCAGATGTTGCAGGGGGTGACGCGGCCCTGGCGGAAGGTGTTCACCGAATCGTTGCGGTGCACCGCCGAGTTGGCGACGATGGTCACATTGTCCTGTAGCCGGGCGGAGAAGCCGAGCTCGAACCCGGCCCGGAACTGGTCGTCGAGCTCCGCCTCCGAGGCGTAGGTGACCGTGCCGTCGGCCGAGATCATCACCACATGACCTAAGGCGTGGGTCGCGCCGTTGACCCGGTTGTAGATGACCTTGTCCGCCCGCAGGGTCCGCCCCTGGTAGCGCGCCTCCACATGCCCCTCCGCGGTGACCACGCTCTTGAGGCGGTCGTCGATCAGGTCGTCCGCTTCCAGGTAGACGTCGTGTCCGCCAAGGCCGTCGTCGGCCACCGGCGTGGGAGTGGCCGGCTTGCTGGAGGCGGTCCTGTGCGGCGCGGCGAGCGCGGCCAGCGGGACGCTGAGCACGACCGCTCCCGCCAGCAGGGCGAACAGGCGTGTTCGCGCGCGGCCGCGCCTGGTTGCATCGATCGCGTACGCCGTTCGGCGCATGACCAGCCCGTCCTCCCCACGTCGCGGCGTCGGCTCGCGTTCGATCTGGCTTCTCGCCGGTTCGGATGGAATCATCTGAGCCAGACAAAAAGGGCGTAGAATTATAGGCTTGGAGCACGGTCTAGCGGCAAAACCGCGTACGCTTTCGCCTACCCTGCTCTAATCCAACGCCCCGTGACGCTGGTCAACCGTCTTCGGTGTAGCAAAGCAAGGTGATGCCGACGAGCAACGCCATCACCGGGGGCGCCCAGGCGGCCACGATGGGCGGCAGGACGTCCGACTTTCCGAGCGAACTGCACAGCTGATTGAAGAAGAAGAACACGAACCCCAGGGCCACGCCGGACCCGGCGAACTGGGCCATGCCGCCGAGCCGCAGCAGCCGCAGCGAAAAGGCGGCCGCCAGCACCGACATGGCCGCGTACATCAGCGGCGTGGCCAGGAGCTGCTGGAGCTGCAGCCGATAGGCCGTCGCCGAGATCCCCGCCGCCTCGGTCCGCACGATCAGCTCCGGCAACGACCAGAACGGGATGGCGTTGGCGGCCGAGAACCGCTCGAGCGCCGTGTGCTCGCTGAGGTCCGACGGCAGCTCGAGCGTCGGCGAACTGACGCCGAGCGCGCCCGGGCCGAACGAGCGGACGCCGGTCAGGGTCCAGGTCTTGTGCCGGAGCACCGCCTCGGTCGCCTCGAACCGCTCGGAGAACTGCAGCCGCCCGTCGGGGGCGACCTTGTTGACGAACAGGCTGACGCCCCTGAGGTGCACGCCGGGCCCCTGGTTCGACCGGGCGCGGATGATGATCTGGCGATGCTTGTCCCCTTGCCGCAGCCAGATGGTCTTGTCGGCTCCCGCCGGACCGTCGAGCAGCTGGGCCTTGAGGCGCTCGAAGGTCGCGCTCATCTCCGAGGCGATCGGGTTCAGGGCGGCCATGGTGAGCAGGCCGATCACCGCGGCGGCGGCGGCGGCGGGCATGACGAAGCGCCAGGCGGAGACGCCCGCGGCGCGCAGGGCGATGAGCTCGCTGCGGCGATTGAGGTTCATGAAGGCGGTGAGCACGCCGAACAGGAAGGCGAAGGGCATGACGATCAGGATCACGCCCGGCGATTCCAGCAGGGCGAGGCCGAACAGGGTTCCGGCCGAGACCTCGCCCCACGCCGGGTTCACCGACCGGCTGAGCTCGACGAAGTTGCTGAGGATGATGACGGCGCTGAGCACGACCAGCGCGCCGCCGACCGCCATCATGGTCCGGGCCGTGACATAGCGGCTGACCTGGCCGGGAAACAGGCGCATGTCAGACGGCTCCCGCGGGGACGGCCGGCGGCATGGGCGAATGCGGCGTGAGCGAGGTCAGCGCATTCGACGCCCGCCCCCCCCGGAACAGAAGGCGCGCCGCCACCAGCGCCGGGATCAGCGGCACGAGGTATTGCAGGATGTTGAGGCCGGAGTTGGCGTTGCACGCCGCCTGCGCGCCGAACCCGAGAATCCGCACGGCGACGGCCACCGCCGATACCGTGGCGATCCGCGAGGAATAGCCGGTCCGGCTGAACGCGCCGCCGAGCACGCCCGCCAGGGCCAGCATGACCACGGCGATGTCATAGAGCGGCGCGGCGAGGCGGGAGTGCGCTTCGGCCAGGTATTTCTTGCGGTTGCGCCGGTCGTCGGGGTTGGTCTTGTCGGGTTTCAGCAGCTCGTGGATGAACTTGTCGGACGGCTTGTAGGCCAGGACGTCCTCGGTGTTCACATAGGGGGTCAGGTCGAGGACGTATTCGCCGAAGGTCAGGTAGTTCAGGTTCCCCAGCTTGGAGAGCTGCTGGTTCGAGCCGTCGTGCAGGACCATGGCCGGCTTGCCGTCGCGCACGACGATCTCGCCGCTCTTGGCGTCGAACGTGCTCGACGAGCCGTCCGGCTTGGATTCGTCGATGAAGATGTTGTTCATCACGCCCTTCTGATCGGTCGACTGGGTGTAGACGGTCAGGCCCTTGCCGGGCTGGGCGAAGGCGCCGTCGCGCACCAGGCTGGTCATCAGGTCGGTCTTCACTCGGAACACCTCCTCCTGGCGCTGGCGCTGCGCCCAAGGCGCGATCCACAGCATGGTGACCAGCGTGACCATGGCGGCGAGCACCGCCAGGCGCATGAACGGAGACACCACGCGCCAGCGACTCATCCCGCCGGCGAAGCAGACCACGATCTCGTGCTCGGTGTGCAGCCGGTTGAGGGTGATCAGGGCGGCCACGAACAGGGCGATGGGCAGGACGATCGACAGCATCTGCGGCATCGACAGGGCGACGATCTTGGCGAACACCACCACCGACTGGTGCTTGTCGACGACGATGTCGAGGAAATACAGCGTCTGGGTCAACAGGGCGACGACGCCCAGCGCCAGGGTGGCGGCGATGGTCGGGCCCAGGAACTGGCGGAAGAGGTAGCGTTCGATCAATCGCATGCAGTCAGGCGGGCCGGCGCCGCGTCCTGGACCCATCAACGGATGGTCCGGCCGGCTCGCCCCTTCTATACGCGACGCTTAGCGCGCTACAACCGGGCTCAGGCAAGCAAAGTCCGTCAGGAGTCCGGTTCATGAAGATCGAGTTCATTCCCGCCGTCGGCGTCAGCGAGGCGCCCGACGCCCTGGCCGTGCTCGTATTCGAAGAGGGCGTGCTGTCGGCGGGGGCGGAAGATCTCGACAGGGCCACCGGCGGAGCCGTGCGGCGCGCCATCGCCGCCTCGCGCTTCACCGGCAAGAGCGGTCAGACGCTCGACCTGCTGGCTCCGAACGCCATCAAGGCCGGCCGCGCCCTGATCGTCGGCGGCGGCCCAGGTCCGGAGATCGCCGCCGAAACGGCGGAAAGCTTCGCCGCCCACGCCTACCAGGCGCTGAAGCTGTCCGGGGCCGAGCACCTGTGGCTGATGCTGGCGGGCGCGGCGCCCGACGCCGTCGCCCAGGCCGCCTTCGGCGCCCGGCTCGCGGCCTACCGGTTCGACCGCTACCGGACCAAGGACGGCGAGGACAAGAAGCCGTCCATCCAGCGCCTGTCGGTCGTCTGCGTCGACCCCAAGGCCGCCAAGAAGCTGGCCGCGCCGCTGGGCGGGATCGCCGACGGGATCGAGTTCACCCGCGACCTGGTGTCCGAGCCCCCGAACGTCCTCTATCCCGAGGAGTTCGCCCGGCGGGTCAAGAAGCTCGAGAAGCTTGGCCTGGAGGTCGAGATCCTCGGCGAGAAGGAGATGAAGAAGCTCGGCATGGGCGCCCTGCTCGGCGTCGGCCAGGGCTCCGAGCGGGAGACCCAGCTCGTGGTGGTCCAGTGGAAGGGCGCCAAGGACAAGGACGCGGCCCCCGTCGCCTTCGTCGGCAAGGGCGTCACCTTCGACACCGGCGGCATTTCGCTCAAGCCGGCCGAGGGCATGGAGGACATGAAGTGGGACATGGGCGGGGCCGGGGCGGTGGCCGGGCTGATGTGCGCCCTGGCCTCGCGCAAGGCCAAGGTCAACGCGGTCGGCATCCTCGGCTTGGTGGAGAACATGCCGGACGGCGCCGCCCAGCGCCCCGGCGACATCGTCACCTCCTACTCCGGCCAGACCATCGAGGTGCTGAACACCGACGCCGAGGGCCGGCTCGTGCTCGCGGACGCCCTCTGGTACTGCCAGGAGCGGTTCAAGCCGCAGTTCATGATCGACCTCGCCACCCTGACCGGGGCGATCATCGTCGCGCTCGGCAACGACTTCGCCGGCCTCTACGCCAACGACGAGGCGCTGGCCGAAAAGCTGCTGGCGGCGTCCAAGGCCGAAAAGGAGGGGCTGTGGCGCATGCCGCTGCCGGCCGCCTACGACAAGCTGATCGATTCCATGGCGGCCGACGTGAAGAACATCTCCGGCGGCCGGGGCGGCGGTTCGATCACCGCGGCCATGTTCCTGCAGCGCTTCACCAACGGCGTGCCCTGGGTGCACCTCGACATCGCCGGAACCGCCTGGCGCAAGCCCTCGGTCGCCCCGACCAGTCCGGACGGCGCCACCGGCTACGGCGTGCGCCTGCTCAACCGCCTGGTGGCGGACAACTATGAGGACTGAAAACGCATCCTTTCCCCCCTCGAGGGGGAGAGGGCAGGGTGAGGGGGGTGTCGGCGATCAGCTGGTCGGTTCGCGCCAGGCGTTCGGCCGCCTTCGTCGGCCGCACCCCCGCCCCCTGACCCCCTCCCCTCAAGGGGGAAGGGGCCCCGTCGGCCCATGAGCGAGATCTGGTTCTATCACCTGGAGCGGTCGGCGCTGGAGCCGGTGCTGGCGGATCTGCTCGAGCGGACGCTGAAGCGGGGCTGGCGGGCGGTGGTGCGCTCGCCGGACCCGCAGCGTATCACCGCCCTTGACGACAGCCTGTGGACGTTCCGGGACGACAGCTTCCTTCCGCACGGCCGGGCCGACGAGCCGATGGCCGAACGCCAGCCGATCCTGTTGTCCGCCGACGAGGGGCGCCCGAACGACGCCAACGCCCTGTTCCTGCTCGACGGCGCCGATCTCGGAACGCTCGCGGGCTACGAGAGGCGGCTTTACCTTTTCGACGGACGGGACGAGGCTCAACTGGCGCAGGCGCGCAATCGCTGGCGCGAGGCGAAGGGGAGCGGCGCGGCCGTCTCCTACTGGCGCCAGACCGAGCGGGGCTGGGAGAAGCAGGCATGAAACGGCTGATGGCGGTCCTGGCGTTCGCGGGCGTGCTCGGCGGCTGCGTCGACTATCCGACCACGCCCGCGCCGCCGCCGCCGGCGCCGCCCGAACCGCGTCATCCGCCGATCGACGGCTGCGGCGCGGGGGCGCTGCAGTATCTGGTCGGCCATCCGGTGGGCGAGATCCCGCCGTATGGGCGGCGCGAGCAGCGGGTGATCGGCCAGTCCAGTTCCTATGACGATCGCTACGATCCCGATCGGCTGACGGTGATCTTCGACGAGGCCACGGGCCGAATCACAAGGGTACGCTGCGGATGAAACGCCTGCTGTTGACGTCGAGCCTCGTTCTGGCGGCCGCCCTGAGCCTTTCGGCGTGCGCCGACTATCTGGCGGTCGACGGCGAAGGCCACACCACGGCCGAGCCGCCCAAGACGGCGGCGCCGGCGACGCGGGCCAGAGGCGACACGTGCGGGGCCGCGGCGCTGCAGTACCTGGTCCGCAAGAACAAGGCCGAGGCGCCGGCGCCGGTCGATCCCTCCAAGCGCCGCGTCTACTGCTCGACCTGCGCCGTCACCACCGACTACCGGCCGAACCGGCTCGACATCGAGTTCGACAAGGACACGGGAGACATCACCGCCGTGAAGTGCGGGTAGGCGCGCGGCGGCCTTGACCATCCTCTACATCGACGCCGACGCCTGCCCGGTGAAGGACGAGGTGTTCCGGGTGGCCGAGCGCTATGCGCTGCAGGTGTTCGTGGTCTCCAACAGCTGGATCCGCATTCCCAAGGATGCGCGCCTGACCTCGGTGGTGGTCGACTCCGGTCCCGACGTCGCCGACGACTGGATCGCCGAGCGGGCCGGCCCCGGCGACATCGTCGTCACCGCCGACATTCCCCTGGCCGACCGGGCGCTGAAGGCCGGCGCCCAGGCCCTGCACCCCAACGGCCGGCCGTTCACGCCCGACAGCATCGGCTCGGCCCTGATCTCGCGCGGCGTCGGCGAACACCTGCGCTCCATGGGCGAAATCACCGGCGGCCCCAAACCCTTCGCCCCCGCCGACCGCTCAAGGTTCCTGCAGGCGCTGGATACGGCGGTGGTGAAGGCGCGGCGGGCTCGATAGAGCATTCGCTGAGAACTTCGAGGTGACAGAGTTGCCGAATTATTTTCAACATCTAATATTTCCGCTCATCGCGGCGAATGCCGGGACCCAGATCATATGGCGGGGAGGCTGGGGGATTGGCGTTCTACGTCTACATTGTCGCCAACCGGCGGAATGGCGCGATCTATGTCGGCAGTACCGATAATATTTCCGAGCGGGTGTACCAGCACAAGACCAAGGCCTTTCCGGGGTTCACCGCCCGATATGGCTGCGATCAGCTCGTCTGGTATGAGACTCATGAGACGCGCGAGAATGCTTTCCTGCGCGAGCGACGGATAAAGGACTGGCGGCGCAGCTGGAAGATCCTGCTGATCGAGGAGGCCAATCCGACCTGGGCGGACCTCTATGAAACGCTCAACGGCTGACCGAAGCGCCATACGATCTGGGTCCCGGCATTCGCCGGGATGAGCGGATTTTGGGGCCGGAGAACAAACCGCTGCCTTGGCGCTCAAACCCCCGCCGACGCCGCGTCGTAGGCCTCCGCGGCGGCCATCCACTCCGCTTCGGCCTTGTCGAGGCGGGCCTGGGCCTTTTCGCGCTTGGCGGCGAGTTCGGTGGCGCGGGCGGCGTCGCGCAGGTAGATGGCGGTGTCCGAGAGGGCGTGGTCGATCTCGGCCACTTCGGAGGTGCAGCGGGCAAGGGTGGCTTCGGCCGCCTCCAGCTTGCGCTTCAAGGGCCCGACCTGGCCGGGGTTGGCGGCGGGCTTGGGCGGCGGCGGCGCGGCGACCTCGGCCGGCTTTTCCTTCGGCGGGGTCTTGGCCGCCTCGCGGGCGCGGCCCAGCACCAGCTTGGCGTAGTCGTCCATGTCGCCGTCGAACGGCTTGACCCCGCCGTCCATGGCCAGCCACAGCCGGTCGGCCACCAGCTCCATCAAGGAGCGATCGTGGGTGATCAGGATCACCGCGCCGGAATAATCGTTCAGCGCGTCGAGCAGGGCCCGGCGGCTGTCGATGTCGAGGTGGTTGGTCGGTTCGTCGAGGATCAACAGGTGCGGCGCCGTCATGGCGACGAGGTTGAGCAAAAGCCGCGCCCGCTCGCCGCCCGACAGGTTGGCGACCGTGGTCTCCTGCTTGTCGAAGCCGAGCCCCCATTGCGCCAGCTTGGAGCGGCGCGCGCTTTCCGACGACTCGGGCAGGGAGCGGCGGACGATCTCCAGCGGGGTGTCGGTGGGATCCAGCGCCTCGATCTGGTGCTGGTGGAACCAGCCCACCTGCAGCCGCCGGTCGCGGTGCATGTGCCCGGCCATGGGCTCGAGCGCGCCGGCGATCAGCTTGGCGAAGGTCGACTTGCCGGCGCCGTTGACGCCGAGCAGGCCGATGCGGTCGTCGAGGTCGAGCCGCAGGTTCAGCTTCTTCAGGATCGCCTTGCCGTCATAGCCGACCGAGACGTCCTCGAGCCGGATCAGCGGCGGGGCCAGGGGGCGCGGCGGCGAGGGCAGGGTGAAGGGCGCCACGCGCTCCTCGATCGAGACGCTGGTCGGCGGCAGCTTGGCCAGCATCTTCAGCCGCGACTGGGCCTGGGCGGCCTTGGAGGCCTTGGCGCGGAAGCGGTCGACGAACGACTGCATGTGGGCGCGCTGGGCTTCGATCTTGACGCGGGTGGCGGCGGCGAGGCGCGCCTTCTCGCCGCGCAGCCGCTCGAAGTCGTCATAGCCGCCAGTGTAGAGATCGAGTTTTCCCTCTCGCACGTGCAGGATGTAGTCGACCGAATTGTTCAGAAGCTCGCGGTCGTGGCTGATGATGATGGCGCTGTAGGGGTATTTCTGCAGCCGCGCCTCCAGCCACAGGGCGCCTTCCATGTCGAGATAGTTGGTCGGCTCGTCGAGCAGCAGGAAGTCGGGCTCGGAGAACAGGGCCGCGGCCAGGGCCACGCGCATGCGCCAGCCGCCGGAGAAGTGCGACATCGGCCGGGCGAGGTCCTCCTGGCTGAACGACAGGCCGATCAGGATCTCGGCGGCGCGCGCGGGGGCGCTGTCGGCGTCGATCTCGATCAGCCGGGCCCAGATCTCGCCCATGTCCTCGGGGTCGGCGGTCTCGAGCCGGGTCAGAAGGTCGTGGCGCTCGAGGTCGGCCTCCAGCACGGTGTCGAGCAGGGTGACCGGCGTCGCCGGATGCTCCTGCGCCACCTGGCCGACGCGGGCGTTCCTGGGGATGCCGATATCGCCGCCGCCCGGAGTCAGCTCGCCCATGATCAGCTTGAACAGGGTCGACTTGCCGATGCCGTTGCGGCCGACCAGCCCCACCTTGGCGTTCTGCGGCAAGGTCACCGTGGCCGAGTCGAAGAAACGTCTCCCCCAGGCGTCGAACGTCAGGTCCTTGATCTGCAGCATTTAGAAAATTGGCCGGGTTGGCGTGCGGGGAGGGCGCCGCTATAAGCCCGCGACCTCCTCCGAGCCATAGACAAAAGAACTGTTCCCCAAATGACCGAACGCACCTTCTCCATCCTGAAGCCCGACGCCACGCGCCGGAACATCACCGGCAAGATCAATGCGGTGATCGAAGGCGCGGGTCTGCGCATCGTCGGCCAGCGGCGCATCCGCCTCACCGAGGCCCAGGCCAAGACCTTCTACGAGGTGCACAAGGAGCGTCCGTTCTACGGCGAGCTGGTGTCGCAGATGACCGCCGAACCGGTGGTGGTGCAGGTGCTCGAGGGCGACAACGCGGTGGCCAAGTACCGCGAGGTCATGGGCGCCACCAATCCCGAACAGGCGGCCGAAGGCACCATCCGCAAGCTGTTCGCCCTGTCGATCGGCGAGAACTCGGTGCACGGCTCCGACAGCCTCGACAACGCCAAGCTCGAAATCGCCCAGTTCTTCACCGACGCCGACATCCCGGGCTGAGGTTCATCCAGACCTATTTCGGGTAGATCTACAGCGAGTTCCTGTCGATCTACAGCGCGCTAGAATTTGTCGTCATCCCGGAAGCCGCGCAGCGGCTGTCCGGGACCCAGCAAGCGCTACGCAAAAGCCGCCGCTTAGCAGCGTCAAGGGCGGAGCTGCTGGGTCCCGGATAAGCGCTTCGCGCTTTCCGGGATGACGACTTTTTTTGGCGCGTCCCAGCTTTGCGGCGCCAATTCAGCGCAGCTTCACCCCAGCGCGCCACCGTGCTTGCCCACGGCCCCCGGCCAGGCGTCTCCCGGCGGGGGGAAGCCGTCTTCCTGCAGGGCCCTGGCCACCTCCGCCACGCAGGCGGGGTAGAGCTTGTGCTCCTCCACCAGCACCCGGGCGGCGAGGGTCTCCTCGGTGTCGCCGGGCAGGATCGGCACGCGGGCCTGACCCAGCATAGGTCCCTCGTCGAGGGTGGGGGTGACCAGGTGGACGGTGACGCCCGCCTCCGCGTCGCCGGCCTCGAGCGCGCGGCGGTGGGTGTGCAGTCCCGGATAGAGCGGCAGCAGCGAGGGATGGATGTTCAGCATCCGTCCGGCCCAGGCCCGGACGAGGAAGGGCGTCAGGATGCGCATATAGCCGGCCAGGACCACCAGCTCGGTCCCGGCCTTCTCCAGCGCCGCCTGAATGGCGAACTCGTGCGCCTCGCGGTCCTTGCCGAACGGGCGATGGTCGATGGCCAGGGCCTCGACCCCCGCCGCGCGCGCTCTGGCGAGGCCGCCCGCGTCCGGATTGTTGGAGATCGCCAGCACGACCTCGGCCGGATAGTCGGGCGCCTGCGCCGCTGCGATCAGCGCCGCCAGGTTCGAGCCCGAGCCCGAGATCAGCACCGCGGTACGGACGCGTCTCATCAACAATCCTCGGCCGTCTCCCTTCCCCCTCGAGGGGGGAAGGGCTGGGGATGGGGGTGAGCGCGCCGCCCTTGAAGCAAAGGGCGTGTGAGGCGCCTCTCGCGCCCTTCATCAAGCGCTGTGCACCCACCCCCACGCCCGGCCTCTCCCCCCTCAAGGGGGAGAGGAGTACGATTCGCCCTCATCCCGCGCGAAGCTCGCCGATCACCCAGGCCTCCTCGCCCGCGTCGAGCAGGGCGGCCAGGGCCTGATGCGCCACGTCCTGGCCGGCGACGACCACGAAGCCGATCCCGCAGTTGAAGGTGCGGCGCAGTTCGTGGTCGGCGATCCCGCCGGTCCGCTGCAGCCAGTCGAACACCGGCGGCAGGGGCCAGGCGTTCCAATCGAAATGCGGAACCAGGCCTTCGGCGATGGCGCGGGGCGGGTTCTCGATCAGGCCGCCGCCGGTGATGTGCGCGCCGCCCTTGATCAGCCCGGCCTTGGCCAGAGGCAGCACGGACGTCACATAGATCCGTGTCGGGGCCATCAGCGCCTCGGCCAGGGTCCTGCCGGGGGCGAACGGGGCGGGGGCGTCCCAGCCCAGGCCCGAGCGCTCCACCACCTTGCGCACCAGGGAATAGCCGTTGGAATGCGGGCCGCTGGAGCCGACGCCGATCAGGACGTCGCCCGCCCGCTGCGCGTCCAGCACCGGCAGGGTCGCGCCGCGCTCGACCGCGCCGAGGGCGAAGCCGGCCAAGTCGTAGTCGCCCTCTCTATACATGCCCGGCATCTCGGCGGTCTCGCCGCCGGCGAGGGCGCACCGGGCCTGGCGGCAGCCCTCGGCGATGCCGGCGACCACCCGCGCGGCGACGGCCACGTCGAGCCTGGCGGTGGCGTAGTAATCGAGGAACAAGAGGGGCTCGGCGCCCTGGGCCAGGAGGTCGTTGACGCACATGGCCACGAGGTCGATCCCCACCGTGTCGTGCAGGCCGGTCTCGATGGCGATCTTCAGCTTGGTTCCGACGCCGTCGGTGGTGGCGACGATCAGGGGGTCGTGGAAGCCGGCGGCCTTGAGGTCGAACAGGGCGCCGAAGCCGCCGAGCCCGGCGTCGGATCCGGGCCGGCGCGTGGAGCGGGCCAGGGGCTTGATCGCCTCCACGAGCGCCTCGCCGGCGTCGATATCCACGCCCGCGTCACGGTAGGTGAGGCCGTTGGGCCGGTCGAGGATCGGGGGGGGCATCGTCTTATCCAGACTCAAAGGGAGAGCGCGGGCCTTTAACACGCGCCGAAGCGGGCTATAGCTAGCCCATGACTCCAATCACCGACAACGCCGCACTGGAGGCGTTCTGCAAACGGATCGACGCCGAGCCCTTTATCGCCGTCGACACCGAGTTCATGCGCGAGACCACCTACTGGCCCAAACTGTGCCTGATCCAGGTGGCCGGCGCGACCGACGCGGCCAACATCGACCCCCTGGCGCCGGGGCTCGATCTCAAGCCCCTGCTCGATGTGCTGGCCGACCCGAAGGTGGTCAAGGTGTTCCACGCCGCCCGCCAGGACGTGGAGATCTTCAACAACCTCGGGGTCATTCCTTCGCCCCTGTTCGACACCCAGGTGGCGGGCATGGCGGCCGGATTCGGCGAGCAGATCGCCTACGACGCCCTGGTGCGCCAGATGCTGAAGATCGACATCGACAAGTCGAGCCGGTTCACCGACTGGTCGCGCCGGCCGCTGTCCGACGCGCAGATGTCCTACGCCCTGGCCGACGTCACCCATCTGGCCAAGCTCTATCCTTTGCTCCGCGACCGGCTCGAGCAGGCCGGACGCCTGCCGTGGGTGATGGAGGAGATGGCCTCGCTGACCGACAAGGCCGCCTACGATCTCGACCCGGAGAAAGCCTGGCGGCGGCTGAAGCCCAGGAAGTTCACCCCCAAATACCTCGCCGCCTTCAAGGCCGCGGCCGCCTGGCGCGAACGGACGGCGCAGACCCGCGACCAGCCGCGCGGGCGGATCCTCAAGGACGAGGCGATCGACGAGATCGCCACCCAGGGGCCGACCGACGCCGACGGGCTGAATCGGCTGCGCTCGGTGCCCAAGGGGTTCTCGGGCTCGAAGTTCGGACCGGACCTGCTCGAGGCCCTGAAGACGGCGCTGAAGGATCCGGAGGCCTACGCGCCCAAGATCGAGCGGGGTCCCGCCCCGGTGCAGGCGCAGGGGGCGGTGGTGGAGCTGCTCAAGGTGCTGCTCAAGGCGCGCTCGGAGGACGCCGGCGTCGCCTCCAAGCTGATCGCGACGGTGTCGGATCTGGAGAAGCTGGCGGTGGACGACAACGCCGACGTCGCGGCCCTCGCCGGCTGGCGGCGCAAGCTGTTCGGCGAGGACGCGCTGAAGCTCAAGCGCGGCGAACTGGCCCTGGTGCTCGAGGGCGCCCGCGTGCGGGTGGTGGAGCTCGAGGCCGAGGAGTAGGCGCGCCCTCCCTTCCCCCTCGAGGGGGAGAGGAGCAACCACCTCGCGCTAGCGCAGCTTGATCTTCAGCTCGAGCCCCAGGGTGCGGGCGACGGCCTCGGCGCGCTTGTTGGTCTGTTCGCCGAGCAGCAGGTCGGCGGCGTCCCTGTCGATCCCCAGCACCAGGTCGTTCTTCGACCGCGACAGGCTGGACGCCGCCAGCAACTCCGGACTGCGGCCGGACAGCAGGCAGCCGAGCCTCAGCGCCGCGCCGAGGGTTTCGGCCCGCTGCAGCCGCTCGAGGCTCAGCACCCGCTCCACGGTCGCGTGTTCAGACGAGCGATCCCCGCCGTAGCGATGGAAGGCCGTGGTGGCCAGGAAGGCGCGCTCAGCGTGCGACTGGCCGGGGACCGGCGCGCGCAACACCTCCTCGAAGACGAGGTCGGCGCGGTGGTCGGGATGCAGGCGGGCGCCGACGTCGGCGAGGCGGGCGGCGGCCGCGACCAACACCTGTTCCCGGCCGTCGGAAAACACCGGCTCGAGTTTCTCCCACAGGGGCGCCAGCCAGGTCTCCAGCGCCGGACCGAGGCGTTCGGCCACCCCGTTGCGGGCGCCGAGCGAGGCGCAGCCTTCGATCAGCGGATCCAGCCCCTGCATGCCCTTGGACATGGCGTCGAACAGGAGCCCTTCGCGCAGGCCGAAGGCGGAGATGACGATCCGCTCGAAGCCCAGGCGCTCGACCAGGGCGCGCAGCACGACGGCGGCGTACGGCAGGGTCTCGGCCCGCTTGCGCGAGACCCCCGCCAGCCGGTCGAAGGAGCCCCGCGACAGGAAGGCGACCAAGCCGGCGGTCTCCACGGCCTCGGCCGCGCTCATCTCGAAGCCCTGCACCACCTGGAGCGGATAGTTGATCTTGTTCATGCGCACGATGGCGAGATTGCGCCAGGCGCCGCCCACCGCGTGGAACGTCTTGCCCTTGAAGCGATGGGCGACCGTGCCGATCACCGCCTGGCAGGTCTCGCCGAGGGCGACCGGGTCGAGCGGCCCCGGGGCGCCGAGCGCGAACGGTCCGAGCGGCAGGGTGACGCCTTCGCCGGGCGCGCCGTCATTCAGCCTGACGAGTTCGAGGCTCGATCCGCCCAGGTCGCCGACCACGCCGTCCGCATGCGGCGAACCGGCGGCGACGCCCAACGCCGAAAAGTGCGCCTCCTCCTCGCCCGAGAGCACCCGCAGCACGAACCCGGTCTCGGCCTGGACCCGGGCCAGGAAGGAGTCCCGGTCGCGCGCCTGACGCACGGCGGCGGTGGCGGCGGTGAACACCTGCGCCGGCTTCACCGCGTCGAGCAGGGCCCGGAAACGCCGGAGCGCGCCGAGCGCGGCGGTCACGCCGTCCGGCGACAGATGCCCGGTCCGCGCCATGTCGCGGCCGAGGCCGGCCAGGACCTTTTCGTTGAACACGGTCCAGATCGCCCGTCCCTCCACCCGGTAGAGCACCAGGCGTACCGAGTTGGAGCCGACGTCGATCACCGCCACGTCGCGGGGCGTCGCCTCGGCCTCGCTTTCGGGCGAGACCGGGACGAGTTTGAGCCTATCGCTGCGAGCCCACATCGAGCGCGCGCGGCAGGTTCTTCACGCCGCGACCGCGACCGGAAAGACTGGGGTTGGTCATGAAATACTCATGAGCGGAAAACGGTTTGGAGCTCTTGGGGACCACACGGGTATATCCGCCGTCGGCGTCCAGGCTCCAGCTCGACGCCTCGTCCTTCAAATTGGCGACCATGATCTGGTTCAGCACCTGCTGGCGGACCGTCGGGTTCTCGAGCGGGACGAGCGATTCGATCCGCCGGTCCAGGTTGCGCGGCATCCAGTCGGCCGACGACAGGAAGATCTTGGCCTCCGCGCTCGGCATCGGCTTGCCGTTGGCGAAGCAGACGATGCGCGAATGCTCGAGAAAGCGGCCGACGATCGACTTGACCCGGATGTTGTCCGACAGGCCCGGAACGCCGGGTCTCAGGCAGCAGATACCGCGCGCCACGAGGTCGATCTGCACCCCGTCCTGGCTGGCCCGATAGAGGGCGTCGATCACCTGCGGATCGACCAGGGAGTTCAGTTTGGCCCAGATGGCGGCCGGCAGGCCCGCGCGCGCATTGGCGGCCTCCTGCTCGATCAGGGTCAGCAGGGTGGGTTTCAGGCTGATCGGCGAGAAGGCGAGCTTCTCCAGCGCCTCCGGTTTGGCGTAGCCGGTGATGTAGTTGAAGATCCGCGAGGTGTCGCGCCCCAGCGCCGGGTCGCAGGTGAACAGCGACAGGTCGGTGTACACCTTGGCGGTGATCGGGTGGTAGTTGCCGGTGCCGAAGTGACAGTAGGTCCTCAAGGCCGACCCTTCGCGCCGCACCACCATCGAGAGCTTGGCGTGGGTCTTGTACTCGACGAAGCCGTAGACGACGTGGACGCCGGCCCGCTCCAGATCGCGCGCCCACTTCAGGTTGGCCGCCTCGTCGAAGCGGGCCTTGAGCTCGACCAGGGCGGTGACGCTCTTGCCGTTGTCGGCGGCCTCGATCAGGGCGGCGACGATCGGGCTGTCGTGGCTGGTGCGATAGAGGGTCTGCTTGATGGCCACCACATCGGGGTCGAGGGCGGCCTGGCGGATGAACTGAACCACCACGTCGAAGCTCTCGAACGGGTGGTGAACCAGAATGTCCTTCTCCGAGATGGCGGCGAAGCAGTCGCCCGCGTGCTCGCGGATGCGCTCCGGAAAGCGGGCCTCGAAGGCCGGGAACTTCAGGTCGGCCCGGTCGGACGGGATCAGCGCGCCCAGCTGCGAGACGCCGAGGATGCCGTTCACCAGGATGATGTCCTGGGTCTCGGCGTGCAGGTTTTTGAGGATGAACTCGCGCAGGTCCCCCGGCATGTCGCCGTCGATGGTGACCCGCACCACCGAGCCGAACCGGCGCTGGCGCAGCATGGCCTCGAACTCGCGGACCAGATCCTCCGCTTCCTCCTCGAGCTCCACGTCGGAGTCGCGGATCACCCGGAACACGCCCTTGGCTTCGACGTCGCAGTCGGGAAACAGCCGCTCGATGAACAGGGCCAGCACGTCCTCGATGGCGATGAAGCGCGCCGGCTTGCGCTTGGCGCGGCTTGGCCCCGCCGGCAGCGGCCAGAACCGCTTCACCTGGCTCGGCACCGGCACGAGGGCGTAGAAGGTCTTCACGTCCGAGCGGCGGCGCAGCTTCAGCGCCAGGGTGAAGGCCAGGTTGGGGATGAAGGGGAAGGGGTGGGCCGGATCGATCGCCAGGGGCGTCAGGATCGGGAACAGCTGCTCCATGAACATCGGCTCCAGCGCGTCTAGGTCCGCGTTGGTCGCCTGGGCGCCGGAGACCACATGGATCCCCTCCGCCTTGAGCTTGGCCTTGAGGTCGCGCCACACCGTCTGCTGGCGACGCATCAGCGTCTTGGCGCCGGCGATCACCTGGTCGAGCTGTTCGGACGGCGTCAGGCCGTCCTGACTGACCACGCGCACGCCCTCGCGCACCTGGCCGCGCAGGCCCGCCACCCGGACCATGTAGAACTCGTCGAGGTTGTTGGCGGAGATCGACAGGAAGCGCAGCCGCTCGAGCAGGGGGTGGCGCGTGTTTTCGGCCTCGTCGAGCACCCGGTCGTTGAAGGCCAGCCACGACATTTCGCGGTTGATGAACCGGTCGGGTGAGCCGATCAGGGCGCGGTCGAGCGTCAGCGGCGGGGCGGGGGTCTGCGGGCCGGGCGCGTCCTTATGGAGGTCGTTGGCGACCTCCGCGGGCAGGACATCGGTCATCGCGGGTTCGGGCGTGTCCATCGGATCCCGTTGTGGCGCCATGGCCGGATCGTCACAAGCGCGGAACGATGACAGTTATGCCGCCGGCTCGTCCTCGCCGCTCTGCAGCGCGAGAATGTCCTTGGCCAGGCTTCGGTTGAGGGGGCGCCGCAGGCCCGAGGACGCCGTCTCCAGGCGGTCCACCAGCACCGCCGCCGCCGGCACCGAGCGCTCCATGCGGGCGACCAGATAGGCGATGAGTTCGGGCGCGGGCCGGATCAGCCGTTCGGCGAAGAGGCGCCGGAGGGCGCCGCCGAGCACCCCGTCGTCGGGCTGATCGAGTTCGACCACGGGTAGGGCGTTCAGGCGCGACCTCAGGTCGGGCAGGGCGGCGGGCCAGGTCGCCGGCCGGGTGCGGGCGGTGATGAGCAGGGCGCGCTCGGGATCGCCGGCGCGGTTGAGCAGGTGGAACAGCCGCTCCTCGCTGAAGCCCTGGTCCGCGTCCTCGATCAGCAGCGGTCCGTCGATGTCGGTTTCGCGGTCGAGGGTCTCGAAGGTGGCGATCCGCGCGCCGGCCCGTTCGGCCCAGGCCAGGGCCAGATGAGTCTTGCCGGCGCCGGCCGGTCCGACCAGCGCCAGCGCGCCCAGGGTCCACCGCGGCCAGGCGTCGATCCGTGCGCTCGCCTCGGCATTGCAGGCGGAGACGACGAAGCTCTCGCGCCGAAAGGTCTGCGGCTGGCGCAGGTTCAGGCGAAGCTGTTCGCCCAAGGCCTTGATCCTGTTGAAACCATGGCCCGCTGGTAGCACGTGCGGACGCCGGGGTCGACGGGGGATGGGCGCGACCTCGATGCGGGACGCGACGGTCTGCGTTCAACTTCTCCGCCGACCCGCGCAACCCGCGTCGACCGGTCCGCGTTGGCCGCGGATGGACGCCGCCATCGAACTCACCGCGGACGAGATCGAGCTTCTGCGTCGGGCCGCCTCGGCGCCGGTCGCCTGCGACAGCGTCATGATCCGGCAGCGCTGCCTCAACCTCGAAGCGCGGGCTCTGCTGCAACGCCTCGCGCGCGGCGCCGACCCCGTCATCCGTCGTCCGACCTTCGCCCTGACCGCGCTGGGGTGGCGACGCCTGAGGATGGCGGTGCGGCGGGCTCCGCCCGCATTTACCGCGTCGCGGCGGAGCGCGGCGCGATCATCGTCCACCCTCTTCCTCGTCGTCGACTAGCCCTGGGCCTTAGAACGGGATCACGATCCGTCCGTCGACGGCGCCGGTCTTGAGGTCGGCGAAGACGGCGTTGATGTCCTCGAGCCGGCGCTCGTGGATGTGCGCCTTGACCATGCCGTCGGCGGCGAAGGCGATGGCCTCGGCGAGGTCCTTTCGCGTGCCGACGATGGACCCTCGCAGCGTGATGCGCTTGAGGACGACGTCGAAGATCGGGGTGGCGAAGTCTCCCGGCGGAAGCCCGACGAGGCTCACCGTGCCCTTGCGGCGCACCATCTGGATGGCCTGGGAGAAGGCGGCCGGGGAGACCGCGGTCACCAGCACGCCGTGCGCGCCCCCGCCGGTCTGCTTGACCACCTGGGCCGCCGCATCCGGCGCGGCCGCGTTGATCGCCACCTCCGCGCCCATGGCGCGGGCGAGGGCCAGTTTCTCCTCGGTGACGTCGAGGGCCACGACGTGAAGTCCCATGGCCTTGGCGTATTGGATCGCCACGTGGCCCAGCCCGCCTATGCCCGAAATCGCGATCCATTCGCCGGGGCGCGCCTCGGTCTCCTTGATCCCCTTGTAGGTCGTCACTCCGGCGCACAGGATCGGCGCGATGCCGGAGAAGTCGACGTGGTCCGGCAACCGCGCCACATAGTCCGCGGCGCCGATCGCGTACTCGGCGAAGCTGCCATTGACGCTGTAGCCGCTGTCGTGCTGCGTTTCGCACAGGGTCTCCCAGCCGGTGATGCAATGCTCACAGCAGCCGCACGCGTCGTGCAGCCAGGCGATGCCCACCGCGTCGCCCTCCTTCAGCCGCGTCACGCCGGCGCCCAGGGCCACCACCGTTCCCGCGCCTTCGTGACCCGGGATGAACGGAACGGTCGGCTTGACGGGCCAGTCGCCGCCGGCGGCGTGAACGTCGGTATGGCAGACGCCGGTCGCCCGGATCTTGACCAGAACCTCGCCGGGACCCGGCGTGGGGATCGGAACCTCTTCGATCGTCAAGGGCCCGCCAAGCTGGCGCACGACCGCCGCCTTCATCGTTTCAGCCATGGGGACCTCTCCAGAAAGGAGATCAGCGTCGGCCATGGCGCGGCGGCGCACATTGACCGATGTCAACGGGCGTGGCCGGGCTCAGGTCAGCATCGGCCGCAGGCCGGGGTCGCCCTTGGCCATGGCCCGCTGGTAGGCCGGGCGCTCGCCGATCCGTTTCAGATAGGCGAGGGTGTGCGGGGCGTCGGCGAGGTCGCGCGGCGTGAACGCCCGCAGGGTGGTGAGGGTGAACACCATCATGATGTCCGCCGCGGTCAGGTCCTCGCCGGCGAAGAACGGCGCCGCGGCGAGCCGGCCCTCCACCAGGGCGTGGGCGCGCTGGGACCGGTCGTTCACGAACTGCATCGCCGGATGGTCCGCTCCGGCGCCGACGAAGGCGGCGACCATCCGAATCATCTCGCTGGCGCCCATGGAGGCGTTGGCGAAGTGCAGCCAGAACAGATAGTTGGCGAACTCCGGATCCGATGGCGACAAGGACAGCCGGCCCCGCCCGTACTTGGCGACGATATATTCGACGATGGCTCCGGACTCGGCCATCACCGTCTCGCCGTCCTCGATCACCGGCGCCGTGCCCACCGGATGCAGGGCCTTGTAGTCCGCGGGCGCGAGCCGGGTGACCGGATCGCGGTCGTAGCGCTTGAGCGAGTACGGGATGGCCAACTCTTCGCAGAGCCAGACGATTCGCTCGGACTGCGAGACGCCGAGGTGATGGACGACGAGCATGGACATCCCCTTGCCGCTCAGGCTCCTAACGCTCAGCCGCCCGCCTACATGGGCGGCGCCTTGCCGTTCTCGCCCACCGCGACGGCCGTGGACATCAGGCCATTGGGGGTGGAGGCCACCACCAGAAACACCTTTACTCCCGGTTGAACAAGCCCGCGTTCGCCGCGGGTGATCAGCACGATCGGCGTCTTGGGCGGAACCTCGATGTGGCGGGTCTCGGTAAAATAGGTCACGTCGAGCGCCTGGCCCTTGCGGCTGGAGGCGACCGTCTTGACCGTGCCGTTGGTCATCTTGGAGCCCTTCTTCAGGTCCCAGTCGTAATGGCCCTCGCCCATCTTCACCCCCGGCGGGAAGACGTGGACCTCGAGCGATTTTCCGCTGCCGTCGGGCTGGGGCATTTCGGCGGTGCCGATGAAGCTGCCGGGCTGGATCTCCGAGGACTTGATCGGCTTGGTGACCTGGACGGTCCAGGTCTTGGTCAGGTTGACCACCACCACCTTGCCGTCGCGGGTCTTGAGCGTGAGCTTGTTGTCGCCGACGTCGGTGACGGCGCCGCGGACGATGTGCGGCATGGGCGGCGCGGCGGGCGCCGGCTGGGCCAGGGCGACGGAGGCGGCGGCCAAGCCGCTGATGGCCATGCCGACAGCCGCGCCAATGGCCGCGATTCTGATCCTGCGCATCCTCAACCCCTTTTGCATTTCTGATTGTCGAAGCGCGACTATTCGGTCCTGCTTTGAAATTTGTCAAATAAGATCGTACACAATTTAATTTCGCGCTCGCGGCCGGGACCCCGGTTGCGCTAACGGATCGTCCGTACAGTGACGCACAGAATCGGCAGGAGATCATGGCAATCGCTTCGGACCAGGCCCTCCGCCTCGATCAACAGATATGCTTTCCGCTTTACGCAGCGTCCAACCTGATGACGCGCCTCTACCGCCCGCTGTTGGCGGAGCTGGGCCTGACCTATCCGCAGTACCTGGTGATGATGGTGCTGTGGGAGACCTCGCCGATCCAGATGGGCGAGCTTAGCCAGCGGCTCTACCTCGACAGCGGGACGCTGACGCCGCTGCTGAAACGCCTGGCCGCCGCCGGCTATCTGATCCGCACGCGCGACGCCGGGGACGAGCGCCGGGTCCTCCTGACTCTCACCCCGGCCGGCCTCGTCCTGAAGCAGCGGGCGCGCTCGGTCCCGGCCGCCCTGGCGTCGCAGTTCGAGGGCGATCCCGAGCAGGTTTCGGCGTTTCGCGGCGCGCTCCAGCATCTCACCCGCGACCTCGCCGACAAGGTCGCCGCCCTTTCGGAGTGACTGGTGGAGTCACCGCTGGCGCGTCCCGCGGACGCCGTCATTCTTGACATCGCGGCGACCTCATGCGCCCTTCCGCGCTCTTCGCGACCACCCTTTTCAACGCGCCCGTCCGAGGCGCGGGACTGCTTCTCATGCACGCCTATCGCACTCACACCTGCGGCGCGCTCCGCGCGACCGACGCGGGCTCCGCCGTCCGTCTTTCGGGCTGGATCCATCGCAAGCGCGACCACGGCGGGCTGATGTTCATCGACCTGCGCGACAATTACGGCCTGACCCAGCTGGTGCTGCATCCCGAGACGCCGGGCTTCGCCATCGCCGAGCGGGCGCGGGCCGAGACCGTGATCCGCATCGACGGCGAGGTGGTGCCGCGCGACGCGGCCGCGGTGAACCCCAACCTCGCCACCGGCGCGGTCGAAGTGCGGGTGCGCGAGATCGAGGTGCTGGGCGAGGCGCAGGAGCTGCCTGTGCCGGTGTTCGGCTAGCCGGACTATCCGGAGGACCTGCGGCTCAAGTACCGTTACCTCGACCTGCGCCGCGACAGCCTGCACCGCAACATCCTGCTGCGCTCGTCGGTGATCGCCTCGATCCGGCGGCGGATGGTCGAGCAGGGCTTCACCGAGTTTCAGACCCCGATCCTGACCGCCTCCTCGCCCGAGGGCGCGCGCGACTATCTGGTGCCGTCGCGGCTCTATCCGGGCCAGTTCTACGCCCTGCCGCAGGCGCCGCAGATGTTCAAGCAGCTCCTGATGGTGTCGGGCTTCGACCGCTATTTCCAGATCGCGCCCTGTTTCCGCGACGAGGATGCGCGCGCCGACCGCTCGCCGGGGGAGTTCTACCAGCTCGATCTCGAGATGAGTTTCGTCACCCAGGACGACGTCTTCGCCGCCATCGAACCGGTGATGCGCGGCGTGTTCGAGGAGTTCGCCGCCTGGAACGGAAAGGACCGCAAGGTCACCGAGGGCGCCTTCCCGCGCATTCCCTACCGGACCGCCATCGCCAAGTACGGCTCGGACAAGCCCGACCTCAGAAACCCGATCGAGATGCAGGACGTCTCGGAGGCCTTCCGCGGCGGCGGCTTCGGGGTCTTCGCCGGCATATTGGCCGGAAATGAGAAGGCCAGGATCTGGGCCATTCCGGCGCCGGGCGGCGGCTCGCGCGCCTTCTGCGACCGGATGAACGACTGGGCCAAGGGCGAGGGCCAGCCGGGCCTGGCCTACATCTTCTGGCGAGAGGGCGAAGCCGAGGGCGCCGGGCCGGTGGCCAAGAATCTCGGCGCCGAACGCACCGAGGCGATCCGCAGCCAGCTTGGCCTCAAGGCCGGCGACGCAGTGTTCTTCGCCGCCGGCGATCCCGCCGCCTTCTACAAGTTCGCCGGCTCGGCGCGCACCCGCATCGGCCAGGAGCTCAGCCTGATCGCCGAGAACGAATTCCGGCTGTGCTGGATCGTCGACTTCCCGATGTACGAATGGGCCGAGGAGGAGAAGAAGATCGACTTCTCCCACAATCCCTTCTCGATGCCGCAGGGCGGGATGGAGGCGCTGAACAGCAAGGATCCGCTCGATATCCTGGCCTATCAGTACGACATCGTCTGCAACGGCGTTGAGCTGTCCTCGGGCGCGATCCGCAACCACCGCCCCGACATCATGATGCGGGCGTTCGAGATCGCCGGCTATTCGCAGGCCGAGGTGGAGGTCGAGTTCGCCGGCCTGCTCAACGCGCTGCGCTTCGGCGCGCCGCCGCACGGCGGCATCGCGCCCGGCATCGACCGCATCGTCATGCTGCTGGCGGGGGTGGACAACATCCGCGAGGTGATCGCCTTCCCGTTCAACCAGCAGGCCCGCGACCTGATGATGAACGCCCCGGCCGAAGTCCGCGAAAAGCAGCTGCGCGAGCTGCACATCCGCGTGGTCCAGCCGCCCAAGGGGTGAGCCGGCGGGCTTCGCGGCTCAATCGTCGTCGTCGCTGCGAGTGCGGTGGCGGCGCTCTTCCTCGATCGCCTTGCGCGCGGCTTCGGCGGCGTGGGCGATGGCTTCGCGCGAATGGGCCAGCGCCTGGCGGACCTCCGCGGCGACCGCGGGCGACATGGGCGGCATGGGCGGCCGCGGCGGCATGGGCGGCCGCGGCGCCTCGATCACGGAGCCGTGATGGCAACCGCTCGATCTCAGCCCGGAGGGCAGGCGGGTCGAGGAGTCGGTGCAGGCATCGTCCACCTGTTCCTGGGTCAGGCCGCGGACGCCGCTGAGATCGGCGGCATGCAGCAAGGTCCCGCCGAGGTCGGCCTTGCGCAGATTGGCGCCCGCCAGGCCCGCCCCGGTCAGGTTGGCGCGGCTGAGATCGGCGTCCTCGAAATTGGCGTGTTCGAAATGGCCGCCGATCATGATGCTGTCGGTCAGATCGGCGTGGGAGAAATCCGCGCCTTCGGCGGCGACGCTGTTCATCTCCGAGTGGACGATGTCGGCGCTATGGAGGTGGGCGTGGCGGAAGTTCGCGCCCTTCAGGTCGCAGACCGAGAAACTCGCCGATTCCGCATGCGCGTCGGTCAGGTTGGCGGCGCCGAAGCTGGTCGCCTTGGCGTCCAGGCCCGACATCATGACGCCTGAGAAGTTCACCCCCCTGAAGGTCGACCCGATCAGCTGGGCGCCCCTGAGGTCGGCCCCGGTGAAGTCGCCGCCGGAGAAGTTCGACCCGATCAGCTTGGCCCCCCGCAGGTCCGCGCCGATCAGCTGAGCGTTGGGGAACTGGGCCCCCATGAAGGAGGCGTCGGTGAGCTTGCGGCGCGAAAACTCGCAGTGCGGGCACGAGCCGCCGAAGAAGGTCGACCGGGCGACATCCGGGTCGGCGATCACGTCGGCGAAAGCTGGCCGAACACCGAAAGACAAGGCGGCGGCGGCCATTACGGCGATGACGCGGAGGGGAAGCGACATGCGAACCGTGTCGCCCAAAGTTGCTGTTGAGGCCACTTAATTCGCCGTAACGGACATGAGCGTCCGATGAACGGGGAGAGCTAGCCGCAGGGCTTCAGGTGCAGGCCGCGCGGCAGGGTGGTCGAGGCGTCGCCGCAGGCCTGGGCGAGCTGCGCCGGGCTCAGTCCGCGGGCCCGGGCCATCTCGGCGCCGGAGAAGTTGGCGCCGGACAGCGTCGCGCCGGCGAAGTTCGCCCCTTCGAGATAGGCGCCGACGAAGGTGGCGTTGGTCAGGTCGGCGCGGCTGAAATCCGCCCGACCCATCACCGCGCCATAGGCGTTGAGGTCGCGCAGATCCCCGCCGGCGAACCGGGCGCCGCCGGCCACGGAGGCGGACACGTCGGACTGCCGCAGGCGGGCGCCGGCGAGATTGCGGCCCTTGAGGTTCAGGCTGCCGAAATCGGCCTGGAACAGGTTGCAGCGCGGACAGGCCGCGCCGGCCTTCACGCGCGCGATCTGACCGGCGTTCTGGGCCGCGGCGGGCGCACTGATCCCGAGCCCCAGGAGAGCGACCACCAGAACGCTGCGCAGGGTTGTGTCCATTCGCCGATGGATGCCACATGCTGCTTAAGCTTTCGTGCAAGCCGGCGGGGATCCATGCGCAAGATATTTGTCATCGGGGCGAGCGTGCTGTTCTCCGGCGCCGCCTGGTCGGCGACCCTTTCCCAGGCGGTCGCGGAGCCGCCGTCGGCCGTCGCCGCGCCCGTCGACCCACAGCTGGCCCTGGCCCAGCAGATCGTGGTCGCCACCGGCGGCGCCGGCTCCCTGCATCGCATGATGGGCATCGTCGCGGACGCGATCGCCGGCAATCTCGGCGCGCTCGGCAAGGATCCCGAGATGCAGCGCTATACGGTCAAGCTGTTCAAGGAGGAGACCGATCGGATGATCTCCGCCTACATCCCCAAGATGGCGGAGATCTACGCCGAAACCTTCGACGAGCAGGAGCTCAGGGATCTGCTCGCCTTCTACACCTCGCCGGTCGGCCAGCGCCTGGTGGAGAAGCAGCCCGAACTGTCCCGGCGCGGCGTCGCAGCCGTCCAGCCGATGATCCTGCCGATGCAGGTCGACATGATCGACAAGCTGTTCGAGCATATCTGCGCCGTTCGCCAATGCACCGCGGACCAGCGCAAGGCCATGGAATCCGCGAAGCTGCAGTTGCTGGAGAGGTTCAAGGCGCAGGCCGCCGCCACCGCCGCGGCCGCGACCAAAGGCGCGACCTAGATTTTGTGTTTACCCACGTTTGATCCGAAGACCGGTCCCTCGTTTCGGAACCCGCCCTAACCCACGAGCCCCGGCGCGGCGCCGCATTTCTCGCACACCAGCCGGCCGCCCATCCGAGTCAGGGCGAAGTCGCCGCACGCCGGGCAGAGGTCGGGCGTGGGGCTGTCGGCGGCCTCCGCCTCGGCGGGGCGCCGCGCGTTCGGCAGGAACAACAGGTTGTCCGGCGCCGCGCCGCGCGAAAACCCCTTGGAGATGAGGTGGGCGAAGGGAAGCGCCCCGTCCTCGCCCTCCGCGTCCTCGCTCTCCGCGTCGTCGGCCTTGCCGCGGCCGAGACCGTCGGCGTTGAGGGCGTCGGGGTCGCGATTGGCGAGGTCGTCGCGGCCGAGGTAGCTGATGCCGAGTTCCCGGAACAGATAGTCGAGGATCGACGTCGCCGACCGGACTTGGTCGTTGCCGTCGACCTTCCCGGCCGGCTCGAAGCGGGTGAACACGAAGGCGTCGACGAACTCCTCCAGCGGGACCCCGTATTGCAGGCCGATGGAGATGGCGATGGCGAAGTTGTTCATCAGGCTGCGGAAGGCGGCGCCCTCCTTGTGCATGTCGATGAAGATCTCGCCCAGTTCGCCGTCGTCGTACTCGCCGGTGTGCAGATAGACCTTGTGCCCGCCGACCGCCGCCTTCTGGATATAGCCCTTGCGCCGGTCGGGCAGCTTGCGCCGCGTGCGCTCGCGTTCGACGATCCGCTCGATCACCCGCTCGGGCTGGGGCGGCGGCCGCTCGACGCGCGGCTCCTCGGCCGGCGGCAGGATCAGCAGCGGCGGCTTCGCCGCGGCGCGCTGCGGGTGCACGGCGCGCACGCCCAGCCGGCCGGCCTGGGCGACGAGGTCGTTCAGGTCCGCCAGGCTTTCTCCGCAGGGGAGCCGGTGGATCGACGGCGCGCCGGTCGCCCGCTCCAGGCAGGCGATCATGGCGAGCCGAGCGGGGAGCGGGATCTGGTCCCGCGCCAGGAACACCTCGCCCCCGACGCCGCCGGAGCCGCACAGATAGCGTTCGGCGGTCGCCACCCGTTCGCTGGTGAAGCCGGCGGCGGCGAGGGTGTCGAAGCGCTCCAGGTCCGCGGCCCGGGCTCCCAGGACGTCGCGGACGAACCCCTCGCCGACGACGGCCGGGGCGAAGGCGGCGGCGAGGCGGGCGCCGCCGGCAAGCGAGGCTTCGGCGTGACCGATCTCGTGATCGGTGAAGCCGGCGGCGTAGAGGGCCGCCGGATCGAGTCCCGGACAGCCATCGAAGGCGCGGGCGCCGAACGCCTCCACCCGTGCGGCGTCAACGTCCCTGCCGAGCCGTTCCAGCCCCGAGAGGGCCGCGGCGTGCAGCACGGCGAAGACCTCGCCGTCGGCGGTCTCGGCCACCGACACCGGGCCGCGCCAGGGCTGCGCGCCGACGCTGAGCCCGCCGAGGCGCAGCGACAGCTCCGGATGGTCGACGAGCGCCAGCCGAGCGCCGGCCGAGGCCAGTTCGGCGACCAGTTCGCCTGCCGCCGTCCGCCCCTCGGCGGATCCGTAGGCCAGGCCGGACGCGGCCAGGCTCTCGTGCACGCCGGCGGGAAGCAGGGCCGCGCCTTCGATGGCGGCGGCCTCGCCGATCAGTCGAACCGATTTCCGCCGCTCGGCCGGCGGCTGCGCGGCCAGGGCGTGCAGGTCGACCGCGATCAGCGGGCGGACCACCAGCTCGAGGATCTCCGCGCCGGCCCCCGCGTCCAGAGTCAGGATCAGCCGTCCCGTCTCCCAGGCCGCCGCGGACGCCGCGCGGCCGTGGCCCGGCGTCATCAGGGCCGGCGCCGCGTCGGCCGGTTCGGGCGAGCCGACCGCGTAGTCGGCGTCGGCGGCGGCGATGCTGACGACGTCGATCAGCAGGCGGTCGCTGGCCCCCGCCTCGCGCGCGGTGCGGACGGCGCGGGCCAGGGCCGGATTGGCCAGGGGATCGGCGCAGGCGGCGCGGTCGCCCTCGCAGCGGACCACCGCCGACACGACGTCGTTCAGCCGCGCCGCGAGGATCGCCTGGCCTTCGCGGGCCAGGCGCGCCGCGCGCTCGGCCGCCAGCCATCCGGGCAGTTCGTCCTCCGCGATCCGGGCCGGCGCCTCAAGCGCCGGGGCGGGCGCGGCCCAGCCCGCGAGCAGGGCGTCCCTCAGCGCGGACTCGAACAGCGCCGCGTCCTTGGGCTTGGCGAAACGCCCCTGCGCGCGTCCTTTGGCGGCGACGGCGCTCGCCCAGCGGGCGGGACCGCCCCAGAGCGCGGCGTCCCCGTCCGCGTCGCCGAGGCTATCGGCCCAGTCGAGCCAGGCCTCCACCCGCGCGCTGGTCCAGCTCGCCGGCGCCAGGACCTCGGCGACGGTATCGGCCCGTTCGATCTCCCGGACGGTCAGTTCGACCGCCGAAGGTCCCGCCGTCTGCGAGCGACCCGCCATACGCACCACCTCGCCTGATGCGGAAAGGCTACCGGTGTCCATCTCGACACGCAACCGCTTGCGGCGATCGGTCCACAGACCACAATATGTGGAGACCTCGGCGAAGCGAGGGCACGGCCTGCCGACGCTGGACGCCGCCGGGGCCGCTCCCTATAGTCCGGCCGGCGAAAGGCCGCCGATCCGTCAGGCGTCCGGGGAGTGTCCAGTGTTCTTCAAGCGCATCTTCACCTGGTGGAACGGAGCGACCTTCGGCACCCTTCTGACCATCGCCCAGCGCGGCCGGTTCGTCGGCCAGGACGATTTCGGCCAGCGCTATTACGAGGCGAAGACGATTCGCGACGGCGACGCCGGACGGCGGCGGCGCTGGGTGATCTACAGGGGCTATGCCGAGCCGTCCAAGGTGCCGGCCGAATGGCACGGCTGGCTGCACCATACCTTCGCCGAGCCGCCGACCGTGGAGCCGCTGAAGGTCCGCGCCTACGAGACCGAACACCTGCCCAACCTGACCGGCACGCGCTTCGCCTGGCGCCCGCGCGGTTCGCTGGTCCGCGGCGGCCATCGTCCGGCGGCGACGGGCGACTACGAGGCGTGGAAGCCCGAATAATGGCGGGTCGCAGCGAACAGTGGGCCGAGACCGGCGTGGGCGCCGTGGTGCTGGCCGTCGCGGCCGGCTTCCTGGTCTATGCGCTCGGCCATGCCAGCGGTTTCGGCGGCGCCGGCGGCGGCTATGAGCTGACCGCCCGTTTCGGCGACGTGGGCGCCCTGACCCCCGGCGCCGACGTGCGGGTGGCGGGGGTGAAGGTGGGGTCGGTGGCGGCGATCGAGCTTGATCCCAAGACCTTTCTGGCCCGGACCCGATTCCTGATCCAGCCGCAGGTGAAGGTGCCGTCGGACTCGACGGTGAAGATCACCTCCGACGGTCTGCTCGGCGGCCAGCACGTGGTGATCGCGCCCGGCGGCGCTTCCGACGACCTGAAGCCCGGGGCCGAGTTCCAGAACGCCCAGGGCGCCGTCGATCTGTTCGGCCTGATCGGCCAGGTGATCCGGCCCCAGGGCAACGGCGGCGCGGCGGCGCCGGGGACGGCGCCCGCTCCGGCCGCCGCGCCCAGCGCCGCGACCGACCCCTATCCCGGAGGCCATTGATGCGCCGGCTGAGGCGGATCCTGGCGGCCTCCGGCCTGACCGGCGGTCTGGCCCTGGCCGGCCTCGTCGCCGCCCAGGAGGCCAACAAGACCGCGCCGGCGGCGCCGGTCGC
>CAILTK010000085.1 GCA_903837135.1 uncultured Caulobacterales bacterium
CCGAACCCGGCGCGGCCCGGCCGCAAGCACTCAGGCGATCCCGGAGATCTTACTTCACCGAGTTCGAGATGGTGTTGAACTTGCCCGACAGGGTGGTGCCGAGGGTGGTCACCGCGCCGATGATGACGACGGCGATCAGGGCGGCGATCAGGCCATACTCGATGGCGGTGGCGCCGGATTCGTCCTTGATGAAGCGTGCAACAAAGTTCGACATGCTCATTTCTCCTTTTGGCGAGCAGGGCGGGGTCCGAGCCAACTGCTCGCCGAACCCCAATTTACGATCGTGATGATGGCCGACGATCCTTAATTCCAAGTGAAGCGATCGCACCAATATCCGCCAATACATGGTTTATTTGCATTTACCCTGTGGGACAACTTGTCCACATGTGGGGTATGTATTTATCAAGACAGCGTAAATGGAGGTTAACAGGCCTAAATACTCCCTGTATTGGATGGTTGCTGGCAGAATTTGCGCTGTCTAAGATGGGCCATGCCGTTGCAGAACCGCGTCAATCCCTTCGGTCAACTTGTCGCCACGGCCGCGCGCGGCGGCTGGATGGGCAATCGCGGCCTCCTGCACGACGGGCAGCAGCGGATTTTACGCCCGTTCCGGCTGAAGGCCTGGCTGATCTGCGTGCTTCACTTCAAGGATCGCCGTCGAACCGTGATGTCGCCGGGTCTCTATACCGAGCTGTTCTTCCTCGACGAGGCGACGGCGCTGGCCGCCGGGCATCGCCCCTGCGCCGAGTGCCGTCGGGCGGATTATCTCCACTTCAAGGCGTCGGCCGCGGCCGGACGCGGCGTCGCCTTCTCCAAGGCAGCGGAGATGGACCTGGTCCTGCACGAGGAACGGCTCGACGCGGCCGGCGGCAAGCGCACCTGGCGCGCGCCGACGAAGGATCTCCCGGACGGCGCGTTCATAAGTCGGGACGGAGAGCCCTGGCTGAAACGGAACGGCCGCCTCAACCGCTGGACCGCGTCCGGTTACGCCGAAAGCGTCGCGGCCGGGACCGGCGAGGCCGACGTCCTGACGCCGCGCCTGACCGTGGACGCCCTCCGCGCCGGCTACGCGCCGCAGATGAAGTGACGGTCTGGGTTTGGCCGGGCAGGATCGACGCGGAGATCGCAGAGGCGTTCGCGGAGCGGGCGGAGGGGCGTGCTGGCAGGGGCGCCGTGCCGATCCACGCGTTCAATTTCCGCTGCGCGCTCCGCGCTCGTCTCCGCGGTCTCTGCGTTGAGACGTCTGACCGATCTTGCCAGTGAGGCGCCTATTCGCCCCGCGGCGCCGGGCCGATGCCGACCTGGGCTTCAAGCTGGTCGAGGCGATGGTTCAGATTCTCGCGGTCCCAGTCGCGGACCTCGCCATGACGGGCCTGCTGGGTGGCCAGCTCGGCCTTGATCGACTTGAGATCGGCCATCGCCTTGCGCTGCCGCGCGCCGCTGAGCTGGGTCCTGGCCCGCTGCTCGACCCGGTCGATGCGCGCCTGCACATTGTAGAAGGCGTTCTCGCTATGGCCGACATAGGGACCGGCGGCGCCCGGCGCGGGATTGACCGCATGCGCCGAGTCGATCCCGGGGCCGACCTGGCCGACCGGCGGATTGGTGGTCGCCACGGTGTTGTCGGGCCCAGCCGGCGTCCCCAGCGGCGTGGTCGCGGGCGCCGGGACGCCCGGCGGCGGAACGGTCGAAGTGGTGGTCTGCTGGGCCAGGGCCGGCGCGGAGGCCAGTATCAGGCCGGCGATCCCGAGCGCGGCCAAAGGCCTGTGGTGCGCACGCATGTCTGTCTCCTTCGATCCCCCGATGCGTGCGCAACGCGTGGAAGGCCGCGGGGATGCAGAGACGGTCCTAGCTGCCGGGGTCGGGCGGCGAGTCGGCGGTGGGTCTGGCGCAGGTCCCGTCGGCCATCAGCACCGGATCGTCGCGCAGGCGCACCGCGTGCTGGATGCACTTGTCGCCCCCGTGGTCGCCCCTGAGCCAGCGGCCGACGTCGGCGCCGTCGAGATGGACGCCGATCGCCAGACTGCGCGAATTGACCGAGCCGCCGCCCCACGGCAAGCGCTCGTGCGCCCCGGCCACGGCCACGTCCACGTCGCTGTTGTCGCCGATCGGGACCGAGGCGGCCGCATAGCCGCCGTAGCCGCGGTTGGAGACGGTGACGCCGACCTCGCCGTGGATCCGCCGGGGCAGGCCGTCGCCCTGATCCGGCGCATCGCCCGCGGCCTGCGGCTGGCCCGCCCTCATCCAGGCGGCGATCTGGTCGGCGGTGGTGTCGCCGCCGGGCTGCGCCACGGGCGGCGAGGCGGAGGTCGCCGGCGCCGAGGCGGCCGGCGTTGTCTCGGGTGGAGTCGTCGCGGCCGGCGTCGTCGCGGCCGGAGCCGTCGCGGGCGGAGCCTCCTGGGCCCGCGCCGCCGCGGCCCCGCAGAGGGCGGCCGCCAGGACCGCCATCGCCACCACGCTACGCATGCTCATCGTCCTCCAACGCGCCCACCTCTATATAGGATAAGCACGAAATTGAGGCCGACCTGTTTCAGCCCCGGTTTCAGCTGTCGCAGAGGCGGAACTGCAGGTCCATGTTGGCGGCGTGCATGGTCCGGCCGGCGACGTTGTAGAACTCCTCGGCCGCCCGGTTCAGGGCGAAGCGGGCGACCACCTCCACCCGCACCAGGCCGCCGGCGAAGCCCGGCCACACGCCGCGGATCTGTCCGGTCTCCACGAAGGCGATCTGGCTGTTCAGCTTGTCGCGCAGGGCCTCGAGGTGAACCTCGTCCTCGGGCGGCTTCCAGGTCAGGGGATCGGACACCACCAGGACCGGGGTCTGGGTGTCGTCCTCCAGGTAGACGTAATCGACGATATCGGTTTCGAGCACAGACATGGCGGCCTCTCTTCCCACGGCGGCGAGACGGGCAATAAACGGTGCTTCGCCGTCGTGGGTTCAGGGTCCGCCCATCAGGGTGAACGATTTATGACTGGCGCCTTCAGCAAGGGCGTACTGCGCGATTTGGGCGCGGCCCGCCGCGCGGCTGGCGCTCCGCATCGCCGAGTGCTGACAGGAGGGGAGAGAAGACCTCCCTGCCGAAGGCCTACCGGATCCTCACGTCGGGCCGGGAGTCGTGCGACGCCTCGTCGTGGCGCTCACCAATGCTAAACCGGCTTCGCGCCCGGGGCGGTGCACTTGGCGAACTTGCCCTTGGCGTCCTTGCACTTCACCGCCTTGGCCGGGGCGGCGGCGGGGCATTTGACGAACTTGCCCTTGGCGTCCTTGCAGGGGGCGGCGTCGGCGGCCCCGAAAACACCGAGGCTGAAGGCGAGGACGGCGGCGGTGGCGATGGCGCGGCGCATGGAGGAACCCCGGAGTTGGCGCAGTCTCGATCAGACCCGGCGAAGCTGGCATGCGCCGCCGCCGCGGGCAAGACGGGGGGACGCCGCGGAAACCCTTCTCCACATTTGACCGTTCTGGCCGGTCCCGCCGCGGCCGCATCCTGCTGACACCGCCCCCTAGCCTGGAGCGCTCCGCGCGCCTACCTTCCGTTCATGCCCCGTTCTCGCCCCGTCAAGTCGTCAGCCCCTATCGACCTGAGCCGCGAACTCGACCGCGCCGACGGGCCGCCGGGGCTGGCCGAGGCCGGACACACCTTCACCATGGACGTGGCCCCGAGCGTGACCTCGGCCTGGGCGCCGCACCGGCCCGAGCGGCCGAAGAAGTCCGAGGGCGGCCGCAAGTTCAACCTGACGGCGCCCTACGAGCCGGCCGGCGACCAGCCCACCGCCATCAAGGAGCTGGTCGAGGGCATCAAGGCGCGCGAGAGCGACCAGGTGCTGCTCGGCGTCACCGGCTCGGGCAAGACCTTCACCATGGCCTCGATCATCGCCGCCACCCAGCGGCCGGCCCTGATCCTCGCCCCCAACAAGACGCTGGCGGCCCAGCTCTACGGCGAGTTCCGCAACTTCTTCCCCGACAACGCGGTCGAGTACTTCGTCAGCTACTACGACTACTACCAGCCGGAAGCCTACGTCCCGCGCACCGACACCTATATCGAGAAGGATTCGTCGATCAACGAACAGATCGACCGGATGCGCCACTCGGCCACCCGCGCCATCCTCGAGCGCGACGACGTGATCATCGTCGCCTCGGTGTCGTGCATCTACGGCATCGGCTCGGTCGAGACCTATACCGCCATGACCTTCTCGCTGGAGGTCGGCGAGCCGGTGGACGAGCGGCGGCTGCTGGCCGACCTCGTGGCCCTGCAGTACAAGCGCAACGACCAGGCCTTCTCGCGCGGGACCTTCCGCCGCCGCGGCGACGTGATCGAAGTCTTTCCCGCCCACCTCGAGGACCGCGCCTGGCGCATCTCCCTGTTCGGCGACGAGATCGAGAGCATCACCGAGTTCGACCCGCTCACCGGCAAGAAGACCGCCGACCTGCCGAGCGTGAAGGTCTACGCCAACTCCCACTACGTCACCCCGCGCCCGACACTGAAGCAGGCGATCGATCACATCCGCGCCGAGATGGAGGAGCGGGTGAAATGGTTCACCGAGACCGGCAAGCTCCTGGAGGCCCAGCGGCTCGAACAGCGCACCCGCTTCGACCTCGAGATGATGGAGGCCACCGGCTCGTGCGCCGGGATCGAGAACTACAGCCGCTATCTCACCGGCCGCCTGCCGGGCGAACCGCCGCCGACCCTGTTCGAATACGTGCCGGAGAACGCCCTGCTGTTCACCGACGAGAGCCACCAGACGGTGCCGCAGATCGGGGCCATGTACAAAGGCGACTACCGGCGCAAGACCACCCTGGCCGAGTACGGCTTCCGCCTGCCCTCGTGCATGGACAACCGCCCGCTCAAGTTCGAGGAGTGGGACGCCATGCGGCCGCAGACCGTGCACGTCTCGGCCACGCCCGGCCCGTGGGAGCTCGACCGCACCGGCGGCGTGTTCGCCGAACAGGTGATCCGTCCCACCGGCCTGATCGATCCGCCGGTGGAGGTGCGCCCGGTCTCCACCGCCGGGGCCAGCCAGGTCGACGACGTGATCGCCGAGGTCAAGGAGGTGGCCCTGCGCGGCTACCGCTCGCTGGTCACCGTGCTGACCAAGAAGATGGCCGAGGACCTGACCGAATACATGCACGAGCAGGGCGTGCGCGTGCGCTACATGCACTCGGACGTGGACACGGTGGAGCGGATCGAGATCATCCGCGACCTCAGGCTCGGGGCCTTCGACGTGCTGGTGGGGATCAACCTGCTGCGCGAGGGGCTCGACATTCCCGAGTGCGCCTTCGTCGCCGTGCTCGACGCCGACAAGGAGGGCTTCCTGCGCTCGGAGACCTCGCTGGTGCAGACCATCGGCCGGGCGGCGCGGAACCTCGACGGACGGGTGGTGCTCTACGCCGACCACATCACCGGCTCGATGGAGCGGGCCATGGCCGAGACCAAACGCCGGCGCGAGAAGCAGAACGCCTACAACATCGAGCACGGCATCACCCCCGAGAGCGTGCGCCGCGACATCGCCAACATCCTCGACAGCCCCTACGAAAAGGGCGACCGGGTGCAGGTCGACGCCGGCGTGGCCGAAAGCGCCAAGCCCTTCCTGGGCTCCAACTTCCAGACCACCCTGCGCGATCTGGAGGCGAGGATGCGCGAGGCCGCGTCCAACCTGGAGTTCGAAACCGCCGCCCGGCTGAGGGACGAGCTCAAGCGGCTGAAGATGCTGGACCTCGAGTTCGCCAACGACGTGATGACGCCGGTCGGCGAGGCGGTGGACAAGGAAGCGCCCAAGCGCGAGCGCAAGCAGGCGCGGGCGGAGGCGGCGGAGCGGTTCAGGAAGGGGCGGTTGTAGGGGGGGAGAGCTAGATGCCGGCTAATCGAACGGATGAGGAGGACGCATGCTTAACGCGCGATTTCGCGCCATGATACGGGAGGGTGTAGACGATTTGGCCGCCGGCCGCGTGGGGAGGTCAAAGATTTCTCGGTTTGGCTAAACTGGGTGACCCGCCAGCGTAAATCCAGCGAATGCGGACTTGATACAAACCTGAGTTTGGGGGACTGATTTGCCAGAGTGCCAAGCAGTTTCATTGGGACGCACCGGCTGTTTCCAAGCGCTCACGCACATCAGTGCACTTTGTTACGTTCTTGAACAATGGCGCAAGATATGCGCCGTCATAAAATCCATCAATTATGTCGCGAGTACCGTGCACGACGCTTCGAACAACTGAATCAAGTTCTTCATCAGTGTATATAGCCGTTGGTTCGATCGGACGTAGCTTTCTAAGCTTGCGAAGTGCGCAGTGAAGCGTGAAGCGGTTCCCGTGAACAATAATGCCCCGTTCAGTCGCGGAAGGGTCATCAAATTGCCTGCGGACAGACTTATCAATCCTCCGCGCTAACTGAACAGTAGTCCATAGGCGCTTTGAGTCAGTTCCTGGGTTGAATAGAGCTTTGTATGGGGCAGTATTAATATCGGCATACAGTCCGCCAACATACCCCTTAGAGAGGGCTACATAAGAAATTTCAGGACTGGCGCAGGCGAGCGTCACTATGGCATCAATGAAATCGAATCCTTCAGCTGTGCCGTCTGAGGGTTCTCCTTCTCTAAACTCGTAGTTGACTCCATCGAGCAACAGTTCAGACCTAATGCGATCTTGAATCGGATCGAGCGCGACAAAATTCCTTGCGTCTATTCTATTTTGCGTATTTGAAGCCCTAGTTATCATCCGGCCAGTTGACGCGTCGGGGTCCTCAACGAGGATGATCCTTGCTTGAACTACTGCGGTGCTATCGTCTGGAAGCTTCGACCTCCCGATAGTTCCTACAGTCTGTGCGCCATTGACAATTGTCACTCTCTTGCAATCGAAAACACCGATCGACTTGTCTGTAGGGCCGGGGCGGCGGCTGATATCTTGCGAAAGAATTGTTATGCCATTATTGTAATACCAAAATGACTCCGGATCTCCCAAAAGCGTCTTGGAAATTTCATTATTGACATCGGAGTTTAATCCAACAAAATGGCGTATATTGCCGGCGAAAAGCTTATTGCCATGCTCCTTATACCACTTGGCGATTTCTACTGCCGATACTTGCCCGTAAACGGCAAATAGCGGTGATTCTATTCGGCCATACTGCGCAACTGGTATCGATAAGTCAATCTGAGGAGGGGCCGCCTCGGCGGCAAAGTGTTGAAAGAGCTCCCTCTGCGATAAATTAATGCTTGAAAAAGTATCTGATGTATCGTTTTGCTCTTGCACAAATTCATCTATGCGCGCCTGAATTTCGTCTGAAATCTTTTCGGACCCGGGATAGGCAACGATTAAACGGATGCGTGCGGCGTTGTCGAGGGCATCCGATATGAGATTCCAGCGCTCTTGTATCCGCGAGCTGAACTTTGCCTTCTTTTGAGCGAGCAGATCAGAGACACCGGCGAGAAATTTGAGGATGCCAGCTAAATCAACCGATGAGCTGTGGGATTGGCTCCACTTAGCTTGAACCAGAAAAAGAGTCTTTGACGTTATATCAAAGTATACCGCGTCAATCCCGTTGTCTCCGAAGCCATCAACGACGCACGATGTAGCCTGCTCAACGCCTAGGCCCCCCTCTATTTGAAGGGCGGCGGCGGCCACCGACCGAGTAAGTCTTATGATCTCGATATCGCCCCGTTTACTTTCCAGCGCATCCGATATATCTAAATGTGGACCTACCTCATCTAGGAGGCGGCTTCGAATACGATTGTGTTGAAACTCAGCCACATCTACTCCGTCACAGCCGAATTATATGCGTAGGTTGGCCAATTTGGCTCGTACTCAGCATCGGCCTGA
Organism: uncultured Caulobacterales bacterium; assembly: GCA_903837135.1. Taxonomy (GTDB): domain Bacteria; phylum Pseudomonadota; class Alphaproteobacteria; order Caulobacterales; family Caulobacteraceae; genus CAIOYC01. The sequence continues at coordinate 7,802 of CAILTK010000085.1, forward strand.
TTGCCCCATACTACCCATTTTTTGCGTTCTCCACGAGCGAACATTTCCAGATAGGGCCCCGGCGAACAAGCTTCGATAAGTTCGTACTGCTCGTCGGGCTTACGGCTATGCTCCCGCTTACGAGTCTCAATCATGTTTACTTGGCTGCGGCCTGGCGCCAGCGTGCGTGCATTCTTTCCGCGCACCCCGAAAAGAATAATCTCCGTTACGTTGCGGAAGTAAAATCCAACACCTCGACCATCGGAACCGCCATCCTTACGGATCTTGTGCCAGATCAAATTGGACTTGTAATTGAACCCCCACGCTTCCATCACTCTAAGCCCCTCAGGCAATAGCGCGTTCGGGACCCACATATAAAGGTGGGCTGTGTCTGCGGCGATGCCTTCTACGGGGAGCGCACAGATATCTTCCAAGGTCATCGTCGGATAGCGATTCAGTCTTCTATGTTCTGGCGCCATCTTTCCCGTGCGGTTTTGAAACTGCCACGGCGGGTCAGCTAGAATTGTCGCAAACTTTCGGCCGCGCGCGAACCCGGCGAGGCTGGTTGCGGCTTCCAATCCCACGTCATCAAACGGCATTGTTATCGTCCTCGGCGGATTGAATTAAAGTGGGATCGATCGGCACCGCACCAACCGGATTGGACCGGTCGTCAGAGAAAGCGCTGCGTTTGATCCCGAAAACTACGACAGGACAGCCACCTCCACCGCCGCCTTCAAGCCGTGGTAAGAGCTTACTCAGGTGGGTGGTCGACGCACCGTAGCTCTGACGATCGCGGCCGAGTTCGACGGCGAGCGCCTGCAGTTCATCACTTCTCGTCACGATGACACCGACCTGAACCACTCGAAGGTCGAAGAGCAACCGAAAATTATTTAGATCGCGGTCAAAAAACGGATCTTTGTTATTCCATTCCGTCTCAAACGCAACGCCATCCATATACATATCAATTTCGTGTGTGGGAGATTCTAGCGCTCTCTCGTCAACAACAACGCGCGTCTCAAATTGTTTTTTCTGCCAGCCACGGCTTGCCAACAAGCTGTCAATCCGAATCGCAATCTTTGACCGATTGCCTCCACGCGCGATGATCTCTGAAGCATAAAGGCGAAATTCACGAAGAGCCCAGACAATGTCTTCCCATTGCCTTGGGCAGGCTGCCGTGAGGACGGCGAGACCGTTCCGCCATTCATGCACGTCATATCGCGCTCGAAGATCTTCCGGGACGAATCGCTCAACGGACATACCCGAGGCTAGCAGGTGCCAAAATAACTGAAACCAAAGATGCCGTGTTCTTGAAACGTTCGCAAGCGATAAGGGGGCTGGCTTGAAGAAGTCGCTTACCGGCGGCCATGAGGTCACTCGTCAGTAGCGGATGATTGAGTGTCGTTGCGACGGGACTTGCGGAGCGTTCGCCGCAAGACGTGGCGCCGCCCCTTCGTCCGCTTCGCGGCCACCTCCACCAGTGGGGTAGGATCTGGGTTGCGAGGCCCGGGCGAAGGCGCGAAGCTACGCCCCGTTGAGGGCTCTAGCACGGAATGCCTGAGCGGCCGTCTCGGATGTCAATCGCCAAGCCGTCGGAGAAGACGTGGCGCTGGTGGCTGTCGCAGCGGGCGCAGCGGGGCTCGATGCGGACCATGCCGTAGGAGGCGACTTTCGCCAACGCCCCTCGTCTTAGGGGACACAGAATGGGGGTCGGTGTGCGCTTTGAGCCAACTCCGTTTCCACCTATGGTGCCGCGCATGAGCACGCTGAAGATCAGCCTCGACGCCGACCAGGACCGCTTCGTCGAGGAGCAGGTTCGGTTGGGTGTTTACGCGGATGCCGAGACCGCAGTACGCACCACCTTGGATCGGCTCCGGGAAGACGAGGCGCTGCGGGAGGAACGCTCTCGCGCGAAAGTGCAGGAAGGCCTCGACGACCTCGCCGCCGGGCGGGTCGTGGTCATCGATGATGTGGCGGGATGGCTGGAAGAGATCTCTCGCCGACGGCCGGGAGGCCGCTCGCCGCGACGCGATAATTGAGTGCCGGTTTGACTCGGGCTTGCGGCGTGCTCTCTGCCGGCCGTAGCGCCACCCCCTCCGGCCGCTTTGCGGCCACCTCCCCCAGTGGGGGAGGACCTGGGTTTCGCGGCCTTGGTTGGCGAGGGCGCCAAGGTGCTCCCCCATTGGGGGAGCTGTCACGGAGTGACTGAGGGGGCTGCGCCGCCGCTGGGGTCAGGCGCGACGCAACCGGCCTACCCCGGCATCCGATCCCCGCGCCCAAGCGGATCCCTTAGCGGCTCCCCCGTCTTCACGAACTCCAGCGAGACGGAGTTGATGCAATAGCGCAGGCGGGTGGGCGCGGGGCCGTCGGGGAAGACGTGGCCCTGGTGGCTGTCGCAGCGGGCGCAGCGGGTCTCGATGCGGACCATGCCGTAGGAGACGTCCTTGACCGCCTTCACATGCCCCTCGTCGTAGGGGGCGTAGAACGAGGGCCAGCCGGTGCCGCTCTCGAACTTGGTCTTGTGCAGGAACAGCGGCAGGGCGCACTCGCGGCAGCAGTAGACCCCGTCCTCCTTCTGGCCGAGCAGGCCGCCGCAGAACGGCGCCTCGGTCCCGTGGTGCAGCAGCACCTCGGCCTCCTCGCGGGTCAGCGACGCCTCCAGCGCCTTGCGCTGCTCGGGGGTCGGCGGGGTGAGGTCGAAGCCGGTCGAGGAGATGTGGGCCTTGGAGTCTTGGGTCGGCGGGGCGGGGGCGTTCATTTCCAGTCATCCTCGGGCGGAGCGCAGCGGAGACCCGAGGACCCAGCAAGCGCAACGCAAGATACAGCGGAATTGCAGCGTCAGACGTCGTGCGGCTGGGTGCTCGGGTCAAGCCCGAGCATGACTCCAAATTGTAGGCGGCGTCGATACTATGCCGGTGTGAGGCGCCTCCGGTTCTCTTCGCTTCGCCGTCCTGCACTCACCCCCAACCCCAGCCCCTTTCGCCTTGCAGGAGCCCAATCGTGGGCTCCCGCTGCGGCTCAACCCCTTGAGGGGGAAGGGGGCAAAGTTGCGCCTGCCCCCCGTTGGGGCTAGAGCGCGCGCCAACGAAGACCATAAGGGAGCCCTGCCGTCATGAGCTTGGCGTTTCTGTTTCCGGGCCAGGGCAGCCAGGCGATCGGCATGGGCATGAGCCTCGCCGAGGCGTTCGGCGCCGCGCGCGAGGTGTTCCAGGAGGTCGACGACGCCCTGGGGCAGAAGCTGTTCCTGCTGATGCGCGACGGGCCCGAGGACCAGCTCACCCTGACCGAGAACGCCCAGCCGGCGCTGATGGCGGTGTCGATGGCGGTGGTGCGGGCGCTGAAGGCCGAGTTCGGGGTCGGGATCGACAAGGCCGCCTTCGTCGCCGGCCACTCGCTCGGCGAGTATTCGGCCCTGTGCGCCGCCGAGGCCATCCCCTTGGCCGACACCGCCCGCCTGCTCAAGCTGCGCGGCCAGGCCATGCAGCGCGCCGTGCCGGTGGGGGAGGGGGCCATGGCCTCGCTGATCGGACCCAAGACCGACCTCGCCCTGGCCGAGACCGCCGCGGCGGCGGGGGCCGAGATCGGCGTCTGCGTCGTGGCCAACGACAACAACGCCGGCAACATCGTCATCTCCGGCGAGAAGGCGGCCGTGGACAAGGCCATCGCCAAGGCCAAGGAATTGGGCGCCCGCGCCATCCCGCTGAACGTCTCCGCCCCCTTCCACTGCCCGTTGATGCAGCCCGCCGCCGACGAGATGGCCGAGGCCCTGGCCGCGGTGGCGATCGCCCAGCCGCGCGCGCCGCTGGTGGCCAATGTGGTGGCCCATCCGGTGCACGACCCCGAGGAGATCCGCCGCCTCCTGGTCGAGCAGGTCACCGGCCGGGTGCGCTGGCGCGAGAGCATGCTGTGGCTGGCGGGAGAAGGCGGCGTCACCCGCTTCGCCGAGGCCGGGGCCGGCAAGGTGCTGACCGGCATGGCCAAGCGCATCGCCCCCGACGCCGAGGCCGTGGCGCTGAACACGCCCGAGGATCTGGAAGCGTTCGCGAAGAGTCTTTGAGGGCGGGGTGCGTCCTTCGAGGCTCACTGCGTTCGCACCTCAGGATGAGGACCGACAGTGAACTCGCGCGCCGCTCGACCGCTAAGCTGACATAACAGTAGCCCTCATCCTGAGGCGCCCGCGCCGCGGGTCTCGAAGGACGAGGGCCGACCCGCTTCGGGTTAGGGAGGAAACCACCATGTTCGACCTTTCCGGCAAGACCGCCCTGGTCACCGGCGCCTCGGGCGGCATCGGCGGGGCGATCGCCCGCGCCCTGCACGACCAGGGGGCGCATGTGGTGCTGTCCGGGACCCGCGAGAGCGCCCTGCAGGCCCTGGCCGAGACCCTCGGCGAACGGACCACGGTGCTCACCGCCGACCTCTCCACGCCCGAGGGCGCCGACGGCCTGATCGCCGCCGCCGAGGCCGCCGCGGGCAAGGTCGACATATTGGTCGCCAACGCCGGCGTGACCAAGGATGGCCTGCTGCTGCGGATGAAGGACGAGGACTTCCAGAGCGTGCTGCGCATCAACCTGGAAAGCTATTTCCGGCTGACCCGCGCGGGGCTGAAGGGCATGTTCAAGCGCCGCCACGGCCGGATCATCGCCATCACCTCGGTTGTCGGCGTCACCGGCAACCCCGGCCAGGCCAACTACGCCGCCTCCAAGGCCGGCATGATCGGCTTCACCAAGTCGCTGGCCGCCGAGGTCGCCTCGCGCGCGATCACCGCCAACTGCATCGCCCCGGGCTTCATCGAGAGCCCGATGACCGACGCGCTCAACGAACAGCAGCGCAGCCGCATCCTCGAGACCATCCCCGTGGGCCGGCTCGGCGCCGGCGCCGACATCGGCGCCGCCTGCGTCTACCTGGCCTCCGACGAGGCCGCCTACGTCACCGGCCAGACCCTCCACGTCAACGGCGGCATGGCGATGATCTGACGAGAGGGTTCTCACCCCAAAAAGAGTGTGATAGGCCACACTTTCACCGGTGCAGCTGGGCTATTCCACGGCCTTGCGGCGCCGACGGACTCATGGAAATGGGTCCGGCGCGAAACCAGAGCCGCTCGGGCGAAGTTATCGCCGCAGCAGCAAATCAGCCCAGGGGCCTTGAATGTCCGACACCCTCGAACGCGTACGCAAGATCGTGATTGAACACCTCGACGCGGACCCGGAAAAGGTGACCGAAAAGGCCAGCTTCATCGATGACCTCGGCGCCGACAGCCTCGACAACGTCGAGCTGGTGATGGCCTTCGAAGAGGAATTCGACATCGAGATTCCCGACGACGCCGCCGAACACATCCAGACCGTCGGCGACGCGGTGAAGTTCATCCAGGAAAAGCAGGGCGGCTGAGCCCAAGCCGGCCCTTGATCGCCGCTTATGCGCGCGCTCGTGCAATACGCCGGGCGCGCGCTTATTCTATGGTGAAACCCTCGGGGCGAGTCAGCCAGGGCGAGGGATAGTTCAGGAGCAGGCATGCGTCGTGTCGTGATCACCGGCCTGGGTCTTCTGACGCCCCTCGGCTGGGGCGTGGAGACCAGCTGGAAGAACATCCTGGCCGGCAAGTCGGGCGCCGGAAAGATCACCGCGTTCGATTCCGAGGGCTACGGCTGCCAGGTGGCGTGCGAGGTGCCGCGGGTCGACGGCCGCGGCGGCGGCGGCCCCGAGGTCGAGGGCTCCTTCGACCCCGACAAGGTGATGTCGGCCAAGGACCGCCGGCGCATCGACGACTTCATCCTCTACGCCGTGGCCGCCGCCGACGAGGCGGTGAAGGACGCCGGCTGGACCCCCGAGGACGAGGCCGATCGCGAGCGCACCGGGGTGATCATCGGCTCGGGCATCGGCGGCCTGTCGACCATCGCCGACACCACGCTCGAGCTCGAGGCCAAGGGCCCGCGCCGGGTCTCGCCCTTCTTCATCCCTTCGGCCCTGATCAACCTGGCCTCGGGCCATGTGTCGATCCGCTACGGCTTCAAGGGCCCCAACCATTCGGTGGTCACCGCCTGCGCCACCGGCGCCCACGCCATCGGCGACGCGGCGCGGATCATCAAGTACGGCGACGCCGACGTGATGATCGCCGGCGGGGCGGAGGCGGTGATCTGCAAGCTGGCCATCGCCGGCTTCGTCGCCTGCCGGGCCATGGTCACCAGCTTCAACGACGCCCCGGAAAAGGCCTCGCGCCCCTACGACAAGGACCGCGACGGCTTCGTCATGGGCGAGGGCGCGGGCATATTGGTGCTCGAGGAGTACGAGCACGCCAAAGCGCGCGGAGCCAAGATCTACGCCGAGGTGAAGGGCTACGGCCTGTCGGGCGACGCCTACCACATCACCGCCCCGTCCGAGGACGGCGACGGCGGCTTCCGCGCCATGCGCGCGGCGCTGAAGGACTCCGGGCTCGAGGTGTCGGACATCGACTACGTCAACGCCCACGGCACCTCGACCATGGCCGACGGCATCGAGCTCGGCGCGGTGCAGCGGCTGCTGGGCGACCACGCGTCCAAGGTGGCGATGTCGTCGACCAAGTCGATGACCGGGCACCTCCTGGGCGCGGCCGGGGCGATCGAGTCGATCTTCTCGATCCTGGCCATCCGCGACCAGATCGCGCCGCCGACCATCAACCTCGACAATCCCGACGTCGAGACGCCGATGGACCTCGTGCCGCACAAGGCCAGGCCGATGCCGATCGCGGTGTCGATGTCGAACTCGTTCGGCTTCGGCGGCACGAACGCCAGCGTCATCTTCGCCAAGGTCTGAGAGGGTGACCGACGCGAGGGAGCGCAGGCCCGGCGGGTTTCGGCGCTTCATCGCCGGCCTGCTGTCGGCGGTCTTCACCCTCGGTATGCTGGCCATCATCGTCCTGGTCGGCGCGGCCGTGGCCTTCGAGGGGCCGGGTCCGGTGGCGCGCGTGGGCGGGGCCACGACGGTCATTCTTCGCCGCGGCGGCGGCCTGGCGGAGATGGCCTCCAGCCTGTCGCGGGCCGGGGTGATCCACGCGCCGCAGATGTTCATCGCCGCCGCCGAGCTCACCGGCGCGGCCCGACGGCTGAAGGCTGGCGAATACAGCTTCCCCTCGCGCGCCTCCCTGGCCCAGGTGCTGCACAAGATCCGCGCCGGCGACATCGTCCATCACCGCATCACCATTCCCGAGGGGATACCGGCGGTGCAGGTGGCGCAGATCCTCAACGCCTCGGACGTCCTGACCGGCGAGATCCCGACGCCGGCCGAGGGCTCGGTCCTGCCCGAGACCTATGAGGTGGTGCGCGGCGACGCCCGCGCGGCGGTGCTGCAGAAGATGATCGACGCCCGCGACCGGGTGCTGGCCGAGCTGTGGAGCCAGCGTAAGCCCGGCCTGCCCTTCTCCACCCCCGAACAGGCGGTGACCCTGGCCTCGATCGTCGAGAAGGAGACGGCCGTCCCGTCCGAGCGGCCGCGCATCGCCGCCGTCTATGTCAATCGGCTGAAGATCAACATGAAGCTGCAGGCCGATCCGACGGTGATCTACGGCGTCACCGCCGGCGCGCCGCTCGGGCGCGGCCTGCGCGAGTCCGAACTGATGACGCCCACGCCCTACAACACCTACGTCAACTTCGGCCTGCCGCCCGGGCCGATCGGCAACCCCGGCCGCGCCGCCCTGGCCGCGGTGATGGACCCGCCCGATACCGACGAGCTCTATTTCGTCGCCGACGGCTCCGGCGGCCACATCTTCGCCAAGAGCTACGACGAGCA
>CAILTK010000086.1 GCA_903837135.1 uncultured Caulobacterales bacterium
GCGGAGCATATCCCGATGGCTACCACTTTTCAGAAGATCACCCTCTCGCCCTCGCGCGACATCCCCTTCAACAAGCTCTTGCTCTCCCAGTCGAACGTCCGGCGCGTGAAGGCCGGCGTCTCGGTCGAGGAGTTGGCCGACGATATCGCCCGCCGCGGCCTCTTGCAGGGCCTGAGCGTGCGCGCTGTCGTCGACCAGGCCGGCGTCGAGACCGGCATGTTCGAGATCCCGGCCGGTGGCAGGCGCTACCGGGCGCTGGAGCTGCTCGTGAAGCAGAAGCGCCTCGCCAAGACCGCGCCGGTGCCGTGCATCGTCCGTGACAGCGGCATCGCCGAGGAGGATTCGCTCGCCGAGAACGTCCAGCGCGCACCGCTGCATCCGCTCGACCAGTTCCGGGCGTTCCTGGCGCTGCGCGAGAAGGGCCAGTCCGAGGAGGAGATCGCCGCCGCGTTCTTCGTCTCGGTCAACGTGGTGAAGCAGCGGCTGAAGCTCGCATCGGTCTCGCCGGCGCTGCTCGACGTCTACGCCGAGGACGGCATGACACTCGACCAGCTCATGGCCTTCACCGTCTCCGGCGACCATGAGCGCCAGGAGCAGGTCTTCGAGCGCCTGAAGGGCTCCTACGACAAGCAGCCCTATGTCATCCGTCGCATGCTGACCGAGGGCGCGGTCCGGGCCTCGGACAAGCGGGTGCAGTTCATCGGCCTCGACGCCTATGTCGCGGCGGGCGGCACGGTGCTGCGCGACCTGTTCCAGGGCGACGACGGCGGCTGGCTGCAGGATGTCCAACTGGTCAACCAGATGGTCGCCGACAAGCTCGAGGTGGAATCCGAGGCGATCGCCGCCGAAGGCTGGAAGTGGATCGAAGTCGCTCCCGACTTCGCTTACGGCCATGCCTTCGGTCTGCGCCAGCTTCGCGGTGAGACCGTTGCGCTGACGACCGAGGAGGAAGCGACCCGGGACGCACTACAGGCCGAGTTCGACCGGCTGTCCGAGGAATACCAGGACGCTGACGAACTGCCGGACGAGGTGGACGAGCGCCTGTCGGAGCTGGAAACGGCGCTGGAGGGGTTCGAGACCCGGCCCGTCGTGTTCGACCCTGCCGAGATCTCCCGTGCCGGCGCCTTCGTCAGCATCGGCGCCGACGGGCACCTTCGTGTCGAGCGCGGCTACGTCCGCCCCAAGGACGAACTGCCGATCGAGCCGGAGCCCGTTTCGGCTGAGGACGCAGAGGCGGACCGCGCGATGGCGGCCAGCTACGAGGGTGACGAAGCCATCGTGGCGGTCGCCCCCGAGGCCGAACCTGAGGAGGACGAGGGTCTCTCGCCCATATCCGACCGCCTGATGACCGAGCTGACCTCGCACCGCACGCTCGGCCTACGCCACGCGCTCGGCGAGCGGCCGGACGTCGCCTTCGTCGCGGCCCTGCACGTTCTGACGCTGAAGACCTTCTACCACTACGGCTCGGATAGCTGCCTCGAACTCGATCTGAAGAGCGTCAGCTTCGGGACGCAGGCGCCGGGGCTCAACGACAGCGCCTCGGCCGAGGCGATCCGCCTGCGGCACGAAAGCTGGTCGAAGGCACTGCCCAAGGAATCGGCCGATCTGTGGGACGCTCTGCAGGAATGGGACGGCGACAGCCGGGCGGCCCTGTTCGCCCACATCGTCAGCCTCTCGGTCAACGCGGTGTACGAGCCCTGGAACCGGCGGCCCCGTGCCGCCGCCCACGCCGATCGGCTAGCGCAGGCGGTTGACCTCGACATGACGGCAGCCGGCTGGAAGCCGACCATGGACAACTTCCTCGGCCGGGTCACCAAGGCCCGCATCCTTCAGGCGGTTTCGCAGGCGAAGGGGCAGCGCGCCGCCGATCGGATCGAGCATCTGAAGAAGGGCGACATGGCGGCGGAGGCACAGACACTGCTCGCCGATACCGACTGGCTGCCCGAGCCGCTCCGCACCCCAGGTCGCGCCATTGAGGCTGAAGCAGCGCCGGAATCTGCGGGCGAGGAAACCGCAGAGCAGTCCAGCGAAAAACTGCCGGAGGACGAGGACGGGCCGGTCGCACAGAATGACGACGTCGGCGAACCGATGATCGCGGCCGAATAGCTGCCGACTGCAACGAGGCCCGTCGCTCGGACCACCCCACGAAGCAGGCTTCGTGGGCTTCCGGGTGGCGGGCCTTTTCTTTTCGAGGACCGTCATGAGCAACACAGCACATGATCTCGCACAGCGACTAGGTCGGCAGGCCGAGGCCGTGTGCCGTCATTACCTCTCCTCCGGCCGTCGTGAAGGCGGCTATTGGCTTGTCGGCGACGCCCGCAACGTCGCTGGCCGTTCGATGTTCGTGCGTCTCATGGACACGGCGAAAGGGCCCGCGGGCAAATGGACCGACGCCGCAACCGGCGAGCACGGCGATCTGCTCGACGTCATCCGCGAAAGCTGTGGACTGGTCGACTTCAAGGACGTCGCCGATGAGGCGCGTTCGTTCCTCAGCCTCCCGCATCCTGAGCCGGAGCCCGATCGTCCCCGACCACGCGGACCGAGCGCCCCGACCGGATCGCCAGAAGCGTCACGGCGACTGTTCGGCATGTCGCAGCCGATCTCTCGTACTCTCGTAGAAACATATCTCCGTAATCGCGGCATTACGGCTTTGCACGGAACCGGAAGCCTGCGCTTCCATCCGCGTTGCTACTATCGGCCCGACGAGCATAGCCCGACAGAGACTTGGCCGGCGATGATCGCCAGCGTGACCGACCTGGATGGCCATCTGACCGGCGCGCACCGTACCTGGCTCGATCCGGGCGGCTTCAGCGCCGCGACGCTCGGCAAGGCGCCGATCGACACGCCGCGGCGGGCGATGGGCGACCTTCTCGGAAATGCCGTTCGATTTGGCGTGGCGGGCGAAGTCATGGCGGCAGGCGAAGGCATTGAGACGATGCTGTCGCTCAGATGCGTCTTGCCGACCATGCCGATGGTCGCAGCCCTCTCGGCCGCGCATCTCTCGGCCATCCTGTTCCCGGACACGCTGCGGCGACTCTACATCGCCCGCGACGATGATCTTGCCGGCGATGGCGCGATGACGACGTTGATCGACAGGGCGCAGGAGGTTGGGATCGAGGCGATCGTGATCTCGCCACGGCTCGGCGACTTCAACGAAGATCTCCGCTTGCTCGGTGGCGATGCGCTCGGGGCCTCCAGCCGGGTGCAGATCGCGGCCCAGGACGTCGCCCGCTTCATGGAGTTGGCGGCATAGCCGGAACGGAATGAGCGGCGGGTCGGCATCGTCGCGAAGACGAGGCCGGCGATCATGCTTCCACCAGAGTCGGAGAGGACCGCTCCCACGGCCTTCTGAGAGGGCGATCGGGCGGCAAACGGCCCGGACCGGCAATGGCTGCGGCCAACGATTTTCCGGCGCGGCCCAGGAGGCCGCTTTCCATCGCGAACCAAAATCGCCGGCCTTCGCCATCCTCCGCTGCCGCTTCGGCCCTCCGCTGCGCTTCGGGTGCATGTCCGGTCCGCCCGCCGCCTTCGTCGCCATGAAGGCCGCGATGGGCGCGGTCGATCCGACGAGGAAAGCAGCGATGACCACCGACCACGACGACGAATTCGAGCCCAACCACAGCTCATCACCGACCGACCAGGTCCTCCACGAACTTCAGCTCTATGGCTACCGTCCCTTCAACGACGAGCCCGATCCCAGGCCACTTCCAGAAGCGAACATCCTCGCGGGCAGCATCTCCGACATCTTCGACGCCCTCGTGGTGGCGCTTTCAGACACACGCCTCGAACCCGACCTCGAGGACCTGCTCTGGTCGACGGTGAACGTCTTCCATCGGGCCATCGAACGGATCGAACGCGAACTCGACGACAACGAGCTGGCCCAGCAGCGCTCGCAACGGGAACAGGACGGCAGCGAGGTCAAGTCCGTCGAGCTGGAACGACTGACGGCTGAGGGCCAGACACTCATCGAACGCCGCAACGCCTTCGAGCTCATGCGCGACCAGGCCGCCGACCAGTTCGAGCACCACACCCATTCAGCCTGGCGGCCGCGCAACGGGTCGAAGGTCAACCATCGCAACCTCACCTCAGCGATGATCGACAGCCGCGACTTCCTGGCGGCGAAGAAGCGCGCCGACAACCAGGTGCTCCTGCCAGCGGGGCCGAAGGTGGCGCTCACCGGCGGGCTCGATTTCAACGATCACCGGCTGATCTGGGCTAAGCTCGACCAGGTCCACGCCAAGCACCCAGACATGGTGCTGTTGCACGGCGGCTCGCCGAAGGGCGCCGAGCTGATCGCCGCCAAATGGGCCCACAACCGCGGAGTAACTGACATCCCCTTCAAGCCCGACTGGACGAAGCACGCCAAGGCTGCTCCGTTCAAGCGCAACGATGCGTTGCTCGACGTCTTGCCGATCGGGGTAATGCATTTCCCCGGCACCGGCATTCAGGACAACCTCGCCGACAAGGCCAAGAAGCTCGGCATACCGGTGTGGAAGTTTGGCGGCGCGTGAGCGCCGCCTCCCACTCCAAGCCGCTTAAATACCGGGACTACGCCAGCCCGTCATTGTAGCGACTCTTTGCTTCATGGCTCATGGCGGTGTTCTGGAACGCCGCGCACAGCCAGCTGCCTGCCCTCTGGACGAGCGTGAAGGTTTGAAGCTTGTCATAGGCAGTCGGATGATGCTCACCGATGCCGCCAATCGTCAAAACGGAGCAGACCTCAGCGGTGAGAGGACGGATTGCGATAGCCTTGACCGCCATCTTCGAGCCCCTCTGCCAGCGCGCGAAGACGTCGACGTGATTTCGCTCTATCTCTTCTCGGCCGATCAAGGCCTCGCCTATGAAAATCACGTAAGTCGCATCTTCCGTGAACAGCGCTCCATAGGCCCCGGCGTCACTGGCATCCCATGCGATTCGAAGTTTCTCCAAAAACGCGTCGGCTATTTCCTGAAATCCTTTGTTCATCGTGCTTCTCCTTCGTTGAGGCACGACGGATGCGCTAGCAGCGTCGATAGGCAGCACCCGCCGAGCCGTCGACGCGAATCGCGTCACCGTCTCGTCGCGGGTGCCGCTCGAAGAGAGCGGGTACAGGTTCTCCGGGTGGAGCGACCGGGCTTACCTGTCCGGTCCTTGGCCCTTTTTCGACCGATCAAGCATAGCCGCAGCTCTATAGCTAAGCAACGAATGGCCCGGGATGTTAGCACGACGTCGGTGTGTGATCGGGGGCTTGTTCTAGCCACGGCTTCTGCCGGCGGGTGCCACCCCACGTCTGTCAGCGCTGATCCTTGATCCGGCCAGGCTGACGCCATCAACCCGCAAAGGGGTCGGCTTACGCTGCCGCGTGCCGCCGCTTGGTCTTCGACTACGCGGTGATTGCGGCCCCTGGCCGGACACATCGGGCGCCTGTCGCGCGGGGATGGTCCCCGCCTCAGCACAGGAGCCGGATCAATGTCTCAAGCCCTCGCATTCGCTAACGGCTGGAACCTCGCCATCACTCTCATGGTCTGCGTCGTCGTGTTTCATGCTGACGCTGGCAACTTCGGCGTCATGCTGGCCGCCGAATATGACGGCGATCCCGCCGCCGTCATCCACGAGTTCGACCCCTTCCAGCGATGACGGGCCCCCTCATCACCCTGGCCAAGGCGCGGAGTTCCCTCGGGAATTCCGCTCCACTTCGCGGCCGTTTGCGGCTATATTTCGGATCGCGCCAAGGTGGTGGTGGAAGGCGCGACCGTCAGACTCTTATCTCACGGAGTACACCGCCATGATCGTTCTTGGACCCCTGCTCGTCATCGTCGGCATCGGATTCTTCTGCTGGCTGCTGTTCACGCTTGCTGTGTTCGCCTTGCCGTTCTTCGTTGGCCTGACGGTCGGCCTCTGGGCCCTCCATTCTGGCGCCGGCGCGCTTGGCGGCATCCTCGTTGGCCTCGTCGCGGGCGGCGCCACCTTCGGCGTGGGCCAATTCGCGCTCGGCTTCGTGCCGTGGACCTGGCTGCGGATGCTGATCATCCTGCTCTTCGTCGCGCCGGCCACCGTCGCCGGCTACAGTGCCACCCATGGCCTCGCGCAGATGGCCATGCCGTCGGCCACCTGGCAGATGATCTTCTCGGTCATCGGCGCGATCGCCGTCAGTGTCACGGCGTTCGTCCGGTTCACCGGGATCGCCGCGCCAGCACCAACCGGACAGGGCATGGTGCGGAGCTGAGCGTGCCGAGAAGGCCATTAAGGCTGAACCAGATCGGAGCCGCCGCAACCCGCCGTCCGCCGACATTGAGGCGTGCGGGGGGATCGGGCGGTAAAGCCACGGTCTATGGAGGATACGGCCCAGTCGCGTTGTCCGGTGGAGCGCTTGGCCCAGGCGGCGCATCGCCCACAGCACGATCGATGACCGGGAAGTGGGGCTTCTCACCCAAGCAGCGTGCGGGGGCCGGCGTAGTTCAGTCCTCGGTCGACGGGTTCGAATCGCCGCCAACTCTGTCGGCGCAGTCTTGATGGCATGCCGAGCGTGGCCACGTTCTCCTTGATGTCAGCTCAGTCAGACCGGGCGCACCGAACGGCCTCTTCGATGGATGGATCTGGCCGAAGGCCGGCTGAAGCCTCGACCGCCTAAGGCGCAACAGCGGCGTCAAAACTTTCTTCCCCTGCCGGCTGCGCCGTCATTCCTCGCGGGACAAGAAAGCCCCTCCTTTGCTGTCGAGCCCCTTCGGGGTGCGCCGTCGATCGCCTCCGGCCCTTCGATCACCATCGAGGCCGCAATGGTGCGGGCTCGGAAACAGAGATCAAGGAGAATTACCATGGCGACCATCGGCACCTTCAAGAAGACCGGCTCGAACGAATTCACCGGCGAAATCGTCACCCTCTCGGTCCAAGCCAAGAACGTCCGGATCGTCCCCGAAACCACCCGCTCCGGCGACAACAGCCCCAGCCACCGCGTCTATGTCGGCCGAGTCGAGATCGGCGCCGCCTGGGCCAAGCGCTCCAACGAGGGCCGCGACTATCTGGGCCTCAAGCTCGACGATCCGAGCTTCACCGCCCCGATCTTCGCCAACCTCTTCGACGACGAAGAGGGCGAAGGCTACAGCCTGATCTGGTCCCGCCCCAAC
>CAILTK010000087.1 GCA_903837135.1 uncultured Caulobacterales bacterium
CGTACGGATTGATCAGGAACTGGTGCTCCGGCCCCGGGATGCGGGCGGAGATGTGGGTGAAGATCATGTCGTCCCAGCCGTAGAGAGCGACCAGCCGGTAGAGCGCGGCCAGTTCGACCCGCACCTTCCATTCCTCGTCACTCGCCTTGCCCTTGAGCGAGGCGGCGCCCACCGGCGATCCGTCAGCCATCGTGTGTTCCTTTTTCACGTGAGGTCTTCGCCGCTGGAGCAATCCGCCCTTAGGCGGAATCGCTTACGGGCGGATAATTTGCTCTGGAGTCTGAAGTTTAGAGCGCCGTTGGAGCGAAAGCCGGTTCCCACTTTTCGCGCGGCGCTCTTAGCGGACAGCGACGATCATCTCGATCTCGACCGCGATCTGACCCGGCAGCGATCCCATCCCGACCGCCGACCGCGCGTGCGCGCCAATCTCCGGGCCGAAAACCTCGATCAGCAGGTCCGAACAGCCATTGATGACCATCGGGTGGGCGCTGAAGTCCGGCGCAGCGTTGACCATGCCCAGCACCTTGATCACCTTTCGGACGCGGTTGAGCGAGCCGACGGCGTCTTCGAGGGCGCTGAAGAGATTGAGCGTCGTCAACCGAGCGGCGGCGTAGCCCTGCTCCACGGAGAGGTCGGCGCCGACCTTGCCTCTGTGAACAAGGCCCTGGGGCCCGATCGGGCCCTGGCCGGACAGATATACGAGCTCGCCCTCAATCACCGCCGGAAGGAAGTTGGCCACCGGCGGGCGCGTCGGCGGCAGGCTCAACCCCAGCCGGGAAAGCGCGGCGTAGGGCGCACCGTCGCGGACGGTGTCGGCGCCATTTATGGGCGTCATGCTCATGGATCACCTCGTCGCGGGACCGTCTGCGCCGCGAAAGGTCAAGGAACCAAGCAGTCCAACCGTAGCGGCGTCCCGTAAATGCCGGCGGCGGCGGCATATAGCAATAACTATTTATAGATCGTCATCGAGCAATGCGCGATCCATCATGCGGGCGGCTTCACGAAACAGGACGTCGTGGGGAAGGCGGTCTTCCTCCATCGCGAGTTCATCGACCATCCAGCCGAACTCCGAGCGGATGCGCAGCCGCTGCCAGAGCAGTTGGGGGTCCATGTCCGGCAGCATCTTGCTGTAGAACTGGAAAATCCTGTCGGTATTCATCCGTTGCGATTCGAGGCGGACGTGGGTCAGGTTGGGCAGCGCCTTCAGCGCCCGCATGGTCCAAATGGCGCCTGGTTCGGTTGCGACGATTTCCGCCGCGATCCTAAACCACTCCGCCAACGCCTCGGTCCGCTGAGAGCCTTCCGCCCACGAGCCGCCCTGGAACAACCAGACTGCGTAGGCGTCGTTTTGGCGCTTCAGGAGGCGGCGCGCCAGAACCTCCAGGACTTCATATTTGTCGTTGAAATAGCGATAGAACGCTGGCGGCGTCATGTTCACGCGCGCGCAGATGGCGTTCGTGGTCAGCCGTTCGAAGCCGACGTCCGCCAGGATTTCACCGGCGGCGCGCACCAGCTTTTCATAGGTTTCGAGCGGCTTTCCCGCCAGCGGAGGCGCCTTGCGCGGCGGCGTGATCTGCTCGGCGACATCGGCTGATTTTGTCTTTCGAGCGGGTTTGGCGGCGGCCATGCGGCGAAGTCACTCTGAAGGAAGAGGGTGGGGCGCACGCTAGTCCGTGGCGCCAGTCCCTTCAAGCAAGCCTGGGTCCGCGTTGAATTGGTCGAGGCTTGTGGTCCAGACGACTCGGAGGGTGATCGCCGTACGCCTTGGGCGATGCTCCCGCGGTGCGCGGCCGCCTGGGTCGCCAGGCAACGCAAAAAGCGTTGACACCGCCAAACATGTAGTAATTGCTATACCGATGCGCTCGAATATCCCGCCTGTCCGCGAAAGCCGGGTCCATGCACACGGGCTTTGAGAGAGAAGCAGGCGTCGACGGCGTCATCCCGTGGATCGGAAGCCGGCCCACCCCACTGCAAATCGGCGCTTTGCTCCTTATCGGCGTCGTCGGCATGCTGATTTGCGGCGTCCAGCCTGTGGTTCTGGGCGCGCTCCTGAATGAACACCGGCTCAATGCGAGTCAGCTCGGCTGGGGAACGGCGGCGGAATTTCTCACCCTGGGTATCGCCATTTCGGCGGCGGGGATATTCCTAACAACGCGAAACATGAGGGCGAAGCTGGCCATCGCCGCCGCACTGGCGATCGTGGCCGACGTCGCGGTGCATGGTCAAAGCGGTCTTGCCGTTATCGTCAATCGCGCCGTGTGCGGCGCCGCCGAAGGCGTCCTGGTCTGGTGCACGACCTGTATGATCGCGCGGTCTTCGGCGCCTGCGCGCTGGGCCGGCGTGTTCCTGACCCTGCAGGGCGTTTCCCAGCTGCTGTTCGCCGCCGCCGCGCCGGTCACGATCATGCCTGCGCTGGGAGCCGATGGCGGGTTCTACGCGCTGGCGGGGACCGCGGCGCTTGCTCTTGCCGCCGTGGTGGCGGTTCCCGATCGGATGGCGGACCTGCCCAAACCCGCCGCTTCAACGGGAGGGGCCGCCGGCGCCTGCACACCTGCGGCGATCGCCAGTTTGCTCTCCATCTTCCTGATCGCCGCCTTCTCCATCGGCCTTTACGCCTATCTCGCTCCGCTCGCGGCCCAGGCGCACATCGGCGGCCAGGGGCTGGGGCTGATTGTTTCGATTTCGTTGGCCACCTCCATCCTGGGCTCCGCCCTGGCGGCGGCCGTGGCTTATCGGGTCACCTACTTCGCCGTGTTCGTGGTCTGCCTGGTGGTGAACGCGGCGACCCTTGCGGTGCTGGCGTTCCTCCCCGGTCTCCTCGTCTTCGCCGTGGCGGCGGGCGTGTTCGGGTTCTTCTGGCTCTTCTTTCTGCCGTTTCAGCTCCCCTTCGCAATCGAGAGCGATCCGACCCGGCGCATCGCGGTGATCGTCCCTGGGGCCCAGCTTCTTGGCGGCTCAGCCGGCCCGCTCTTCTGTTCCTTCTTCGTCAACGACGGCGAATCCCGCGGCGCCCTCTGGGTTTGTGGCGCGTGTTTTGTCGTGGCGTTTGCGATCTCGGTGGTTCTGCATTTCCGGCCGAGCCCCCGAACCCGGCTGCCCGAGGCCGCCCGCCGGAGGCGAGGTGGATTCCGGCGCGGCGACGCCGACTAGTTCGAATCCGATCCCGCGAGAAATCTGTTCAACACGTTTTCAAGCACGGTCGAAACGGGCCCTTGAGGCTGTCGATCACGCCAGAGGCTGCCGCAAAACGTTATCGACCCCGCCGCGAAGACCGCGCCGCCGCCCGGCATGGCCGTGTAGGTCATATCGCCGCGGACCAACTCCTGCGCCGGAACGCCAACCAGGCTCAGCGATTCCGTCAGCATGTCCTCCGGCGCAACGCTAAAGGTCGCCGGCAGGCCCTCGGAGACCGCCAGCACCACAGCGGAGTCTGGAGAACCGAGCGCCCGATCCATCCGGTCGAGCTCAAATCCCGCCGCGCCGCCGGCGCTTAGGCCGTAGTCGCCGAGAATGTCGCCTTCGACGCCCTCGAATATCCAGGCCCACGACCCTGTGACCGAGGCCTCCGTCCGCCGAAAGTGACCCGCGTCGAAGGGGCCTTGGGCGCTGAACCCGACACCGGTCAGGCTTTGCGGAAAGCGGCCGTTTCGCCGCCAGAGGCCGCCGAGCTGACCGTCCAGGGCGTGAAAATACTCCCCGGTTTCCGCGGCCCAAAGGCGGATGCCGCCTTCGGCCCGCCGGACCTCGATCAGGTCAGGCCGCGCCTTATCCCTGGCGATGCGCCAGTAGAAGCCGTTGGCCCCGAGATAGGCGAGATTTCCGCCGCCGCCGATGTAGGCCCGCAGCGCGTCGAGCGTGCCCTCGGTGTGATACTCCGGATGTGTACCGGTGATCACCGCCGCATAGTCCCTGATCAGGTCGACCCCCTCGTCGTCCAGATCCTCGTCGGTCACCACATCGAAGGCGTAGCCTTTGGCCTCCAGCCAAGCGAGAAGATGGGTATCGGCCGGATAATGCCTGACCCCGGAGCCCTTCGGATCGTCGGCGAAGACGAAGCCGGGTCGCATCGTCAGGATCGGTCGCAGCCGCGTGCTGAAGGCGACGCCCGACCCATCCGCGTGCCAATTGTAGGTGCTGCGACCGTAGGAGCCATAGTCACGGCCGTTGTACGGGGAGGCCCCCCACCGCGCGCAGCGGGCCTGGGCCGCCGGGCTCCGATTGCTGAAGAAGCAGTTGGCGTAAGCCATGTAGGTGTAGGTCGGCGCGAGAAACACGAGCCTTGCCTTCGGCCCGCGCCGCTTCGGCAGCACATAGAAGGGCAGGTAGTCTTCGCCGGCCTCGCAGGTCAGGTGCAGGGCGTACGCGCCGCTCTTGAGCTCGTCGGGAACGTCGAAGGTGAAGCTTTCGCGCCAACCGAAGTCGCCGACATCGTCGGCGTGGAAGTGAATGGCTGCATACTGGTCCGGCGCATGGCGCCAGCACATCTCTCGCCCGGTCCAGGTCGAGCCGACGACCGCTCGCGTCGGGTCATTGACGGTCCGCCCCGGGCGCGCCTGGGGACCCACGCCGGCGACAATCGTCGAGCCGATGAATTGAGAGAAATCCCAGGCCGCGACAGGGGCGAGCCCGATCGATGCTTCGGCCCAATCGGGCTTGTCAGCGCAGCCGGTCAAAAGGGCCGGCGCTTCCAGCTTTCCTGTGAAGCAATTGCGGGGCTGACTCGGACTCGCCGCGAGAGAGAGGCGCCCTCCGCTGGGGCATTCGGCCGGCCCTGGCCAAACTGCGTCGCTGAGAGCGCCGACCCCGCCCGGCGGCTGCACGCCGACCGTGATTCGACGGCCCAGGGGGTCAAGACTCAGCCACACGCGGATCCACTCGCCGGGCCGCCAGCCGAAGGGCGTCTCGACGCTCATCTCGAGGGCTTTGGTCGTCAGCTCGCCCCGCACGCCGCTCGGCGTGACCGAGATTTTGACCGACGCCGCCTGCGCCTGGTGGAGGAGGATCGTCGCTTCACGCTCGATGTCGCAGTTGGTCCAGCATAGGACGGTCCAGGTGTGCGGCGAGGCGGGATCGAGTCGCGGAGCCTCGTCGATCTCGACAGAGGATCCGAGCGGGGGCTCCTGATTTCGCCCCTCCACCCCCCGCGCAAAAATGCGCCCCAGATCCTCGAACTGAAGGCCAAGACCTGCTGGATTTGGATCTCCCGAAATTACCCGAACCAGCTTTACGTCAAAGCGGTGGCTAGAGGTGCTGACAAAGGCGCCGAGACGGCCGCCCGAGCGTGCTGAGAAGCGATCGAGATATCCGGTGATGGGAAACGCCTTGGTCTCGTGGACGGGCATTCTGAGCTTTGGGTTGATCATCGCGATGCATTCCTGGGCGTTGAAAGAGCCGTCTCGGCGTACCGGCGACCGCGAAGACGAGTTCGATCACCCATCGAAAAGTCGGTCCCCAGGTGAATGGTCTCCGCGTCCATGCGCCGACGCGCTCATACGCCCCACAGATTTGACATCGGGGAGACAAATAGCAATAACTATATATGTGTTTCGGGGCCAGGTTCGCCCTCGACAGGCGGGCGGGTAAATCTGACGATGGTGCAAAACACAGGGCGGTCGAATGTCGAGCCGACGTGGATCCAGGTTGCCGCCTTTCTGTTTGTCGGCGCCGTCGCGCTCCTGTTCGCAGGCGTGCAGCCGCTCCTGCTCGGCGCTCTTGTGGATGAGCACCGGCTGACGGCCGGCGCACTCGGTGAAGCCGCGACGGCTGAATTTTTCACGGTAGGGGTGGGTGTCGGGCTTGCCGGCGCGCTCTTCGCGCCGACCCATCTACGCTTCAAGGGCGGTGTGGCCGCCGTGGTGTTGATCGCCGCGAACCTGCTCGCTGCGCGTGAGAACGGGCTCGCGATCCTGTTCGATCGCGCGGTCGCCGGACTCGCAGAGGGCGGCATGGTTTGGCTGACCGCCTCGTTGATTTCGCGTACGGCCACGCCTACGCGATGGGCGGGCGTCTTTCTGGTGACGCAGGGCGCCGCACAATTCCTGCTGGCCGCGGTGTTGCCGGTCACAGCGATGAAGCATGGCGGCGCCGACGCCTGTTTTGTCGTGCTGGCCGCCGCCGCGGCTTTGGCTCTTGCCGCGACATTCGCCCTGCCGAATTCGTTGCCGCCGCTAGAAGAGAGTCATGAGCGCCACTCCGGCCCCTACGAGGCCGCCTCGCTTTGGTCTTTGGCCGCCGTCTTCTTCATCTTCGCCTTCTTCATCGGTCTCTTCGCCTATTTCGAGCCGTTCGCCCGCCAAGCCCATCTATCGCTCGCGCAAACAGGCTTGGCGGTCTCGCTGGCGGTTGGCCTCTCCATCCTGGGATCGGGGGCGGCGGCTATTGTGGCCAAGCGTATCAGCTATTTCGCCGCCGCCGTGGTCTGCTTGCCCATCAACCTGATCGTCCTCGCCGTCTTCGCAGCACAGCCGGCCGTCAACCTGTTCATCGCCGCGGCCGCAATCTTCGGGTTCTTTTGGGGCTTCTTCATGCCCTTCCAAGTCTCGCTGGTCATCGAGGTCGATCCGACGCGGCGATCCTCGGTCCTTGTGCCGGGAATACAAGCCTTAGGGGCCGCGGCCGGTCCCTTGATCTGCTCGGTTTTTGTTTCCGACCTCGACGCCCATGGCGCCCTCATAGCCATGGTGTTTTGCCTGCTGGTGTCGTGCGCCATCGGCATGGCCTTGCATTTGACCCGCGCGCGCCGCTCATCGTTTGTCCGCCAGGCCTGATCGGCCGCGCGACTTCGCGACGGGCCCATTCCGGTGCAATCCGAACGAGGGTTCGCAGTCCCAAAAATATAGTATAAACTATATCCCGGCGCTGCATCGTCTCGCCGCGGTTGCTCGATGGAGCCTGGAGTGAGGACGCAATGAACGATGATCAGCCGCACGGACTGGCGCTGACCGCCCTGGATCCGGAATATCGGGCGGACCCCTATCCGCGGTTGAAACATCTGCGCGAGACCTGCCCGGTCTACCGCGATCCCTATTTCGGGTCGGTGCAGCTGACGCGATACGACGATGTGCGCGCCGTGCTAAGCGATCGCAGTCTGTGGCGCGACCCACTCCGGGCCGACGAGACCTCCTTGGAGCGCCGCCAAATCCTGGCGGAGCTGGAGGCCTCCGGGCGGCCGCGCCAGCAGAGTATTTTGACCAGTGACGACCCCGACCACGGCCGCATCCGTGGCCTTCTGACACCGGTGCTTTATCGACGTTTCTCCTTGTCGCGCGAGATGGTCGCCGCAGTGGTGGACAAGCACCTGAACGCTCTGGCTGGCCTCGACCGGTTCGATGTCGTCGAAAAGATCGCTACGCCGATTCCCATCGAGGTCGTCGCCCATCTGCTCGGCGTCGACGAAGACCGGCTCGACGAATTCAGGACCTGGTCGGAGGCCATTGTTCACACCTTCAATCCGGCGCGAACGACCGACCAGACCGCCGCTATGGAGGCTGGCTTCAGCGCGGCCGCCACCTATCTCGCCGGCTTGCTGGAGGATCGGCGCAGGGCCCCGCGGGAAGACCTGATCAGCGATCTGGCGGGGTTGCAGGCGTCCGGCGCCGAATTGTCGGACGAGGAGATTCGCACAAATTGCCTGACGCTGTTGATCGCGGGAAACCTGACGACGACCGATGTCATCGGCAACGGGGTGAGGCTCTTTCTGACCCACCCCACCGAACTCGCGAAGCTCAAGGCCAATCCCGACCTGGTCAACGCGGCGGTGGAGGAGATTCTTCGCTACGAGCCGCCGGTCGACGCGACCGCCCGCGTGGCCTCTCACGACCTGGAGATCGGCGGATGTCCCATCCGTAGCCGGGAGGCGATCACCCCGTTCATCCGGGCCGCCAACCGGGATCCCGCCGCGTTCGCTGCGCCCGACACATTCGACATAAGCCTCAAGCGGGCGCCGCACGTCGCCTTCGGCGGCGGGGCTCATATCTGCCTTGGAGCGCCCCTGGCCCGGATGGAGGCGCAGGCCGTCTTTTCCAGTATTTTCAACCGTTTTCCCGATCTCGCCCTCGCCGAGGAAGCGGCCGACTGGCGCCCGCTGCCCTTCTTCAGGGGCCTGCAGCGGCTCCTGGTGCGCACGGCCTGACACAAACAGCGAGGCTCGCAAGAGCCCTGAGCCGCCCGACCGGGCAGCCATAAGGTGGAGGTTTTTCATGCCGGAATTCGACCTGATCGTCCGGGGCGGTGAGATTCACGACGGGCTGGGGTCGGAGCCCATGAGCGGCGATATTGGCGTGCTGGGCGGCAAAATCGTCGCCATCGGCCAGGTGACGGGGGTAGGCCGCGAAGAGTTGGACGCCCGCAACGCCATCGTGACGCCCGGGTTCGTGGATGTGCACACGCATTACGATGGCCAGGCGACCTGGGAGACCCGGATGTCGCCCTCATCCAACCACGGCGTCACGACCGTGGTGATGGGCAATTGCGGTGTTGGCTTCGCGCCCTGCCGGCCAGAGCAGCGCGATCTCCTGGTGAACCTCATGGAAGGTGTGGAGGACGTCCCCGAGGTGGTCATGACCCAAGGGCTGCCGTGGGACTGGGAGACGTTCCCAGACTATCTCGACGCTTTGGATCGTCGGATATTCGACATCGACATCGCGGCCCAGGTTCCGCACTCCGCGCTGCGCGTCTACGTCATGGGCGAGCGCGGCGCGGCGCGCGAACCGCCGACCGCGGCGGATCTTGCGGCCATGCGGGCTCTGACCACAGAAGCGATCCTCGCCGGCGCGCTGGGCGTCTCGACCTCGCGCAACATGCTACATCGGAGCCGGTCCGGCGATCTGGCGCCGAGCCTCCATTCGCAGGAGGACGAGCTTAGGGCGTTGGCGCTCGGTCTTCGGGACGCGCAAGCCGGCGTCTTCCAGCTCATTCCCGAAGTGTTCGGGGACGCGGCCCAGGAGTTCGCCCTCATGCGCCGTCTGGCGGAGACCGCCGGCCGGCCGCTGTCGTTCTCGCTCGTCCAGCCGGCCACCGGGGATCCGAAGGCCTGGAAGACCTCGCTCGATCTCCTGGCCAAAGCCAACAGCGATGGCTTGCCCATGAAGGCCCAGGTCTTCCCCCGGCCGGTCGGGTATCTGTACGGGCTGGACCTGTCCTTCCACCCGTTCAGCCTGCACCCGAGCTTCCGGCCGCTCCTGGAGCTGCCGCTGGGAGAAAAGGTGCATGCCCTGCGCGATCCGGCGATGCGTGCGCGTCTGCTCTCGGAACGGCCGGAAGACGGCAATCCGGTCTTCCTGTCGACGGTCGAGGCGTTCCGATTCGCCGTGCCGCTGGGCGATCCCCCGAACTACGAGCCGGATCTCGAGGAGCAGATGGGGCGCCAGGCCGCCCGGCGCGGCATGTCGGTCGCCGAGTACGCCTACGACCTGCTCCTCGCGAAGGAGGGGAGGGCGATCTTCTTCATGCCGGCGGCGAACTATCGCGAGGGCAATCTCAAGATCGCGCGGGAGATGGTGGATCACCCCGACACGGTGCTGGGGCTCGGCGACGGCGGCGCGCACTACGGCATGATCTGCGACGCGAGCTTCCCGACCTTCGTCCTTCAGAGCTTCCTGCGAGAGGCATCCGCCGGATGCGACAAGACGCTGGCTGCCACCGTCCGGGGGTTGACGTCGGAGCCGGCGAACCTGGTCGGCTTGGGCGACAGAGGACGATTGACGATCGGGGCGAAGGCCGACCTCAACGTGATCGACCTGTCGGGCCTCAGGCTCCATGCGCCTGAGGTTGTTCGCGATCTCCCGGCCGGCGGCCGGCGGCTTCAGCAAAGGGCGAACGGCTACAGGGCGACGATCGTCGCCGGCGCCGTGACCTACCGCGAAGGCGTTCCAACCGGCGAGCTGCCAGGACGGCTGGTTCGGGGCGCGCGGGCTCAGCCTTCCTAGGAGCGGTTGACAGCCGAGGACCGTAAAGGTTCCAGCCTAACCTACTGCGGTCGGAAATGGATGAAGATCCGCCGGTCTCACGCGGCGGCGGGCGTCGCCGGTCCCAGGGGCGGATAGTCCGTGTAGCCGGCCGCGCCGCCGCCGAAGAAGGTCTCGCGCGCCGGGGTGTTCAGGGGCGCGCCCGTCCGGAGGCGCTCGACCAGGTCGGGGTTGGCGATATAGAGCCGGCCGAAGGCGATGAGGTCCGCGCGGCCGAGGCGCCGCGCCTCCAGCGCCAGTTCGAGATCATAGCCGTTGTTGGCCATGTAGAGCGCCTTGAAGGCTCGGCGCAGGATCTGCAGGTCGAACCCCCCTGGGACCTCTCGCGGGCCCTGGGTCGCCCCCTCGATCACGTGGATATAGCCGAGGCCGAAGGCGTTGAGCTGTTCGACCGCGTACAGGTAGATCCCGGCGGGGTCGCTGTCGAGCGGCGAGCTATTGACTTGCGAGACCGGCGAGAGACGGACGCCCACGCGCTCGCCGCCGCAGACGCCCGCCACCGCCTCGGCCACCTCGAGAAGCAGACGCGCGCGGTTCTCCACCGAGCCGCCGTAGGCGTCGGTCCGTGTGTTGGTGCTGTCGCGCAGGAATTGCTCGATCAGATAGCCGTTGGCCGCATGAATCTCGACGCCGTCGAAGCCGGCCGCCAGGGCGTGTCGCGCCGCCACACGGTATTGTTCGACGATCCCAGGAATCTCCGCGGCGTCGAGCGCGCGGGGGGTGACGCAGGGCTGAAATCCGGTCGCGGTATAGGCGGTAGCGTCCGGACGGATCGCCGATGGCGCCACCGGCAGGACGCCGCCTGGTTGCAGGGAGGGATGCGAGATGCGCCCGACGTGCCAGAGCTGTGGGAAGATGCGCCCGCCACGGGCATGCACCGCCTCGGTCACCGGCCGCCACCCCTCGACCTGCGCGTCGTCGAACAGGCCGGGCGTGAAGGCATAACCTCGGCCCTGCGGGGAGATGTTGGTTCCTTCGGCGACGATCAGGCCGGCGGACGCGCGCTGCGCATAATAGTCGGCCATGATCGGCGTGGGGACGCCATCCTCGCCCGCCCGGCTGCGGGTGAGCGGCGCCATGACGATCCGGTTGGCCAACTCATAGGGCCCCAGCCGCGCCGGACGGAACAGGTCGCTGGCCGCTTGAACCGCCGCGATGTCGCTCATGGGTCAATCCTTGGTTCTGCGCCCGTCGGCGTGGCGGCCGGTTGGCCCGCGCCACTACGGGAACATCGGTGAATTAGCCGATCGGCTCCGGATGGCTTTGATCGCGGTCAATGCCGGCTCCGGGGGCGTGTCAGATCAATCAACCGGTTGGCGAGCTGAGGAGCAGGATCACCCCTCGTGCACGTCCTGCCCGAATGGGATCTGGGCTCGGTGGACATCCACGCGGTCTCCACCAACGGCCGCGCCGCCAAGCTGTCTGCCCGCGCCATCGTGGACGACGTCGCGGAAGTCCTGGTGCGCCTGGGCGGCTAGGCCCTCCGGCCAGCAAGTGGACTCAAGACGGCGGCCGCACGTTCGACGCCGCGAGGATTTCAGGTCCGTCTTCGCCGACCGCCGCCGGTCCGTCCGATCCTCCCCTCCGCCCACGTCGCGATGCAAACGCCAGGCCGCCCTTGATCGCCAGAAGGCCAGGGACAGCCACCACGAACAGCAAGGCGAGCGAGAGGAACGCTTCGTTGAACGAGATCGCAGCGGCTTGCGCCGTCACCACGTGGTCCAGCGCCGCAACCGCGGCTGAGGCGGCCTGTTCGGACCCCATTCCACGGTTTGCGAACGCCTGTTCCAGGCCTTGTAGACCCTGGCTGACCGCCGGGCCGCCCTCTCCCAGGGACGACACGATCGCCGTTCGGCTTAGGGCCATGTGGTGATCGAGGAAGGTCGCCAGGAAGGCGATGCCGATCAGCCCGCCCAGTTGCCGGCCGAGATTGAACAAGCCCACACCCTGGGGAAGTTCGCCGCCCGTCAGATCGCCCAGGCAGACGATGGTGATCGCGATGAACAGCAGGCCCATGCCGAGCCCCCGCAGGACGAGCGTGGGAACGAGGTCTGCGTAACTGCTCTGCGCGTTCGAACCGGACAGGAGCCACATCGCCGTCACGAATATGGCGATGCCGAAGGGCACGATCACGACGGGTGGCGCGCGCAGCAGTTGAATCACCGAACCGCTGGTGAGCAGCCCCAATCCGACGGTCAGGGCGCTCGGCAGCAGCACCAGGCCCGCGTCGCGAGCGGGAAATTGCAGCACTTCGAGCGCGAAGGCCGGAATGAGGAACGCGCTACCGAACAGCGCAAATCCGGCGACGAAGCTGACGGCGAAACCGAAGGCGAATTCTTCGTGTCTGAAGATCTTGAGATCGATCAGCGGTGCGCTGTTCCTCCCGCTTCGCTGCCAGAGAACGAACCCGGGGAGGGTGACCGCGGCTGTCAAGCTCAGCCAGACGATCTTGCTGTCCTCGAACCAGTCCCACCGGCTCCCCTCCACCAACACATAGACCAGCGACGACAACCCGATGCAAAGCAGCGCGAGTCCAGGCCAGTCGGGTTTCACGACGCCAGGCGCGCGCGGCGGGATGATCGACGGCAAGATGGCCAGCACGATCAGGCCTATCGGCACATTAAGCAGCAGGACGGCGTTCCAAGACGTCAGATCCACCACCACCCCAGCGATCGCCGGCGCCGCTGTCGTCGGCGCCATGATGGCGCCGAGAGCGAAGACGGCCTGAACCAGGCCCTGGCGCCGGCGGGAGAACCGAGCGAACAACCAGCCTTGCCCTCCCGCCAGGATCGCCGCCCCGCCGAGCCCTTGCAGCCCTCGACACAGAACCAGGACCGGAAGAGTCCGGCCGACCCCACACCCGACGGATGCGATCATGACCGCAACCAGTGCGCACTGGAGCAACCGGCGTGGACCGAGCCAGCCGAGCAGCAGCGCGGTGATGGGTAGCCCGCAGACCTTGGCGATGAAATAGGCAAGGTTGATCCAGGCCGCCTCGTCCGGCCCGGCCGATACGGAGCCGGCCATATGGGCGCCGGCGATGTCGAAGATGACCGCGTTCAAGCCGTCCATTGTGGCGGCTGCGGTCAGCGCCCCGACCGAGAGGATGGCTGCGACCCGCCCGCGCGCCTGCGACGCCGCGCTGTGGCCCAGGCTGAAACCGGCGATCGGCTCGGATGGCGTTTGTTCGCTTGGCGCTTCCTGCAACCGCGGCGGAGATGGGCGGGGGATAGGCGAAGGCTCCAGGTCGCGACGCATGGGCACTCCTGCCGCTCAATAATTTGGACCGTACTGTACGGTCCAAATTATGGCAAGCGGCGTTTGCCGCCCTGCGGCTGGAGGCGCCATTATGGGTGACGCGGGAGATGAAGGAGGTGAGCGTTCCATGGTCCGAGAGGTCATGGCCCGGGCGACAGACCTTCACGGAAGACGTTCGGCTTGCCGGAACCCCTTCCAACGCCGCGCCGACATGGGATAAGCGCGTGATGAAGGTGACCGCACCGTCCAAGGACATACTGCCGGCGTTCAAACAGGAACGTCGCGCTGCGATCTTGCGGGCGGCCGCAGAGATCTTCTTCGCGGTCGGCTATGAAGCTGCAAGCATGGCCACCATCTGCGAACGGGTGGGCGGCTCAAAGCAGACCGTCTACAATTACTTCCGAAACAAGCAGGACCTCTTCATCACCTTGATCGAAGAGCTATTGGCCGAGGTGCTCCAGCCGCTGGCGCCATCACGCCTTATCATGGACGATCCGGCATCCACCTTGGCGGAGGTCGGCCGCCGCTACTTACAGATCGTCATGTCGCCGAGCGCCCTCGACCTGTATCGCGCCGTCGTCGCCGACAGCCGCCGCTTCCCCGAAATCGCTCGAATTTTCTTCGAGCACGGACCGGGGCGGGCGGCGGCCCGTGTCGCTGAAGCCCTGGTATTCTATCAGGACGAGGGGCGGATCCTGGTCGGCGACCCGGTGCTCGCGGCAGAGCAGTTCGTCGGCATGGTCCGCGATGATCGCCATCTACAGGTCGTCCTCGGACTGCGTCCGCCCATGGATCAGAACGAGATCGACGTCTCGGTGGCCCAGGCCGTGGCCACCTTCATGGACGGCGTTCGGCCGCGGCAAGCACCCCTGTAAGGATGTCCGCCTCAGCACGGTGGGCCTCGGCGCCGTCCTAACTCCAGGAGCGTTGGTTCTTCGGAAGCTTTCCGGTCGGATCATACACCATGACCCGGTGGGGCGGATCCGGCCCCCAACGCCACAGCACAAGGTTCTGGTCGTCCGCCGTGGCCCCGTGGGCGAAGCTGGGGACCAGAATGCCCGCGGCGCCATCTGCGATCAGGCGCCTCACCACACCCCAGGATTCCGGTTCCCCCCTGGCAATCAGCGCGTCGCCCCAGGCGCAGGCCAGATCGCTCAACGCCACGCCCGCCTTCGCCCGATCCAGGTCGGTACGCAGCTCGACGATGTCCTCGCAATCGACGTCGTAACTGCACAGCACGTAGGGCGTCAGGCGATGGGCGAACCCGCCCGAGACTTCGCGGAACACGGTGTTGAAGCTGAGCGATAGGTAGAGCGTTTCCAGTCCCGGCCAGTTGAACCGCCGCCCCTTGAGCGCCGCGCCGGCGCCCGACAGCGGGCTCCAGGCCCAATTGGGATCGTGGGCGCGGAAGCCCTCGCCCCTAAACCGCACCTGGGAACCTCAAGCGTAGCCGCCGGTCGCCAGGTGATCGACATAGTCCCGCACCGCCGTGGCGTTGCCGGACTTGACCAGGGCCTCGGCCGTGCGGCCGCCGAAGGCCGGGATGGGCTCGGCGCGATACCAGGCCATCGCCTGCGCCGCGCCGCCCGCCCAGCCCTGGACGAGGTTGATGATCTCCAGCATCTCGCGAACCCGGCTCTGCGCCTTGGGACCGTCACGGCGACTGGCCTTCTGGAAGACCTCGCGGGCGAGACCGGCGGTGTCGGCCAGCTGGGCCTTGGACATGCTGAAGGCCTCGGCCACGTCATCGACCTTCACGGCGCCACGCTCGTCCATCAGGCTGGTGATCGAAAAACGGCCGGTGAGGGCGGGGCGCACGATCCTGCGCGCGCGCTTGCCTTCACCTGAAACCGGGGCCTTGTTGGCTGCCTGGGTCATGTGCCGCTCCTTTGACCTATATTACGGTCAATGTGTAGGCGGATGGCTTCCGTTGCAAGTCATAAGACCCGGACGCGTGAGCGCGAGCCGGTCATGATCAACGGGTTCTACCGAGCCTGCGCCAGGGATCGTCGCGACGTGTGTTAAGAACGACTTTTATCTCGCAGACGTGTCCTTCATGGGTACAGCGACATTCGGAAAGCATGGCGAGAGTCGGCGGTGTACGTCGTAAGACCGGTGGGTTCCGCCATCCCCCAATGAGTTGAAAGTAGATGGAAAAATCGACGAAAGACCAATCCCATAGATTTTCCGTCGCCCCCATGATGGACTGGACCGACCGGCATTGCCGGGCCTTCCATCGCACGTTGAGCCGGAGCGCTCTGCTTTATACCGAGATGGTGACGGCCGAGGCCGTGCTGCATGGCGACAAGCCTCGGCTGTTGGGGTTCGACGCGGTGGAGCATCCGGTGGCCCTGCAGCTCGGCGGGTCCGATCCCGTCCGACTGGCGCAGGCGGCGCGGATCGGCGCGGACCTCGGCTATGACGAGATCAACCTCAACGTCGGCTGCCCGTCCGACCGGGTGCAGTCGGGCCGGTTCGGCGCCTGCCTGATGAAGGAGCCCCTGTTGGTGGCCGAGTGCATGGCGGCCATGGGGGCCGCGGTCGCGGTTCCGGTGACGGTGAAGTGCCGCATCGGCGTCGACGACCAGGATCCGGAAGAGAGCCTGTTCACCCTCGTCGACGCCTGCGCCGCCGCCGGGGTCGACACCTTCGTCGTGCATGCGCGAAAGGCCTGGCTCAAGGGCCTCAGCCCCAAGGAGAACCGCGACATTCCCCCGCTGGACTACGGCCTCGTGGAGCGGCTTAAACACCAGCGTCCGGGGCTGACGGTGGTTCTGAACGGCGGACTCGAGACGCTGGACGAGGCCGAGCGTCACCTGGCCTGGGCCGACGGGGTGATGCTCGGCAGGGCCGCCTATCATACGCCGGGCCTTTTGGGCGAGGTCGACGCCCGCCTGTTCGGCGAGGGCGAGCCGGTGGGCGCCCATGCGGCGGTGGAGGCCTTCCGGCCCTATATCGCGCGGACGACCGCGGCGGGAACCCCGTTCTACGCCATCGCCCGGCACATGCTCGGCCTGTTTTCGGGGCGGCCGGGGGCGCGGACCTGGCGACGGATCCTGACGGTCGAGGGGGTCAAGGCCGGCGCCGGGCTCGAGGTGCTGGACCGCGCGCTCGCGGCGGTCGCCGCGCCTTCCGTGCTGCAAACGGCGGCTTCGGCTCGGCGCTAGGGCTCGAGCACGAGGCGATCGCGGGTCGCGGTCATGCGCGTCAGCCGGCCGAGATAGCTCATGCCGAGGAGGGATGTGCGCGGCCGGCTGTTCGGCGGCCCGTCCTGCAGCACCAGGGCCCTGACCTCGCGCACCACCGCCCCGCCGACCACGACGCGCGACAGCATGACCGGCGCGGCGTGGACTTCGCCCTCGGCGGTGAACACCGGGCGGGAATAGATCAACTGCTTGGGTTTGAAGCCGAGGCGGACGGCGTCCGCCGCGGTCAGCGCCACCACCGAGGCTCCGGTATCAACCAGGAAATGCACCTCGGCCCGGCCGACGTCGCTGGAGGCCAGGCCATCGGCCCAGAAGTGGCCGTCGGCGCTGCGCGGGATCGGCGCGGTCGCGGGCGGGCGGGGCTTGGCGAGGGCGAGGACGCCGCCGCCGGCGAACAGGGCCGACAGGGTGGCGACGGTCATGACCGTGGCGCGATTGATCAGCATTCGGCTTCACTCGGACGGCCGGTTCTGGCCGAGGCGGTCAAGCTAGCCGAGAGGACTTTTTATTCGGTGAATCCAGCGAAAACAGCCGGTTCAGCCCAGCGTCTCCGGCCGGATCCGCACGCGACGGGCGGGGAGGGCGGCCATCAGCGCGGCGCGCTCGTCTTCGCTGAAGCGGGCCCAGCCGGCGATCTCGGGCAGGGTGCGAAAACAGCCCAGGCAAAGGCCGCTCTCGCCGTCGACCATGCACACCTTGGTGCAGGGCGTGGCGATGGCGCGGGGCGGGGCGTCGCTCATCGCACCCCGTCCGGGATGGCGTAGGCGACCACGGCGTGGGCGGCGATCCGGTCCGGCCCCTCGGTCCACAGGGCCACGTCGGCGGTGGCGATGCGGCGGCCGAGCCGGAGCAGCCTGGCCTCGGCGGTCAGCGGGCCGGCCAGGGCAGGGCGCAGAAAGTGGATGTTGAGCGAGGTGGTCACCGCCATCGGAACCTCGCCGATGTGGGCCAGCACCAGGGCGTAGACCGCCATGTCGGCCAGGCCCATCATGGTCGGCCCCGACACCACCCCGCCCGGGCGCAGGGTGCGCTCGCCGCCGTCCAGCACGGCGACCAGCCGTCCCGGCGAAACCGCCTTCACCTGTCCGCGCGACCCCGCTTCCGCGAGCGGAAAGGCCAGGCCGAGGAAGGCGTTGAGCGCGGCGGCGTCCAGGCGCAGACGGTCTGCGCCCGGCGGTTCGGGACGATCGGCGGTGGACGAGGGGGCGCTCACGCGCTTTGACTAGCACCGGACGGCCGGGCGCGCGAGACCGGGCCGGGGGCTGCACCCTTTACGCTGACGCTCGCGTCACCTTGCGCGGAACCGAGCCCCCCTCGTATCATCGGCCACCGCCCCGCGACCCCTGCCGGGCGGGTGTGGGAGAGTCGCCATGAACCTCGATTTCGCGCCGGAAGACGTCGCCTTCCGCGAAGAGGTCCGCACCTTCATCGCCGAGAACTATCCGCCCGAGCTGCGCGGCAAGCAGGAGGAGGGCGAGGAGCTGTCCAAGGCGGACTTCCTGGCCTGGCACAAGATCCTGGCCAAGAAGGGCTGGGTGGCGCCGTCCTGGCCGCAGCAGTGGGGCGGCACCGGCTGGACCCCGACGCAGAAGTACATCTGGTCCGAGGAGCAGGCGCGGGCCGACACCATCCCGGTGCTGCCGTTCGGCATCTCGATGGTCTCGCCGGTGATCTACACCTTCGGCACCGAGGCGCAGAAAGAGAAGTTCCTCAAGCCCACCTACAATGGCGAGATCTGGTGGTGCCAGGGCTATTCGGAGCCCGGCGCCGGATCCGACCTGGCCGGCCTCTCCACCCGCGCCGAACGCATCACCGGCGACGACGGCAAGGCGTACTACCTGGTCAACGGCCAGAAGACCTGGACCACCCTGGCCCAGTACGCCGACTGGGGCTTCTTCCTGGTCCGCACCGATCCCGCCGCCAAGAAGCAGGAGGGCATCTCCTTCCTGCTGATCGACATGAAGACGCCGGGCATCACGGTGCGCCCACTGATCACCATCGACGGCGGCCATGAGGTCAACGAGGTCTTCCTCGAGAACGTGAAGGTGCCGGTCGAGAACCGGATTTTCGAGGAGAACAAGGGCTGGACCGCGGCCAAGTTCCTGCTCGCCCACGAACGCTCGGGCATCGCCGGCGTGGCGCGCTCCAAGCGCGGCATCGAGCGGCTGCGGGGCATCGCCGCCGGCCAGCCGGGCGACGACGGCGCGCCCCTGCTCAGCGACCCCATGTTCAAGCGCAAGATCGCCGAACTCGAGATCGACCTCACCGCCCTCGAATACACCGAGCTGCGCACCCTGGCCGGCGAGGCGCAGGGCAAGGGGCCGGGCGTGGAATCCTCTCTGCTGAAGATCAAGGGCACCGAGATCGGCCAGCGCCTCACCGACCTCGTGCTCGAGGCGGCCGGTCACTACGGCGCGCCCTATTTCCGCGGTTTCCCGACGGAGGGCGGCAACGCCCTGCCGATCGGACCCGAGTTCGCCGCCCGCGCGCCGACCACCTACTTCAACATGCGCAAGACCTCGATCTTCGGCGGCTCCAACGAGATCCAGCGCAACATCATCGCCAAGATGGTGTTGGGGCTCTAGGTGCAAGCCGGCTTCACTGAAGAACCCTCTCCCAAAATGAGGGGGAGCCGTCGCCCGCAAAGGTTCACCGCGGAGCTCGCGGAGCACTTCGCTGAGATCGCGGAGATCAGGATCCGTCAGGCGCATCGCCGACCTCGGTCTCGACCGCTCCGCGGGCTCGGCAATAATTTCTGTCGATCGCGGCTCCCGGGCGACGGCGCCTTGCGCTTTGACGGCCGGACGATCATTCAGGATCGCAAGAGCCCGATCTCAACCGCCAACCACCTGCAGAACTATCGCCGAGGATAACGCCGTGGATTTCAACTTTTCCGAAGACCAGACCATGCTGCGCGACTCCGTCGCGCGCTATCTGCAGGACCGCTACGACTTCGACACGCGCCGCAAGGTGACCCAGTCGGAGAGCGGCTGGCGGCCCGAGGTGTGGAAGGCCTTCGCCGAGGAGCTCGGCATCCTGGGCGCGCCGTTCAGCGAAGCGCAGGGCGGGTTCGGCGGCGGACCGATCGAGAACATGATCGTCATGGAGGAGATCGGTAAGGCGCTGGTGGTCGAGCCCTATCTGTCGACCGTGGTGATCGGCGGCGGCTTCCTCAAGCACTCCGGCTACGCCGGCGCCGGCGAGCTGATCGGCTCGATCATCGGCGGCGAGGCGGTGATCGCCTTCGCCTACGCCGAGCCGCAGGGCCGCTATAACCTGGCCGACCTCAAGACCACGGCCAAGAAGGACGGGGCCGAATACACCCTGTCGGGCCAGAAGGCGGTGGTGTGGGGCGCGCCCTGGGCCAGCCACCTCATCGTCACCGCGCGCACCGGCGGCGGCCAGAGGGATCTCGGCGGCGTCGGCGTCTTCCTGGTGGAGAGCGGCGCCCAGGGGATCACCCGGCGCGACTACCCGACCGTGGACGGCTCGCGCGCCTCGGAGGTCTATTTCGAGACCACGCCGGCGATCCTGATCGCCGACGACGCCTATCCCTTGGTCGAGCAGGTGGTCGACGAGGCCATCGCCGCCCTCTGCGCCGAAGCCGTCGGCGTGCAACGCAAGCTGCACGAGGGCACGCTGGACTACACCCGCCAGCGCAAGCAGTTCGGCGTGCCGATCGCCTCCTTCCAGGTGCTGCAGCACCGGATGGTCGACATGTTCATGAACCTCGAGCAGTCGGTGTCGATGACCTATATGGCCACCCTCAAGCTCGGCGAGAGCGCCGAGGAGCGCGGCAAGGCGGTCTCTTCGGCCAAGGTGCACATCGGCCGGGCCAACAAGTTCATCGGCCAGAACGCCATCCAGCTGCACGGCGGCATGGGCATGACCGACGAACTGGCGATCGGCCACTACTTCAAGCGCGCCACCATGATCGAAGGCCTCTACGGCTCGGTCGACCACCACCTGAAGCGCTACGAAGACCTGTCCTTCGGCAAGGCGGCTTAAGCCTCGCCATAACGACGCTTCTCCCCCCTGGGGGCGTTGTCACGACGTGACGGAAGGGGCTGCGTCGCCGCCTGAGACGGCCGCGACGCGGCTCGTTTGGCGCTGACCCCCTCTCGTCGGCGGAGACTGTCCCCGGACGGCCCCTGGTCGGACCCGGGGGCGGACATCACCCCCAATGGGGAAGGCGCTTTTCGAGGGGGCCTCAGCGCCAATAGTCAGGTCTGGCCGGTCCCTTCAGGCCGAGGCGGACTGGGGTCGCACGCCTACCACTCCGAAACCATCCGCCGCGCCGCACGCCGGCGCGCGAAAAAACACGCGCCTGCGGATCGGTCGGGCAGGGCGGCCGCCCTGAGAGTGATCGGCAACCTTCTAAAATCGCAAGATAATTCCTCGATATCGGCCGTGTCGGCCCGAATGACGCCCAACAAAATATACTCCGAACCCGGAGTGAAATCCTCTTGCGTGCATGTCATGAAGGTGTCATATTCATCCTCGACGCGACGACTGGGAGGGTGTGAATCCCTGAGAGCCGCTCCGTGTCTCTTTCCTGGGCCGAAGGAGACCACGCCAATGAACACTCAATCCACGCTGAAGAGCGCGCTGCTGTCCTTCTTTCAGGTCGGGGTGATGCCGCCGCACCGCGGACCGACCGATTACGAGGCGCCGCGCCCGGTGTCGCTCAGTCCGTTCAAGCCGCGCCGCCCCGTCTGAGCCGAGTTTCGGCGCACAGTGACCAAGGCCCCCGGTTCGCCGCGGGGCCTTTTTCGTGCGCGCTTGCCGAGCGCCGCCGCAGCCTCTACCCAGCCTGCAACGAAGCCTGAGGACGCGGTCATGAGCCTGATCACCCTGGAGCGCCAAGGCGCGGTCGCGATCCTGACGCTGAACCGGCCCGAGAGCCTGAACGCGCTTGGCGCCCCCGGCGACGGCGACCAGGTCCGCGCCGCCTGCGAGGCGGTCAACGCCGATCAATCGATCCGGGCGGTGATCCTGACCGGCGCCGGCCGGGCCTTTTCCGCCGGCGGCGACGTCAAGGCGATGAAGCACCGCGAGGGGGCCTTCGCCGGCGGCGGCGTCGGCATCCGCGACAACTACCGCAACAATATCCATCGCGTGGTGCGCTCGATCTACGGCCTCGAGGTCCCCTCGATCGCGGCGGTGAACGGGGCGGCGATCGGCCTGGGCTGCGACGTGGCCTGCATGTGCGACATCCGCATCGCCTCGGACACGGCCAAGTTCGGCGTCACCTTCCTGAAGCTCGGGCTGATCCCCGGCGATGGCGGCGCCTGGCTCTTGCCGCGCACCATCGGCATGAGCCGGGCCAGCGAAATGCTGTTCACTGGCGACGTGATCGACGCCAGGACCGCCGGGGAGTGGGGCCTGGTCAGCCATGTCGTCCCGCACGAGGCGCTGATGGACGAGGCGATGACGCTGGCCCAGCGCATCGCCCTGCAGCCGCCGCACGCCCTGCGGCTGGCCAAGAACCTGCTCAAGCACGGCCAGAACGCCAGCTACGACACCCTGATGGACATGAGCGCCGCCACCCAGGCCATCGCCCACCTGACCGAGGACCATATGGAGGGCGTCGACGCCCTGCTGGAGAAGCGCCCGGCGGTGTTCAAGGGGCAGTGAGGCTCGTTCAGCCCGGCGGGCGGCCGAATTGACAGCGCGGCGACGCCTGTTTTAGCCTGACGGCGTTCCCGTGGGGCGCATCGGCCATCGCCGAAAGGGCCAGGCCCGCCCGCTGACGACCTCAGCCGGATCACGCCCATGTCGGACCTCGAATCCTATCGCAAACAGGCCAAGCTCCTGGTGCGCTGGCGCCGGGAGGGCAATTACTCCCTGGGCGGGCGGGTCAGGACCCTCGCGCGCTTCGCCGACCTGACCGACCGCGAAGTGCTGGCGATGGCCTTCCCGCTGGCGCTCGCCCAGGAGATCGTCGCGGTCGAAGCCGGACATCCGACATGGGCGGACCTGAAGCGGTCGCTGAGCAGCGCGCCCGCGGCGGCGCGCCGTCCCGCGGCGCCGCCCGCCCTGAACGCCGCCGCCCCGGTGCTCTTCGTGCGCGATGTGACCGCGGCCGCCGGGTTCTATCGCGACCAGCTGGGGTTCCAGGTCGACTTCCTGCACGGCCTGCCGGCCTTCTACGGGTCAGTGTCCCGGGGCGACGCGCGCCTGCACCTGAAGTTCATCCATGAGCCGGTGTTCGCTCCGGGCCGCGTGGAGGCGGAGGGCCTGATCATGGCCTTCATCTCCATCGGCAACCTCAGGGCCCTTTACGCCGAGTACCAGGCCAGGGGCGTCGCCTTCGCCCAGCCGCCGACCAGGCAGGCCTGGGGCGGGACCGACTTCCATGTCGTCGATCCGGACGGAAACCGGATCGCCTTCGTGGAGTGACGGCGGGATTCCTTCTCCCTTGTGGCGGAGGTTGAGGCGCTGATGAGCGTATCGAAGGCGCGGCGGGCCGTACGAAGCCACGCCTGAGTGTGCCTCCGGCGCCCTATCGCATCGGCCCTCCGAAGCGTATCTCCCCCCGCTCCGAGGGGGCCATGAGCGATTGGGACGACGAGGACGAGGCTGAGCCGGGCAGGGCGCGCAAGCGACCGCTGTCCAACCTCGCCATGCTCGGCTTCCTGTGGCGTCAGTGGATGCGCGATCCGCCGGCCCTCTGGGGGTCCTTCGTCCTGACCCTGGTCGCCGTCGGGCTGGATCTCTGCATTCCCTGGGCCTCGGGCCGGCTGGTGGACGCGGTGGCGCACCCCGGCGTCGGCGAGGCCGGCGCCTGGCGCGCCTGGGCCGTGTTCGTCGGGCTCTATCTGGCCTTCTGCGTGGCCCGCAACAGCTTCGGCTGGATCTGGAACCCGTTCGCCGCGCGCAACATGGAGGCGATGACGCGGGAGGCCTTCGAGCGGGTGCAGTCGTTCTCGTCCGACTGGCACGCCAACACCTTCGGCGGCGCCACGGTGCGGCGCCTGAGCCGAGCCATGTGGGGCTATGATTCCGCTTCGGATTCGCTGGTGATTTTCATCCTGCCCTCGGTGCTGGTGCTGGCGGGACTCAGCCTCAGCATGATGCTGCGCTGGCCGCTGGTCGGCCTGTTCTCCCTCGCAGTGTGCGTGCTCTACGTCGGCCAGAACCTGTTCCTGACCGTGACCTACGTGCGGCCGGCGAACCTGACGTCGAACGCGCTGGACAGCCGCATCGGCGCCGCCCTGGCCGATGCGATCACCGCCAACCCGATCGTCAAGAGCTTCGGCGCGGAAGCGCGCGAGGATCGCCGCATGGCCGGGATCCTGGCCGACTGGCGCACCGCGGTGACGCGGACCTGGAACCGGTTCCAGCTGGTCTGGCTGGTGCAGAACCTTCTGCTGGCGGGGCTGCAGGCGGGGCTGTCGGGCCTGATCCTGTGGCAGTGGATGCACCGGCGGGCCAGCCCCGGCGACGTGGCCTTCGCCATCTCCGCCTTCATGCTGATGGCCGGCTATCTGCGCAACATGGGCGAGAACGTGCGCATGCTGCAGAAGGGCATGGACGATGCGCTCGACGTGGCGGTCTACATGCGCACCCCGCCGCAGGTGGCCGACACCGCGGGCGCGCTCGCCCTGCCGCGCGGCGCGGCCCTCTCGGGCCAGCTGGTGTTCGACCGGGTCACCTTCGGCTACGCCAGCCAGGGCGCGGCGCTCTATCGCGACTTCTCGCTGGTGATCGATCCCGGCCAGCGGGTAGCGCTGGTCGGAGCCACGGGCTCGGGCAAGTCCACCTTCGTCAAGCTGATCCAGCGGCTCTACGACCTCGACGGCGGCCGTATTCTGATCGGCGGCGTGGACATCGCCGGCGTGACCCAGGCCTCGCTGCGCGCGGTCATCGCCGTGGTGCCGCAGGAGCCCATCCTGTTCCACCGCTCGATCCGCGAGAATATCGCCTACGCCCGGCCGGACGCGCCGATGGCCGAGATCGAGGCGGCGGCGCGGCGCGCCCGCGCGGACGGCTTCATCCGCCGTCTGCCAAAGGGCTACGACACCCTGGTCGGCGAGCGCGGGGTCAAGCTGTCGGGCGGCGAGCGCCAGCGGGTGGCGATCGCCCGCGCCTTCATGGCCGACGCCCCGATCCTGATCCTCGACGAGGCGACCTCCTCGCTCGATGTGGAGACCGAGAAGGAGGTGGCGGAGGCCACCGAGGCCTTGATGGACGGCAGGACCACCATCGTCATCGCCCACCGGTTGTCCACCGTGCGCGGCGCCGATCGTATTCTCGTGTTCCAGGACGGGCGGGTGGTGGAGGAGGGCCGGCACGCCGACCTCGTCGCCCGCGGGGGCGCCTATGCCCGATTGAGCGCCCTGGCCAACGCTTGACTAGGCGTGCAGGCGTCGACGTTCGAAAAGAGATTTCACCACCAAGCACACCAAGAACACCAAGTCAGAGCACCAAGCGTCTGACACCGTGCTTGAACATGGGCGTGTTAAAATTCATCAGGAAGCCGAGCCGACGCCCCGATAGTTCGAGATACGTTAGAATTTGCGCCTCATGGAGGCGCGTCAATAAATCCACCGCCTTGATTTCAATAATGATCGTGTCTTCGGCGACCATGTCCAGTCGGTAACCCGCATCGAGCCGGGCCCCTTCATAAAAAATCGGCAGCGCGATCTGTCGAACCAATGAGACGCCACGCAGGTGAAGCTCGTGCGCGAGGCAATGCTCGTAAGCGGATTCCAGCAGTCCGGGTCCAAGCGCGCGGTGAACCTTAAGTCCCGCATCGACGACGGTTCGGGCGAGGTTGTCCAATTCGGTCGAAAGACCTTTGTGGTCTTGGCGCTCTTGGTGGTTCATTTTTTTAGTCGCCGTCGTGACCTATAAGCGATGATAATTCGGGTTTCTGGACGGCAAAGCCCTTTCTCCACCATGGGGGACTCTACAGGAGCGTGTATTCCGAAGGGCGGATTTCCCTTAATGGCTTAGCCGGTGTTTCCCGTTGTTTGCGGCGCAGCAAAGGCCTATCGGTGGCTTCGGTTTGTCATGTTAGAACCGCGAGCCGCCGAGTCCGCTGATAGAGACAGGGCCGGCTGGGCAGCTTTCGCCGGAGTTTGAATGACTGAGATCAAGACGGTCGCCATCATCGGGGCGGGCCAGATGGGGTCGGGCATCGCCCATGTGTGCGCCCTGTCCGGCTACAACGTCCTCCTGAACGACGTTTCGGGCGACCGCATCGAGGCTGGCCTCAGCCTGATCGACCGCAATCTGGCGCGCCAGGTCGCCCGCGGCATGGTCACCGTCGAGCAGATGCAGGACGCCCTGCCGCGCATCAGCGCCACCCCCGGGCTCGACGTGGTCGGCGGCGCCGACCTGGTGATCGAGGCGGCCACCGAGAACGAAGAGGTCAAGAAGGCCATCTTCAAGAGCATCGCGCCCTACCTGGGTTCGGGCACCCTGCTGGCGTCCAACACCTCGTCGATCTCCATCACGCGCCTGGCGTCGACCACCGATCGGCCCGAGCGGTTCATCGGCCTGCACTTCATGAACCCGGTGCCGCTGATGAAGCTGGTGGAGATCATCCGCGGCATCGCCACCGACGTCGAAACCTACGAGACCGCGGCCCGCTTCGCCCAGTCGCTCGGCAAGACCACCGCCAACGCCGAGGATTTTCCCGCCTTCATCGTCAACCGCGTGCTGGTGCCGATGATCAACGAGGCGATCTACACCCTCTATGAAGGCGTCGGCACCGTGGAGGCGATCGACGTGGCCATGAAGCTCGGGGCCAACCATCCGATGGGGCCGCTGGAGCTCGGCGACTTCATCGGCCTCGACACCGTGCTGGCGATCATGAACGTGCTGCACGACGGGCTGGCCGACTCCAAATACCGCCCGTGTCCGCTACTGGTGAAGTATGTCGAGGCCGGATGGCTCGGCAAGAAAACCGGCCGCGGCTTCTACGACTACCGCGGCGAAAAGCCGATCCCGACCCGCTGAGGCTGGCGTCATGTCCGTTCGTTCTCTCGCTCTCCTGCTGAGCGCTGCGCTTTCGGCCGCCGCCCCGGCGGCCTGGGCCGTCCCGTCGACCGAACCGGCGCCGCTGTCGCCGGCCGCGTCCCAGTGGTGGGCCGACATCAGCGCCATCGCCAGCGACGCCAACGAGGGCCGGCAGACCGGTTCACCTGGCTATGATCGCGCCGCCGCCTATGTGGTCTCGCGCTTTACCGCCCTGGGCCTCAAGCCGCTCGGCGTCGACGGCTACCGGCAGCCCGTGGCGTTCGAGCAGCAGGTCGTCGATCAGGCCGCCTCCTCCGCCGCGCTGACGGGCCCGGCCGGTGGAGTGGAGCCGCTGAAGGTCGGCGAGGACATGCTCATCTCCGGCCGTGGCGGCCCCGCGCCGACCACCGTCGACGCGCCGCTGGTGTTCATCGGCTATGGCCTGCACCTGCCCCGGCAGGGGCACGACGACCTCGCCGGGGTCGACCTCAGGGGCAAGATCGCCGTGGTCGTCTCCGGCGGCCCGGGCGACATCCCGGGACCGGTCAAGGCCAGCAACCGCGCGGAACGGGGCCAGTTCCTCGCCGCCGCCGGTGCGGTGGGGCTGATCTCGCTGACCACGCCCAAACAGATCGAGATCCCCTGGGCGCGGCAGAAGCTCCTGTCCTCCCAGGCGTCGATGTACCTGGCCGGCGCGGGCCTGCGCGAGACTCCGAACGGCTTCTTCATGGCCGCCGTCGACCCCGAACAGGGCGAGCGGCTGTTCAAGGGCTCCGGCCACAGCTTCGCCGAACTCAGCGCCCTGGCCGACGCCTCCGGTCCCGTGCCGACCTTTCCCTTGCCGTTGCGGCTGAAGGCGAGCGTGTCGTCGGCGCGCCAACCCGTCCAGTCCCCGAACCTCGTGGCCGTTCTGCCGGGGTCGGACGCCCGGCTGAAGGCGGAGTACGTGGTGGTGTCCGCCCACCTCGACCATATCGGCGTCGGCGCGCCGATCAACGGCGACCGGATCTACAACGGGGCCATGGACGACGCTTCGTGCGTGGCCTCGGTGCTCGACATCGCCCGTCGCCTGTCCGCCGGCCCGCGGCCGCGCCGCTCGGTCATCTTCCTGGTGGTCACCGCCGAGGAGAAGGGGCTCCTGGGCTCGACCTACTACGCCACCCGGCCGACCGTTCCCAGGAGCGCCATCGTGGCCGATCTCAACTTCGACATGCCGCTGCCGCTCTGGCCGCTGAAGACGGTCCTCGCCCAGGGCGACCATGAGAGCACCCTGGGCGCCGAGGCCCAGGCGGTGGCCGCCGAGCAGGGGCTGAGCCTGGTCGCCGACCCCCTGCCGGATCGCAACAGCTTCACCCGCACCGACCAGTACAGCTTCGTGCGCAAGGGCGTGCCGGCCCTGGCCTTCAAGTTCGGCTTCGCCAAGGGGACGCCCGAGTTCCAGATCGAGCACGACTGGCGCGCCAACCGCTATCACGCCCCGTCGGACGACCTCGACCAGCCCGGCGTGCTCAAGGAGGAGGCGGTCAAGCTCGACGCCTATGTGGCGGCGATCGCCGCCCGTGTCGCCAACGCGGACGCCAGGCCGGCCTGGCTGCCGACCAGCGTGTTCGCTCATCCGGAGTCCCAATGAATCTCGACGCCATTTCCGTCGGCCGAAATCCGCCCGAAGACGTCAACGTCATCATCGAAGTGCCGATCGGCGGCGAGCCGATCAAATACGAGATGGACAAGGCGTCCGGCGCCCTGGTGGTCGACCGCTTTCTCTACACCTCCATGCGCTACCCGGGGAACTACGGTTTCATCCCCCACACCCTGTCGGGGGACGGCGATCCCTGCGACGTGATCGTGCTCAACACCCGGGCCATCGTGCCGGGCGCGGTGATGAGCTGCCGCATCGTCGGCGTGCTGGTGATGGAGGACAACGCCGGCGAGGACGAGAAGCTGATCGCCGTGCCGTCCTCCTGGCTGACCCAGCGCTACGATAACGTGAAGGACTACCAGGACCTGCCGCCCAACCTCTTGGCTCAGGTCGAGCATTTCTTCGCCCACTACAAGGACCTCGAGCCCGGCAAATGGGTCAAGGTGAAGGGCTGGGGCGACGCCGGCGTGGCGCAGCGGCTGGTGATCGAAGGCCTCGAACGCGCCAAGGCGGCGAAGGGCTGAGCTGGTCGGCGCCGACGCGCGCTGACCTTCCCCTCCTTTCTCCCACTTAAGTCGTCATCCCGGACAGGCGCTGCGCGCTT
The DNA here is from genome assembly GCA_903837135.1 of uncultured Caulobacterales bacterium. Classification (GTDB taxonomy): domain Bacteria; phylum Pseudomonadota; class Alphaproteobacteria; order Caulobacterales; family Caulobacteraceae; genus CAIOYC01. Next base: position 28,642 of record CAILTK010000087.1, read on the forward strand.
TCCGGAATGACGGCCTGTTTGCGCGGTGGCTGTCCCTCAAGAGGGCGATCCGGCGGCTTAAGAGCATGGCCCGTTTTGACGGAATCGCTCCCCCTTTACGTCATGCCCGGCCCCGTGCCGGGCCTCCGGGGAAACGCTATGGCGGGACGTCTGGATCGCCGGGACAAGCCGGCGAAGACGGCTTGAGGTCGGTCTGAACGCGTCCCTTAAATCATGTACTCCACCTCGGTCGCGGCGCCGCGACCGTGGCCGCCCGTGATTCGGGCGTGCAGCTCGAGGATGGTCCGGCTGCCGGTGGTGCGGCACAGGCCCGGCACGACGGCGTGTAGGGCGGCGGCCATCGACGCGACGAACAGGGGCCAGGCGAAGCTCAGCGCCACCGCCTGATGCTGTAGATAGGTCTCGCCGACCGAGCGCGGATGATCGATGAAAAGCTGGCGAAACATGCGGCCTCCGAATCCGCCTCTTGATAGGCGCGTTCCGTCCGGCGCCAAAGCCCGAGCCGGCGTCAGACGTTGCGGCCGATGTTCAGCGCGTCCAGATTGAGCGGCTCGAACTCAAGGCTCGACACCATTTCCTGCATCAGGTCGTTCATCTCCTCATAGTCGAGCGCGATGCGGGTGTTGGCGGGGAAGCGATAGGTCCAATAGCTCTGGATATGCGACAGCACGCCAAGGCGCGCGCCGACCTGCATGAACATGGCGGGCGCCAGACCCAGGAATCGCTGGAACGCCTGCACGTCGCGATCGCGCACGAACTGGTCGAACGACGCCTCATAAAGCCGCAAGGCGCCGAACACGTCGGAGGCCGCCGAATGCAGGCTGCGCACGATCACGCCGCGGGCTTCGTTGATCGAGTCGCGCAGGAAGTAATCGTGCGCCTTGGACGCGTTGACCTGTCTGATCTGGTTGGCCACCGCGGTGATCAGCGGCAGCTCGGTCCGCATCTTCCACTTGTAGTAGAGGAATCCCTTCCAGCTGAAGGCGCGCACCCGGTATTCCGCGGCGCTCATGCGGAAGGCGGCGCGGATCGGGGCGATCTCCTCGTCGTCGTTGGCGTTCAGCACCTTGTGGGCGATCCGGTTGATGGCGCCGGGGCTGACCTCCAGAAGGCCGAACGACAGCCGGACCAGGGGCTCGATCTCGCGGGCCACGAAGGAGTTCATCGCCTTCTGGTCCGCCTCGGAGATGGCGAAATAACTCGCGCCGATCTTGAATCCCTGGCGCTCCACCAGCTCCTTCAGCAGGAAGGGGTCGAGCGAGGGCAGATCGTCGAGCAGGCCGAGCAGCTGTTCGTCCCGCTCGGCGTCGGCGAGGTTGTTCTCGTTGAAGGAGCTGATCAGGTCGCGAAAGCCGCGTTGGTTGACGAAGAAGGACTGGCCGCCGAGCTTCAGATCCTCCGCCACCAGGGGAATCACCACCTTGGTCGCCGTCCGCTTGTCGCCCTCGAGGTAGTCGACCTCGTTCGCGCGCAGACGGTGCTTGACGATGATCGCCCGGTTGAGGGTTCGCGAGGCGAAGAACGGCTTGTCCTTATCCGTGCGCTCGGGCGCCATGGTGTTGGTGAAGTTGAGGTTCAGCACACGGCTGGAGGAGGCGGTCTGCGTCAGCGCCGCCAGACTGCGATAGTTGATCTGCGCCATTTGCCTCGCCGCCTTCGATTGGCGGCGCCTGGAACGAGGAGGAAGGGGAGAAAAGCCTGACTTTAGGAAAGCACACTTGGTCCCAGCACGGCCAAGCTAGGCAGATTCGCTTATCCCGTAAGGCTTCCCCAACCCGCATGGCGGTGAATTGACGCGTTGGCTGACAATTTGGGCGCCCATTGTGATCCGCAGGCGCCTTGGACGCCGATGACAGGCGTTCCTTCTTCGATGCGGAGCGGCGGCGCGCGGCGCTTCAGCCCTTTGCCAGGTTTTCCAGCATCGCCCGCGTCTTCGGGCTCGACCAGTCGGCCTCGCCCTGCACCACGCCGTAGAGATGTCCGTGGCGGTCGTAGATGAAGCTGGTGGGGTAGCCTTCCACTGCCGGCCTCATGGCCGGGCTCAAGGCGCCGTCGTCGTCGTGGAAGAACGGCAGGGGCTTGGCGCCGGCGATGAAGGCCTTGGCCTTGTCGACGGCGGCCTTGGAGTCGATCGACACCGGGGCGATCTGGATCGGCGCGGCGCCGAAGCTCCTCTGCAGGGCGGCCAGCGTCGGCATCTCCTTCTTGCAGGGCGCGCACCAGGTGGCCCACAGGTTCATGACCACCACCTTGCCCTTGAAATCCGACAGGTGGTGCGGCTTCCCGGCGGCGTCGACGAAGCCGACGGCGGGGTAGCCACCGCTGGCCCGCTTCAGCTTGGCGTCGGCGCCGGCCGGCGGCTTCTCGGCGGTTACGGCGTCGGCCAGCGCGGCGGTGGGTTTCAAGCCCGCGTCGCAGGTGACATATAGGGCCGCAGCCGCGGCGATCAGGCCCAGGGCGGTTCGGGGAACCCAGATACGCATGTCCGACGACGCCTCCAGTCGCAGCAAGGGACAAAGCCTCTGGGGCGGCCGGTTCGAGCGCAAGCCTGCGGAGCTTATGCAGGCGATCAACGTCTCGATCGGCTTCGACCGGAGGCTGGCGGCGCAGGACCTTGCCGGATCCCGCGCGCATGCGGCGATGTTGTCCAAACAGGGCGTGATTTCAAGCGAAGACGCCGCCGCCATCCTCGGCGGGCTCGACGTCGTCGAAGCGGAGATGAAGGCGGGGACCTTTCCGTTCCGCGACGAGTACGAGGACATCCACATGAACGTGGAGGCCCGGCTGGCCGAACTGATCGGGCCCGCGGCGGGGCGTCTGCACACGGCGCGCTCGCGCAACGACCAGGTGGCGGTCGATTTCCGCCTGTGGGTGAAGGCGGCGTGCGAACAGACGGTGACCCAGGTCGAGACGCTGCAGCGCGCCCTCCTGGCCAAGGCCGAGGCCAACGCCGAGACCCTGATGCCGGGCTTCACCCATCTTCAGCCGGCCCAGCCGGTCACCTTCGGTCACCACCTGATGGCCTATGTGGAGATGTTCGGCCGCGACGCCTCACGCTTTCGCGACGCCGTCGCCCGCATGAACGAGAGCCCGCTCGGCGCCGCCGCCCTGGCCGGCTCGCCCTACGCCATCGACCGCTTCGCGACCGCGCAGGCGCTGGGGTTCGACCGGCCGACGGCCAACTCGCTCGACAGCGTGTCGGACCGCGACTTCGCGCTCGAGGCCCTGTCGGCCGCGTCGATCGCCTCGGTGCACCTGTCGCGTCTGGCCGAGGAGATCGTGATCTGGACCACGCCCCAGTTCGGCTTCATCGGCCTCAGCGACGCCTTCACCACCGGCTCCTCGATCATGCCGCAGAAGCGCAATCCCGATGCGGCGGAGCTGATCCGGGCCAAGGTCGGCCGGGTGCTGGGGTCGCTGACCCAGCTCACCGTGGTGATGAAGGGCCTGCCGCTGGCCTATTCCAAGGACATGCAGGAGGACAAGCCGCCGGTGTTCGAGGCCTTCGACGCCCTCGACCTGTCGCTGTCGGCCATGGCCGGAATGATCGACGACCTGACGCCGAACCCCGAGCGCATGGCCGCGGCGGCGGGGGCGGGCTTCTCCACGGCCACCGATCTCGCCGACTGGCTGGTGCGCGCGCTCGGCCTGCCGTTCCGCCAGTCGCACCATATCACCGGTCAGGTGGTGAAACGGGCCGAGCAGTTGGGCGTTGGCCTTTCTGACATGCCCCTGCAAGCGCTGCAGGCCATCGAGCCGCGGATCACCGCGGAGGTGTTCGGCGTCTTGACGCCCGCGGCGTCGGTGGCGTCGCGCACCAGCTACGGCGGGACCGCGCCTGTGCGGGTTCGCGAACAGATCAGCCGCTGGAAGGCGAAGCTGGAGAAGGAGTCCCTGGGATGAGCCGCTGGATCCTCGACGGACGGCTCGCCGCCGTCGCCCTCCTCGCCGTGTCGGCCGCCGCCCTGTCGGGCTGCGGCAAGCGCGGCGTGCTCGACACGCCGGCGCCGCTGTTCGGCGATCGGGCGAACGCGCGCTATGAAGCCTCGCGCCAACAGCATGATCAGGACGCCGCCGATCAGCGGGCGCGCACCGGAAACGCCACCGCCGCCGCCGACCAGTCCGACGACGGCCCCAGGACCACCCGCGACGTCAAGGCGCCCGAACAGCTTTTGACCCCGGCCAGCCGCGCCCCCATCGTCGGCGCCCCCAACCCCCGCGGCCCCGCGGCCAACCCGACCCCGCCGGATTAGGGGCGCGACGTAGAAGGGGCGCCAAAAGCGGTCGGCGCCCACGGCGTCAGATCGTCATCCCGGAAAGCGCGCGTCGCTTGTCCGGGGCCGAGCGCGTGGCAGGCGAACCCTCTTCGCCGAAATCGCGCGCGGAGGATCGGCCCCGGATAAGGCCTTCGGCCTTTCGGCGATGACGACCTTGGGAGGGCGGCGGAATTTCCTCCCGGCGGCGCTGACTGCGGGGGGGCTTGCGTCGGCTCTTCAAGCGTGGTCGAGCCAACCACGGGCGCGAGGACAGAGCGGCTTGAACCACTTCGACTATGGACCGGACGGCCGGATGGCCTGCGAGGGCGTGCCGCTGGCGGCGATCGCCGAGGCGGTGGGCACACCGGTCTATGTCTATTCCACCGCCACCCTGGTGCGGCACTACACGGTGTTCCGCGACGCCTTCGGCGCGCGGCGCCCGCTGATCGCCTACGCGGTGAAGGCCAACCCCAACCTGTCGGTGATCCGCACCCTGGCCCGCCTCGGGGCCGGGGCCGACACGGTGTCCGAGGGGGAGATCCGCCGCGCCCTGGCCGCCGGCGTGCCGGCGGAACGGATCGTCTTTTCGGGCGTCGGCAAGACCGCGCGCGAGCTGGCCTTCGCCCTCGACGTGGGGGTGTCGGAGATCAATGTGGAATCCGAGCCTGAACTCGAGACCCTGGCGCGCATCGCCGCCGACAAGGGCGTGCGCGCCACCATCGCCATCCGGGTCAACCCGGACATCGGCGCCGGGGGCCACGCCAAGATCTCCACCGGCAAGGCCGACAGCAAGTTCGGCGTCTCGATGTCGGAGGCCGAGCGGCTCTACGCCAACGCCGCCAACAGCGCCTCGCTCGACCCGGTGGGGATCGCCTGCCATATCGGCAGCCAGATCACCGACCTGTCGCCGATGGAGCAGGCCTTCCGCGCGATGCGGGCCCTGGTCGAGCGTCTGCGTGCGGAGGGGCTGGCGGTGCAGCGGCTCGATCTCGGCGGCGGCCTCGGCGTGCCGTATTTCGATCAGCCGGATCCGCCGTCCCCGGCGGCGTTCGCCGCCATGGTCGGCCGGGTCGTGGACGGCCTCGACATCGCCCTGGCGTTCGAGCCCGGCCGGGTGCTGGTGGCCAACGCCGGCGTGCTGCTGAGCCGGGTGATCCACGTTCACGAGCGCCCCGCGGAAGCCGGCGGCGAGGGGCGGCGCTTCCTGGTGCTGGACGCGGCGATGAACGATCTGATCCGGCCGGCGATGTACGACGCCTTCCACGACATCCGCCCGCTGGTCCGCCCGTCCGCCGGAACGTCCGAGCTGGCCTACGACGTGGTCGGCCCGGTGTGCGAGACCGGCGACACCTTCACCCGCAACCGCCGACTGCCCGAACTGGGCTCCGGCGATCTCGTCGCCTTCATGAGCGCCGGCGCCTATGGCTCGGCGATGGCGTCGGAGTACAATTCCCGTCTGCTGGTCCCCGAAGTGCTGGTGGACGGCGCCGACTTCGCCGTCGTCCGGCCGCGACCGACCTATGAGGACATGCTGGCGCGCGAACGCCTGGCCGCATGGCTTTAGGGACGGCTTGGCTTTAGGGCTGATTTCGACTGCGGTTCCGACTATGAGTCTCCCCATGACCCTCCGTTCCCTGACCCTCGCCGCCGCCGGCCTCGCCGCGCTCAGTCTTGCGGGCGCCGCCGTCGCTGCGGCGCCGAGGCCGCAGACCACGCCCCTGGCCGAACCCAACCTGTTCATCAGCCCGAGCGGTCAGCCGTTCCGCTCCAGGGCCGGCGAGCCCTATCCCGTGGTGGCCTGGTTCGAGAAGACCGACGCCAACCATGACGGCAAGATCGATCGCGAGGAGTTCAAGGCCGAGGCCAAGGCCTTCTTCGACATGATGAATGTGCGCAAGAACGGCGTGATCGACGACGAGATCATCGCCCTTTACGAAAAGAAGGTGGTCCCCGAGATCCTCACCGCCAACGTGCTTCAACCGGGCGCCGCGTCGACCACCAGCGGCGCCTATTCGTCGTCCGACTACAAGACCCAACGGCAGGGCGCCGCCCAGTTCGGCCTGATCAACAACGCCGAGCCCCTGCGGTCCGCCGACCACAGCTTCCGCGGCCTGATCCGGCTGCCGGACATGCTGGCCCAGGCCGACGCCAATTTCGACATCCTCGACGAGGATCACAGAGGCTATCTGACATTGGAAGATCTGCCGCGACCGCCGGCTGAACAGGTCGCCCAGCCCGCGAAGACTCCCCCGCCGAAGAAAAAGTAATGGGCGAATCTTTCGAGTCTTAACGAGAGATTATCGCGACTCGGATGGAGTCTGAGATGCTTTTCCCGTTTAGGTATTCGTGCGGATATCGCGGTCCCGAATCATCGACTAGATTGCGATTGTCGATGGTCTGAGCCCCCCAATTCGGCCATCGGAGCTTACGGGGCCGCGCTTACTCCCCCCCAGTTGGAGCGCGGCCCCGGTTTCTCTCTCCAAGTGCAGGCCCCGGGTGGAGGTTCGCCGGACCGATCCAGGATCAGGTCCACCGCTAACGGCGGGCGACGCTCCGGGCGGGCGCCATGCGTCTCAATCCAACGCCAGCACGTCCGGGCTGCCGCGATAGCGGCCGGCCACGTCCATGCCATAGCCGGCCAGGAAGCGGGCCGGCGCTTCCCACGCCACGAAATCGCAGACGGTCTCGCGCGGCTCGGGCCACGGCTTGCGGGCGAAGCAGCAGGTGAGCACCCGCGCGGCGCCCGCGTCCTGCAGCAGGCGCACCGCCTCCCTGAGCGACAGGCCGCTGTCCATCACGTCGTCGATGATCAGGACGGAGCGTCCCTCCACCGGGCGCTGCAGGCCGGCCCGCAGCAGGACCCGGCCGGAGGTGGCCATCTCGTCGCCGTAGGAGGCGATCCACAGGGCGTCGAAGAGCAGGTTGCGTCCATGCCGGCTCAGCGCCCGGGTCAGGTCGGCGGCGAACCAGAGGCCGCCGGTCAGCAGGCACACCGCCACGGTGTCGTCATCGACGAGGGGGGCGATCTGCGCGGCCAGGGCGTCGACGCGCGCGGCGATGTCGGCGGCGCTAATCAGGACTTCGGGGTCAGCCATGGGGCGATGCGGCGCTCTGCGGAAGGGCGTAGGGCGAACCGGCCGGCAGGGGTGCGGCGTCCTTGGCCTGGATCGGCGCGACCGCCGGCGCCGGAGCGGCGCCCCGCAGCATCAAGGAGGTGGACGGCAGGACCGGCGGCGGCTTCGCCGGGACCGTGGGCGACGCCGTCCGCGCGGCGGGCCGCCGCATGGGCCTGGCCGGCGGCTTCATGGCGTCGAAGGCGAACTCGACCTGGAAGGCGGCCGCCTGCATCGGCGGATCGAGGAAGCTCAGGCTGAACGGGCGGGTCTCGCCGGGCTGGATCGCCCCGCCCGCCGGGGCCCCGGCCACCTGGCTCGCCAGCTTGTGACCGCCCTTGTCCAGCAGGCTGATCCGAAGCGGCGCCGCCTCGCGCGGATGGGTCTCGACGTTCCGCTCCACGCCCTTGACGGTGAGGGCCGCGCGGCCGTCCTTCAGCCCGGGGCCGCCCTGCACGGCATCGATGGCGAGGCCGGTGGGATTCACCGGCATGCGAACGAAGGCGTAGGCGCCGGCGGTGGCCGGGAGGAGACGGACCACGTCGGTGCGGAACAGCACGGCGCCGAGGGCCAGAATGCAGAAGCCGGCGCCCAGCACCGCCCAGACGGCGCCCACCGCGGCGGCTTGCCGCGTCTTGCGTTTTTCGGCCGCCTCGTCGCGGAGGCGCGAGGATACGTCGTCGCGCGCGGCCCGCGGCTTGACGGAGTCGGGCGCCAGTTCGACGGTCGCGGGGGAGAAGGGCAGGGAGTCGGTCGCGCCCTCGAGCGTCGGCGCGGGCTCGCGCCAGGCGTGGCCGCAGGAGGCGCAACGCACCTTGCGCCCTTCGGGGCCGATTCGCGCATCGTCCACGAAATAGCGGCTGGCGCACTCAGGGCAGGTCAGTATCATGGGTGCGAATCGAGGCTGCTGGCCCGTCTGTCCCGGGGTGGCCTATTCCCGCTCCCGTGTCCATACAGACAAGGTTGGCCATACAGACGCGGTTGGCCATTTAGGTTGTATCGGCGAGATCGGCCCGCTGGGATGTCCAGGCGAAATGTGAACGCTATCCCCACGGATGACCCCTCCGCCGGGCCGGTGCTGGAGTTCCAAGCCGTCGCCATGCGCTACGGGCGTTCGCCCGAGGTGCTACGCGACATTCACCTTAGTTTGGCGCCGGGCTCCTTCCATTTCCTTACCGGCGCGTCCGGAGCGGGAAAGAGTTCGCTGTTGAAGCTGATCTATCTGGCGCATGAGCCTTCGCGCGGGCTGGTCCGGCTGTTCGGCCGCGACATCGCGACCCTGCCGCGGAGCGAGCTGCCCTGGATCCGGCGGCGCATCGGCGTGGTGTTCCAGGAGTACCGGCTGCTCGATCACCTCTCGGCGTTCGACAACGTCGCCCTCCCGCTCAGGATCGCCGGCCGCAAGCTTTCGGACTACCGCAGCGACGTGGCGGAGCTGCTTCACTGGGTCGGGCTCGGGGCGCGCATGCACGCCTTGCCGCCGACCCTGTCGGGCGGCGAGAAGCAGCGGCTGGCGATCGCGCGCGCGGTGGTGGCGCGACCGGACATCCTTCTCGCCGACGAACCGACCGGCAACCTCGATCACGAGATGGGCCAGCGCATCGTGCGCCTGCTGATCGAGCTGAACCGGCAGGGGACGACGGTGGTGGTGTCGACCCATGACCGGTCGCTGGTCGAACCCTCGGGCATGCCGGTGCTTCGGCTGGAGGCCGGACGGCTCTACGGCGTATCGGCCGCCGCATGAGCGATCCGCCGCCCCCGCACCACGACGCCGGCGCGCGGCCCGGCCCCCTGCTCCCCGTGCAGGACGGCCGCGACGGCGCGCTGATGTTCGTCATCGCCGTGCTTTGCGCCCTGGCCTGCCTGGCGGTGCTCGGGGGGGCCGCGGCCGACCGGGCCGCGCGCGGCTGGAGCGCCGACCTCAAGACCTCGGCCACCGTGCAGGTGCGGCCCAAGCCCGGTGAAACCAGCGCCGAAGCCGCGGCGCGCGGGGCCGAGGCGCTGGCCGGCGTCAACGGCGTGGCGGAGGCGCGGGCGCTCGACCGCGCGGCGGCGGTCAAGCTGCTCGAACCCTGGCTCGGCAAGGGCGGGGTGCCGGACGACCTGCCGATTCCCGAGCTGGTCACCGTCGACCTCGACCCCGCGCACCCGGCCGATGCGGCGGCGCTGTCGGCGGCGCTGGCCAAGGCCGGCGTGGACGGATCGGTGGACGATCACGGCCGTTGGCTCGCCGACGTGGAGCGGACGGCGCTGACCGTGCGCGTGGCGGCGGTCGGCGCCGCTCTGGCGCTCGCCGCGGCGGCGGCGGCGGCCATCGGCTTCGCCACCCGCGCGGGCCTGCAGGCGCGCCGCGAGGTGGTGGAGGTGCTGCATCTGGCCGGCGCCGAAGACCGGTTCGTCGCCGCCCTGTTCCAGAACCGATTCGCCCGGCTGTCGGCCTGGGCCGGGCTGCAGGGCATGGCGGTCGCCGCCGCCCTGTGGACCCTGCTGCGTCTGCTCGCGCCCGCCGACGGTTTCAGCCCCTTGCTGCCGCAGGCGTGGAGGGATTTGTGGCTGATCACGCCCTGTGTGTTCATCGCCGGCGCAATCGGCGCGATTTCCGCCCGCAGCTCGGCTATGACTATGGTGAGGCGCGGGTACGGGTCGGGGGACGGGGCGGAGCGATGAAGGGCCTGGTGGTCATCCTGCTCTTGGTGCTGTTGTGGACCGTCGGCCTGCTGGCCTTCGCGGCCCGCGTCGCCGCGTCGACGCCGGCGCCCGAGCCGCAGATCTCGGACGGCATCGTCGCCCTGACCGGCGCCGGCTCGGTGCGGATCGAGGCGGCGGTGCAGCTGCTCGAGCGGGGCAAGGCCGCGCGGCTGCTGGTGTCGGGCGTCAACAGGGAAGTGAGCCGCGAGGACCTGCGCCGGCTGACCCATGACTATGGCCGCACCTTCGACTGCTGCGTCGACCTTGGTTTCCGCGCCGCCGACACCCAGGGCAACGCCCGGGAGACCTCGAACTGGGCGGCCTACCATCATTACCGGACCCTGATCGTGGTGACGGCCGACTACCACATGCCGCGCGCCCTGCTCGAGCTTCGGGCGGCGACGCCGGGGATCACCCTGAGGCCCTATCCCGTGGCCACCGCCGCCCTCGACGCGCGCGGATGGTGGAAGACCGCCGACGGCGCCCGGCGCATGGGCTATGAGTACTGCAAATACCTGGTGATCCTGTCGCGCGAGGCGGTGCTGCGGCTCGGGGCCAAGCGGGAGAGCCTGGTGGTGGAGACACCGACCAACACCACGGCCCAGCCGGTGACGGACGGATGATCGACGGATAATGGGCGGATGAGTGGTTTGGTGCGTGCGCGGGTCGGGCCGCTTCAGGCGGTGGGGTCGGTCCTGTTCACCGTCTGGATGTTCGGCCTCGCCATCGTCATGGGCGTCGTCTGCCTGCCGCTGCTGCTCGGGGCCCGCCGGCCGGCGTCGAGGGCGATCCGGCAATGGTCGCGCTGGGTGCTGGCCGGACTCAACCTCACCAGCGACATCCAGGTGGAGATCCGCGGCGTCGAGAACCTGCCGCCGGGGCCTTGCCTGGTCGCGGCCAAGCATCAGGCCATGCTCGATATCCTGCCGCCCTTCACCTACCTCGACGATCCGGTCTTCGTCCTGAAGCGGGAGCTTTTGCCGATCCCGATCTTCGGCTGGTTCTCGAGGAAGGCGAAGATGATCCCGATCGACCGGGGCGGCGCGGCCAAGGCCCTGCGCGGCATGCTGGTCGCCGCCTCCGAGGCGATCAGCGAGGGCCGGCAGGTGGTGATCTTCCCCGAAGGCACCCGCCGCGAACCCGGCGCGGAGCCCGACTACCAGCCGGGCGTCGCCGGACTCTATCGCGAGCTGGGCGTTCCCTGCGTGCCGGTGGCGACCAATTCGGGCCGGTTCTGGCCCGCCCACGGGCTGATGCGCTGGCCGGGCGTCGCCGTGGTCGAGATCCTGCCGCCCATTCCGCCCGGGCTGAAGCGCGCGGAGTTCATGCGCCGGCTGCAGGATACGGTGGAGGCGGCCAGCAGCCGTCTGTTGGCGGAGTAGGGCGCCCTCGGCCCCACCCTCAGCTCTCCGCTAGGTGGTCGTACGGGGCGGCGCGTGAATATTTTCGTCAGCGTGAAACTGTATTTACAAGGATAACACCAATATAAGCGTGGTATTATCATGTCTTTCCCTATCACGGGTGACGCCAAGGTCGGCTTGGCGCTTGATGTATTCCGTCATTTTGAAACCCAGCCTGGTGCAGGACTGCCGTCGAACGTGCTGGTCGTGGCCGCCGTTCGCGCAGGCAAGACGCCGCTGGATCTGAGAGCCGGCATCGACATCGGCGCGCGCCGCCGTTGGTTCACCGTGGGCCCGGACGGCTTTGTCACGCTCACCGATCTCGGCCACGACCAGCTCTGACGCGGACGCCCGAGGCGGGGAGGCGCCCCCGCCCCCGGCGCCGCCCCGGCCTATTCGGCGGCGTACCGGTGCGCCGACGGCAGGGGCGCCTCCAGCGCGACCCAGTCGATCAGGCCGTCGTGCTTCAGATCCTCGAACTGGAGAACGCCCAAAGCCTCGAACTGTGGCTTGATCCGGTCGGTCAGGAGGCCGATCCGCTTCAGGTTCGGGATCATGCGCTCGAACAGGAAGGTGCGGAACGCCTGGCCGCCCTGGCTCTGGTCGTTGATGGCCATGGCCTCCTCGTGGGTGAAGCCGAACTCCTCGGCGACGGTGGTGGAGACCAGACGGTTGCGCATGATCACGCAGGCGTCGTAGGCGAACTGCGCCCGCTCCTCGATCTGGTCGGCCGGCAGGGCCCTGATCCAGTCCTCAAGGTAGTTGACTCCGAAAGCGACGTGGCGGCCCTCGTCGCGCATCACCAGACCGACGACGTCGCGCAGCAGCGGGTCCTCCGTGGTCTGGTGGATGGTCTGGAACGCCGCCAGCGCCAGGCCCTCGATCAGAATCTGCATGCCGATGAACTTCAGGTCCCAGCGCTCGTCGGTGAGGACCGCGTCGAGCAGGTCCTTCAGGCTCGGGTTGATCGGATAGATCATGTGGCACCGCTCCATCAGGTAGCGGTGGAACACCTCCACGTGCCGCGCCTCGTCGAAGGTCTGCGAGGCGGCGTAGAGCTTGGCGTCGTGGGTCGGCGCGCAGCTGACCAGTTGCGAGGCCACCATCAGCGCGCCCTGCTCGCCGTGGAGGAACTGGGACAGGGTCTGAGCCACGGTCCGATGCGCGAAGTCCGCCTTCTGCTCGGGAGTCAGGGCCCGCCACTTGGGATGGTCGACGAAGCCCTCGGGTCCGTCCTGCCCGCCGGCGCCCGGAGCCGGGGCCGGCTGGGTCCAGTCGACGTCGAGCTCGGAGTTCCAGTTGAAACGCTTGCCGAGTTCGTACAGCCGCCGGATCTTGGTGTTGGCGGTCTCGTAGTCCCAGTTGTAGGAGCCGGTCAGCGGGGTCTGGAAAATCTCCCGGATGGTCTCGACGTCATGGTCGCTCAGCCGGGCGGCGAGATCCTCGTCGGTGAAGACCTGTATGTCGGTCGGCGGTCCGGCGACTTCGCGGATATTCAGCATAGTGGATCCTCCCATCTGTCGTTTCTGAGGGTTGGATCGTAAAACTTGACGCCTCCGTCATCTTTGACCGAGATCAAATTTCGTCCGAGGTCGCCTTGGCCTCGATCGCCTCCACCAGCTGCAGCAGGCGCTCCATCACCGCGCCGCAGCCGCCGTCGTCGCGCAGATGGCCGACCAGGTCGCGCAGGTAGTCGATGTTGCGGCCCGAGAGGCCCGTCGCCCCGGCGATCAGTTCGGCCTGCCGCGCGAGCGGAAGCTCGCCCGCCCATTGCGGGTGGCTGCGGTCGGACAGGAAACTCAGCGCCTCCACCCGGCGGCCGTCGTCGAGCGTCACCTGGACCGATCTCTCCACATAGGTTTCGGTCGGTTGTTCGCGTTCGACCAGGTAGGCGTAGGTCTCCGGCCAGTCGGCCTCGCCCACGCGATAGGCGGCGCCCACCACCGCTCCGCCGGCCGCCAGGCCGAGCACCAGGCCCGGCCGTTCATAAGTGCCGCGGTGGTGGACCGAATAGATGCAGAAGGCGCGGTGACGCCCGTTGAGGCGCGCCCGGCGCCGCTCGGCGAAGGGGAATCCGGGCCGCCAGATCAGCGAGCCGTAGCCGAAAATCCAGTGTTCTTTGTCCGCGTCCGGGTCCACGCGAGGGCTTTAGGCGCCCAGCTTCCCGCTGTGAACCCCAGCTTTGCTCATTGGAGCATGAGCCTTGTTGGGTTATGGCGCGCCATGGACACCATCACGCCCGAGAATATCTCCAGACCGAGGCCCAAGACCGGCATCCTCGAGATCGAGGCCTATGTGGGCGGCAAGGCCAGCGTCGACGGCGTGGCCGAGCCCATCAAGCTGTCGTCGAACGAGAATGTGCTGGGCTCGAGCCCGCACGCGCGCGCCGCCTTCGAACAGAACGCCGGCAAGCTGCACGTCTACCCGGACGGCAAGGCGGGCGTCCTGCGCGACGCGGTCTCCGCCGAGTTCGGGCTCGAGCCCGAGCGGCTGATCTTCGGCTGTGGCTCGGACGAGGTGTTCACCCTGCTGGCGCAGACCTATTGCGAGCCCGGCGACAACGTGGTGCAGGGCCAGTACGGCTTCCTGGCCTATCGCATCGCCGGCCGCGCGGCCCAGGCCGAGGTGCGTTTCGCTCCGATGCCCAGGCTTCGCTTCGATGTCGATCAGGCCCTGGCCCTGGTCGACGACCGCACGCGGATCCTCTTCCTCGACAATCCCGGCAATCCCACCGGCGGCTGGCTGCACCGGGACGAGGTCGAACGGCTGCACCGGAACCTGCCGGGCGGCTGTATCCTCGTGCTCGACGGCGCCTATGCGGAGTTCGTCGACGACCCGGGCTTCAGCGACGGTCTCGACCTCGCGCGGCATGCGGAAAACATCGTCGTCACCCGCACCTTCTCCAAGATTCACGGCCTGGCGGCGCTGCGGGTCGGTTGGGGCTACGGCCCGGCGCAGATGATCAGCGCCATGGAGCGGATCCGCTCGCCGTTCAACGTCAACCTGCCGGCGCAGTTCGCCGCGGTGGCGGCGCTCGGCGACAAGGATTTCCAGGCGCAGAGCCGCGCGCTGATCCTGCAATGGCGGCCCTGGCTGACCCAGCAGCTCGGCGGCCTCGGACTCGAGGTGATGCCGTCGCAGGGCAATTTCGTGCTGGTCGGCTTTCCGCGCGAAGACGGCCGCTCGGCGCAGGCGGCGGAAGCCTTCCTGGCGTCGCGCGGCGTGCTGGTGCGCGGTCTCGGCAACTACGGCATTCCGGACCATCTGCGCATCACCATCGGGCTCGAGGCGCACAATCGTAAGGTGGTCGAGGCGCTGGCGGACTTCGTCGGCCAACCCGGATGAGGCCGCGGATGAGCGTGTGGACGAGCGCCGGGGGAGCGATCGCCCAAGTTCGGACCGGTTTGACTGGTTCCTGACCGCCATGCGTCTGCACATGCGTTTTGATCGGCGATCCCTGCTCCTGATGGCGGCCGCCGCGCCCGGCGGCGCCCTGGCCCAGGGCTTCAATCACCTTGGCCCGCGCCCGGAGCTGCCCAAGGTGTCCGAGGCGCTGGACACGGTGATGAAGCAGACCGGCGTGCCCGCGCTCGGCTACGCCGCCGTGACGCCGAAGGGGGTGATCGCGATCGACGACGCCGGCCGGCGGCGCAATACGGTGGACGACTTCGTCACCCTGGGCGATCCCTGGCACATCGGCTCCAACGCCAAGGCCATGACCGCGGCCCTCTATGCGCGGCTGGTGGAGCAGGGCAAGGCCGGCTGGGGCGCCACGCTGAAGGATCTGTTTCCCGAGACGCAGGCCGATTCCGCCTGGGCGACGGTGAAGATCGAGGACCTGCTCGCCCACCGCTCGGGGATCAGCGATAACGGCCTGATCGACCGCAGCTGGCTGATCCGGGCCCACGCCGACACCCGGCCGGTGCTGGTCCAGCGGGCGGAGTTCGCGCAGCGGGTGCTGACCCATCCGCCGACCGGCAAGTACGGCGAGTTCGAATACGCCAACTCCAACTATGTCGTCGCCGGCGCGGCGATGGAGCGGATCTACAAGGACAGCTGGGAGACGGCGATGGGGGCCGAGGTGTTCGCGCCCTTGTCGATGACCTCGGCCGGGTTCGGTGCGCCCACCGGGCCGGCGCCCTGGGGACACGAGCCGGGCCCGAACGGGGTCCTGACCGCCGTCGACCCGCTGCACGACGTGGCCGACAATCCGCCGGTGTTCGGACCCGCGGGACGGGTTCACCTGTCGCTGGCCGACTACTCCAAGTTCGTGCGCGTCTTCCTCACCGGCGGCGGCGGTTGGCTGTCGCCCGGCAGCCTCGCCAAGCTGGCGCGGCCCTGGGAAGGCGCCGAGGGATACGCGCTCGGCTGGCAGTACTACGCGAACAAGGGATGGGCCGACGGGCCGGTGCTGGCGCACGAAGGCTCCAACACCCTATGGCGGACCATGGCGCTGATCGCGCCGGCCAAGCCCTTGGCCTACATCATCGTCACCAACTGCGGCGGCGACGACGGCCAGCGCGCCATCCAGCTGCTGGCCGCCCGCCTGATCGCCCAGCAGGTCGATCCCGACGATCCGCCGGCGGCGCAGTCGTAGCAGGGGCGCGCCCGCGAAGCTGCTCCCCCTCTGGGGGAGCTGTCACGAAGTGACTGAGGGGGC
>CAILTK010000088.1 GCA_903837135.1 uncultured Caulobacterales bacterium
CCAACGAGGGCCGCGACTATCTGGGCCTCAAGCTCGACGATCCGAGCTTCACCGCCCCGATCTTCGCCAACCTCTTCGACGACGAAGAGGGCGAAGGCTACAGCCTGATCTGGTCCCGCCCCAACGGCCGCCGGAGCGACTGACCCCGCCTACAATGCCCCGTCCGGCTGGTCCGGGCGGGGCATCGCCTTATGCTCCACGAGCGACCGCCAACCTTGAACGGGCGGAATACCTAGTTTACTAGGTGGCAGTATATTAGGTGGCACGGCGATCTCACCGCATGAGCTTGCGGGAGATCGTCGCCACGAATCTGCGAAGACTGAGACATGCCAAAAGCATGTCGCAGGAGGAGCTTGCCGACCGTGCGGGCATCAATCGCAACTATGTTGGCATGTTGGAGCGCGAACAGCACTCCGCGACCGTCGACATGCTGGAGAAGCTCGCCGAGGTCCTTGAAGCGGACCCTGTCGAATTCTTCCGGCGCGAGATGTGAACCGCAGTCGTCACGGAAACTAAGGCTCGACCGCCGCCTTTTTCCGAGCCCTCACGGGCACGGCGCGCACCAGTTCGGTTGCTTCCTCCTCGAGCGCCTCCGCGATCCGGCCGAGCACCGTGACGCTCGCCGAGACGTCGGCGCGTTCGATCCCTCCGACGTACCGGGCGCTCAACCCGGCCCTTTCGGCCAATTCCTCTTGCGTCATCCCTTTCGCATGACGCAACCGACGCAGATTGACCGCCATGACCTCCTTAAGATCCATGGCGATGATGGAGCCGATATAGGAACTATCGTTCCAGGAATGATCGTTCCGATTCGTACATGCCTTTGCTATTCATCGACGCTGCGGAGGACTCGGTTTGCCAATTCCGCGAGCAACGTGATGCGCCCCACGCATCGCGGCGTAAGTATTCGCGGCGCAAATCTTGCAAAAATTCGCGGTAAATGAATGGCTAACACATTGCTTTGATCTCTAGGGGGTAGATCGCAATGACTCAGGTGCCTTTTCAGGACCGGCCGCCGCGCACCGACCGCGTGAACGCCTATGACGAGCAGCATCTCGCGATCTATCTTCGATTGCTGATGGCCGAGGAAGAGGGCGCTGACTGGCGCGAAGTCGTCCAGGTGATCTTCGGCCTCAATCCGGCCCAGGAGCCCGCCCGTGCCAAAACGGTTCATGAAAGCCATCTGGCCCGGGCCCGCTGGATGACGGAGGCGGGCTATCGGCACTTGCTTGAACCCAGGATGCAGTGAACCGACACCCCACACTCCCACGGCTCGCAGCCACACGCGATGCAACCTTAAGGACTACTTTTGCCGACGAGTTTTCCGGATCGTGGAAGCCCCCTGGAGGGACAAAACGAGAGGAAACGCCATGCCTACAGAGTATTGGCGCTCGTCGGAGACGATTGACCGCCTGAACCGTCTCGAGCGCCCCGGCTTCGCCGTCGAGTTTCTACGCCGCAACGCCCATTACCGCCGCGATTTCGCGCGCACACAGCGCCAGATCGCGCGCGCCTCCGTCGATGCCGAAACCGCCCGCGTCGGTCTCGCTCGGCGATGGGGGTTGCGTTTTCGCCCATGACCCAAGTCTTCCCGTTGGGACCGCCCCGGTCACCTGGCTGCCCGAACTATCGCCCGGTACGCTGATCCTCGAAACAGCGCCGGGCGGGTTCGACCAACTCACGTCGCTCGATCCCGCGCAATTGGGATCAGTCGTTGCTGATGACACAGACGACGAGGGCCGTGAGCTTGTTGTCGTCGACGGCTCCGGTGAACTCCACGTTCGTCTGCCCAGCGATCAGGCCGGCACACGTTCTGCCATTCTGCTGCCGCCCGACATCTCTTTTGAACTCCGGCTTGATGTCGCACTGCGCTTCGTGCGCCGACTTCGTGGCCAGCGCGTCAAACTTCTTCCCTCCGCCCTTCGCTTGACGCCTCAGCAGAAGCGCCGGCTCGTCCAGCTTCTGCACGCCTTCGACGTCCACGAACTTGGGGGCGGCCCACGCGAGGTCGCCGAAATAATCCTCCGCTCCGAACACGCACGATTTCCATCAGTCGAATGGAAGGATTCACACGCCCGACGCACCGCCAACCGTCTCATTCACGACTCGATTGCGCTGGTCGAGCGCGGCTATCTCAAACTTCTGCGCGGCGGCTGACGCGCTCACCGATCCCTCCAGAACACACCCGAGTCCTACGCCCGCCCGCGCTACGCACGCCGCGCGCTGCGCTCCCATGCGCAGCGGCGCGACCGAGGGGGGACACACCCCCTCGAAAATCTTTGTCCACCCCCAACGCCTGAACTCTCCGCCACCGTGACCCCGACATGCCGCGAGTTGTCCGCGGCGCTTCGAGGCAAGACGGAGGCTTCCCATGCTCGACAGGTCCGCGCAGCTCGCTACGCGCTACGTCCGCACTCACGAGGCCGCGCGCATGCTCGGCATCTCGCCGCGCACTCTGGAAAAATACCGCTGCCACGGCAGCGGGCCGACCTTCCGCAAGCTGGGTGGCCGCGTCGTCTATGCCGTCGACGATCTCGAAGCCTGGGCCGACAAGGCCGCGTGCAATTCGACGTCGGACCCTCGCTATGTCGAGGCCCGCGCCGCGGGCCACGCGGATCGCTGACGCGGCGCTCCTCGATGTCGTCGCGCCGACTCATTACCGCCAGCGAGCGAAGCAAGCTCGAACCGTTCGTCGTCGCCACCGGCGATGCCAGCCCACGCGATCAGCGCGACCTGATGGAACGGCCATTCTTCTCCCTCGCCAAGGCCAGACGCACGGCGCCGATCCTCTATGAAGCCGCCGGCGTTCGCGTCGAGGTCTACGCCGTGCCCGAGCACGGCATGGCGACCATCTGGGACGCCGACGTGCTGATCTGGGCGGCGAGCCAGATCGTCGAGGCCGAGAACCTCGGGTTTAAGACCTCGCGGTTCCTCCGGTTTACACCCTATCAGCTGCTGACTTCCATTGGCCGCCAGACGGGGGCCCGCGACTACAAACTGCTGAAGGGCGCGCTCGCCCGCCTGCAGTCGACCGTCATCCGCACCACTATCCGCAGCGGCGAGTATTGGCGACGTCACCAGTTCTCCTGGATCAATGAGTGGGAGGAATGCACGACGCGCGACGGCCGCGTCGAGGGCATGGAGTTCGTACTCCCCGACTGGTTCTACCGCGGCGTCATCGACCGCTCGCTCGTCCTGGCGATCGACCCGGCCTACTTCCGGCTGACCGGCGGCATCGAGCGCTGGCTCTATCGCGTCGCGCGCAAACACGCAGGTCGCCAGCCCAAAGGCTGGCTGTTCGAGATCGCGCATCTCCACGAGAAGTCCGGCAGCCTGGTGCGCGTCTCCGATTTCGCGCTCCAGATCCGGCGCATCGCCGCGCGCCAGCCGCTGCCCGGCTATCGCCTGCGCATCGAGTGGCAGGGCCGCCGCGAGCTGCTGCGCATCCTGCCGGCTCACATATCCACAGTCCCTGTGGATGGCGCTGTGGAAGCGCTCGGGACTTCGCACGCAAACGATATCGGGACTCCGCACGCAGCCCTATCGGGACGTCGCACGCACGAACCGCAGCTAACACTTTGGCCGGAAACGGCGATTCCAGGCCTTAACTTAGAGTCTAACTCAGAATCTAACTCTTGTTGTTGGTCCGCGCGATCTGCGGATAAACGCGCCACCTCCGCTGCGCAGGCCTCCGAGCCACCAGCACGACAGCCGTCGCTGCCCTTCGGTCGCAAGCCGGGAGGGAAGAGATGATCGTCGCTCTGCTCAACCAGAAGGGCGGCGTCGGCAAGACCACGCTTGCGCTTCATCTCGCCGGCGAGCTGGCGCTGCACGGCAAGCGCGTCACGCTTATCGATGCCGACCCGCAGGGCTCAGCACTCGATTGGTCGCAACAGCGGGCGCGGGAGAACGTCTCGCGGCTATTCGGCGTCGTCGGCCTCGCGCGAGACACGCTCCATCGCGAAGCGCCGGAAATTGCACGCACCGCCGATCACGTCGTCATCGACGGACCGCCGCGTGTCGCGGGGCTAATGCGCTCGGCGCTCCTGGCCGCCGACCTCGTGCTGATCCCGGTACAGCCGTCGCCCTTCGATGGCTGGGCTTCGGCCGAGATGCTGGACCTGCTCCGCGAGGCCCGCATCTATCGCCCCCGGCTCGCCGCGCGCTTCGTGCTGAACCGCTGCGGCGCGCGCACGGTCATCGCCCGCGAGACGGCCGAAACGCTGGCCGATCACGATCCGCCGGTGCTCTCCAGCACCGTCGGCCAGCGTGTCGTCTTCGCCGACGCCGCGCAGTCCGGCCGCCTCGTGTTCGAGCTGGCCGAGCAGAGCGCTGCGGCCCGTGAGATCGCAGCGCTCGCCGTTGAAGTTGCGAGGATCGCGCCATGAGCGAGCGCGCCACCCGACGCGGCTTCGCCGCCCGGCCCGGCGACGCCGAGAGCTGGATCAAGGCGCCCGACGCCTCAAGCCGCCGCAGCGACGAGCCATCCGCTTTCACCGCGCGCCTGACGATCGACGTCACGCCGGCACTGCGCGGCCGCATCAAGGTCGCCGCGTTCCAGCGCGGGATCACCGTCGCCGACATGCTGCGCGACCTCTTCGCGCGCGAATTCCCCGCCGATCCCGGAGAGAGCTCATGAACGACAACGAGCCGTCGCCGCCGCGTGTCGTGCCGCCATCGCATCGGCGCACCGTCGCGCTCACCCATGTCGAACTGACCTGGATCGAGAAGAAGATCGAGCACTGGCTACGCTTCGGCCGCCGCGCCGAGGAGAAGATCCTCGATCGCCGCCGCAGCATTTCGAGCTTCAAACCAGGCAGCACCTTTGCGTTCGTGCGGTGGGCGTCGAACGACTACGGCACCGTCATCTCGCGCATGGACATCGTCCGTGCGGTCGAGCCTGGCGCACGCTTCCAGACGCTGCCCTTCGTGCGCCCCGGCGGCGAGATTCTGCTGCGGGTCGATAGCTGGCCGAAGGTCGAGCGCGTGCTGCAGGCGATCGACGCCGTCGAGGCGCTCGACATCGATCCAGCCGACGCCGCGCCGGAATACTGGCGCCACCTCCACAACCGTCTCGCCGCCGGCCATGAGCCGCGCTCCTACACGCGCGATCAGCACGCCGCTTGGCTCAAGCGCAGGAGCGTCACGCTATGACCCGCTTCGGCTACGTCATGACGACGTATTTCGCCATGCTCGTCTTCATCGGCTTGGCTTTCGTCCATCCGGCGCCGCGCCTGATCTGGAACGCCACGGCGAGCACGCCGACCGGGCTTTATGCGCTCCGCCCGGCCGGACAGCTTCACGCGCTCGAACTGGTCGCCGTGCGCGCGCCCGAACCGATCGCCAGCTACCTAGCCGATGGCGGCTTCCTGCCCAAGGGCGTGCCGCTGCTGAAGCGTGTGATGGCGCTGCCTGGGCAGACCGTGTGCCGCGCAGGCGACTCCATCACGGTCGATCACATCGCAGTCGGCGCGGCGCGCGAGCGCGATCACCTCGGCCGCCCGCTGCCGCGCTGGAGCGGCTGCCACACGCTCGGCCCCGCCGAAGTCTTCCTCATGAATCCGACCGTCCCGGACAGCCTGGACGGACGCTATTTCGGCCCGCTCCCCACCACCGCGATTGTCGCCCGCGCGGTCCCCTTGTGGACCGACGAGGCCGGTGACGGCCGCTTCGTGTGGCGCGCCGCCACCGATTGACCCGCTTCTCAACCCGCCAACAACGGAGGCTTCCCATGGCGCAGATTGGTCAGTTCACCCGCGACAAGTCCGGCTTCACCGGGCGCATCCAGACGCTGTTCTTCACCCAAGACCTCTCCCTCGTTCCGGCCGAATCCTCCGATGCCGAGAATGCGCCCGACTATCGGGTCCATCTGGGCGACGGCGATGGCCCGGAGATCGGCGCGGGCTGGAAGCGCACCGGCGAGAAGGCCGGCGAGTATGTCTCACTCGTCCTCGACGATCCCGCACTCGCGCTGCCGATCCGCGCCAACCTCTTCCAGTCGGGCGACGACAAGTCCGCATGGGTGCTGAACTGGAACCGTCCGCCGAAGCGCGGCGATCGGGGCTGATCGCATGCGGCGCGCGCTTCTTCTGCTCGCCAGCGTGACGGCGCTCGGTATGCCCCCTGTCGCCGTCCACGCTCAGGCGGCGCCTATCGCGGTGCAGGCTTCGAGCGATTCCTACGCCGCTCTCGTTGCCGAAGCCGCGCAACGCTTCGGCATCCCCGCAGCATGGATTCGGGCGATCATGCGGATCGAGAGCCGTGGCGATCGGCGCGCCATCTCACCCAAGGGCGCGATGGGCTTGATGCAGCTCATGCCCGAAACCTGGGCTGCGCTGCGCGCTCGCTACGGCCTCGGGCGCGACGCGTTCAATCCGCACGACAACATCCTGGCGGGCGCGGCCTTCCTCCGCGAGATGCACGACCGCTACGGATCACAGGGATTCCTCGCGGCGTACAATGCGGGACCTGGGCGATACGAGGATTATCGCGACCGGCATCGTCCGCTGCCGCCCGAGACCGTCGCCTACGTGGCTGCACTTGTCCCTTTTGTCGGGGACGGCGCGACCGATGGGCCTGTCCTCGTGGCGGCCTCCGATCCGTCGTCCTGGACACAGGCGCCGCTTTTCATCGTGCGATCGGCAAGCACTGAATCTGTCGATCGCACCACAGCCAAGCCGCCGTCGAACGACTCGCCGCCTGCCGTCGCGGTGCGCGACCTGTCGGCCATCGCACCGCAATCGGATGGGCTGTTCGTCCATGTTTCCGCAGCGTGGCCGAAGCCGTGATCGCGCCGCTCTCCCGTCGATGCTCGGCGACATCGCCTCGGTCAGCTGGCGCTTTCCCAGCCGGCTCGGCGGCGTCCGACGGCTCAAAGGGCTACATCGCGACTGCCGGGCGCGATTTCGTAGGCAGGCGCGGCACAGCGTTCTTCCGGGAAGAAGGAAGGGCAGACAAGGGAGGAGCGCAGAAACCAACCGACCGAGGGCGAGATAAAAGGCCGCAACGTGCGGCTCGGTCGGTCGGTTGTTTTTGTTGGGATTTTTCAGCGATCCGGCAATGTGCGGCCATGGGGCAAAAGGTGCGCTTGACCCGCAACGCTTTGCCGGAACTGACTTTTCCGCACATTGCCGGGGCCGGCGATGGCTGAAGAGAACGACTTCCAACCCCGACCAGGCCGCATCCGTTCTTCGCGGAGCCAACGGGTCAAGCCCTTCGTCGCCCAGGCGCTCGCCGCCGCCCAGCGTGCCGGCGGCGGCGTTTCGCGGCAGGGCATGCTCAGAACTGGGAAGCGCTCGACCTTCGGCCGCGGCCGGGTCGCTAGCGTGCAGGCGAACCGTCTGCTCACCGGCCGCTCGCGTCTGGTGACGATCAAGACCCGCGTCGTCCGTCATACGGCGAGATCAGCGCCGCTCTCGGCCCACCTCGGCTATCTCCGGCGCGAGGGCGTCACCCGGGACGGGGAGAAGGCGAGGCTGTTCGGACCGGAGACGGAGGATGCCGATCCCAAGGCCTTCGCCGAGCGGTCTCATGATGATCGCCACCATTTCCGATTCATCGTCTCACCCGAGGATGCCGCCGAGCTGTCCGACCTCAAGGGCTACGCCCGTGAGCTGGTCGGGCAGATGGAGACGGACCTCGGCACCAAGCTCGATTGGGTGGGCGTCGATCACTGGAACACCCAGCATCCACACGTCCACATCATCGTGCGCGGCGTCGCCGACGACGGCCAGGACCTCGTCATCTCGCGCGATTACATCAAGGAGGGCATGCGCGCCCGTGCTCAGGATCTGGTCACTCAGGAACTTGGGCCGCGCACAGATCTCGACATCCGCCGCGCGCTCGAGCGCCAGGTCGATGCCGAGCGCTGGACTCAGCTCGACCGGCAGCACGTCCGGGATGCCGATCAGCACGGCGTCATCGACGTCGCGCCGGACGCGGGACGCCAGCCTGATCCATTCGAAGCGCTCAAGGTCGGGCGATTGCGGCGTCTGGAGAGTCTTGGCCTCGCGCACCAGCTCGGGCCGGGTCAGTGGACGATGGACTCGGCCGCGGAGACGACCTTGCGTGAGCTCGGCGAACGCGGCGACATCATCAAGCGCATCCACCGCAGCCTGACCGAGCGAGGCATCGAGCGGGCCGCGGCCAGCTATGTGCTCGCTGGCGAGAGCCTGGATTTCCCGGTCATCGGCCGCCTGGTCGATCGCGGTCTCGACGATGAGCTGAAGGGCACGGCCTACGCCGTGGTCGACGGCGTCGACGGGCGGACCCACCACATCAAGCTTGCCGATCTCGACGCCGCCGGCGACAGCGCGCCGGGCTCGATCGTCGAGCTGCGCAAGTTCGACGACGCACAAGGCCGGCGGCGCGTCGCCATCGCGGTGCGCTCCGATCTCTCAATCGAGAACCAGGTGACGGCCAGCGGCGCAACCTGGCTCGACCGGCAGGCGGTCGCGCGTGATCCGGTGGCGCTCGGCCAAGCTGGCTTCGGCGCCGAGGTCCGCGAAGCGATGGACCGGCGAACAGACCAGCTTGTCGAGCAGGGTCTCGCCGAGCGACAGGCGCGGGGGATCGTGTTCGCCTCCGGCTTGATCGGAACGCTTCGACGGCGGGAGGTGGAGGCGCTGGGCGAGCGGCTCGCCGCCGAAACCCGGCAGCCGTTCAACGGCGCGGCGACGGGCGAGTATGTCGCCGGGACCTATCGGCAGCGCTTCGCGCTCGCCTCCGGCCGCTTCGCCATGATCGACGACGGCCTTGGCTTCCAGCTCGTGCCCTGGACGCCCTCCCTCGAAAAGCAGCTCGGCCGCCACGTCTCGGGCATCGCCCGCGCGGATGGCGGGATCGACTGGGGCTTCGGCCGCAACCGGGGGCTCGGGCTGTGAGCGAACCTTCCAATCATCGACCTCAGGAAAGGACCTCTTCTATGTCCGCCACCAAGATTCTCTGGGGCCAGGTCATCACCGTCTTCGCGATCGTCCTGCTGGCGATCTGGAGCGCGACGGGGTGGACGGCTTGGCGCCTCGGCTTCCAGCCCCAGCTCGGACACCCCTGGTTCGAGCTGCTGCATTTCCCGTTCTACCTTCCGCCAGCCTTCTTCTGGTGGTGGTACGCCTACGACGCCTACGCGCCTGACATCTTCATCGAAGGCGCCTACATCGCCGCATCTGGCGGGATCATCGCCGCGGCTGTCGCGATCGGCATGTCCGTTTGGCGCGCCCGCGAAGCGAAGAATGCCGAGACCTACGGCTCTGCCCGCTGGGCGCAACCGAAGGAGATCGAAGCCGCTGGACTCAGCGGACCCGATGGCGTCGTGCTGGGCCGCTACCAGCGCAGCTATTTGCGCCATGACGGGCCGGAGCATGTGTTGTGCTTCGCGCCGACACGATCGGGCAAAGGCGTCGGCCTCGTCATCCCGTCGCTCTTGACCTGGCCGGGCTCGGCGATCGTCCATGACATCAAGGGCGAGAACTGGCAGCTCACCGCCGGCTTCCGCGCCCAGCACGGCCGCGTGCTCCTGTTCGATCCGACCAATGCGAAGTCATCGGCCTACAATCCGCTGCTCGAAGTGCGGCGTGGCGAGTGGGAGGTGCGCGACGTCCAGAACATCGCCGACATCCTCGTCGATCCCGAAGGCAGCCTCGAAAAGCGGAACCACTGGGAGAAGACCAGCCACGCGCTTTTGGTCGGCGCGATCCTTCACGTCCTCTATGCCGAGGAGGACAAGACGCTCGCCGGCGTCGCGTCGTTCCTGTCCGATCCGAAGCGGCCAATCGAGTCCACGCTCTCGGCCATGATGCGGACCCCGCATCTCGGCGAGGCTGGCGTTCATCCCGTCGTCGCCAGCGCCGCGAGGGAGTTGTTGAACAAATCCGGCAACGAGCGCTCCGGCGTCTTGAGCACGGCCATGTCGTTCCTTGGCCTCTATCGCGACCCTGTGGTCGCCGAGGTGACGCGGCGCTGCGACTGGCGGATCGGCGATATCGTGGCCGGCGAGTGGCCGACGACGCTCTACCTCGTGGTGCCGCCTTCGGACATCAACCGCACCAAGCCGCTGATCCGCCTGATCCTCAATCAGATCGGCCGACGGTTGACCGAGGACCTGCAGGCCAAGGCCGGACGCCGCCGCCTTCTTCTGATGCTCGACGAGTTCCCGGCCCTGGGGCGGCTCGACTTCTTCGAGTCGGCGCTCGCCTTCATGGCGGGCTACGGGATCAAGAGCTTCCTGATCGCTCAGTCGCTGAATCAGATCGAGAAGGCCTACGGCCCCAACAATTCGATTTTGGATAACTGCCATGTGCGCGTCAGCTTCGCCACCAACGACGAGCGGACGGCCAAGCGCGTCAGCGATGCGCTGGGCACGGCGACCGAGATGAAGGCGATGAAGAACTATGCCGGCAGCCGCCTCTCGCCGTGGCTCGGGCATTTGATGGTCTCACGATCGGAGACGGCGCGGCCGCTGCTGACGCCGGGCGAAGTCATGCAGCTCCCATCGACCGACGAGATCGTCATGGTCTCCGGCGTCCATCCGATCCGCGCAAAGAAGGCGCGCTATTACGAGGACGCGCGCTTGCAGGAGCGCATCCTGCCGCCGCCTGTGCCGACGCAGCCGAAAGTGAGTCGTTCCGACGACTGGAGTTCACGGCCATTGCCCCCGCGGCCGCCGGCGCCAGCTGCGCGTGACGGTGAGGAGGCCGACGATGAAGACCCGAAGAACTCGGACCGCCGTCGCCAGCCTGAACTGAACCAGGAGACGGTCGAGAAGAAGCAGCCGATCGACAACGAATTCGCCCTCGATCCGACCGACGAGCTTGAGGAGGATGCGCCCCGCGTAGGTCGGATGAACGACCTCATGCAGGGCTTGGCGCGCCAAGCCTCCCTCGACCCCGGCGACGACCTGGGACTGTGAGGCTGGGATGCCGGCACCGAAGAAGAAAGCTCAGGTCTCCGTCTATCTCGATCCGGACGTGATGCGGTCCCTGTCGGTCTACGCGGCGCGGCGAGAGCAACCGATGTCGCTGATCGCCGAGGCCGCCATCGCCTCGTTCCTTTCGCCGGACGCAGATGAGCGGCGCGAGGCTGCCATCGCCAAACGCCTCGATCAGCAGGACCGGCGCCTGGCGCGGCTCGAGCGCGACGTCGGCATCGCCGTCGAGACGCTCGCCCTGTTCATCCGCTTCTGGCTCACCACGACACCGGCGCTTCC
>CAILTK010000089.1 GCA_903837135.1 uncultured Caulobacterales bacterium
CTGATGGCCGACAGCCTCAAGTCCCAAGGGCCGTTCGCGGGCTCGGTGTTCGGCGGCCGCGATCCCGCGCGCATGGCCGAGCTGGCGCGCCTGCGGTTCGGCGCCGCGCCGCCGATGAGCCTGGTCGACAGCGCCGAGGCGGCGATCGCCGCGGCGCGACGGCTCGGCGGGGTCGGCGTCCTGCCGCTCGACGGCGCCGCGCCCTGGGCCCGGCTCCTGGCCGAGCCGACCCTGAGGGTGTTCGCCGTCCTGCCCTGTCTTTCCGCCTGGGGTCCGCCCGCGGCGCTGGCCGTGGCCGCCGTCGCGGTCGAGCCCTCGGGCGCCGACCAGACCCTGTGGATCACCGACGCGGCCCTGCCGGCCGATCGCCTCGTCGAAGACCTCGGCGCCCGCGGCCTGGCCGCCGCCGTGCTGGCGGAAGGGCGCGGCCTGCGCCTGTTCGCCCTGCCGGGCTATGTCCAGCCGGAGGATCCGCGCCTCCAGGGCGCGCCCGGCCGGCTCACCGGCGTGATCGGCGCGGCCCCGACCCCGTTTGATCTTTGATTTCTCCCTCAGGAAAGACACAGCGGTTGCATCAATTTTCCGCTCGTCCCGGCGAACGCCGGGATCCAGCTCGAAGGACGCCCACGCGAGCCATTCCGGTCGCCAATCGTCCGGCGGGCGCGCCCTATGATCTGGATCCCGGCGTTCGCCGGGACGAGCGGAGAGAAGGGACAGGCGCCGTAGCGGCTGGCGTGAATTTCCGATGAGCACGCCCGTCTATCAGCGCATGGCGGTGATCGGCTGCGGCCTGATCGGCTCGTCGGTCGCCCGCGCCGCGCGGACTTCGGGCGCGGTGGGCGAGATCGTGGTCTATGACGCCGACCCGGCCGTGCGCGCCCGGGCGCTCGAGCTCGGCCTGGCCGACCGGGCGGAGGACACGCCGGCCGGCGCGGTGGCGGGCGCCGACCTCGTCCTGCTGGCCACGCCCGTCGGCGTGATCGGCGCGGTGGCCGAGGCCCTGGCGCCGTCGCTCGAGCCGGGCGCCACCCTCACCGACGTGGGCTCGTGCAAGGCGGTGGTGGCCGAGGCCTTCGCCCGCATGCAGCGCGCCGACGTGCACGCCATCCCCGGCCATCCGGTGGCGGGCACGGAGAAGTCGGGGCCCGACGCCGGCTTCGCCGAGCTGTTTCAGAACCGCTGGGTGATCCTCTGCCCGTCGCCGAAGAATGCGTCCGAGGCGGTCGAGCGGCTGACCGCCTTCTGGACCCGGCTGGGAGCCAGGGTCGAGTGCATGGACGCGACGCACCACGACCTGGTGCTGGCCGTCACCAGCCATCTGCCCCACCTGATCGCCTACAACATCGTCGGCACGGCGGCCGACATGGAGACCGTCACCCAGGCCGAAGTGATGAAGTTCTCGGCCGGCGGGTTTCGCGACTTCACCCGCATCGCCGCGTCCGATCCGACCATGTGGCGCGACGTCTTCCTCAACAACAAGGGGGCGGTGCTGGAGGTGCTGGCGCGGTTCATCGAGGACCTGCACATGCTGTCGCGCGCGATCCGCTGGGACGAGGGCGACAAGCTCCACGACCTGTTCAGCCGCACCCGCGACATCCGCCGCGGCGTCATCGACGCCGGCCAGGAGACCCCCGAGCCGAACTTCGGCCGCGACCGGAAGTAGGCGCCAGCGCGGGGGCTCGAACCCCGCTTGCCCGCCGTGCGGCTTATCCAACCTTGGTCAGGGCGCTATGGGTGGTGGCCAGCGGCAGGCCGAGGAAGGTCACCCGGCCGACCATCATCACCTGGTTCGGGGTGATCTCGACGAAGCGGACATGCTGGCTGGGCTCCATCCGGCCGCCGGGCCGGACCGGGCGGTCGAAGATCATGCGCAGGTCCGCGCCGTCGAGCCGTCCGCGGAACCGGGCGGCCTGATGGGCGTCGTAGCCGACGACATACCCCTGTTCGTCGGTGTGTACGACCCAACTGCGCCGGAACACCTCCTGCTCGCGCCCGATATAGGTATAGGCCTCGTCGAGGTGCAGCGCCCGGTGCTCGTCGGACCAGACGCCGGTCATCTCCACGGTGTACCGGCGCAGCACCTTGCCGGTCAGGCCCTGGACGCACCCGAAACCCGTCAGCCGGCCGCTGAGAAATACTTCGGGGGTCATCGACTCGCCGTGATCCTGCGCCTGATGACGCCCCGACCATGCTATACGAGGGTTCGATGAAAGGAAGAAGGGCGCAACTCCTGATCGCGGCCACGCTGCTCCTGACCGGTGCGGCCCAGCCGTCGACCGCGCAAACGCCCTCCGCCCAGCCGCCTGTCTCCCAGCCGCCTGTCTCCCAGCCGCCTGTCTCTCAGCCGCCTGCCGCTCAGCCGGTTGGGGGCGTTCCGCCGCCTATCGATCCCGGCGAGAGCGCGGTGGTGCAGGAGCTGGAGGTGATCGGCCGCTATCCCGGGCCGCCGCAATGGACGGTGCGGCGCGGCGACGCCGAGGTGGTGGTGCTGGGCGCGCTGTCGCCGCTGCCGCACACCCTCGAATGGAACACCCACCGGTTCGACCGGGCGCTCGACGGGGCGCGGCTGGTGATCCTGCCCCCGAACGGACGAATCGGCCTGTTCGACGGGGCCTATCTGCTGCTCCACCAGGGCGACCTGCGCCTGCCGGGCGGCCAGCGGCTCTGGGACCGGCTGACGCCCGAGGAGCGGCGGCGGTTCGACTCCCTGCGCTCCGACGCCAAGACCGATGCCAAGCGCTACGAGCATCTGAAGCCGGCGATCGCCGGGATGACCCTGGAGGCGGATTTCGACAAGGCGGCGGGCCTGTCCGCCGCCAAGCCGGGCTCGACCGTCAAGCGTATGGCCGACGCCCGCCAGCTTCGTACCCAGGTCGAGGGGCTGCCGATCGCCGCCCTGTTCCGCTCGGTGGTGCGGATGGACGAGAACGCCTCGCACGCCTGTCTCGACGCCTTCCTGACCGACGCCGAGCGCCATCGGGCGCAGGGGCGGGCCATGGCGGAGGCCTGGGCCAACGGCGATCTTGGCCGGTTGAAGGGCGAATACCTGTCCTCGGCGGTGGACCAGTGCATCGCCGGCGCGCCAGGACTGCAGGCCTTCGTCGAGAAGCTGACCCGCGACGCCCAGGCGCAGATGGACGCGGCGCTGGCCAAGGGCGGCAAGACGGTGGCGGTGATCGACCTGCGCGTCCTGCTGAGCGCCAACGGCGTGCTCGACCGTCTCAAGGCCGAAGGGGCGGCGATCGGCGTGCCGCACGATTGAGCCCGGCGCTTGTGGCGCCCCGAGGCCATGGCTAAGGT
Source organism: uncultured Caulobacterales bacterium (assembly GCA_903837135.1). GTDB lineage: Bacteria > Pseudomonadota > Alphaproteobacteria > Caulobacterales > Caulobacteraceae > CAIOYC01. The sequence goes on from CAILTK010000089.1 coordinate 3,301, forward strand.
CGCGCCCTGGTCCTTGGGGGGTCTTCATGCGTCTTCTGCTCGCCGCGTCCGCGGCTGTTCTCGGCTTGGCCGCGGGGCCGTCGGTCCAGGCCGGACCGGTCGATCCGCAGACCCTGAACCGGATCGCCGACGCGGGGTTCAATCACGGCGAGGTGGTGGAGACGATCGAATACCTGTCCGACCAGATCGGCGGGCGGATGACCAACTCCCCGGCCATGCGCAAGGCCGAGGCCTGGACCCAGCAGAAGTTCAAGGCGTGGGGGCTGAAGAACGTCCACCCCGAAGGCTTCGAGTTCGGCCGCGGCTGGTGGATCGAGAGCGCCCACGCCCGGATGGTGACGCCGCGCCCGTTCGACCTGCGTGTGATCCCGGTGGCCTGGACGCCCTCCACCAACGGTCCGGTCACCGCGCCGGTGATCGTCGCCCCGATCCGCACCGAGGCGGATTTCGCCAAATGGCGCGGCAAGCTCAAGGGCAGGATCGTGCTGACGAGCCTGCCGACGCCGCAGAAGGACGACCTGGAGCCGCCGTTCAAGCGCTACACCGAGGCGGAGATCGCCCGCCTCGACGACTATCGCCAGCCGTTCTCCGATCCGGAGCTGGCCGCCCAGCGCATCGCTCGCCAGGCGCTGGCGAAGAAGACCGACGACTTTCTCGCCGCCGAGGGCGCGGTGGCGCGGGCCGGCATGTCGCGCAACGACGGCCGGGTGGTGCATGGCGAAGGCTCGGGCTACCGGGTCGGCGAGACGCCCAAGGTGCCGGCCTTCGAGATGGCGGCGGAGGACTACCGCCGGCTGGCGCGCCTCAGCAAGGTCGGCGAGGTGACGCTCGAGCTCGAGAGCAAGGTCCATTTCGAGGACGCCGACACCAGGGCCTACAACATCGTCGCCGAGATCCCGGGCTCCGATCCCGGGGCCGGCTTCGTCATGGCCGGCGCCCATCTCGACAGCTGGGTGGCGGGCGACGGGGCCGCCGACAACGGCGCGGGCTCGGCCGAGGTGATGGAGGCGGCGCGGATCCTGGCCAGCCTCGACCTGCATCCCAAACGCACCATCCGCTTCGTGCTGTGGGCCGGCGAGGAGCAGGGCCTGTGGGGATCGCTGGCCTATGTGGAGAAGCATTTCGCCACCCGCCCGCCGCCGCCCAAGGGCGATCCGGCCCGGCCTTACGACGTCAACACCTTCCCGCTGGCCCTGCTGCCCGAGTACCGGCAGATGCACGGCTATTTCAACATCGACAACGGATCGGGCAAGATCCGCGGGATCTACGCCGAGGGCAATTTCGCCGCCGCGCCGATGCTCAAGGCCTGGCTGGCGCCGTTCGCCTCCCTGGGCGCCTCCGCCGTGGTGGCCGAGCCGACCGGGTCGACCGACCATGTGGGCATGGTCCGCATCGGCCTGCCCGCGTTCCAGTTCATCCAGGACCCGCTCGATTACGAGAGCCGGGTGCACCACACCGACCTGGACACCTTCGATCATCTGCGTACGGAGGATATGCGCCAGGGCTCGGTGATCCTCGCCTCCATGCTGATCGACGCCGCCGACAGCGACCCGCCGCTGCCCGGCAATATCGTTCCGACCGAGCCCAAGCCGACCGATCCTTTCCGCTTCGCCGACGACAGCGCCCAGCGGCGATAGACAGAGGCGATCACCGGCGGCGATAGCGGGGCGCTCAGGTCTCCAGCAGGGCCACCGTGCCCTGGCCGCCGTCGGCGCAGATGGAGACGATGGCGCGCGAGCCCTCCGGCAGGGCGGCCAGCTCCTTGACCGCCTGCGACAGGATCCGCGCCCCGGTGGCGCCGAAGGGGTGGCCGAGCGCCACCGAGCCGCCGTTGGGATTGAGCCGGTCGTGCGGAAAGGGTCCGAAGTTCGGCGCGACCCCGACCTTGTCGCGGAGGAAGGCGTCGTCCTCCCAGGCCTTGAGATGGAAGGCCACCTGGCCTGAGAAGGCCTCGTGCAGCTCCCAGAGCTGGATGTCGGCGTACTTAAGCCCATGGCGGGCGAGCAGCCGCGGCACGGCGTAGCCCGGCGCCATCAAAAGCCCTTCGGTGCGGAAGTCGACGGCCGAGACCTCGTAGTCCACCAGTCGCGCCTTGGGCAGGTCGGCCGGCAGCCGGGCCATGCCGGCCTCCGAGCCCACCCATAGGGCGGCGGCGCCGTCGGTCAGCGGCGAGGAGTTGCCAGCGGTCAGCGTGCCCTTGCCCGAGGTGGTGTCGAACACCGGCTTGAGCCGGGCCAGCTTCTCCAGCGTGCTGTCGCGGCGCGGGATCAGGTCATGATCGACGCCTTCCACCGGAATGATCAGGGAGCGGAAGAAGCCGGACTCTTGACCACGGATCGCGCCCGCGTGGCTGGCGAGCGCGAGCCGGTCCTGGGTCTCCCGGTCGATCCGCCACTGCTTCACCGTGATCTCGGTGTGCTCGCCCATGCTCATGTGGCTGGTGCGGTTGGTGACGCTGGGGATGTAGAACTTCGGCGCCTTGAAATCGAAGGCGACCAGCTGGTCGAGGATCTGGCCGGCGGTCCTGGCGCGCTGAAAGCCGCGCACCCAGTCCGACAGGCTCTGCGACAGGCCGATCTGGATCCGGCTCATGCTCTCCACCCCGCCGACCAGGGCCAGGCTCCGGTCGCCGCCGACCATGCCCGCCGCCTCGAAGGTCCCGACCATGGAGGTCGAGCAGGCCATCACCGTGGAGAAGGCCGGGATGGTGGCGTCGGCGCCGGCGTCCATCAGCACCTCGCGGGCGATGTTGGACCAGGTCAGGTTCGGCGCCACCGTCCCCCAGACGACGAAATCCGGCCGCGCGAGCGCCAGCATGTGCCTGGCCACCGGCAGCGACAGGGCGATGGCGTCGAGCTTGGCGAACGGGCCATCCACCTTGGCGAAGGGCGTGCGCACGCCGGCGGCCAGCCAGACCGGCGGCGCGGTCGGGGACCCGGGGGAGGGGGAGGGCGCCGGCGCCGGCAGCAGGGCGTCGCTCGGCCCGCGCCCCGGCGAGATCGGATCGCTGGCCGGGAAGCTTTCCTCCAGCGCCTCGTCGAGCATTTCGTCCGGCGCCGACGGGTCGGGGGTATCGGTCATGTGCAGCCTCCGGTGTGTCAGCTAAGGTAGAGACATCCTCATCGCAACCGCCTCGCCCCGCTTGCGGGTGAGGTGGAAAACAGACGAACCCGAGGGCGCCCCTCAGGGCCCTGCGACAACGCCATAGCGCTTGGCCCGCTCGGGCAATTGGGGCTGGATCGCGACGGCCGCGGCGATGTCGGCTTCGCCGTCCGCCTTCAGCCCCTTCCTGAGTTTGGCGAGGCCGCGGCCGTAGAGCGACCAGGCGATCTTGGGGTTCATGGCCAGCGCCGCGTCATAGTCGCTTATCGCCGCATCCAGCTGGTTCAGACGCAGATGCACAAGGCCGCGGCTGTCCAGCACGTTGGCCGAGCGCGGGGCGAGACGCAAAGACCGGCTGCAATCACCGAGGGCGCCGTCGAGCTCGCGATTGGCCAGAGCGCGAGCCCAGCACCGCTGCGCCAGAACCTCATGCATCTCGCCGTCGCCCCCGTGCGCGGCTATCCACAGGTCGTATTCGCGCAGAGCGCCGGCGAAGTCGTCGAGGAAGAGATAGAGGCGGCCGAGGCTTGAGCGGATGTCCGCCTCCCTGGGCGCCAGCTTCGAGGTGGTGTCGAGGTCCGCCGCGGCGCCCTTGGCGTCGCCGTCCCGCCAGCGGAGTTCGGCGCGGAGGGCCAGCGCCTGAAGGTTCTGCGGGTCGAGGTCGAGCACCCGCTCCAGGTCGTCCCTCGCCAGCGCCGCTTTGCCCTGCTCGAGCCGGACCCGGGCGCGCTGCAGCACATAGCGCGGTTCGCGCGGCGCGAGTTCGCACGCCTTGTCGAGATCGGCGATCGCGCGGGAATAGTCGTGGCGCGCCGCATAGGCCGCGCCGCGCCGGCTGAAGCCGTCCGCGTCCACCGGCGCTTCGGCAGGCCCCTTGTCCTGGGCTGGCGCAGCCTGTGTCGGCGCGCCCTGAGCTGGAGAAAGCTGTGTCTGGGGCCCGCCCTCGGCCACGGCGACGCTGGCCGGTGCGACCAGCCTGAACACCGGACCGCCGTTGTAGGTGAAGAAGATCCGTTTCTGGCTGTTGGCGATGTAGATGCGGTGCGACAGGAAGAAGTCGGCCCCGATCAGCATGTCGATGTCGTCGAGGTTGGTGTCGGAGACGAAGAGGCGAGTGGATTTGATCTCCTCGTCGCCGATCTTGAAGCTGGCGACGGGTACGATCCAGGTGCGGACCGCCTTGGGGCCGATGCCGCGACTGGACTCCGTGGCCAGCACCTCGGGCGCATCGAGCCGGATGCCCACCCGCTCAGCCGCCCGGCGGGTCAGCATAGACTGCCCCGCGCCGGTATCGAACATCACCTGGATCCGGCGCCCGTTGACATAGGCCTCCGCCTCGGCGGCGGGCTTCTGCACGGTCTGAAACGCGAACGGCAGGATGTTCAACGCCAGTCCGGCGGACCAGTAGGCCAGGGACTTGCCCTCGCATCCATGCGGCTCGATCACGCGAATGACGCCATGGGCGAAGTCGTATTCCACGTCCCAGTGGGCGAGGAAGTTCCGGCCGAGCAGACCGGCGGAGTCGTCTCCGGCAATGCCCGGCGTCACCATGAACTCGATGCGGCGAAACGGCGTATTGGCCAGGGTGAAGGTGTCGACCCTGGTCACGTTCACGGTGGCTTCGCCGCCGACGCCAAGCACATAGACGCCCCAGGGGCCCGCCTGCACGGGAAGCTTGAGTTCGGCGGCCATCGACGGACTGATGGCGCTGAAGAAGGCCCCGCTGTCGATGGTGAACTCGACCGGATGGCCATTGATCTTGGCGGGGATCATCGGCCGCAGGCCGGCCATGGTCACGGGCGCCTCGACGGAGACCATCTTGCAGTCCGCGCGCGCCGCGCCCGCCAAGGCCAGAGACGCAAGGGCGCCGATCACGACGATCCACCGACCCACACCCATGCTGTCCCCCGACGCCAGGCTCACACTGAGCCACATCCGCCGGGCGCGGTCCAGCGGCCACGGCTTGACCCGGAGGGCATGGCGAAGGCGCTGACCCGAACGGCGAAAGGGCTTCGGGGTGGCGTCGAAACGGGGGGAAAAGGCTGCTCGGCGCCGACTTCCGCCGCCGGTCGCCCCCCGTTCAAGCCGCCCGGTCTTCACGCCCTACAGCGGACTCTCCGAAGGGCGGTTGAGGGCGGTTAGGGCGCCTTCGAAGCCGTGGACGGGGAGCCTGTCAGGCCTGCATTTGCCGCAGTGACAGCGTTGGCCTTGATGAGGATCTTAGCCATGCGGTCGGCGATGTCGAATTGCGCGACAGTCATCTTGCCCTCCGGGTCGGTCAAATACAGCGCGGTGAGGTAGGCGATGTCGGCGGAGGTTAGGCCGTCGGGCGGATCGCGGCCGGGACAGGGAGACTTGGCGAAGCGGTCGATCACGCTCGGCAGGGCGTTGCAGCCGTCAAGCGACTTCGGCTGGGACAGGGCCAGCATGACCAGATCGTCGGCGACAAGGTTCAGGGGCTTGCCGGCCAGAACCTTGTTATCGGCCACGATCAACACATTGTGGAACGCGGTCGAGTAGCAGGCTGTGGAGCGGTTGGCGCAGCCGGGCGGCGGACGATCTTCGGGGTCGTCGATAGCGCTAGATTGCAGCAATCCCGTTCCAGGAAGTCCGCTGCCGACTAAGTCAATGGTAATGGCGGCGCTGGTTTTGGTTGCGGTAACGTACCAGGCCTGGACGGGATATCTAACAGTCTTGAGCCGCTCTGTCCTTGAAAGGTGATAGTAGCCAAGCAGATACTCCAGGCGTTTGGAGACGCTGTCCATCGCGTGTTGGGGCTCGTCTTCGAACGCGATCTCGACGTTTGGCCTACAATTTGAGCGCGCGGCGGGCAACCCCAACGCCTGGGCCATACTCTCGATGCGCCCCTTGATCTTGGCGGCTTGTTCGGCCAGCGGCAGGCCCAAGACCAGGACACAGACCGGGTCGCGCCAGCGGCCGATCTGGTTGATGTTAGGGTTCGGGGCGGCGGCGTAGGATTGCACGAAGCTTTGGCTCAACTCGTGGATCACCTTCGGCGTGGGAAGGGCCCGCACCGTTACCTGCGGCAGGGGCGTGGCCGGCGCGTCGTTGGCGGCCGGCGCGGACACGGGTTGGGGCAGGGCGGCGCTGGAGGCCAGCCAGGCGGCGCAGGTCAGGACGGACGCAAAGCGGTTGGGCATGAGAGCCTCACGCAGTAGAGGAGCAAGCGAAGCCGACGAGGAAGAGTAGCTCAACAATTGCGCGAGATTGAAGCGCATTTATTGGATTGGGAAATCTGAAAGCCGACCTTCGAATGACCGCTAAGGGTCGACACCGGAAATGAGCGCCGCTCTAAAATCCCGACATCGGCGGCGCCGGCTGTAAGCGATCTTTCCGACGTTCGGCATGGAGAGAAGTACGCATCCGGTGAGAACCGCGGCTAGGTCCGGTTTCGGACGTCATCAACTTCCGGGCGGGGTGGGCGGCGGAAGGAGTGGGGGGTGTCTTCCCAGACCTCACCGTCAAGGGTTCCGCCGCGCCCGGGCCCCCGCTCCAGCGCTAAAATCCGCTCGGCTCGCGTGCTTGCCGGCGTCCAGGGCGTTCCTGATGCGCTCATAGAGCGAGCTCCGGGCCAGCGCCGAATCCAGCCTTTCGAGTGCGGCGACGACATTGTCGGTCTCGGCGTTCAGATCCCTCGCCACAGCGTCCATAGCCGCCCAGACCGGCGAGAGCCGCAGATAGAGTTCGCGACCGTCACGCGACAGGTCGAGACGGCGGCTGCGACCGTCGTTGGCGTCCGCCCTTAGGTGCAGGAGGCCAGCCGCCTCGAGCGATCGCCGGGTCTGGCTCACCGACGGCTGGCTGATCCCCAGGGCGGCCGCCAGGTGTCCGACCGAGGTGGGGCCGTGATCGTAAAGGTGTTCCATCACGCCCCACCATTGCTGCCGAAAAGGGATGCCCAGGTCGGCATAGATGCGGCCTGCGTCTTCGTCGATCCGCTCCGAAAGTCGCCGCAGCCGGGCGCCGAGCGCCGAGGGACCAAGCTCGCGGGTGTAGTCCCTCGGTTCGACCGGCGAAGTTGAGTCTTGTATTTCCATAGGCGCCTATATAATCCGACTTCTATCGGAAGGCCATGACGCCTCGACGCGGGGTGGGTCAATCGTGAGGCTTGCATATGCGCGCACAGGCGGTCGGACGTTGCGTTATGCTGGGCTACGCGCTGGCGGCGTTGTGTTGGTCGGGCCCCGCAGACGCCGAGGGGCAGAGCAGGGCGGGTGGGGAGCGGCGTTTTACGCCGGCCGAAGTCCAGTCTGATCTGGACACCCTGTACCGCCGCCTCCAGCTCGATGCATTCGATCTCTACGCGTTCACGTCTAAGCCGGTGCTTGACCGTACGTTTCGCCGCCTGCGGCAACACTTGTCCGGAGGCCGAGAGGGTCCACACGGCCTTGGACCGCTCATGTCGAAATCGGAGGCCGAGCAGCGTCTTCAGTTGCTGGCGTCGGCCGCGCACCTCGGCCACGCGCGGGTGGAGGGGCTCTACGCCGAATGGGCGGAATACCGGGGCGCCGGCGGTCGAGCCTTTCCCCTGAACCTCCGCATCGCCGGGGGGCGGGTCTATGTGGCCAAGAACCTGAGCGGCAACGCCCGAATACGGGTCGGCGATGAGATCCTGGCCCTGGACGGCGCGCCTGCGGGTCGCTGGCTCGCCAGGACCGGGCGGCACATCTCCGCTGAGACGCCGGACCTCGCCAACTCGATCCTGGAGTACGACTTCCCGATGTACCTCTGGGTCGAGGCCGGCCCGAAGCCCTCCTTCCGGTTGCTGCTGAGGACACCCGGCCATGCGGCCACCCGGACGACGATTGCGGCGGCGACGACGGCCGAAATGGACCGGAACGCGACCGGTCAACCGCAAGGGCTCGACCTTGACCATCCGTTGCGGGACGCCCGCAGTCTTGGCGACGGCATCGGCTATCTGCGCCCGGGCCCGTTCTACAATGATCAGGCGAAGACGGCGGCCGACGAGTGGGACGTGTCCGCGTTCAAGGCCTTCATCGACGGCGCGTTCAGGATGTTCGATAGGGAGGGCGTCACAAAGCTGATCATCGATCTGCGCGGCAATGCTGGCGGCGACAGCCTGTTCAGCGATGTCATGGTGTCATGGTTTGCCGACCGCCCGTATCAATTCTTCTCTTCGTTCAAGGTCCGCGCAAGCGCCGACGCCATTGCCGCCAACCAGGAACGCTTGGAGCACGATGCCGTAGCTGCGGGACCGATCTCCCGACGGTTCGCCACCCTCTATGCGCGTGCGAGGCCGGGCGCGGTCCTGGATTTCGAGCTGCCGCCTTCCCTGCCCAATCCGACCGAGCATTTCGGCGGCGAGGTATTCATGCTCATCGACCGCCAGACCTATTCCAACGCGGTCGCGGTCGCCGCAACGGTCCAGGACTATAGGTTCGGGCTGGTGATGGGCGAGCCGACCGCCGACATGGCGACTGCCTACGGCGCCATGGAGCATTTCACCCTGCCGGTCACCGGCGCCGTGATCGGCTTTCCCAAGGCCCGAATCATCAGGCCCAGCGGCGACCCCCGCTCGAGAGGCGTGACGCCGGACATCGCAATCGAGACGCCGATCATTCTGACCTCCGACGATGAAGTTCTCCAGCGTGCGCGAGCAATCGCCTTGCACCATTGACCCTGTTTGCATGAGGTAGCCGCTGGGCGCGTGGCCCGAACCGCGGCGGTGCGCTAGCCATTTGCATCTGCGGCGTAGCCGTTACGGCCACGTGGACCAGATCGTGCAGCACTGATTTCACCCGAGCCTCCCGCAACTGCTAGGCCGTGAGCCTGAGGGGGCTCGACAGGCGGACCTCCCGGACGTCTGCCATGGGTCGGGAGCGCCCGCTGGCTCGCGCCTCGTGACCCGACATTCGGGGTCTGGCTGCTGGAGCGATACTCGTTCAGACGGAACCGACGTCAACAACGTCTCCGCCGCGCTCGTCCCGGCGATCCAGACTTGCCGCGGTCGCGTGTGCCTGGATGCCCGGCACGAAGGCCGGACAAGACGGAGAGGGGGAGCTGACGCTGAGGCGATTCACTCAAAGCGGGCTGTGCTCCGACGTCCGCTTCCGCCGACGCCGCCGGCGCGTCGCGTCCGGCGCGCCGTTCTTGGATTCTGAACGACGATGGACGGCGGCCCGCCCAGCAAAACGCCCCCGCCGCGGGTGCGGCGAGGGCGTCGTTATTTCAACCGTGTTCATCCCCGTGAGGGGACGAGTTGCGGCCTACGGCTTTACCGTCGTCAGGTCGTCGCCGACCTTCTTCAGCTGGTCGTCGGTGATCGCGCCCTGGGACATGGGCTGCAGGTCCTTCAGGCTCATGGTCTTGAACTGGTCGTACATGGCGTGGCTGGTCAGCCCCGGCAGGTCCTTGTCCAGCACGGCCTTGCCGGCGGGCACGGCGACGATCTGCTCGATCGGCGTGTCGAGGGTGAGCGCCTTCGGCGGATCGGCCGCCAGGGCGCCCGAAGCGAAAGCGAGGCCAGCGGCGAACAGGCTCGCGGCGATGAACTTCTTCATGACGTCCTCCCTAGGTGTCTGCGCGATTGAACCGCTTTTTCGCGACAGCGACAAGGCTGGATCCTTACAGTGCGTACATCGCCCCCGTGACAAGCCGGCCGCCATGGCCCAGATAAGCGCCGCTAGGCGGAGTTTTTGGGATGAGCGAACGGCAGCCTTATCGGGTCTCGGGACGCACGGGCGAGTGGGAAGTGGTGCTCGGGCTGGAAGTGCACGCCCAGGTCGCCTCCCACGCCAAGCTGTTCTCCGGCGCCGCCACCGGCTTCGGGGCCGGGCCCAACGAGCAGGTTTCGCTGGTCGACGCGGGCTTTCCCGGCATGCTGCCGGTGATCAACCGCTATTGCGTCGAGCAGGCGGTCAAGACCGGCTTCGGGCTGAAGGCGCAGATCAATTCCGTCTCGCGGTTCGACCGGAAGAACTACTTCTATCCCGACCTGCCGCAGGGCTACCAGATCAGCCAGTTCAAGGAGCCGATCGTCGGCGAGGGGACGCTGGAGGTCGAGCGCGACGACGGCTCGCGCTTCGTCGTCGGCATCGAGCGGCTGCACCTCGAGCAGGACGCGGGCAAGTCGATCCACGACATGGATCCGCACTGGACCTATGTGGATCTGAACCGGTCGGGCGTCGCCCTGATGGAGATCGTCTCCAAGCCGGACATGCGTTCGCCCGAGGACGCGGCCGCCTATGTGAAGACCCTCCGCATGCTGGTCCGCTATCTCGGCACCTGCGACGGCGACATGGAGAAAGGCAATCTGCGCGCCGACGTGAACGTCTCGGTGCGCAAGCCCGGCGATCCGCTCGGCACCCGCTGCGAGATCAAGAACGTCAACTCCATGCGCTTCATCCAGCAGGCCATCGTCTACGAGGCGCGCCGGCAGGTGGAGATCCTCGAGGAGGGCGGTTCGATCGACCAGGAGACGCGGCTGTACGATCCGGGCCGCGGCGAGACCCGCTCCATGCGCTCCAAGGAGGACGCGCACGACTATCGCTACTTCCCGGACCCGGACCTGCTGCCGCTCGAACTCGATCCGGCCTGGGTCAAGCGGATCCAGGACAGCCTGCCCGAACTGCCCGACGCCAAGCGCGAACGGCTGCAGAGCCAGTACGGCCTGACGGCTTATGACGCCGGCGTGCTGGTCGGCGATCCCGTGCGCGCGGCCTTCTTCGAAGAGGCCGTGAAGGGGCGCGACCCGAAGCTGGTCGCCAACTGGACCCTGAACGATTTGTCGGGCCGGCTCGGGACCGAGGGCGTCGCCTTCGAGGATTCGCCGATCAAGGCCGCCGACATCGCCGCCCTGGTCGAGCTGATCGAGACCGAGGTGATCTCCTCCAAGATCGCCAAGGAGGTGTTCGAGCACATGTGGGCCGGCGAGGGCGCGCCGAAGGCCATCGTCGAGGCGCGCGGCCTGGTGCAGGTGACCGACACCTCGGCGATCGAGAAGGCCATCGACGAGATCATGGCCGCCAACCCCGACAAGGTGGCGTCGGCCAAGGAAAAGCCGCAGGCGATCGGCTGGTTCGTCGGCCAGGTGATGAAGGCCACCGGCGGCAAGGCCAACCCCGCCGCCGTGAACCAGATCCTCAAGGCCAAACTCGAAGCCTGAGGGACGAGGACGCTCACCAGGCGCCGGGCGCGGTGTCGAGGATCAGGCCGGTGGAGCGCTGCACCAGATAGGCGTCGCGGCCGACTCCGTACCAGGCATAGCCGGGCGGGGGCGACCGCAGACGATATTGACGCGGGTCCAGCATCTGGCCGCCGGCGGGACCGCCGGGCAGGAACTGTCCCCTGCGCCAGCCGCCGCGCGGGGCGAAGGCGGCGGGCGGGGGCGGCGGTGCGTAGGCCGGATAGCCCATTTCGGGCCGGACGTAGCCGCGCGGCGAATAGCCGCCCTCCACCGGATAGCCGCCGCCCCGGGGATAACCACCGCCGCGGGGATAGCCCGCCGCTGCGGGGCCGCCCGGACGCGGACCGTTCATCGGCGCGGCGTAACCGCCGCGCCCGCCCGGCGCTGCTGGCGCATGCCCGCCGCCGCCGCGCCCATGACCTCCCCAGCCCTGCGCGCCGGCGGCGCCGGCGGCAAGGAGGCTGAAGGCCAGGACGGCCATGACGGGCCTGAGCGTGCGCATGACACGGAAACCAAGCTTGACGGAGGGTCGGGAGGCGAACGCATGCCCGCCTCCCGGGCGCTCACCAGTAGTAGACGCCGGGAACCGAATCGACCACTTCGCCGGTGGCGAGGTTGATCAGCAGGGCGTCGGCGCCGACGCGGATCCACTGATAGCCATAGTCGGGCGCCCAGAGGCCATAGGCCCAATAGTCGCTGATGAAGTAGTTCGGCAGGAAGAAGACCGACGGCAGGAACTCGCCGCGCCGCCAGTAGTGGTGATCCCAGCCGCGGTACCCGCCCGGAAAGGCGTAGGGCGAGGCGTGGTAGCGATAGAAGTTGCGGCCGCCGAAGGCGAACGGCTGGGCGCCCGGCCGGGGACCGCGATCGCCAGGCCCGCGATCGCCAGGCCCGCGCTCGCCAGGACCGCCGCGGCCGGGACCGCCGCGCTCGGGACCGCCTGGCTGATAGCCGCCCGGTCCGCCGCGATAGCCCTGCGCCTGAGACCCCGGCCCGCCGCGATAGCCCGGCTGACCCTGATAGCCCGCCTGGCCCTGATAACCCGGCTGCCCCTGACTGGCAGGCCGGCCCTGGCCCGGGTAGGCGCCCTGCGTCGGCGCGCCGCCCTGTGGGTGATAGCCGGGCTGGGCGCCCTGAAACGGTTGTCCCTGCGGATGATTATACGCGCCCTGCGCGGGCGCGCCGCCTTGGGGGTGATAGCCGGGCTGAGCGCCTTGAAACGGCTGCCCCTGCGGGTGATAGCCGCCGGGAGGGCCGCCTTGCGGCGCATGGGCCTGGGGCGCCGGCGCGGCGGCCGGAGCGGGCGCGGCGTGCGGCGCGCCGCCTCCGCCGGGATGCCCGCCGGGATGGTCGTCGTGGTGGTCCTGCGCCAGCGACACGGCCGGGCCGGCGAGGAGGGTGAGGGCCGCCGCGGCGGTTAGCATACGCTTCATCGTAGGCCTCCTTGGTATCTGGATCGACCGCCTGACGGCCGATGCGCCCCGGATCGGAGCTTGAACTAGAGCCGGTATCGTTCCCGGCGGCTGAACCGCGCCTGAACGACCTGTCGAGAAGCGTTGCAGCGGGCCGAGGGTTGCATCGTCCCGTGTGTCGATCATTGCGGGAAATCAAACGGGCGGCGCGCACATACGCCCTGCGGGCGAAGCCGCCCGGCGAGGTCAGCCCAGTGAGCTGATTTAACCCCTGCGACACTAAGGTGTACGAGAAATAAACCTTCGCTACACAAGTAATGTATGGTTCACGAAAGTCTCGGAACACGGTGTTTTTGCGCTTAACTCTATCTTAGAACCGAAGATGTTTTCTGCCGTCATCAGATGTCGCCAAGCGGGCCGCCGAATGCGGCCTTTGCCAAGGAGAACCCAGTGATGCAACCGGCGTACGAGCAACCCGTGCAGGAGCACCACCTAGCCATCCCGTTGCCCGGGCCCCAGTCCACCGGCGAGGAGCTGTTCCGGATGGGCATGCTCTATTCGACCGGGCAGGGCGGCGCGCCGCTCGACTACGTCTCGGCGCACATGCTGTTCAATCTCGCCGCCATGCGCGGCTCGGAGGCGGCCAAGGAGCGCCGTCGCGAGCTCAGTCAGGAGATGGACCGAGACACCATCGCCGAAGCCCAGCGCGCCGCCCGCGAATGGTTGCAGAAGGCCTGAGGGCCTCCCACGCTTCCCCTCGATGGGGAAGCTGTCCGCGAAGCGGCCGGATGGGGTGGACGGCGGTAAGGTTTGAAGATCAGCGGGTTAGTCCTCGCCCCACCCGGCGGGCTTCGCCCCGCTACCCTCCCCACCGAGGGGAGGGCGTTCATCAGTGTCCGGTCACCGTGCTCAGATAGTTGCCGTTCACCGCGTAGGTGAACTGGATGGGCAGGGTGTCGCGCAGGTACTGCTGCACGAAGACGCCGACCTCGGCGATGGTCGAGCGCGGCACATAGACGATGTCGAACCGGCGCAGCGGCACGGCGTCGCCGCGGCCAGGGTTGAAGATCGCCGCCCGAAGATCCGCCGTCCGCATCATCGGCCGCCCGCCCGGACCCCGGCGGATGATCACCACCTGCGAGGTCTTGGCCGAGGGCTTGAACCCGCCGGCCATCATCACCGCCTGGACCGCGTCGATGTCGCCGGGCATGTCGTAGACCCCGGCCTTGTCGACCTCGCCGCCGACGAACACCTTGAGCGGCGTCGCCGTCTTCACGGTCACCTCCACCTGCGGATTGCGCAGCTGGCCGGCGTAGGCCTGGGCCAGCTCGGCCTGCAGTTCGGGGGGCGAGCGGTCGGCGGCCATCGCCTGGGCGATCAGCGGCAGGGTGATTCGCCCGTCCGGCTGGACGGTGACCGTGCGGGCCAGCTCCGGTGCGGACGGAAAGGCGACGTCGAGCACGTCGCCCGGGTAGAGGCGATAGCCGGGCTCGTCGTCGCCCCAGCTCGCGTAGGGAATCGGAATAAACTCGGGTGTCGCCCGCGCGCCGCCATAGAGGGCGGCGGGCGGCGGGAGGTGCGGCGCGGCGCAGCCGCCGAGGCCGAGCAGGGCGGGCGCGATCGGGCCCGCGAGGCCGGCCAGGGTCAGCAGTCGGCGGCGGGTCAGGTCGGGCAGGGCGGTCACGTGGTGCTCCGGGCAACTCCAGCCCGCAGAATTATGGTTAACGGGTAACAACTGGTTAAGGGCGGGGCGGCGATGGTTCTGGCGTACCGTGGAGTCGCCGGCCGCATGCCCGAGGGCGCTTATCAGACCGTGGAGGGGGGCCGCATCCGTGAGCGTGTGGCCGTACGTTACACGCCGTCGGACATCCTGGCCCTGCTTTGGCGGCGCCTGCCGCTGATGATTCTGGTGTTCGTGCTGATCGCCGGAATCGGCCTCGTCGTCGCCCTGCAGATGAAGCCGGTGTTTCCGGCCCACTCGAGCCTCCTGATCCGGCTCGGCCAGGAATATGTCTACCAGCCCACGGTCGGCGACGCCGCCCGCGGCGCCACGCCGGACAACGACCAGGTGGTGCAGTCCGAGCTCGAAATCCTGCAGAGCGCGGCGGTGAAGCGCAAGACGGTCGAGGACATCGGCGTCGCCCGCATGTCGCCGGCGCTCGGCCGCGCCTACGCCGGCGCCGACGACCAGAAGCGCCACGACATCGAGGCGGCGGCGATGAAGATGATCGACGCGGGCCTCAAGCTGCAGACCGCGCCCGGCAGCGCCATCGTCAAGCTCAGCTACACGGCCAAGGATCCCGAACTCGCCGCCCTCGTGCTGAACACCCTGGTGGACGAATACCTCCGCTATCGCCGCACCGTGCTGATCGACGGCCAGGCGGGCGAGATCCAGGCCCAGCTCAGGGACTTCCAGACCCGGCTCGACACCGCCGACGCGGCCTACCAGAAGTTCCTCGCCGACAACGGGGTGGGCTCGGGCGACTTCGACGCCGAGAAGAGCTCCCTGACGCAGATCTACGCCCAGCTGACCACCGAGGCCTACAGCAACCAGGCCAGCCTGTCGGAAGCGCAGGGGCGGCTCGGGGTCACCAGCCAGCGCGCGGCCCAGGCCCAGCCCGAGATCGGCCTCTACCGCGACCTCGACCACCAGTCGCAGGACGAGCTCAACAAGCTGCTGGTGCAGCGCCAGGACCTGTTGTCGCGCTATCTGCCCGGCGCCCAGCCCCTGCGCGACGTGGACCAGAAGATCGCCGCCCTGCAGGCCCTGATCGCCCGCGGGCCGGCCGACGGCGGGGCCCGCCGGATCGGGCCCAATCCGATCTATCAGAGCCTGATCACCGACAAGGACCAGCTGGAGGCCCAGGTCGCCTCCTACAAGGACCGGCTGGCGGAGGTCAGGGCCTCGCTGGCGGAGGTGGCCGCGCGGCGCCAGAAGCTGGCGGCGCTGGAGCCGCAGTTCCAGACCCTGGCTCGCCAGCGCGATCTTCTGACCAACAACGTCAAGACCCTGGCCCAGCGGGCCCAGGAGAGCCAGGCGGCGCAGGCCATGGCCAAGTCCGGCCAGGACAATATCCGGGTGGTCGAGCGGGCCTATCCGGCGGTCAAGGGGACCTCGCTGAAACAGCCGGTGATGATCCTGTCGGTCCTGTTCGCCGGTTTCGCCGCCCTGTGCGCCGGCCTGTTTTTCGCCGTCCTTTCCAAGGGGTACGCCACCGCCGACACCATCGAGCGGACGCTCGACCTGCCGGTGCTGGCCAGCGCTCCGGCGCGGCTGGCGTGAACCGCCGCACCGGTCCCGGCGGGGGCGGCCGAATCGAAAAACCGAGCCTATGGTGGGGGCAAGACGGCGCGCGTTCCGGCGCCGGTAATCTGGGGGTCCCGTCCCGGCCCATGTCCGAGCTGAGTTCCGAGATGGCGGCCCTGGCGGAGCGGCTCGGCCCGGCGCCGGGGGCGGTCGCGCGGCTGGTCCAGTTCGTCGCCGCCGAGCCGGGCGAGGGGACCTCGACCCTGGCGCGGGCCTTCGCGCTGGAGGCGGCCAGGACGGCGGTGCGGCCGGTCTGGCTGATCGAGCTCGACCTGATGCGCGGCGAACAGCACCGGCTGATCAGCGCCGCCCCCGACGTCTACGGCCTGCTCGGCGACCCGACGCGGGCCAGCCCGGATCACTCGATGTTCTTCACCGTCCAGCCGAGCACCGACGACCAGCCCGGCGCCGACGCCGGTTTCCTCGCCGCCTACGGGGTGGGCCGGTCGGGCCTCTATGTGACGCGCTTCCGGCGCGAGCGGCTGGCGCCGGGCCAGACGGCGCGGATCCTGCCGAGCGGCGCCTACTGGCAGGCCCTCGCCGCGCGCTCCGAATACATCGTCGTCGACGCGCCGGCGTGGTCGCGCTCGCACGCGGCCGGCGCGACGGCCCCGTTCATGGACGCCAACCTCCTGGTCGTCTCCGCCGATGTGCGCCGCCCGCAGGCCTCCACGGCGGTGAAGCGCGGCGTGGAGGCGGCCGGCGCCCGCTGGTCCGGGGTGGTCGTCAACCGCGCCCCCAAACCCCCGCCGCGCCTGCTGCGATCCCTGGCGCCGTAGCGATGCGGGGGGAGCGAAGCTCCTCTCCCCCTCGAGGGGGGAGAGGCGGGGAGAGGGGGTGGGGGCACGACGCCGATGGAAGGACGTCGGAGGCGCCGCACCAGCTTTTCGCTTCGATGTCAGCGCGTTCACCCCCAACCCCGGCCCTTCCCCCCTCGAGGGGGAAGGGAGGCCTGCGATGACCGCCACCTCCCCCTATCCGGCCGAAGACCGTCCCGCCGACCAGACCTGGTCGCGCCGGCTCGGCTTCGTCACCGCCGTCGTGATGGTTCTGACATTCACCCAGTTCTGGCAGATGCCGCTGGTGGGGCCGAACGGGGATCCGGACGCCTCCAACCTGATCCGCAGCCTGTTCTTTCCGGCCTACGCCATGGCCGTGGCCCTGTTCGCCGCGCGGCCTTGGTCGGCCCTGACCACGGCGGTCCGCTCGCCGCTGATCTGGCTCTTGATCGGCCTGGTGTTCGCCTCCACCGCCTGGTCGATCGATCCGTCGACCACCGAGCGACGGGCCATCGCCCTGCTGTTCACCACCCTGGCGGCCCTGGTCCTGGCGTCCCGGTTCGAGTGGCCCGACCTCTTGGAGGTGCTGGCGACCGCCTTCGCCGTGGTGACGGTCTGCAGCTATCTGCTCGGCCTGCTGGTTCCGTCCTATGGGCGGATGGCCGCGGGCAGCGAGTTTCCGGGGGCGTGGCGGGGCGTCTATATCGAGAAGAACGGTCTTGGCGACTCCATGACCATGGCCTTCATAACCCTTTGCGCCACGGCGGTGCTCAATCCCCGGCGGCGACGGCTGTGGATCGGATTCGCGGCAGCGGCCATCGGCCTCGTGCTGCTGTCGACGTCCAAGACCTCTTTGGTTACCCTGGTGATCGGTTCGGCGTGCCTGAGCTTCGTCTGGCTGGTCAAGCGCGGACCGGCCTTCGCCATCGCGGCCACCTTCGTCGCCGTGACCGGCCTGCTGGCGCTCGGCCTCGGCATCGTGTTCGCCTCGGACGCCTTCTTCGCCCTGCTCGGCAAGGACGCCACCCTCACCGGGCGGACGGTGATCTGGAGTTCGGTGCTGCGCCTGATTCACGAGCGGCCGTGGACCGGCTATGGGTACGCCGCGATCTGGACCGACGAGAGCGGCTGGGGCCCTCTGGCCTGGATCGTCAAATGGTCGCATTTCCGGGCCCACCACGCGCACAACAGCTGGCTCGAGACCTGGCTGGCGCTGGGCTACCCCGGGCTCGTGCTGTGGGCCGCAGTGGTCATCCTGACCTGGGGGCTGGCGGTGTTCGCGGTCTATCGCCGGCCCGGCGGCTATTTCGCCCTGCCGTTCCTGGTGTTCTACTCGCTGACCATGCTGACCGAGAGCGTCGCCTTCATCTACAACGACCTCTACTGGGTGATCTTCGCCGCCATGGCGTTCAAGTTGGCCGCGCCGGATCGGCGCGAGGGGGCGGAGGACGACGACCCCGTCCGGCCATAGAAGCGCAGGGTGGCGAACCAGATCACCTTGCCGAGGCCGTGGGCGGCGCGGTCGGCGTAGGGCAGGGCCCTGGCCCGGCCGAAGGGCGCCAGCGCCAGCGCCGCGGCGCCGAACACCGCGGCCTGGGCCGCGCCGATCGCCATCCACTTGGCCACGCACCCCCAGTCGCCGGCGCGCGCGGCGATCTGCGACGGGCTCTGGCCGAAGCCGAAGGCGCGGGTGAGGGCGTAGCGGGCGGTGCGCCGGCTGGCCGGCGCATGCTCCCAGAGCCAGGCGTCGGCGGCCCAGCCGAAGCGGCGGCCCTCCGCCTGCAAGACGGCGAACAGCCGGTCGTCCTCGCCGCCGGTCTGGTTGGCGGTGACGTCGAACGGCGCGGGGCCGCGAAGCGCCGTGGCGCGGGTCATCATCGAATTGCCGCAGCCGTAGGGATCGTCGATGACGCGCGTCTCCCGGGGGCCTTCGCGGGAGAAGAACCGCTCGAGATAGGCCCGCTTCCAGTCCGCCGCCGCGTCGGCGCGTCCGCGCACCGGGCCGAAGGTGACGTCCGCGCCCAGGCTTTGGTGGGCGGCGTGCAGCGTGGCCAGCCAGTGCGGCGGCGCCTCTTCGTCGTCGTCGATGAAGGCGATCAGGGGCGCCCGGGTCGCCGCGAGCCCGGCGTTGCGGGCGTTGGACACGCCGGGGTCGCGCGCATGCACGTAGAGCACCGGCGCGCCCTCCTGCTGCAGCCGTGAGACGGTAGCGCGCGCGGACCCGTCCGGGTCGTTGTCCACCACCGCGATCTCCGCCGCCAGCGCGGCGAGACGGTCCTGGGCCAGCACCGAGCGTAGGGCGCGCTCCAGGCTCTCGGGCCGCCGGAAGGTGGGAATGACGACGGCGACCGGTGTCACGCGGCGTCCCTGAGGGCCGGGGATTCGAGGGCCGGGGCGCCGAACGCCGGCGACCGCAGGCCCGCGGGCCCGACGCGGGCGGCGCCCTCGGCGGCGCTGACCACGTCGAAGCCCATCGTCTGCGCGTCGTCGACCAGCCTAGCGAGGGTGTCCGCCGAGGTTCCGAACGGGCTCGCGGCGTCCTCCACGCCGTGGGTGAACAGGATCACCCAGGCGCGCTTCTCCTTCGCCTTGTCCAGCCACAGGCGGGCGATGGCCTCGCCGTCCTGGCCCTCGACGCCGATCGCCGGGGCCTGGTTGAGGTCCACGCCGGGCTCGATGACCCCGTGGTGCAGGGCGCGCGACAGCACGAATCGCTGCGCCGCCTCCTGCTTGGCGGCGAAGCCGACGTCGCCGTAGGGATAGGCGAAGGTCTCCAGGCTATGGCTGACGCCCCAGTCCGACAGGAGGGCCGCGTTGAGCTCGAGATCGTCGGCGATCATCGCCGCGGGCGCCTGGCCGCAGTCGAGATGCGAATAGGTGTGGCAGCCGATCTCGTGTCCGGCCTCCGCCGTGCGCTGCATGTCCTCGCAGCTGGCGTAGCGGCCCATGTGGCCGTCCTCGTCGGCCAGGCCGGCGCAGAAATAGTAGGCGCCGCGAACGCCGCGGGCCTCGAGGATCGGGGCGCCGCGCCGCACGGCGGAGGCCGGCGTGTCGTCGAAGGCGAAGGTGACCATCGGCCGGTCGGGCCGGCGCTCGGCGGGCCGGCGATGGGCCAGACGCACCAGCCGGCGGCGCAGCTTGCCCTTCAGTGAGGGATCGGCGCGATAGACGCCCAGCGCCTGGATTTCCGCGTTCATACAACCTCCGCATAGAGCGCGGCCCGATAGGCCTTGAGCGCGAAAACCCGCGCGGTCAGCGGCGCCGCCGGTTGAAGGGCGGTCCACTTCAGAAGTCCCCGCCAGGCTTTCAGGGCGGGCAGCTGTTTCAGCGTCCGGGCCAGACGATAGCTCGGATAGTGGGAAACGATCTCGGGATGGCGGGCGACGACACGGGCGAAGTTGCCCGCCGACTGCTCATATTTGCCGGCGAGCGCCGCGGGCGTGTCGAGTCCCAGATGGGTGGCGGGATTGTCGATATGCCCCACGCCGAACCGGCGCAGGACCCGCATCCCCCACTCCACGTCCTCCCAGCCCCAGCCGGAAAAGCTCTCGTCGAAGGCCTCGGCCGCGAACACGTCGCGCCGGACCAGCAGGTTGGAGGTGTAGACGTACTTTTCGGGCGCGAGCCGGCGCGTGGCGGCGTCCAGGCATTCCCCGCGGAGCGACAGGGCCCGATGCAGGGCGAAGCGGGCCGCCCGGGGGCCCTGCTCCATCGAGAAGCCGCCGAACACCACCGCCGGATCCGCCTCGTCGATCAGGGCGAGATAGCGGGCGAGGAAGTCGGGCGCGTCGGGAGCCATGTCGCTGTCGAGGAACAGCAGGTGTCGGCCCCGGGCGTGGGCGGCGAGGCGGTTGCGGCCGGGGGCGCGGCCCTGGTTGCGATCCAGGGCGACCAGCCGCGCGGGCGTGGACAGGGCGCCCACCTGCAAGGCGACGCGGCGGGTGAGGGCGGCGTCGCCGCCGCCGTCGTCGAGGGCGACCAGCTCCACCCGGCCGCCGAGCCGCGACGCCTCGCGCTCCAGGCTGCCGAGCAACGGTGCGGGATCGTCGCGGAAAAAGGGGATCAGCACCGACAGGACCGGCGTCGCCGCGTCCCAGCCGGCGCTCTGGGTCAGGGCCTCGCGAGGGGGCGGAGGCTCCGGGCGCGTCAGCGTCCCGGGGGACGGGCTCGGCAAGGGCGTCATCGCGCCACCCCGCGGAAGCGGATCAGCGCGGGGATGGTCATGGCCAGGATATAGAGGTCGAACCACTGCGACTGGCTCTCGATGTACTCCACGTCGAGCTGGACGCGGCGGCGCACCGCCTCCGGCGTGTCCACCGCGCCGATCGAGCCGTTGATCTGCGCCCAGCCGGTCAGGCCGGGCTTCATCCGGTGACGCCAGGCGTAGTCGGCCACCAGCCGCGTCGAATCCTCGCCGGCGGTCTTCATGCCGATGGCGTGCGGGCGGGGTCCGACCAGGGACATCTCGCCGCGCAGGACGTTGAACAGCTGGGGCAGTTCGTCGAGGCTGAGCGCGCGGATCACCCGGCCGACCCGCGTCACCCGGTCGTCGTCGCGGCTCACCTGCCGTTCGGCGCGGGCGTCGGTCGCCTCCACCCGCATGGAGCGGAACTTCCACACCACGATGGTCTCGTTGTTGAAGCCGTGGCGCCGCTGGCGAAAGAACACCGGGCCCGGGCTGTCGAGCTTTATCAGCAGGGCGATCAGCGCCATCAGCGGCGCGGCGAGGGCGAGGGCGACCCCGCCGATCGCGAGATCCTGCACCCGCTTCCAGAACGAGCGATCCTCGCTGCGCTCGGCCCCCGAGACCCAGGCGACGTTGCACAGCCTCGACAGCGCGGCGTCCTGATCGGCGGCGCCGTCCACGTCGAGGAACAGGGTCAACGCGTTGGGCAGGACGCGCAGCCGTTCGATCAGGTCGCGTACCCGGGCCTGGGCCGACGGCGGCACGGTGATGACGATGCGGTCGACGTAGGGCAGCAGGGGGTGGGTGAGCAGGGCGGCGGTGTCGCCGAGCACCGGCACGCCGGCCACATTGTCCGGCGACCGGGCGGCGCGGTCGTCGAACACGCCGAGCACGGCGACGTCGCGCGAGGCGATCGCCGCCTCGATCAGCCGCTGGGCGTTCGGGGTCGCGCCGACCATGACCACATTCGGGGTCAGCCTGCCCTCGCGGCGCCAGAACTCCACCCGCGACCACCAGAGGGCGTGCGCGGCCAGTAGCGCCAGCGTCAGGTCGGCGCACCAGGTCAGGGTGGTGGCGCGCCATTGCGGGGCAAGGCCGCTCAGGACCAGCGCGACGCCGGCCGCGCCGAGGGCGACCACGGCGATCTTGCAAAGATGCCTGGCCAGCGTCTGCCGCGGAGGAAACAGATAGAGGCGGGAGGCGCGCATCACCGCCAGGGCCATCAACGAGCCGACGGTCATCGGCAGGAGCTGGCCGAGGGAGCGTGACAGCAGGGGCGCGCCGCCGAAGCCCAGGGCCGACAGGGCCGCCAGCAGCATGACCACCGCGTCGAGCAGGGCGAACAGCCGCCTCAGCGCCGCGCCCTCGATTCGCTTGCGCGACGAGGCGAGGGCGGTCGGACGCAGCGGACCGCGGCGGCGCGGGGCCGCCGCGCCCGCAGGCGGATCAATGAGTTGGACGAGGGCCATAGACGCTCCACGTGGCCCATCTTCCTAGCGCAAGGCGCTGAGCGTCCCGTTAACAAGCGGCGTTACAATCGAACACCGTTCGCGCGCGTTGCAAGGCGGCGGCGAACCCGCTATCCACGCCGCCCTGAGGTGACGTGGCCGAGTGGCTGAAGGCAACGGTTTGCTAAATCGTCATACGTGAAAGCGTATCCAGGGTTCGAATCCCTGCGTCACCGCCAGATTCCCCCGCTAGTGGGCTGTTTTTACAACAGTTTTTACTGTGGGAATTTCGCCATCCTAAAAGCCATCCTAGAACGCGCCGAGCCACCGGCTCGAAGGCGTGGAGAAGGTGGCGATCCGCCCTAAGCTGACCAGCGAGTCGAGCTCGACTCCGTTGCTGGGCAGGGCGAGATGCTCCAATCGCATCCGTGTGCTGCCCGTCGATCTCGACGTGCTAAGTGGCACTCCGATGCTCCCAACGGCGGGTCGGCAGCCGTCCCGGCCAGCGGTCAGGTGTTCACACCTGCGCCAAGGGCGCTGGCCGTATCGGCCGACACCCATCCCGGCATCCCCTGAAGAATGCGCTCGGCATTCTTGGCGGGCGTGATGTGGCCGTAGTGGTTTTGGATCATCTGCACCGATGTGCCCATCTGGTGCGCCAGGAAGAGGGAATCCACACCTTCTGAGAGGCGAAACGTCGCATAGGTATGGCGGAAACAGTAGGTGCTGCGTCGCTTACCTGAGGAGCTGAGAAGCAGGTTGCTCTCCGTCAACAGGCGCTCGATCATGCCAATGTAAAGCGTCACTGACACTTTTCCTTGGATGGTCGAGAAAACCGGATCGTCGGCTCCTGTCGCCCGACTGATCGAACGGATCCGGTCGAGGTAGTCTGAGACGTTCGTGGTCGCGACAAGTGATCGGGACTTGCCTTTGCCCCGCACGCTCAGGACAACGAACCTTCGACCCTGCTTATCCGTCCGGTCGACGACATCGCGCCAACGAAGGTTTCGCGCTTCTGACGGACGCATGCCGGTGTTCGTCATGACGAGTACAAAGTTGTAGACCATGGTCCGATACCAGACGCCCATTGGGGTTCTGGCTTTCTTGATCCAACCGCGCGCGAAGGTGTGCAGCGCGCGATATTCCTCCGGCGTGAACTCCTCCCGAGCGACCTTGTCGACCGGGAGGCGGCCTTTGAAAACCTGGCTTTCAGGGATGTATTTCTTCGATGCCGCGTAGCCCATGATGGCTCGGAAGGTCGCCATCTCGTCGCGGATTGTGCCAGCGCTGACCTCGCGTCCGCCGAGGCCTTTGCTGCTCGTTCGCCGCCACACGGCGTACCGATCCCATCGGTCTTGACCGATCAGGGAGATTTGCACGGGCCCGACGTATCGGCACAATTGGTTCCGGACGTGAGACTCCACCACCAGCCAGCGGTGCCTCGTGATCTGTCCCGCCTCGGCGCGCTCCTTGTGGAACGCCACATACTCGGCGGCGATCTGCGAGAAGGAGCGGCTGAAGACAGGAACCTGGTGCTTGATGCGGAAGCGCAGGTCGGCGTCCTCTTCGAGGGCCTTTGCGCGAGCTTCTGCTTTCTCGGCGGTTTGGAGGGATTTGATCTTGTAGCGGTCTTCACCGGGCACCTTGATCCGGCAGTACCAGTTGCGGTGCTTGACGTCGGTTCGACGGAAGAGGATCAGGCCCGGCTTCACCTCCTCCACATCGATCATGAAAGTGGAGGGGGCCGCGATCTGTGCAGAATCTGTGTAGGAATTTTCCGTAAGCTATTGATCTATGGTATCTGTGTAGAGTTTGTGTAGATCATATATAGACAAAAATGACAGTAATGTCAAATAGGTATTATGGCCTATTCATCACGAAAACGTATTGGGACATTTATATTACCTTGAATTATCTAGAGAATGTTTATTGCAAACTAGCTGTGTAGATTCTGTGTAGATGAAAGCTGTTAAATAATCCTACCATTCCATGGTGTCATGTGCAGCATACTTCTACAACCTATGCACATGAGCAAAGCTACGCGAGGTTGTCATTTTGGCTCGTCCTCCCATATTTGAGACGAGGTGACGCAGGGCGCGAAATGAAGCTTTCGTAGACTGGCGTCACGAGCGATGGGGAGGGCCGTTTGGCTGAAGGTGAAGGCTCAGAGCCAAATCTCGCCGGCGCCTATGACGTGCGAGCGAAGTTCGATCCGCGATCAGGCATATGGACTCTAAAGCGATTGATCTGCCTGCCGAACGGTAACCCCAAGTGGGCTACACTGTTTCAGAGCGGCACGGGTCCCTATGGCCGGCCGGTTATGTTCGGTCAGGACCGTGCCGCGGCCGAGGCAGCTGCTGAGCAGGCGCGTCGTTCGCTCAGGATTAACATCGATCCCGAGCGGCTGAATCAGAGCGGCGGCTCATCGACGTCCTTGAAAATTTCGAAGGCCGTCGTCTCGCGCAAGCGACTTGATGAAGAGGAAGACCTCATGCGCAGCGAGGCAATCAAGCGCCATACGGCGACGCCTCGCGCGCCTATTGAAGTGCTGCGTCTTCATGAGGATGCGGAGATTTATCGTGCAGAGATCATCGAGAACACACGGGCAATGCCCTACCTGCGCACCATGATGGTGGGCATGCTCGCAACGCGAGCGCTTATCGAATCGAAGGATGGAGTAAAATGGGGAAGGCCATGGCGGAGGCTGACCGCACGCGCTGCTGAAGTCGCACACCGCGCGGAGATCGCGGAAGGGTTTGGCTTCTCTCCGCACCACAATTGGTCGACGACCAAAGCCGAGATCCGGCACATCCTCCTGCCTCGCGCGAACCAACTTCTGAAACTCGCCAGCGTACGGCGGCTGCTTGACGAAGCGCTTGCGCAGGGGACGCGCGTTTTGGTGCTGGGCGGCTTCGTATTTTGGTATGAGGCGGAGGGAAAGGTGGGCTGGATTGTCAAAGCCCTGGGGTCGGCGAAAGCAAGCGGCGACGGCGATACGATCTGGGAGGCCGGAAAGATCGTCTCCAAGAACCACGGCCGCATAGTCGTTCTGCCCTACATCAAGGAGAACGGAGAGCACGTTAGCGGCTACACGAAAAATGTTGCCGGCGATGGCCCGGCTCTTCCGCGTCATCCTACTCAGTACGTCGAGCTTCCGTTCAGCCGCCTTGAGGGAGACGCTATGATCAAGCTACTCGGTGAATTGCCTTACGAGTAGTGGGCCGATGATGGCAGCATGAGGACGAGGAATGACAGACGGTCAGTTAGTCGGCTGGTATTCCGAGTTCCGAAAAGCTCTTCACGAGAGCGAATTTACGGGACGATATATGAAATATCACTGGGTCGAGCTTCCGGATCGACTCCATGTCGTTTGGCTTGTCTATAGTCAGTTGGTTGCCGATTTCGCTAACGAGCTGGCGAATTCGATCAATGATCTTACCAACTACGTCCATCGACTCCGAGCTTGGGATAAAGTAGTCGCCGGCTTGTCAGACGAAGAGAAGATGAGCGTCGTCCACGAATTTATCGGACCGTTTGCAACAGTGTCGTTGACGCTGCCGAACGTGATCAAGTCGCGTTTGATATTTGCCGCCGGCCATCTCTGCCATCAGGCTAACCAAAGCCGCGATCTCGTATGGACGGATGAGTTTCCTTCTGACGACGATGTATATCTTCATACAATTGGCCCGCACTGTTCAAGGTGGAGGCGGTATCGCCGGCTACAAGAAGCCATTGAGGCGATAGCCGGTGCTGACTATCAGAAGCAATCGGACAGATTCAGAAACCTCTATAATCACCGATTTTCTCCACGCTTCTTGGTCGGTATGACCCAGCTTGCGGTGCGCAAAGTCGAGCCCAACGGGCGAGTAGTATATGGCGTCGGTGGACGCGATCCGTTCACGCTGGCGGAGGTGGCTTCGATTTTGCAGATCGAGCGTGATCGATCCTATGTCGCGTTCGAGGCTTTTCAGGCGCTCGTCAATGAGCAGCTGGTGAAGATCAAAACTCACAATACGGCCGCGCTTGCCGAACAGGATGCCTGTCCTTGAATTGCTCCGCGAGCCCATCGGGCGAGCGGCAAAAGATGGCCGCCTAAGCGGCCATCTCCTCGGTCTGGGGTTGAAGGCTCTGCAGGTAGTCCGCCGCCCGCTGGGCGTGGGCTGCGGCGCTGAAGATGGCGCGCTTGTCGGCCTTTATCACCGCCAGCCAATGGTCAAGATAGGAGGCGTGCTCCTCCCGTGGCTCCCGTGAAAGCTCAAGGTCGGCGCAGAGAAAGGCGGCCCCAAGTTCGGCCACAAGCTCCTCCATTGCGTAACCAGCATCGCCGAACCGCTTCCGCCCAAACTCCCGATCGAGGCGGGCCGGCGCCTTGGTCCAGTGCGTCAACTCATGTGCCAGAGTCGCGTAATAGGCCTCGGCATCGCGGAAGGCTTCAAAGGGCGGCATCTGCACCCGGTCGTCGCTCGGCCGATAGAACGCCTTCGCCCCGCCATGCTCGATCCGTGCCCCGGTAGAAGCAACGAACGCCTCCGCGTGCTCGATGCGCTGGATGGGATCGCGCACCGGCTCCGGCCCGGTGTGGAAATGCGCCGGCAGTCCGTCCACCTGCTCGGCGTTGAACACGGTGTAGCCCTTCATGAAGGGGATATCGCGCTCGCGGTCTTCCCCGGTGGCGCTATCGGTCTCGGTCTTCTTGATCCGGTCGGCATAGACGACGAGGTTTCCTTTCTCGCCTTTGCGGACGTTCGCGCCCAGCTCCACCGCCTGCTTGAAGGTGAGCCAACGCGGGCTCTGATAGCCGCGCTCAATCGCCGACGCCCACAGCATCAGGGTATTGATGCCGCGATAGGCGACGCCATTGGCGCGCAGCGGCCGGTTGATCCGCCCGGCGAGGTGATCGCCGCTCCACGGCCTGACCCAGGGCCGCACGCCCTGCTCAAGCTGGCTAACGATGTGATGGGTTACTCGGTCATAGACATCTGCTTTCATTGCCCTTTTTCCTTAGGTTAGGGGTTGCGCATGCAACCGACTAGCCAAGCGGCAATGAGCGGGGGGAAGGCAGTCAGGACCGGGTGACGGGGTCTTGGGGCGGGCCGGAGCGCAGCGACTACACGGCCCCGTCACCCGCCCGGAGGGCCTGGTCTTGACGGCCAGGGGGCCGCAGGCCCCAAGGAAAGAAACGGCTGCAACGCAGCCCTGCGCGAGGGATCGTCACCGACTGGCCGAGACGCGCAGCGGCTCGGTGGCGAAGCCATAGAGTCCGGTTAGGCGAAGCCGGACGCGCCCAGTTTCTGGACTTCCGGCATCTTGTGAATGCCAACTCAGCAAGGCGAAGATCCCGCTTGGAAATGCGAGTTCGCCTGCTAGCTTTGATCTATGGTTGCAGGATCAAGAGGTGCATTTCGTTACGCTGGGTTGGCCCACGCCTCGTTGCCAGTCGAAGAATTTGACCTCGGAGAAGGGCTGTCGCTTCGAAGAACTTACGCCCATCTGATGTCGCCATGCCTCATGGCATTCGCGACGGCCGAGCCCGGCAAACCGCATCCGGGTCCGTGGCGAGCGGCGCATGGCGGCTTCGCTCACGACATTACGATCGAGCTTCGCGTTCCAGCGCGCGGAAGGCCAGGCGGCTTCACCTCCAAAGACGCCATGTGGTGGATCATAGCGCTGTTGAGAATCTCCAGCGCTCCCTACCTCACCGCACCGGTGACCATCGACATGCCGTTCGCCAAAGCGGCAGCCAGCGAGAGAGAACCGACGATCTCCCCCTTCGAGATCGAGCAGCGCATCTTTCATAAGCCTAAGGCTGCAAAGGAAGAGCTGAAGCTTGGAGAGCTCTGTTGGGTTCGGGATAATTGGATTCGAGCGGCCGAGCTCGCACACGCCAATCCTAAATTCCTCACGGCTTTTCAGGCCTGGGATAGTTGTCGGGTCAAGGCGCGTACCTCCTCGTCGTTGCTACTGGTGTGGGGAGCGTTGGAACAGCTCTTTGCTCCCTCGGCTGCCGAACTTCGCTATCGCGTCGCGTCCAACCTGGCGGCGTATCTGGATCAGCGAGGTCCCACGCGCCTAGCCACCTACAAACGCATCCTGCGACTTTACAATGATCGCTCGGCGGCCGCTCACACAGTGACTGACTCTGATATTGGTGCTCTTACCGAGAGCTGGGTGATCCTGCGCAATGCTCTGATGAAGATGATCATCGAACATCACATCCCGTCGCAGGCAGATTTCGAGCATCTGATTTTTGCAGATGATGCTGCCCCCGATCCCGCCGCTCTTTCGTGGAGCGGCGGTCCGGACGAAGCTAGGTCGAAGACGCATTCAAAGCGACGATAATGTCGAAGAGAGAGGCGCACAGTGAACTAGGCCTGACGTCTCCGGCGCCTAATCAAGCTTCGGCATATGCATGACACTCGCCGCGACCATGTAGGCGGCGTTGCTCAATGAGCCATCCGACAGGACCATCGCGCCCAGAGCAATGACTACGCCGACGGCGATCGTCAGATGATCAGCGGGCGCGGTTGGGAGGGCACCATCTTCGCCCGGAAAATCCGTGTGCCGGACGTAGACAATGCTGTTGCGGTGAGCGGGATCATTCGTTCGAAGTTGGAAGACATACTCGGTGGGTAAGACATCCGAGGTGTCGGCATGCGACTCATAAAGCTGAACCAGTTCCTGACGGCCCGTCACCAGCAGGCATCGACCATCGCAACCTGCCGCCCGCATTACCAACTCACCGGCGCGAAGTGGCAGCCCATCGGCGGCGTTGGGAAGTTCGGTTGCCGGTCGATTTGGGTTGAAGAAGGTTGGAAAATGATCGTCCAGCATCTTCAGTGACCGAGGAAAAAACATCGGCCGTTCCACCCATGGCAACCGGAGCGTGTCGATACGGACGCGCCGCGCCCAGCTTCCTTCGTCGCTGAAAATCCTCTCGACATGATCGACGACTAATTTGGCCGTAGCAATTGGATCGTCGGTGGCGCTGAGTGCCAACCGGCTAGCCAGTATTGGCGAGAACCTACGAAGCGCGTCGACCTCAGTGCCCGGCAGGAGTAGCGGGATCATTTTGGTGTTGCCGTCCGACTCAAGCGAGAACAGTGCATCAAATTCTTCTCGCGGCCATCGCTTTGCGAAGAAGCTGTGACTTAGGAAGAGAATGCCAAGTTGCGATTCTAGAATCGCGTTGTCGATCTGGCCTCTCAATGAACGCCCGGCGACCAAATCCCGCTCATCAATAAAGACAGTTAGCCCATGCGTGCGCAACGCATCGGCGACCGCTCGCACGTATGGTTTGTCCTCGCTAGCGTGGGATAGAAAAACATCCCAATGCTTAGCGGGAGATTGGTACGTCCGACTTTCCGTTTGGACTGCGTCCGGCATGACATCTAGTATCTAAGGCAATCTCTCACGATCGCCAGGGCTCGGTGCGACGTGTACCCCCGCCGTCGAACGTATCGCAAAGCGCGGTCAATATACTGAAGCCTCAAGATGCCGTGCGAGAAACGTCAATTACCTGAATCAGCGCCTGCGGCGCATCATTGGCTGAGCTGGCGGTTCTCTGCGCTATGGCCCCTAAGTGAGCAACCACCTGCTCAAATGTGAGGAATGAACCATTTGCATCCTCCCAGCCTCGCGCTCGCGCTTGCTGATGAACCAACAGCAGAATGCCATGCTTTCCATCTTGGGCACGTAAATATCGCCCCCCGAGTTGGTCATTGAGCGCGGCAATAAGGTCGTTCAACGACCAGCTCTCGGCCACCTTCACTTCGATGGGCAAGCTTGCATCGGACGCTTTGGCCCGAAGGCGAATATCAGGCTCCTTTTCGTCGGCCACATGTGGCTCGCGTTCTACAGAGTAGGCGCGGCCTTGACGGTTGCGTAATTCGTTTGCCACCCACTTCTGAACTTCCGCCTCGTTCGGAAGGTTCTTGACTGTCCGGCCTTGGGAAAAGTCGCCGTGGATCAGGGCGTGCTGGATATCGAAGAGGCGACGGCAGGCGAGTTCTTGCAGGTCTGATGGCGTAGTTGGTGCCAGGTCGAATTGCAACTCAAGGGCGTGAGCTTCCGATGGCGGCCAAGGCGCGTGTTCGGAATCCTGCGTTGCGCGGGTCAAAGCTAGTTCGCGAAGTCGCTGTGGCTCAACCGCAAAGTGGTCCAACTCAGCCCAGCGATTCAGCAAAGCGAATGTCGCCGGGCCTGGAGTATTGGTGAGCAAGCTGAAGACACTATGCCGGGCGTGTTGCGCGCGATCCCTGTCACCTGGTGAGTAAACCACCCCGCTCGGGCGTATTGTGTCCTCGTCGACGCGTATCGTGCGAAACGCGACAAGAACCAATCGTTCCAAAACCTCAAATGGTAGTTGAGGAGGATATCCAGGACGACCGAATGGGGAATCGCCGAAGAGGCTCGGAAGGACCCACTGACCGAGCCGAGTTTGCGCCTCCTGGTCAATGGAATCGAGTTTTGAATTGAGTGCGTGAGAAGCGTGAACTGGGTCGGCCACGAACGCGGCCGAAAGGTAGGGGGCAGCGGCTTCTTCGTCGATGGACTCGTTGAAGCGTTCAAGCACCAAGTCTGCAAACTGAACCTTTGCAGCGTCAGAGCTCATCCCGCGCGAAAGAATCTCCAGCATGTATGTAAGGACGGCTTTTGGAAAATGTGGATTGCCTCGAAGCTCGTCAAACAACAGTTCTGAGACCGCTTCCACCGCCTCCTGAGAAGCGTAGATCAAGTCATGCAACACGCCATAGACCGGCCCATCGTCCGCGGTGCTGAATTGCGAACGAATTTCCGTGATGAGGACTTCCGCTACCTCTCGTGGCCAAGCTGCGGCCAGCGGACCGAACCACGGAGGAAATCCGTTGATTTCGAGCGTGGCGTATTGAGCGGCTCTGGTCGCATCAGAAGACGTAAGGCCTGAAGGCCAGTTGGTCGCTGCTTTGGCCTCAACGGTGACCGCAGCAATGCCCATGCAGTCGATCAGTGAGATGGTGTTTCGCTTGTCGGCGGCACGTTCGCTGACGAGCTGCGGACGCCACTGGCGCCAGAAGCTTACGAGGGCATCTCGAAACGCTGTCGCTAGTTCTGGCCCGAGCACCGGCGCAACGGCGTCGACACTGTCTATTGCGTACTTATTGTCACCCTCAGAGGCGCTGTTGAGCAGCTGCCAAAGGTAGAAAAGCCGCCCATCGACGTTTTCTCGGGTGGGTGGAGGGAGCTGTCTCAGCTGCTCGGGATTGGCCCGTAGGTCATCGACGAATTTTGCCCAGCCGCGGTCGCGTTCTGCAAGCTCGGCTTCGTGTTGCTCGCGCCTCACCTCTGCCTCGCGTATATAGCGAAGTTCCTCTTCCGGGAGCGCGCGGGGAGACAATACGGCATCGAGATAGTCACGGGTCGCTGCATTGGAGTCGGCTAGCGGACGGATGCGGTCGAGAGTCGCCTCAGGCCTACCACTGTCACGCCAGATGATCAGTGCAGCGTCGAGCGCCAGCAGGCGCGTTGGATCTGAGGTCTGCGCCGAAAGATCGGATAAGACCCACTCAAGATCTTCCGGGCGGAGGCCGGGCGACCACCCCAGAATTTCCATTTGGCGGAGGTTCGTCAGCGGCAGGCCAGACAGCATGGCGTTTCCGTCGAACTGCTCCGCAGCGCGCCAGAACGCAGCGCGCCTGCGAGCTGGCGACGTGTGGAGACCAGCTTCTAGATCAATGTTTTTTCCGTGCTGCCGATAGAGCTGATCCTCGCCCAAGCGAAGGGCGGCATCGATCGCGACTTCCGGCGCTTCGTCTGGTCGGACCAATTCCAGCAGCTTAACACCCGCGGCAGTGACGCTTGGTGCAAGCGCCTTTTCGGCGTCGGTTTCTTCATAGGCACCTGGTGGCCTGGTTGGGCCCATCAGAGCCAGGAAGCCCGAAAGAGCTAGTTCAAGCTCCTCGCGACTCGTCATGCGAGCGACAAGTTCCGGTCCATTGATCTGCAGACCGTAGTGTGCGTCGCGCTGCTCCGTACTCAGCGCACCGAGTATCGTGAAGAGCTCTTCGACCGAGACGTACAGAGGCACTAGTCGCTTCAAGGAAGTCCAAAGGAACTGTCCGGGGAGCCTGGAAGCCTCGGCCTTTATCAACGCTGCAAGCTGCCCAAGTTCGGCATCGTTCGCGATGACGTTAAGCGCAGCTGCGCCGTAGATTAGCGTATACTGGTCGGTGAATGAGCCGAACACAGCCTCTTGCGCGATGTCGCGACATTCCTCAAGCCGACCGAGCTCAACCATGAGAAGTAGCAGAAGGCGGGCGTTTTCCGTCGTCTTATGTGCGTGCCAGAGGGAGCGAATGCATGCGGCCAAGTCCGGCGATGAAAGACGCCGTAGGCTGCGTCGTTCAAAGAAGCCAAGACGATCTCCTGTCGCGACGATCTCTTCGATGACGCGAGTGAGCGCGGCGCATCGGATCGCTTGCGATAGGCTGGCCGGATCACCGCTTTGGAGAAGCACTCGAGGGTCCCGAGCAACCAGCTCTTTTGCTACCTCTTCATCCCAAATCGATAGCCAGGCCGCGGTTTGCGCCAGCGAAGGGCGCACAACGTCGACTCCGTAGGTCTTGGCGAACAACAGCTGAGCAATATCTGCGTGGGAGGCGTTTGCTTGACGGCGTTTATGGAGCCATCGGGCGGCGAGATAGCTTCGCACATCGCCCTGATTGTCATTGTGAAGGCGGGCGCGGCCGAAGGTGGCGGGATCAAATGCCGCGCGAGATAGGAGGCGTTGGCGATGGCTCGCAGACCAGTCGGGAAGGATCGCCCCAAGGTCAAAATCCGTTGCCGCCGGTTTCACGTCCAGTTGGGAATCTGGGATGATGATCTTGTCGGTGCGGCCAAAGGTGAGCGCGGCACCGATACGCTCAAGCGCGTCCATCGCCTGTGTCGCCGATATCTCGTCGTTTCGAAAACGCCGAGGGCTAGGTTCACGCAGCCGTTCGGTTAAGCTGGTTTCAAACATCTCAGCGAGTTTGCCGACGCGGCCGAACCGACGCCAATATTCCACCAACCAAAGGAGATCGAGAGGGCGTGCGGCCAAGCTCCAGAGGTTCGCATCTTCTATGGCGGCGATAAATTGATCGACCCGCTCGATTCCGCAGCCCGTCGCAAATTTTCGCACGCGGTCTGGATCGAGCGGAGCCATGAGAACAATCAGGGGGGCTTCCGTCTTCTCGACGGGTACTTTCATACGCTCGTTGCGCAAGACCCGTCCGAGAATCTCTTGTGGGGCTGGAGGTTTTTCCGCAGTGCGTGGAACGGGGAGTGCTCGCTCAAGCCGTGTTAGGTCGGCACGGAATTCCCAATCGGTATGGCGGCCGGAAAGAATGACGTGGGCCCGTGCTGCCGCTCCGTCGATGCCATCAGCAATTTTCCGAAAGGCGGTTTCCACTCGGACGCTGTTGAGCTTGGCCTCGTCGACGCTGTCGATGAAAATCCAGGCAGGCGAGTCGGATGCCTTCCAGGCCTCAAATTGCCTTCGATCTTCGACACCGAGGCAATTGGGCAGTCCTTCGTGGGCGACCTCCTGCACGGTCGTGCAAAACGCGAATTTGCCGACGCTTCGTAGCAACTCAGCTTGAGCCGCGAGTTCGTCCGACTTGCCGCTGCCTGCCTCAGCGAGGATGACCACACGATGGCGCTCAAGTAGTTTTGCCCAATCATGGCTGCCGTTGAGGCGTCCCATAAGAAAGCGCGTTTCAGCTTCGGCCGGGTCCTTGTCTCCCCAGTTTACGAACTGTCGGTCGAGCTGAATGAAGGGCAATTGGCGCTCCGGGTTCTCGGCGTATCTGTCCCCCAGA
This sequence comes from uncultured Caulobacterales bacterium, assembly GCA_903837135.1. Lineage (GTDB taxonomy): Bacteria > Pseudomonadota > Alphaproteobacteria > Caulobacterales > Caulobacteraceae > CAIOYC01. The sequence goes on from CAILTK010000089.1 coordinate 37,536, forward strand.
GACACCACCAAAGTCAGATAAGCTCAACTTGGACTTTACGCCCAACGATAGCTGCGGCCCGCTGCAGAGTTGCAAGGGTCACATTGCCGTCGGTGGGATCGAGTACCCGATCGACCTGGGTCCTACTGGTATGCATCAAAGCCGCGAGCTTCCGCTTGCTGAGCTTTTGATCCTTCATTGCCTGTTCAAGCTGCCAAGCGATCACTTCCTTGATCGCCTTCGCCTGGAATTCCTCGAGCACGCCTTCCTCGCGGAGGAGATCATCGATCCCGGATCCGACATGTCTATTTTCCATCTTCGACCTCCTTCATGCGCTTGCGCGCGAGTTTCAAATCCTCGTCCGGTGTCTTCTGCGTCTTCTTGACGAAGCCATGCAGCGCAATGAGTGCGCCCCTGTGGAAGCAGATCAACACCCGTGCGATGGTCTTGCTAGGAAGGTTAGAACGAACCTCCCACAAGCCATCCTTCATCGGGCGGCAGAGTGGCATACCTACCGGCCATCGATATTGGACCCGCAATAGGTCCATGCCGATCGCCAAGCGGTCGTCTCGCTCCAGTTCTTTTAGCCACTCTCGCACCGGCTCGGTGCCGCGCGTCGAGCGGTAAAAGAGAAGCGGAATTTTGGGTGTTTCGTCCTCGCTCACCACGCACCATATATAGCGCCAATGTACCGTATATAGTGCCGCTGTGTCAATGGAATTCGGCAGCGCCACCATCGCCGTCGCCCTGCGGTCGATCAGAGCAGTTCTTGAAGCAGCATTGGATTGCGAATCGTATCGAGAGGAATTTGGAGCGGCACCATGCGCATTGAGAGGAAAGGTCAGGTCGGGCCGCTTACGCCCCGTGTGCAGCGCTTTCTGGTCGAGGCGCTGGCTGGCATCTCGCTCGATGACATTCTGTCGCCTGAGGAAAGGCGGGCTGACTATGTCTGCTTGCGCGGCCTGCTTGCAGTCGAGCTAAAGAGGCTCGAAAAAGACGCTTCCGAGCGTATGGGCAATCTCGTCAACGAACTGCGGCAACGCGAGGACTGGCCGCATTTCATCGGCCCCGCGCCGTTGCAGGCCGCACTGACCAATACGAGCGATCCAGAGGGGCTGATGCGCCGGGCGCGCCAGCGTTTAGGCCGCGCGGCAGTGACCCATCTCAAGCATGCCGACGAGCAGCTTGAGGCGCACGCGCAACGATTTCCACGGCGAAGCCAAGTGCGTGCGCTGGTGTTGGTGAATGAGGACCATGCGGACTACGACCCCCACATCATATCCCATATTCTGTGGCAGCAGCTCCGGCGCACCGAGAATGGTGTTCCGCTCTATCCGTACGTGGATCTCGTCATCTACCTAACGGAGCGCCACGCGACGGTGGTCGATCGAAGTCTCACTTTTCCCGTTGTGATCGTTCAGGGCTTTCCGGCCGATGCGGAGCCCTGGAAGGAAGCCGTCGGAGATTTCTTCGTCCGGCGTTGGGGACGGTGGAACGGGCTTAGGCTCGCGACGGCTGATGGAAAGCCGGAATTCACCGCCATGGAGCATGTTCCGGAGTCGATGCCACGCCACGAAGCGTGGCGGCTCGACTACCGGCGCAATCCATATTTCCGGTCGCTCTCCGTCGAGGAACTGCGTGATCGTTTCGACGAGGTCATGCTGTTATCGGTGCTGGCATTCGTTCACGGATCGCCTCTCAAGCCGTCGCCCGAAGTCGTCTCTGCCAATTTGGAGCGGTTCACCCACATCTCGGTTGAGATGAGCGACCGAGCGCTGCCGGCCACTAAGTTCCCGGCAGACAAGGATAGGGACATTGCTGCGGCTCGACGGCTGGGTCTGCCCGATGCCGTCGTTCGTTGGCTCGAAACACGCGGCGAAGCTGCCTAGCCAACCTGCAGCGGCAATCACCGGCAACTGACCTTCGGCCTCGCCCGACGGATCGTCCTCCTCGCCCGCGCTTCTGCGGGTCGGAGAAGATCCAATGTCTGAACGTCACGCGGCGCATTTCGCCCAACATGGTGCCGAGGCCATCAAGAACCTTGACCCGCTCAACGAGCGCAAAAGTCCGGTCATCGCGTTCGTCCTCGGCCTGCTCTTCGGCGCTCTCGGCGTCGCCCTCTACTTCAAGAGCTTCAAGGATTTCGGCATCTGCCTGGTCTTGTTTCTCGTCGCGTCGGTCATGTTGCCGGGCCTCGGCAGCATCCTCGGCTGGTTCTTCGCTTCGGTGTACGGCGCCTGGCGCGCTCACACCTCGAACCAGAACCTTGGCCTGTGACCAAGGGGCGGAGGGCCAACCGGCCCTCCGCCTTTGGTTCGGACCGAACATCTTGACGCCGAGGGGCATCATGTTCGACCTCACCGTCACCGACCATGCGCGCCTGCGCATGCACCAGCGGAGCATCTCGTCGACGCAGATCGACCTCATCCTCCGCTACTCCGACATCGAGTTTCACGTCGGAGATGGCTGCGTCGCCGTGCGTCTCTCCTGGCGGGCGCACCGACGCCTTCGCGAGGATCAATCCGCGGCCATCGCGGACCGGGTGAAGGATGTCGTCCTCAGCCGCTCGACTCTGTATCGACTGGCTGCGCGCAACGAACTGCCGCTAATTCGGGTTTGCGGTCGGACGCTCATCGCGCATTCCGACCTAGAGGCCATGATCGCCCGAATGCGGTCCGTCGCTACGCCGCCACCTTCTTCGCCGAGGGCAAAGCGGCCAGACGGCCGCAATACCCGGCCACGCATCCATAAGCCGGCGGCGCTTTTCGAACGCATCGGAGCGGCGGTAGGCTCGCTCCACCGCGTTGCCGACGGAATGAGACAAGGCCGCCTCAACGACCTCCCTGGTGAAATTGGTGTGATCACCGGCCCAGTCTCGAAAGGTCGAGCGGAAGCCATGCACGGTGAACTCGTCGGCTTCCATCCGGCGCATCAGCATAATCATCGCCATTTGCGAGAGAGGGCGGCCTCGGCGCTGGCCGGGAAAGACCAGTCCATTGGGTTCGCTTTGAAGCGGCCGCACCTTTTCCAACACGGCAAGGGCGCTGGCAGTTAGAGGGACGCGGTGCTCGATGCGTGCCTTCATCCGCGAAGCCGGCACGACCCAGATGCCTTCTACGGTGTTGACCTCGGCCCAGCGCATGCCGAGCGTTTCGCCTGTGCGTGCGCCGGTGAGGATGGTGAACTCCAGCGCGCGCGCGGCGACGGCTTGGCGGGTCTTCAGCAACTGCATGAACCTCGGAAGCGCAGCGACGGGATAAGCGGCGTGGTGGCTGCGCGCCAGCCTTTTCCGCTTCGGGAGAAGCAGCTCTAGGTGACCGCGCCAGCGTGCCGGGTTCTCACCCGAACGCAGCCCCTTGGCCTTGGCCGCGTCGAAGACACGCTCAATTCTCCCGCGGAGCCGTGCGGCCGTTTCCGGGGTGCGCGTCCAGATCGGCCGAAGCACGTCGAGCACATCGTCCGTCGTGATTTCGGCGACCTGTTTGGCGCGAAGGGGCAGGGCCGCTTTCTGCAAAGCGGTCCTCCATTGGTTTTGGTGTTTCAGGTTGGATAGGCCGGGCAGGATGCCGGCGAGCACGTCATCCGCCACGTCACCGAAGGTCTTGCCGATCTGCTCGGCCTTCCGGGCTTCAATCGGATTGACACCACCGTGAACGGAGGCGCGGGCCGCCCGGGCGGCTTCGCGAGCCTCCGCCAGACCCACGGCAAGCGTGCTACCGAGCCCCATCTCCTTGCGCTGGCCGTGCCACTGAAACACAAACACCCAACGCTTGGCCAAGCTGGGATCGACCTGCAAATAGAGACCGCCGCCATCGGCGTGCCGCCCCGGAACCTTGAGGGTGGATACGGCTCTTGCCGTGAGGCGGTTGATGGATCGTGCCATGCTCGTTCTGCCTCTCGACCGGCACCCAATTCCACCCTCAAATCCATCCTAAAAGCTGACTGCGATTGGGAGAGATAGTGGGACGCGAGGTGAGACGGCCCGAGACGTTTCTCCAGTGATTTCAACTGGATAGTATATAGCATGACCCGGGCTGAAGCGGTAGTTTAGCCGTCTGCGTCACCGCCAGTTCCCGAAGCCGCAGGCGTCCGCCGGGGCGGGCGTCGCTCGTGCGGACCAGGTCCGATCCAGCGCTCTTGAATGGGTTTTTCAACCTGCGCGTTGGCCGCGTCCGTCAAACAATTAAGAGTTCAGTCACTTAAGACTTTCTTTTCGCGGTCGGGTTTAGGCTGTGCATACGACCGACTGTCTAGGGATGGCGCGTGTTCTCGAAGGGCCTGCTGGGTTATCTGCCCGCCAATATCCTGCAGGGTCTGGTCGGCTTCGCCACGCTGATGGCCCTTACCCGCCTGTTGTCGCCCACCGACTACGGCTCCTATGTGCTGGCGCTTGGCGTCTCCAGCGTCGCCTACACCCTCGTCTTCACCTGGCTGGAGGCGGCGATGGCGCGCTTCTACCCGGCCGAACGCCTCGATGACCCCGAGGCGCCGATCCTTTACGGCACCGTCTATCGGCTGTTCATCGTCGTGGCCGGAGCCTTCCTGCTCGTGGCGGGCGTGGGACTCGCGCTCTGGCCGGCGACCGATCCGCTGCAGCGCGGGTTGAAGATCGCTATCGGCCTGGGGCTCGTCAGCACGGTTCCCCGCAGCCTCGCCAAGCTGATCCAGGAGCAGCGCCGGTCCGAGGGCCGGGTCGCCGCGGCCGCGGGCATCGATATGCTGCTGACCGGCGGCGGCTTCGCCTTCGCCGTGCTGTTCGTGCTCGGGGGCGTCAAGGGCGGCGCGCCCCTGCTGGGCGCCGGGGTGATGGCCTGTCTGATCCTGCCGTTGTTCGCCGCCGAGGACTGGGGTCGCGCGCGCCGCGGCCGGTTCGAGGCCGAGGCCGCCCGCACCTACGCCCACTTCGGTTTCCCGGTCAGCCTGGGCGTGGTGCTGAGCATCGCCCTCTATACGGTCGATCGGTTCATGATCGCCCACTATCTCGGCGAGGCCGACGCCGGCGCCTATCACGCCGGCTTCTCGATCGCCTCGCGCGTCATCGACGTCCTGTTCATCTGGTTCGGCGCCGCCGGCGTGCCGGCCATGATCCACGCCCTGGAGAACGGCGGCGAGCGCGGATTGCAAGCCGAGGGCCGGCGCCAGCTGACCCTTATGTGCCTGATCCAGTTTCCGGCGGTGGCCGGGCTGATCGCCGTGGCCGGGCCGCTGTCGTCCTTCCTGATCGGGGAGCGGCTGCGCGGGCCGGCCCTGTCCATCACGCCGCTGGTGACGGTCGGCGCCCTGCTGGCGGGGCTCAACAACGGCTATTTCCTGTTGCCGTTCACCCTGGCGAAGAAGACGCGACTGCTGGTCCTGGCCATGGGCGCGCCGGCGGTCGCCAACATCGCCCTCAACCTGGCTCTGATCCCCCGCCTGGGTCTGGTGGGCGCGGCGCTCGCCTACCTGCTGAGCTTTCTCATCGGCATATTGACCGCCTGGGGGCTCGGCGGCCGCGTCATGCGCCTGCCCGTGCCTGTGGTGGAGCTCGGCAAGATCGCCGTCGCCGCCGCCCTCATGGCCCTGGGGCTGAGCTGGCTGCCCGCGCTGGGGACGATCTGCGACCTTATCCTCAAGCCGGTAGTCGGCATGCTGGCCTATGGCCTGATGGTCTACGGCTTCAACCTCGGTGGCGTCCGCCCCCTGGTCGACGACCAGATCGGCCGCTGGGCGCCCTGGGCGCGAGCCGGCTCATGAGCTTCCCCCGCGTCTCTTGCAAGGATCGCCGCCGATGCGCCTCCGTTACGATCTAGACCACCCCGAGGCGGCGAAGGACGTGCTGCTGTTCTACCGCGCGCACGAGGTGGATCGGCTGCTGCCCGGCGACCGCTATCTCAAGCGGCTGATCCGGCCGCTCTACAATCGCCTGCACCACCGGCAGAAGGTGACCGGCTTCGGAGTCTCGTTCGCCATGCTCTGCAAGGGATTGGAGCGCGCCGGCTACAGGGTTCATCGCAACGCCTACGCCCTGGCCCGGGCCAACCCGGACTATCCTGTGGGCGTCATCGGCGGCTCGGCCATCCTCAAGGACTGGAGCTTGCCCAACCCGGCGATCCTGGGACCCTCGCTGTTCGACCAGCCTGGGCAGGCCCCCCGGCTGTTCGACGATCCCCGCTTCAAGAGCTACGTCTGCCTGGCCCGCTGGATGTACGACATGTTCGAAACGGTCTACCGCGACCGTTGCGTGACCTGGTTCGCCGGGATCGACAGCGAGGCCTGGCCCGACCTGTCCGGCCACCCCAAGGATCTGGACTTCCTGATCTACGACAAGGTCCTCTGGGACCATGATCAGTATCAGACCACGCTGATCGATCCGGTCGTGAGAACGCTGGAGGCGCGCGGCCTGACCCATCACACCATCCGCTACCGGCACTATGACCACGAGAGTTTCAGGAGCCTCCTGGCGCGGGCGCGGGGCCTGATCTTCCTGTGCGAGAACGAGACCCAGGGCATCGCCTATCAGGAAGCAATGGCGTCCAACGTCCCGGTGCTGGCGTGGGATCGCGGCTACTGGGCCGATCCCCAGTGGAAGCTGCACTGGGCGGCGCCTCCGCCCGCCTCCTCGGTCCCGTTCTTCTCCGACGCCTGCGGCGAGCGGTTCGTGGGCCTGGACGATTTCCCCGAACGCCTCGACCGCTTCATGGCCGGGCGCGCCGGCTATCAGCCGCGCCGATACGTGCTGGAGAACCTGAGCTTCGAACAGTCCGCGGCGCTCTACGCCGCCGCCTACTTCGCCGCCGCGTCGGCCTGAACACCCGCCCGTCGTCCCGGCGGGCCGCCGGCGCGGCGACCGCCGGGCCCTCGGGGCAGCCCCTCTCAGACCTCATCCGGCCGGCGTCACCGGCGGGGCGGTGGTGAACGGGGCGATGCCGAAGCGGGGATAGGCCTCGGTCGGGTAGTAGAAGGTCCCGTCCTTGACCACCATGCGGATGGTCTTGATCGCCTTGAGCGCCTTGGTCGGATCGCCGGGGATCAGGAAGAAGTCGGCCAGCTTGCCCTTCTCGATCGAGCCCATCCGCTGCTCCTGGCCGGTATAGCGGGCGCTGTCGAAGGTGGCGCGCTTGAGGATCTCGGCCGGGCTCATGCCGGCGCGCTGATAGAGTTCGAGCTCGCGGTGATAGGTGAAGGAGCCGCCGGTGTCGGTGCCGAACACGATGAAGACGCCGCGGTCGTGCAGTATCTTCGTGATGTCGATCAGCTTGTCGAAGGCGCCGCGGTAGGCGGCGTCGTCGCCGGGCGCGGAGGTGTCGACCCAGGCCTTCATGGCGTTGCGCCGATAGCCGATCGGCATGTGGTCGAGATAGTCGACCGCGCCCGGAGGAACCTGTCCGTCCCGGTTCTGGGTCAGCTGTTCGTGGATGCCGAGGGTGGGGTCGATCGCCTTGCGGCCGTCGACCATCAGCTGGAGGGTGTGCTGCACCTTGGGGCTCTGCAGGTCGAGGGCCGGCAGGCGCTTCAGCGCGGTGAGGCGGAACAGGGTGCGGGTGTCTTCGCCGGGTCCGATCACCCAGCCCAGCGAGAACTGGTTGATGTGGGTGATCTCGTCATAGCCGGCCTCGATCATCTGGTCGGCGTTGGCGAAGGCCGGCACGTGACCGGCGACCCGCAGGCCGAGCCTGTGCGCCTCCTGGGTCATCGCCGGGACCCAGGCCGGGTTCATGCTGTTGTAGATCTTGATCTGCCAGTAGTCGCGCGCGCCGTACCAGCGCACCGCGTCCAGCGCCGCCTGCTGGCTATCGACGACGATGCCGTTCTGGGCGCTGAACGGGCTCTTGCCCTCGATGAAGCCCGACCGGATCACGTGCGGGCCGCCGATCTCGCCGGCGTCCATCCGGTGGATCAGGGTGTCGAGCACGGCGTTGTCGTTGCCCATGTCGCGCACGGTGGTGATCCCGGCCAACAGGTTCAGCAGGGCGATGTCCTGGGACAGGTGGGCGTGCATTTCGTAGAAGCCGGCCACCAGGGTCCCGCCCTGGCCGTCGATGGTGGTTTCGCCCGGCGTCGGCGGACTGTCCACCGCCTCGACCGCGGCGATCACCTTGCCGTCGACCAGCACCGACACCGGACCGGTCAGGGCCGAGGTCTTCGGATCGAACAGGCGGACGTTGCGGATCCGCACCGGGCCGCCGTAGCGGTGGGCGACATCCTTCTCCAGGGTGACGAAGCGCTGGGTCGCCCAGGTGGCGGCGAGGGTGCGAAGCCGGGTCTCCTCGCCCTCATAGCCCTTGCGGATCACCACCCCGTTGGGATGCACGTCGGCGAACAGCTCGCCCTGGGCGTCGAGCAGCATGACGGTGGGGGTCAGGTCGACGCCGGTCAGGTCGTAGCGCGTCACCTGCAGGGGACCGGCGGCGCCCTGCACCGTCAGGGTCTCGCCCTTGGTCAGGCTGAGGGTCCCGCCGGGCAGGACCTTCAGGCTCATGCCGGGCGCCTTGAGGAGGGCGTGGGCGGTAATCTGGTCCGACCAGGGACTGCCAGACTGGGTCACATAGAGGGCCGGCGCGGCGACCGCGGCCGAACCCTCGCCCGTGGAGTCGCGCCATTCGGCCCTGCCGTTCGCCTGGCTGAAATGCTCCTCGACCTTGCTGCCGAAGGTGGTGGCGCCCTTGAGGGTCCAGCTGACCGGCAGGCCGTCAGGGCCGGTGCGGATGGTCTCGGCCATGGTCGGGCCGCGGCCGTTGTTCTTGACGTCGAAGTCGACGGTGGTGAGGTCGCCCTTGGTGTCGGAGATCAGGTGGCCGACCACCTTGTCGCCCTGGATAACGGAAAAGCTGGCGGCCTGCGCGGCGGCGAGCGCCGGCGACAGCAGGACGGCGGCGAGGGCGAGGAATGCGAACTTGGCCATGGCCGGCTTAGATCATGCCGCCGCCGGGCCGTAAACGGACGCCGCAGGCGGTGCGGCCGCGATCAGCTTTCAGCGCCGCGGCGGTCTATCCGGCCCCGCTGTTCGCGCCGGGCGGTCGAGGGCGGCGTTCAGCGCCCGTGGATCGCTGCGGGTCGATCGCCGACGGGCCATAGTTCGCGGCCCCCCCAAGGAGGGGGGCCGCGCTGAGGCTTATTCGCCGGGTTCGTAGTGCAAGGTGATGTCGCCGATGCCGGCGGCGACGTTGAGGCCCGTGGTGCCCTCGATGCTGAGGGGCTGAAGGGCGATATTCTTGTGCGACCCGCCGACCAAAGCGTTGGCCGAGGCGCCGACCACGACCGATGCGCCGGCGGTCAGCCCGCCATAGTGCCCCGCCAAGCCGCCGCGGCCCACGTCCGGTCCCGGGGCGATGACGGTCCAGAGAAGGACGCCCGACTTCTGATAGCCGATGTCCACGCCGAACTTCGAGATGGCGCCGCTGTAGTGCTCGACCCGGTCACCGCCGGAATAGACGCAGCGCACCGCGTGGGAGGAGCCGAAGATGAAGCCCCAGCCACTGGCTTCGTGGCAGGACAGGGTGCCGATCTTCACGCCGCCGTGGTCTGTCTGAGCGAGAGCCGGGGCGGCGGCGAGCGCAGCGACCGCGGCGATCGCCGCGAACAGAGGCGCGCGCGAGGTCGCCCGGCGGCCGGTGGACTGGATGTTCACGTTGGTGGTCCTCATGGGTGGAATCCGAAACCGTCGACGCTCTCGCGTCAGTCCGCCAGCCGGCGCCCAGCCCAAGCGTGGCTGCGGACCCAGACGGAAATGCGAAAGTCGCGCGAAGGGTTCCCGGCTCCGGCCCCGACGTTGAAGGATAAGGCGAGGATCGTCGGCGCGCCCGGATGACCCACCCGGCCGCCACTGCGCGCGGCCTAACGATCGCTCGGCGTCTGATGGGACTGAGCGGGCCGGGCGGTAACCGCCCCTATTCCGGCTCGAAATAGAGATGATGGTGGTTGCGGCAGCCCGGATTGAAGGCCGCTTCGCAGGCGGGACAGCGGCTGCCCGAGGCCAGGTAGGCGTGCACGCTGAGTTCGTGTCCACAGGCGCCGCAGAGCACCGCCGTCTGGTCCCACTCGGCCTTCGGCCACACCCGCACGGGATGATTCTCGAGCGCGTCATGGCAGGCGTGACAGGCGTAGTAGCGCCCGCAGCAGCGCATCTTGAGGGCGATGATGTCGAGCGGACCGCGCCAGTGGGCGCAGCGGGTTTCGGGGTCGAGTTCGAGGCCATGGACGGGCGGGCGCATGGCGGGTTCCGGTGCACGCGGTCGCTGGCGGGGTCAAGCCGCCGCCTCGCCACCGCGCCCCTGGCGGGTTAAGACGGCGGCTGGGCAGGACGGACCTCAGATGTGGGAAAACGAGACCCTCGAGCGCGCGCGGCAGGCCTTCGCCGGGCAGTTCGAGACGGGCGAGGCGATCGTCGTCTATCGGCGGCGGTCCAAGGGCGATCCGGTGACGCTGACCGTCTGGGAGCGCGACGCCCTGATCTATGATTTCGACCGCCGCGTGACCTGGCTCTACCTCGGACTGATCGCCCTGGTGGTGCTGATCATGCTGGGCGCCTGGACCTTGGCGATGGTGCTGCGCGCACGCCCGAACGTGCTCGGCGTGGCCCTGATGCTGGGCCCGATCGCGCTGGCCTACGTCCTCGCGGAACGCTGGATCTGGAATGCGCCGCAGCGGTTGCTCGCGCGGCGGGGGGAGGGCGCGTCTTCCGGCGCCGAGGAGGGAGCCGCCGCGGACCAGTGAGAGCGAGCCACGCTCGGGCTTGACCCGAGCCTCCGGCCGCTCGATCCGATCAGCGGCGGGGTCCTCGGGTCTCTCCACCCGCTGTCGCGGGTGTCCGCCCGAGACTGACTGCAAGGTCTGTGAAGAGAGGCGGCGCCCTTAACCGCCCAGCGCCTCCTCCACCTGGCCGAGCCGCTCCTTGCCGAAGAACATCTCGTCGCCGACGAAGAAGGTGGGGATGCCGAACACGCCGCGGTCGACCGCGGCCTGCGTATTGGCCACCAGCTTCGCCTTCACCGCCTCGTCCTGGGTCTTGGGCAGAAGGTCGCCGAGGCCGGCCTTGTCGAGCACGGCCTGGACCACGGTCGGGTCGTCCATCTTCAGCCCGTCCTCCCATATGGCCGGCAGCACGGTCTCCACATAGGGGGTCAGCCGCCCCTCGAGCTCGGCCGCCGCCGCGCCGCGCATCAGCAGCAGAGTGTTGACCGGAAAGTGCGGGTTCATGCGAAAGCGGGTCAGACCGTGCTTCTCGACGAACCGCCGGGTCTCCAGCAGTTCGTAGGCCAGCTTACCCTTCACATTGCCGAAGGCGACCATCGGCGCCTGGTTGCCGGTGGCTTTGAAGATCCCGCCGAGCAGGCAGGGGCTCAGCCGCAGGGTCGCGCCGGTACGCGCGAGGACGCCGGGGATCACCTGGTAGGCGAGGTAGGCGTTGGGACTGGCGAAGTCGAAGATGAACTCCAGCGTCCGGGGGGGCGTGCTCACGGCGTTCTCTCCTCACCACGGTTCGGACCAGGGTCTGAGGTCCATCTCGAAGGTCCAGGCCGATCGGCCCTGGTTGTGCAGCCAGACGTAGTTCCGGGCGATCTCGTCGGGCTTCAGGATACTGTCGGCCGCCAGCCGCTCGTCCACGTCGCCGAGGCGCTCGCGGGTGAAGGTCCCGTCGATGGAGCCGTCGCAGATCACGTGCGCCACATGGATCCCCTTGGGCCCGAGCTCCCGGGCCATGCTCTGGGCCAGGGCTCTGAGGGCGTGCTTGGCGCCGGAGAAGGCGGAGAACTCGGCCCGGCCGCGCACGCTGGCGGTGGCGCCGGTGAACAGGATGGTCCCGCGCCCGCGCGGCGACATCACCCGCGCCGCCTCCCGTCCGGCGATGAAGCCCGACAGGGCCGCCATCTCCCACACCTTGGTGTAGACCCGGGTGGTGGTCTCGACGATCGGAAACCAGACGTTCGCGCCGATATTGAACACCACCGCCTCGAGCGGGCCGATCTCCGCCTCGATCCGGTCGACCAGGGCGATCATCTCCGCCTCCTCGCGGGCGTCGACCCCGAAGGCGTGCGCCTCGCCGCCGTCGGCGCGGATCTCGTCCGCCAGGGTTTCGAGTTCCGCCAGATTGCGCGGCCGGCGGGTGAGGCAGACCGCGAGGCCCTCCTTCGCGAACGCCCGCGCCACCGAAGCGCCGACCCCGGGACCGGCCCCGACCACCAGGCAGACGCCGCGTCTGCGGCCGTCGATACTCATGGAGGGGCTCCCTTCGCCAGCGGCGCAGAGGTGAATATGAGCGGCGGCTCGACCATTCGCAAATCTCCCCCGCGCCTCGACCTGTCCCGCAAGGGAGAAGAAGTAGAGCCCACGCCAAACTTACGCCTTCGCTTGGTCCAAATATGTACGCGATCGGCTGCTAGCCCGGACGCTGGAGGGTGGGCTGTAAGAGACGATGAGGTCATCCGGTGATCAAACTCAGCAATAACAGGCTCATGGCGGGCGCGGCCATGGGGCTGGTGGTGGCGGGCGGCGCGGTCGCCTTCACGAGCGCCAAGGCCGCGGGGCCGGTGAACATTCCCGCCACGGCGCCGGTGGGCGCGCCGCAATCCTTCGCCGACATCTTCCAGAAGGTCTCGCCGGCCGTGGTGTCGATCGACATCACCGGGCGCGCCAGCCCGAGCGAGGTGGCGATGATGCGCGGCCAAGGCGGTCAGGGCGAGGGCGATGATCAGGGCGGCGCGGGCCAGGGCCTGCCGTTCCCCTTTCCGTTCCAGCTGCCGCCGGGCTTCTCGTTCAAGCGTTATGGCCAGGGCCAAGGCGCGCCGGGCCTGGGCCAGCAGCCGGACGGCCGCGACCTGCCGAAGATCCAGGCCTCGGGCTCGGGCTTCTTCATCTCGGCGGACGGCTATATCGTCACCAACAACCATGTGGTCGAGCACGCCGACACCATCACCGTGCGCACCGCCGATAAGCGGGTCCTGAAGGCGCACCTGATCGGCCGCGACCCGACCACCGACCTGGCCGTGGTCAAGGTGGACGGCGGCAATCACCCGTTCGTCTCGTTCGAGGAGTCGGCCAAGCCGCGGGTGGGCGACTGGGTGGTGGCCGTGGGTAATCCGTTCGGCCTCGGCGGCACGGCCACGGCCGGGATCGTCTCGGCCCTCGGCCGGGAGAACGTCGACGACACCCGGCTGGTCGACTACATGCAGATCGACGCGCCGATCAACCGCGGCAACTCCGGCGGCCCGACCTTCGACGTCTACGGCCGGGTGGTGGGGGTCAACACCGCCATCTTCTCGCCCTCGGGCGGTTCGGTCGGCATCGGCTTCGACATCCCTGCCGACGTGGCGGCCAGCATCACCCGGCAGATCATCGCCGGCGGCAAGGTCTCCCACGGCTATATCGGCGCCACCATCCAGGGCGTGACGCCGGAGATGTCGGCCAGCCTCGGCCTCAAGACCACCGACGGCGCCATCGTCGCCGCCCTGACCGACGGCGGCCCGGCGGAAAAGAGCGGCATGCGCATCGGCGACGTGGTGCTGGCGGTGAACGGCAAGACCGTGTCCTCGGCCAACGACCTCACCCGCCAGGTGGCCTTCTCGCATCCGGGCGACGTGCTGCGTCTGGCGGTGCTGCGCGACGGCAAGCGGATCGACGTCGACCTGCACGCGGGCCTGCGGCCGTCCGAGGCCCAGATCGCCCGCATGGCCAACGGCGGCGGCGGCGGCGATGACGAGGATGGCGCGGACGGCGGCGCGGGCAGGGCCTCCGGACCGCGCGTGCTCGGCATGGGGCTGGCCAAGCTCGATCAGGCCGAACGGCAGCGCTTCAGCGTGCGGCCCGGCGTGAGCGGGGTGGTGGTCGAAAGCGTCGGCGAGAACTCCGACGCGGTCGACAAGGGGCTGAAGGCCGGCGACGTGATCGTCAAGGCCGGCGCCCACGCGGCGACCCAGCCCTCGGACGTGGCCGCCGCAGTGGCCGAGGCCAAGCGCGACGGCCGCAAGTCGGTGCTGCTGCTGGTCAGCCGCGACGGCCAGACCGTGTTCGTCCCGGTCGACCTCGACAAGCTGGGATAGGACATCTCGGAGAGCCTTCGCCTCCGGCGCGGGGATGGAGGCGCTCCGTTCCCGTTCGGGGCCCTCTCCAGGGGATTGACCCGTCGCGCCTGCGCCCCTTCTAGTCGGGCGTGGCGTTCGGGGGCGATGGATGACGGTAATCGACGCGGGGGACGTCGGCGGCTTTCTGAGGCCCGGCCGTCGGCTGCGCCTGCGAACCCTGGCCTGGATGGCGGTCCTGGCCGGTGTGGTGGGCGGCCTGGCTTATGTCGAGCCTGTGACGCGGATGGCCCTGCACCGTTCGCTGTTTCCCTCGCGGCCGTTGGGAACCATGCTCGGCGTGGCGCTCGCCTACGCGGCCTATGTCGGCGCCGTCTGGCGGTTCGAGCGGCGGCGGCCGACCGAGCTCGCGCTTCTCAGGGCGCCGGAGGAGGGGCTCTACGGCCTGGCCATCGGCGCCGCCCTGGCCGCGGTGGTGTTCCTGATCCTGGAGCGCGCGGGCGCTTACAGCCTCAGTCCGGGCGGCGAGCCCTACTGGCTCCGGTCGGTCGCCCGGGCGCTCTGCACCGGCCTCGCCGTGGAGCTGCTGTTTCGCGCGGTGATCTTCCGCCTCCTGATGCGCGCCATCGGACCGTGGTGGGCGCTCGCGGCGTCGGCGGTCCTTTTCGGGGCGGCGCCGCTGATGACCCCGCACGCCAGCTGGCTGGCGGCGGCCGCGATCGCGGTCGAGGCGGGCATGATGCTGGCCGCCTTCTATCTGATCACCGGCCGGATCTGGCTGGCGGTGGGCGTGCACGCGGCGTGGACCTTCACCCTGGGGAACATTTTCGGCGCCGCGATCGCGGGCCAAGGCGAGGTCGGCGCCCTCTACCTGGCCATCCTCGACCGCCGCCGCCCTGATTGGCTCACCGGCGGCGACTTCGGACCGGAAGCCTCCCTGCCGGCCCTGCTGGTTGGGTTGGCGGTGTTCGGCGTCGCGCTGCTGGTCTGGCTGAGGCGCCGGCGGGGGCCGGCGATCATCGTGCGGCGGGCGCCGTCCGAGGCAGGGGACGCCGCGCTGGAGCTGGCGGCGCCGTAGGCGGATATGGGCTTCCGAAGGCCGGGCGCGCGGATTCGCGTCAGGCCGGGTCCACTTTGGCCTGGGATGATCTAGGCTGGACACGCCCATGACCGCCGCCGTCCCCGATCCGCCCACGCGACCCGAGCCCTACGAGTGCTGCAATCGCGGTTGCTGTCCCTGCATCTTCGACTACTACGACGACGCGCTCGCGCGCTGGAAGGCGCTGGTCGCGGCGCGCGGACTGGATCCCGAAAGCCTGCTCGCGCTGCGGGCGCCCGGGGCCGACTGACCTTCGCGGGGCCTTGCCGGGCAATGGCGCGAGCGCTGTCTTTTTGCGCTGTCTGACGGGCTTGTGATTCCGGTCCGGCGCCAGGTTCGCTAGAACCCGAAGCTTCACCGGGAGACCACAGCATGGGTACGATCACCACGGCGGACGGGACGAGCCTGTTCTACAAGGACTGGGGCGCGGGCCCTGCGATCATGTTCCACCACGGCTGGCCTTTGTCGGCCGACGACTGGGACGCGCAGATGCTGTTCTTTCTCGAGAAGGGCTTTCGGGTGATCGCCCACGACCGGCGTGGTCACGGGCGTTCGACCCAGACCGCCACCGGCAACGACATGGACACCTATGTCGCCGACGTCGTGGCCCTGACCGATGCGCTCGACCTCAAGGATGCGGTGCACGTCGGCCATTCCACCGGCGGCGGCGAGGTGGCGCGCTATGTGGCGCAGGCCAAGCCCGGCCGGGTGTCCAAGGCGGTGCTGGTCAGCGCGGTGCCGCCGATCATGCTCAAGACCGAGGCCAATCCGGGCGGCCTGCCGATCGAGGTGTTCGACGGCTTCCGCGCCCAGCTCGCCGCCAACCGGGCCCAGTTCTACCGCGAGGTGCCGATGCCCTTCTACGGCTTCAACCGGCCGGGGGCGAGCGTGCTCGACGGGGTGGTGGACAACTGGTGGCGGCAGGGGATGATCGGCGGGGCCAAGGCCCACTACGACTGCATCAAGGCCTTCTCGGAGACCGACTTCACCGAAGACCTCAAGAAGATCACCGTACCCACCCTGGTGATGCACGGCGACGACGACCAGATCGTGCCCATAGCCGACGCCGGCCTTCTGTCCGCCAAGCTGATCCCCAACGCCCAGCTGAAGGTCTATCCCGGCTATCCGCACGGCATGCTGACCGTCCACGCCGACGTGCTGAACCCGGACCTCTTGGCGTTCATCCAGGGGTGAGAAAGGCTGGCGCGCGCAGAAGGTCGCGCGCGCCAGCGTCGCCGCCAAACGTCGTCGTCCCGGAAAGCCCGCAGGGCGTGTCCGGGACGCGCCAGGCTTTGGCGGAGCGGATTGCTTGTGGGCGCCTGGACCCCGGACAAGCGCTCCGCGCTTTCCGGGATGACGACGGGGGTTGTATCCGGCCTCAGATCGGTTCGCGGCGGCGGCGGAGCCAGACGACGGCGGCGAGCATCAGGGCGGCGGCGATCAGGCCGAGCCAGAGGCCAGGGGTCGCGAGGAACCCGGCCAGGTCGATGTTGGCCAGCTCCAGGTGCGAGCCTTGCGACGGACGGAAGGCTGCGGCCGCCGCGCCGGTGATGCGGTACTTGATCAGGCCGCCGACGTAGCTGGTGGAGATGGCGACCCGTTCGAACAGGGCGAGCACCAGGGGCGGGGCGACGGCCCACAGGAAGGTCATGTTCTTGCTCCACGCCGAGACCAGCAGGAACCAGGCGTAGACCGGCGCATACCAGAGCGACAGGGCGACCAGGCCGTAGATCAGCACCAGCGACCCCTCGCCGAACGGCAGGACCCGCCACAGGATGGTCGGATCCTGGCTGTGCAGCGTCAGGCCGATCAGACCGATCAGCATGGTGGCGAACTGGGCCACGGTGACAACCACGAACACCACCGCCGGGATCACCAGCATGGGCACCGCCGCCTTGGCCAGCACGCTGACGCGGTTCGACACCGGCAGGGACTTCCAGAACAGGATCGAGCGATCGCGCCGCTCGTTGAACAGGGCGCCCAGGCAATAGAACAGGCCGACGATGACGCCGGTGATCGCCACGGCGCCGGCCATGATCTCGAACGGCAGGGCGGCCAGGAAGGCCGGGCTCACGGTCCGGTTGTGATGGCCGCTCTCGACTTCCGCATGTCCGACGACGCCGGTCTGGTTCTGATCGCCGCTGGTCCAGTGCATGGAGCCGCCGCCGCTGTGGCCGAGGGCGATCAGGAAGCCGACCAGGAGGATGCCGGCCACCACCATGGGCGCCAGATAGATCGACCGGCTCTCCCACAGCTCGCGGCGGACCGACCAGTAGAACGGCCGGGTGGCCCGCAGGGTCGCCGGCGCGGGCGCGGGGGTATCCAGGGACATGCTCATGCGACCGCTCCTCGGTTGGCGCCGGGGTTGGCGCCGGATTTGGCGTAGGCGGTGTTGCGGCCGATCACGGCCACGAACAGGTCGGCGATGCTGGGGGTGCGCACCTCGCCGTACGGCGCGAGCGCCTCGGCGCCGACGCCGTCGAAGATCAGCACGCTGCGGCCGAGGCCGGTGCGCTCGTCGATGGGACCGAGCGCACGGGCGGCGGCCAGCTGGTCGGGCGCGACGATCAGCTCGCGGAACCGGCCCTCGAACGCCTCCATGCTGCAGTCGAGCACCTTCTGACCCCGGTTCAGGAACACCAGGTCGGTGAGGATGTACTGCACCTCCTCGACCTGGTGGGTGGTGACGATGATCGTCCGTGAACGGTCGAAGTAGTCGTTGAGAAGGGTGTCGTAGAACTGTTTGCGATAGAGCAGGTCGAGCCCCAGGGTCGGCTCGTCGAGCACCAGGAGGCGCGCGTCGATGGCCATGACCAGGGCCAGATGAAGCTGCGCCACCATCCCCTTGGAAAGCTGGCCGATCTTGCTGCTGGCGCGGATGTCGGTGCGGGCGAGGAAGGCCTCGGCCTTGGCCCGGTCGAAGCGCGGGTGGACGCCGGCCACGTAGTCCACCGCGTTGGAGACCTTCATCCAGCGCGGCAGGACGGCCACGTCGGCGATGAAGCAGACGTCGCGCATCAGAAGGTCGCGCTCCTTCCACGGATCGCGACCCAGCACCTTGAGCTCACCCTCATAGGGAGCCAGGCCGAGGATGGCGTTGAGCGCGGTGCTCTTACCGGCGCCGTTGGGTCCGATCAGGCCGAGGATGCGGCCCTCGCCGACCGTGAGGTCCAGGCCGGCCAGCGCCACGGTGGTCCCGAAGGTCTTCATCAGAGCCTTGGCCTGGATGACCGGAGTTGTTTGGTGGTCGGCCATGCTCAGTCCTCCCCACGCGCCACGGGCGTGGCTTTCAACAGGTCTTCGGCGGTCAGGCCGAGGCGCACGATGGTGGCCAGGATCTGCGGCCACTGCGTGTTCAGGAAGGTTTCGCGCTCGCTGGCCAGCAGAAGCTGGCGCGCGCCGGTATTGATGTACATGCCCAGCCCTCTTCGTTTCTCCACCAGCTTCTCGTCGACGAGGTCCTGGTAGGCTTTCTGCACGGTCAGCGGATTGACCCGGTATTCGGCCGACACCGTGCGCACAGAGGGCAGGGGGTCGCCTTCCTTCAGCACGCCGTCCAGCATCATCGCCACCACATGGTCGCGCAACTGTCGGTAGATCGGCTGACTGTCATTCCACTCGATCGCCATGTGATCCACACTCCCTCGGTCGAACACGTGCACGCGGTGACGGGCATCGAGCTTTGACCTGCGAGTCTCATGCCTCACGTCGGTGAGGCGGTGTATTAGTGAACCATAACACTATTGAAGGCGCAAGAGGTTTGTCGGCGGCGCAAAAAAGGGCCGCCCCTTGCGGAGCGGCCCGGTTCACCTGGGCGGCGTGGCGGTTAGAGCGGAGCGACCTGCATCACCGCGCCATTGGCGTTGTTGATCAAGAGCGCCTGCCCATCGACCTCGACCCAGTGGCAGCCGTAGGGCGCTGCGGCGAGGCCGTATTCGTAAGGGTCGCTCAGGTAGGCGTCCCAGTAGAGGGCGGGCAGGATGGCGCCGATCCCCCAGCCGCCGCGATAGCCGTAGCCGCCGCGAAATCCGACGCGATCGTCGCCGCCCCGGAAGCGGCCCCGATCGAAGCCGCCGCCGCGATCGCCGTAGTCGCCGCGAGATCCACCGCGATCGCCGCCGTCTCGGAAGCCGCCCCGATCGTCGCCGCTCCTGCCGAAACCGCCGCCGTGGAAGGCAGGAGCCGCCGCGCGACCGCCGGAGAACCCGCCGTGGCCGCCAAAGCCTCCGGCATGCCCGCCGAGGCCCTGGGCCGACGCCGCCAGCGGCGTCGCCAGAAGCGCGGCGCCGGCGATAAGGGTGAGAACCGTTTTCATTTCAACCTCCAGACTGGAGGCCAGGGCCCGCACCATGCGGACGAAGGTCTTTCAGTGGGGTTGGTTATAGAAGGGCGAGGCTGAGCCCAGGCTGAAGCGGCGGTTGTCTGGGGTTCATGTCCGCCCCCAAATCCGCCGGGTTGAGCGGATAATAATGTTCCGCGCCGTTTGACCTACCGTCCAGCGCTGGCGAATAATCCTTCCCGGAGGCGCGTCGATGCTGAAACTCTATGGGGCCCTGGTGTTGCTGGCCGCGGCGCCGGCCGCGGCGGGGCTGCAATCCACCGATCAGCCGGCCGCGCCGCCGCTGCAGATCTGCCACAGCAATTCGGTCAAGGAGGACGAGGTCCCGGGCCCGGCCAAGGCGATCCTCACCGGCTATGGGACCGGCGGCTTCACCATCCGCACGTCGAGTCCCCAGGCGCAGGCCTATTTCGATGACGGCATGCAACTGGCGCACGCCTTCGCGCACAAGGCGGCGATCGCGGCGTTCAAGCGGGCCGAGGTCGAGGATCCCACCTGCGCCCTGTGCGTCTGGGGCGAGGCCTGGTCGCGCGGCCCCACCATCAACTATCCGCTCGAGCCGAAGGATGAGGCCGAGCTCGCCGCCCTGGCCGACAAGGCGGCGGTGCTGGCGGCCGACGGCCCGCCCAAGGAGCGGGCGCTGATCGCGGCCCTGCAGAAGCGCTATCACGGCGGCGGCGGGGGCGGGCGGGGCGACGAGGCCTTCGCCGCGGCCATGGACGACCTGGCCAGGGCCAACCCGTCCGACAACGAGATCGCCGTGGTGACGGCCGACGCCTGGATGATCCCGGTCACCAACGACGGCCACGGCCGGCTGCCCCGGGCGGTGGAGCTTCTGGAAGGGGCGTTGCAGCGCCAGCCGAAGGATACCGGGGCGATCCATTTCTACATCCACGCCACCGAGATGAGCGGCTTTGGGACCAGGGCCCTGCCGTACGCCGAGACGCTGCAGGCGCTGGCTCCGGCCGCCAGCCATCTCGTGCACATGCCCTCGCACACCTATTTCTGGTCGGGCCGCTACCGCCAGGCCGAGGCCTCCAACCTCGACGCGGTGGAGATCGACAAGGCCAACGCCGAACGGCTCAAGCCCAAGGACGGAGTGTTCGGCCTGATCTACCACGGCCACAACGTCCAGTTCGGCGAGGGCGCGGCGCTGATGGACGGCGACGGCAAGGGCGGGCTGGCGCTGGCCGCCACAGAGCTGACGGAGGTGGGCAAGGTCAAGCCCGACGAAAGCTTCAAGCAGGTCTGGCTCGGCACGGCCTACTTCGTGTACGGACGATATGGCTCCAAGGGCGAGGTCGCCGCCCTGCCGGACCCCGGTCCGAAGCTGGCCGTGGCCGACGCCATGTGGATCTACGCCAAGGGCGAAGCGGCTTCCCGCGAGGGCGACGCGGCGGGGGTGAAGGCGCAGGCGGCGGCGCTTCAGGCGCTGCGTCCGGACATGAAGCCGTTCAAGGATTTCCGCCCGCAAGCTCAGGCGATGATCGATGTGGCGCGGCTGGTGCTGACCGGGCGGGCGGCGATGCTGGAGCAGCGCTGGAGCGACGCCGAAGCCGCCTACCGCAGGGCCGCCGAGATCCAGGAGGCCAAGCTCGGCCGCACCGCCGACCCGCCGGCCTGGTGGTATCCGGTGCGCCGCAGCCTGGCCGCCGCCCTTCTGGCGCAGGGGCGGACCCGGGACGCCGCCGCCGAGGCGCAGAAGGCCCTGAACCGCTGGGCCTACGACCCGATCGCCCTGCGCCTCCTGGCCGACTGCGCCACCAAGGAGGGCCGGCCCGACGACGCCCGCCGCAACCTGACCTACGCCCGCGCCAACTGGACCGGCGACGTGGAGACCCTGCCGCTGAGCGCGCTCTAGGTTACGAAGGGCGCACTTACCGCTCTGCAGATTTTGGAGCGAGACTCATTAGACGGAACCACCCGAAGGACGTCTTCGCCGGGCTTGTCCCGGCGATCCAGGCTTCCTTGCGGCGGCGCGTCCTCGAGGCCCGGCAGGGGGGCCGGGCATGACGGCGCGGGGTGAGCTTTCGAGGCGCTTCCGACCAAACGCATCAAGCTCAAGGTCTATCTAAGCCTTCATCACCGTCGCCAGGTACTTGCGCACGCCCTCGCCGTAGGGCGGGCGCAGGGCCTTCATCGGGCCGAGGTCCTTGGCCAGCTGGCGGTAGACCGACTTCCTGTGGCTGAACTCCCTGAAGCCGTCCTCGCCGTGATAGCTGCCCATGCCGGAGGGGCCGACGCCGCCGAAGGGCAGGTCCTCCTGGGCCACGTGGAAGATCACGTCGTTGACGGTGACCCCGCCCGAGGTGGTCTGCGCCAACACCTTCTCCTGCTCGGCCGCGTCGGCGCCGAAATAGTAGAGGCCGAGCGGGCGATCGTGGGCGTTGACGTAGGCGATAGCGTCCTCGACCCCGCGGTAGGTCATCACCGGCAGGAGCGGGCCGAAGATCTCCTCCTGCATCACCTTCATGTCGGCGGTGGGGTTGAGGATCAGGGTCGGCGGGATCTTGCGGAACTCCTGCTGGGAGAAGTCCTCGCCGGCCGGATTGATCTCGACGATCTCGGCCCCCTTGGCGCGGGCGTCCTCCACATAGCCCTTGATCCGGTCGTAGTGCCGGTCGGCGATCACGGCGGTGTAGTCGGGGTTGTCGCGGATGGTGGGGAACATGGCGGCGACGGCGGCCTTGGCCTCGTCGACGAAAGCCGGCAGCCTGTCGTCCGGGGCCAGCACATAGTCGGGGGCGAGGCAGATCTGCCCGGCGTTCAGCGTCTTGCCGGCCATGATCCGCGCCGCCGAGACGGCCAAATCGGCGGAGCGGCCGAGGATCACCGGGCTCTTGCCGCCGAGCTCCAGGGTGACGGGCACGAGGTTCCTGGCCGCCGCGGCCATCACATGGCGGGCGACCGAGGTGGCCCCGGTGAAGATCAGATGGTCGAAGGCCAGCTCGGAAAAGGCCTGGCCGACCTCGGGCCCGCCGGGGAAGGTGGCGATTTCCTCGTCGGTGAAGGCCTCGGCGAACATCTCGGCCATCAGCTGCGAGGTGGCCGGGGTGTATTCCGACGGCTTGATCATCGCCCGGTTGCCGGCGGCGAGGATGCCGGCCAGGGGCGCGAAGGTGAGGTTCAGCGGGAAGTTCCACGGGCTGATCACGCCGACCACGCCCTTGGGCTGGAAGCGCACCTCGGCCTTGGCCCCGAACAGGCCGAGCAGGGCCGGGGTGGTCTTTCGCTTCTCGGTCTTCATCCACTGCCTGAGGTGGGCCTTGGCGTGCTTCAGCGGGCCGATCGAGCCGGCGATGTCGGTGATGCCGCTCACCGCCTCGGGCCGATTGCCGAAGTCGGCGTTGAGCGCCGCGGCGATCCTGCTTTCGTGCTTGATCAGAAGGCCGATGCAGCGGTCCAGCCGGTCGATGCGCAGGGCCACGCTCGGCGCGCCGTCGCGGATATGCGCCGCCTTCTGGCGGGCGAGGACGTCCTGCATCTGGGTCTCGGGCATGGGTCTCTCCTGGCGCGGCCGGTCTCGGGGCCGGCCTGAGCCGCACCGTGAACCGGACTGTGCGAACGCGCAACGTGGACGCAGCGTCATCTTTGAGGGAGACGGAATCTCATGGTGCACCGGATGACGGCTGCGGCTGTTCCTCCTATGAAGCGGCCATGAGCGACACCCCCACCTACCCCATCGGAACCCCCGGCCAGCCCTGGGGCGAGGTGGAGCTGAACCTGTGGCGGGCCAGCCAGTCCCGCCGGCGCCGCTATGACGTCGACGTCGCGCCGCGCGTCGAAGCCCTGGCCGACCGGTTCGAGCGGTCGGTCTACGGCCGGCTCGACTATGCGGGCGAGACCTATGACCTCCACGCCTTGAAGAGTCGGGACTGGGATCCCGCCCTGCCGATCGCCTTGGTGACCGGCGGCGTGCATGGCTATGAGACCAGCGGCGTCATGGGCGCCCTGCAGTTCCTGGACACGCGCGCCCGGGACTACGCCGGGCGGGTCAATCTCCTGGTGGCCCCGTGCGTCAGCCCCTGGGCCTACGAGCGCATCAACCGCTGGAATTACGACGCCGTCGACCCCAACCGTAACTTCCGCGCGGGCGGGCCGTCGCGGGAGGCCGCGGCGCTGATCGCCCTGGTCGGACCGCTGCGCGGCCAGTTTCTGCTGCACATCGATCTGCACGAGACCACCGACAGCGACGAGAGCGAGTTCCGCCCGGCGCTGGCGGCGCGCGACGGGAAGACCTACGAGCCCGGCCTGATCCCGGATGGCTTCTATCTGGTCGACGACCAGGAGAACCCCCAGCGGGCGTTCCAGCAGGCGATCATCGCCGCCGTGGCCAAGGTGACCCATATCGCCCCGCCCGACGCCGCCGGTGAGATCATCGGCTCCCCGGTGGTCGCCGAGGGCGTGATCGAATACCCGCTCCAGGCCTACGGCCTGTGCGCCGCCATCACCGGCGCCCGCTACACCACCACCACCGAAGTCTACCCCGACAGCCCGCGCACCAGCCCGCAGGAGTGCAACGCCGCCCAGGTCGCCGCGGTGTGCGCGGCGCTGGATTATGGGTTGGGGATGAGCGGGACCTGATCCCCCGCGTGCCGCGCCGCCAGTTCGGCCAGGATGGCCGCGTGGGTCTTGCGGTCGAGCCGGTAGCCGAGGTTGATCAGGGCGGCGGCGATGGACAGCAGACCGGTCCCAGGTCCGGTGGCCCAGGCCAGCTGGTCGGTCATCGCCGTGGGCAGGACGGCGTGCATGCCGCCGTGCTGAGCCAGATCGGTCGGGAAGTGGATCACCTGCAGGACCGCGCCCGAGACCAGGGCGCCGAGGCCGGTGGCGGCTTTGCTGGCGAAGGCCCAGCCGGCGAAGAACAGTCCCTCGCGCCGGGCCCCGAACAGGTGCTCGTGCTCGTCGGCGGCGTCGGCGATCATGGCCATGAAGGCGATCGCGGCGGCGGCCATCAGGGATCCCGCGCAGAAGCCGACCAGCGACAGGAAGATCGTCAGCGGCTCGCCGGTCAGCGGCAGCAGGCCGGCGAAGCGGAGCAGGAAGGGAACGGCTTGGCCGAGTCCGAGGCCGAACATGCCGGCGAACAGGATGGTCGCCTTCTCGAACCGCGCCAATAGTGGCGCGGCCAACGGGGCGCCGAGCAGCAGGCCGCCGAACAGCGCCAAGGTCACGGTCTGCGTCTGGCCGGCGCTGATCTTCCAGAAGAAGGTGTTGGCGTGCAGCGTCAGGGCCGCATAGACGCCGATCGCGACGAAGAACAACAGGGCGCCGAAGAACAGGGTCCGGAACGAGCGGTTGCGGAATACCTCCGCCAGATCACGGAAAAGCCGCGCGCCGAGCGCGCCGTCGGTGGCCGTCGGCGGGTGCTGCCGTTCGCGCGTCAGCCGGGTGATGAAGATCGCCAGCAGGGCGCCGGCGGTGAAGATCGCCGCCAGCGACAGGCCGAAGGGCAGATAGGCGGCGCGGTCGGTCAGGCGGCCTTTGCCGAGGAAGACGCCGAATCCGAGGATCATCACCAGGAGGGCGCCGACCTGGCCGATGCCCCAGCGCCAGCTCATCAGGCTGGAGCGCTCCTTGTAGTCATCGGTGAGCTCGGCTCCCACCGCCTGATAGGGCAGCACGAACAGGGACATGGAGATGCGCATGACGATCAGGAGGCCCGCCACCCACACGGCCAGGGCAAGCTGGCCGAGGCCGGACGGCAGGGCGAACACCAGCACGAAACAGACCGCCAGCGGGACGACGCCGGCCAGCATGAACGGCAGCCGGCGGCCGAGGCGCGAACGCCAGCCGTCCGACAGGGTGCCGATCAGAGGGTCCATCACCGCATCGATGATCAGCCCCACCGACAGGGCGACGCCGGCCAGGCCGCCCGCCAGGCCGCAGGCGGTGGTGACGTAGAACAGCAGGAAATAGGCGAGGGCGTTGTTGATCACCCCCTCGACCAACTGGCCCGAGGCGTAGGCCGCCGTCAGCCCGAACCCGAGCCGACCTCGCTTCGCTCCGGTCGCCGCCATCGCTAAACCACCGGCGTGAGGGTTTCCCACGCCACCCGCTCCGCCTTGTGGCGGTCGGTCACCACCTGGCAGTCGGCGTCGATGACCATGGTGGCGCGGTCGGCGGCGGTGTAGGGGCGCCATTCGGGCTGGCCGTCGGCGACAGGGCGGCTGGTGTGGGCGAAGCTGGTCCAGAACTGGCTCATGTGCCGCGCGGCCTGGATGCGCTCAGGCCGGTCGCCGAGCAGGGCGGCGCCCACGGGATTGTCGAATACGAGCGCGATGTCGATGGCGTGCATGGCTCCGGCCTCGACGCCGACTCCCCCGACCTGAAGGCCCGGCAGCTTCAGGTTCGAGCGGTAGGCGAGGTTGTAATAATAGACCGGCGCGGCGTGCTGGGCCGCCTTGCGTTCGGCGATGGCCAGGGTTCCGAGGCCCATGATCCGCGCGCTCTGGATGGCGAGGTAGAGTTCGCTCGGCGTCGCGCCCGGCCGGTCCTGGCGGTAGGCGGCCAGGACGCCCTCGTAGGCCGGGCCGAGCTCGGGTTTGAGCCGCGCGCGCAACTGGGCCTCGTCGAGGCTGAAGGCCGCCTTGTCGCCGCCGGCCCAGGCGAAGAAGGTCGCCTCGCTGTCGATCCAGCCGGTGATCAGGGGTTTGTCGCGCGCGGTGGCGGGCGCGGCGGGATCGAACGGATGGTGTGGCAGGAGCTCGGAATCGAGGATCGGTCCCCACCCGCCGGGCGCGAAGTCGTCGATGCCGCGCCAGCCGCCGGGCCCCGCCGGGTGCTGGGCGATCACGGTGTTCTGCGCCTTGAGGATGTCCGCGGCGGGGGCGGTGAGCAGGGTCTTCCAGTCCGCGGGCTGCAGGCCGAGGGCGGCCAGCACGAGGCGGGTGGTCTTGGCCGCGGTCTCCGCCGTACCGACGCGCGTGGCCGGACCGCTCTGGATCGCCGCCTTGGCGAACATCGGCGCCGCCGAGGGCATGGCGTAGAGGCAGGCGGTCTTGGCCCCGCCGCCGGACTCGCCGAACAGCATGACGTTGTCGGGGTCGCCGCCGAAGGCGGTGATGTTGTCCCGCACCCACTTCAGCGCCAGCCGGATGTCCCACATCCCCTGATTGCCCGACCGATCGTAGGTCCCGCCGCCGAGCTCGCCCAGATACAGGTACCCGAGCAGGCCGAGCCGGTGGTTGGAGGCCACCACCACCACGTCGTACTCGCGCGCCAGGTTGGACGCGTCCTGACTGGTCGACCCGGCCGACCCGGTGGTGAAGGCGCCGCCGTGCGAATAGAACATCACCGGCCGCTTGGACCCGGCCCCCGCCGGGGCCCAGATGTTGAGGAACAGGCAATTTTCGTCCGGCGCCGGTTCGTCGACGCCATGAAGTCCGCTGGCCGGCTGGATCGACGGCGCGCCCAGCGTCAGCGCATCGCGCACGCCGCGCCAGGGGGCGACGGGCGCGGCCGGGACAAACCGCCGGACGCCGGACACGTCGCCGCCGTAGGGTATCCCGCGATAGATCTCGACGCCGTGGCTGCGCAGGCCACGCAGGGTCCCGAGGGCGGTCAGGGTGGTGACGAATTCCGGCCTGGTCTCCGCCGCGCGCATTACGCCAGGGGCGGGGATCAGTCCGCCGGCGGCCGCGACCACGCCGCGGCGGGAAAGGCTGGAATGGGTCACGACGCGCTCCCGCAGTGGGCCGCCTCCTGTCGCAGCGACCGGGTTGGATCGCAAGGGGCGTGTGAGGCGCGACGCTTTCTCTGGCTTGCCCGGGGTTTCGACGATTTGCCTTGGCAAGCTCACCCGAAGTGGGTCGCGGTTCCCGCCACCATGTACCAGGTGACGAACAGGCCGCCGATCAGGCCGCCGGGGGCATAGCTTCCGGTGCGTCGCCAGGTGTGGACGGCGAGGAGGCCGAGACCGAGCAAAAGGGGCACGAACTGGATGGCGACGATGGCGTTCAGCGCCTCGAAGGCCAGCGGCAGGGCGCCGGTGGCGAACAGAAGCAGATACTGGACTCCGGTCAGCACGAAGAAGCCTGCCGCCAGGGCCCCGGCGGACCAGGCGTACTGGCTGGGCGGCGGCGCGACCGCCAGGGTGTCGAGGCCGCGGAAGGCGACCAGCACGAACAGGGTGAAGGGGATCAGATAGGACAGGGCGGCGATCGCCTGCCGCCCGCTGAGCGGCTTCAGCGCCACCACCCAGAACCTGAAGTCGACCTGCACCAGGCCGGCCAGCGCCGTGACGGCGTAAAGCAGCCCCACCACCATCACCGCCAGCAGCAGCGACAGGCCCCAGGGCTGCGGCGGCCGCTGCCGCTTCGGCCCGAGCAGCCGGCCGAACACCAACGCCAGCACGACGTTGATCAACGCCCACAGCATCAGGATGTTGGTGATCCCCTGCGGGAAGACGGCCGACGGCTTGATCAGCGGCAGGGCCAGGGGCAGCAGATAGTAGGTCAGGGCCGGTGTGAAGGCGGTTAGCAGCCACAGTGTCCACCACCGGCCGCCGCGCGGTCGGGGCTCGGCCGCGGGCGCGGCGTGCAGGGCCTTGAACGGCGCGACGCCGAGCAACAGGTCGAACAGGCCGAGCATCAGGGCGCCGGCGCCGATCAGGGCCAGGCCCGTGCCGATCTCCTTGCCCCACCAGACCTGATCGCCGCGCGGGCGCAGCGTTCCGCCTTTCAATGTCAGGGCGAACCAGTCGGCCGCGTCGGCTACCGCCTCGCGCGAGAGGTGGTCTCCGGGATGGGTGGCGACCGGCTGGGTCAGCCGCCGCGCCGCGCCCTGGCCGACATCGCCATAGATGCGGCCGGTCTCGACCGGCGCCGTGGTTCCGAACAGGGCCTCGAGCTTGGGCGTCGATCCGACCGCGGCGGCGGTGGGCGCCGACCACATCAGCGGTGCGAACTCGTCATAGCGGCTGTAGACCACTTCGGTATTTCGCGGCCAGGTCGGTGTGCCGGTCTTGGCGAAAGGCGCGCCGGTGGAGGAGCCTTCGAGCACCAGGGCGCGGTAGGCGTCCGGCATGACCGCGGCGGCGGCGAGCACGGTCCAGCCGCCCATGGAGTGGCCCTCGAGGCCGATCTGATCCTTGTCAACGAAGGGCAGGGACCGCAGATAGGTCAGGCCCTCCGGGCCGCCGAAGCCCTTGGTGGCGGCCGCCCCGCCGCTGTAGCCGTGGCCGCGCTGGTCGAGCGCCAGCACCACATAGCCGCGCCGGGCGAACTCGATGGCGAAGGGGCTCTGTGTCTCGCGGGTATTGATGTAGCCGTGCACGGCGAGAATGCCCGGGGCGGGGGTCTGAGCCGTGGCGTTGCGCGGCTGGTAGAGCAGGGCGCTGAACGTGGTTCCGTCGGCGCCGGTGAAGCGCACGTCGGAGAGGCGAATCCCGCCCGACCGCTCGGTCAGTGCGGCGAGGGTCACGCCGATGACGACCAGCAGGGCGCCGAGCGCCAGCCAAAGCCCCGGCCGAAGCGTCGCCCGCGGCCCCACGCCTGCCTGTGCCGCCATCATTCCCCTCCCGCCGGGCTGTACCGCCCGTTCGCGGCGAGGCTAGCGCGGTTTTTGGGCGCGCGGTAGCGGGCGCGACCAGGGCGGCCCCACAGCCCTAATACCCCACCGCTTCCCCGTCCTTGCGGTGGTCGGAGCCCGCCCGGTAGACCGGCTTGCCGTTGCCGGAGGGACCCGGCTGGACGGCGATGGCCTGGAAGCCGCCCATGGCGCTGCTGTCGGGCGGGGTCAGGTCGTGGCCCATGGCGGTCAGGTCCTTGCCGACGAGGTCGTAGAGCTCCTTCTCCAGGGTCAGCTTGTTGGAGATCTGGCTGTGGCGGAAGCGGGCCATGTCGGTGGTCATCTGCAGGTTGGCGCCGAGGTCGAAGATGTCGACCAGGGCCTGGGCGTGGCCCTGGGCCTGCATGTCGCCGCCCATCAGGAGCATCGACATCAGGGGCTTGCCGTCCTCCATGACGAAGCCGGCGGCCAGGGTGTTGAACGGGCGCTTGTGCGGAGCGATGGCGTTGGGCGAAGCGGGATCCAGGCTGAACAACCCGCCGCGATTATGCAGGATGAAGCCGTAGCCCGGCACGGTGAGGCCCGAGCCGAAGCCGGAATAGTTGGAGTTGACCCAGGCCACCATATTGCCCTGGCTGTCGGCGGTGGAGAGGACGATGGTGTCGCCGCCCGGCGGGGTGGGCGCGGGCGGCCCGGTGCGCGAGGCGTGATCGGGATCCACCCTGCCGCACAAGGCCTTGGCGTGGGCCTTCGACAGCAGCATTTCGACCGGAACCTTGACGAAGTTCGGGTCGGCGTTGACGGCGATCAGGTCGGCGTAGGCCAGCTTCTTGGCCTCGACCATCAGATGCCAGTACTTGGGACTGCGCGGGCCGAGGCTGGCCAGGGTCTGGCCGGGCGCCCAGATCGGCGTGCAGGCTTCGAGCACATTGAGCATCTCGAGCGCCGCCCAGGCCTGCGACGGCGGCGGCAATTCGTAGAGGTCGTGGCCCTTGTAGACGATGTGCGCCGGCTCGACCCATTCGCCCTTGTAGGCGGCGAGGTCTTCGAGCGTCATGGTGCCGCCGACCGCCGTGGACTTGGCGACGATGGCCCGGGCGACCTCGCCCTTGTAGAAGGCGTCGGCGCCCTGGTCCTGCAACAGGTGGAAGGTGCGGGCGAGAGCAGGATTGCGGAAGATCTGGCCGGCGGCCGGGGGCTTGCCGTCGATGTACCAGGTGGCGATGGAGTCCGGGTCCTTGGCGCTGCAGCAGGCCTTGAGCGGCAGGGCGTTGGGCAGGCGCCATTCGAACGCCATCCGCTCGGAGACCGGAAAACCCTCCTCGGCGTAGGCGGCGGCGGGCGCGAGCACCTGCTTGAAGCTCATCGTTCCCAACCGGCTCAGCACCGCGTTCCAGCCCCAGACCGAGCCCGGCACCGTCACCGTCAATATACCGCCGCCCGGCATCCCCGAGCCCGGACCCCAGTTGGCCGGATCGGCGTGGTAGCCGAGGTCGGCGTAGTGCTGCACCGTGGCGCCCGACGGGGCCATGCCGCTGGCGTTCAGGGTGTAGAGCTTGTGCTCCTTGGCGATGTAGACGATCGCGAACACGTCGCCGCCGACGCCGACGCTCATCGGCTCCATCAGGTTCAGCATGGCGGCGGTGGCCACGGCCGCGTCGACCGCGTTACCCCCCTGTTTCAGGATCTGCAGGCCGGCCTGGGCGGCCAGCGGCTGGCTGGTGGTGACCAGGCCATGCTGGGCGAACACCTCGGCGCGCGACTGCGGTCCCCAGCCCTCGGTGCGGCTGCCACGCACGGCGGCGCAGGCCGGGGCGCTGGTGGGCGTGCTGCAGGTGGTGAAGGCGGGCGGTTCGGCGTGGGCGGGCGCGATCATCATCAGGCCGGCGAGCGCCGTCCACGCAAGGAATTTCATCGTCGGATCTCCAGCCGCGCCGCCAGTATGGTCAAGCCGGGCGCCCCGGACAACCGCCCGGACGGGGGGCGATGGTGTGGCGCTGACGGCCGCGCAGATTCCGGCGTCGGCGCGCTCTCGCCCGATAACGCCGTCAGGCTCCGCAGAAATACATATGTATTGTTCAGTAGTGGGAATTTATCCCGGAATTCGCATTGGCGGATCATGATTTCCGAGAATAGAAATGCCTAGAGCATGGGAATAATCAGCAAATGAGACGCGTAGATATTCCTTTGGATGCAGTGTTCGCGGTAAATAAAAGCGAACGCGTTGACGAATTTTCGATCGTTCAAGCGCGATGACGCTTTCGCGCTCGTCCAAGTTGGTGGCGGGTTTCCTGATTTTGCTCGCGGTCGGCGTCGCGCTGGTGTCCACCAAGGCCATCCAGGAGATCCGCATCGGCAGCCAGGACTATGCCGAGATCATCGCCGACAAGGATTTCGCCGCCGACATCCTGCCGCCGCCGCTCTACGCGGTGGAGGCCTATTCCGAGGTCGGCCAAGTCATGCTGGATCCCGGATCGCTTCAGGTCCACCGCGCCCGTCTCGGCGAGCTCAAGAAGCAATTCGACGAGCGCCTGGCCTATTGGCGCGCCTCCAAGGCGGCCCCGGACGACATGAAGGCGAACCTCGAGGAGATGGCGCGCCAAGCCGAGCCGTTCTGGAGCGGCGTCGAGAGGGGCGTTCTACCCGCCTTGGCGAAAGGCGATCGGCCGGAGGCCGAGCGCGCCTACGTCGACGTGAGCAGAGCCTATCGCGCGCACCGCGCCAGCGTCGACAAGCTCGTCGTGCGCGCCGCTGCGGAAGAGACGACGGACGAAGCGCGCTCCAAGGCGAAGGGGCCCCCGTTCACGGCGGCGATCCTGATCGGATGCGGCGCCATCATCGTCGCGATGAGCGTGGTCGCCTGGTTGATGTCCAGCCAGGTGACGTCGGCGCTCACCGGGCTGTCGGCCAGCATGACCGCCCTGGCGAAGGGCGATCTCGGAGTCGAGATTCGCGGGGCGGCGCGCACGGACGAGATCGGCGCCATGGCCGGGGCGGTCACGATCTTCAAGGACAATGCGCACAAGGCGCTTTCGCTGGAGGCGCAGGCCGCCGCCGGACGATCCGCCGCGGACGCGGAGCGCAGCCGCGCCGAAGTCTTCCGCGCCGAGGCCGCGCAAAAGCAGGCCTCGGTGGTCGAAAAGGTGGGGACGGGGCTCGAGCGCCTGTCGGGCGGCGACCTGACGGTCCGGCTGACCGACGTTCCGGAAGACTATCTGCGGCTCAGGGACGACTTCAACAGCGCGATCGAAGCGCTGCAGAGCGCCATGGGCGAGATCTCGGCCAACGCCCAGAGCATGCATGCGGGGGCCGCCGGAATCACCGAAGCCGCCGACAACATGTCCCGCCGCACCGAACAGCAGGCGGCCGCCCTCGAGCAGACCGCGGCGGCGATGGACGAGATCACCGTCACGGTCAGGAAGACCGCCGAGGGCTCCGCCCAGGCCAGCACGGTGGTGGGCCGGGCCAGGATCGACGCCGAGCAGAGCGGCCAGGTCGTGCAGCAGGCCGTCTCCGCCATGGGCCAGATCGAACAGTCGTCGCAGAAAATCGGTCAGATCATCGGCGTGATCGACGAGATCGCCTTCCAGACCAATCTTCTGGCCCTGAACGCCGGGGTCGAGGCGGCCCGGGCCGGCGACGCCGGCCGCGGCTTCGCCGTGGTGGCCCAGGAGGTGCGGGCGCTCGCCCAACGCTCCGCGGAAGCGGCCAAGGAGATCAAGGCCCTCATCCAGGCGTCGAGCCAGCAGGTCGAGCAGGGCGTCGAGATGGTCGGCCAGACCGGGACCGCGCTTCGGGGGATAGTGGCGAAGGTGACCGAAATTTCCCGTCTGGTCGCCGACATCTCGGTGTCCGCCCAGGAGCAGGCCTCCGGCATTGCCGAGGTGAACGTCGCCATCAATCAGATGGACCTCGTCACTCAGCAGAACGCCGCCATGGTGGAGCAGTCGACGACGGCCAGCCATGCGTTGTCGCGCGACGCCGGGGCGCTGGCCCAGTTGATCGGCCGGTTCGACACCGGCGCCGACCACGAGCGCCGCTCCGCCGGAGCGCCGGCCCACGGGGTCGTCGGCGCGGGGAGCCCTCTTGCAAAGCCATTCGCCCGCCGATCGGCATGACGCCGAGGCCGGCCCGAGCACCCGAGACCCGGGAAAGGCGCCGGCCAACAACCGCGCCTCACCGTGCGATGAATACGCCAAGGCCGCCGGAGGCGTCCCTCCGGCGGTGGCGGAACGGCTGCGCGGCAGCCGTCCAGGAGTCAGGCCGTAACGTCGACCTTGGAGCCCGTTCCCGCCGGCGGCTTGGCTTGAACCTGGGCCGCGTCGTCGCCGTCCCCGTCGTGCGGCGAGTCCGCCGGAGCGGCGCTTTTCGGCGGGGTGAGCAGGGCCGACGCTGTAGAGCTAGATAGGGAACTGATCGTCATTTTCTACAACTCCAGTAATTGCGGATTTTCCGCCGTTATTATTATGCTGTTGAAGTATTATCTGAGGATTAACGTAATAAGAATAGTAAACTGTACTTGTATCGAGCAATAGATCATCACGCTGACGCTTTTCGGGCGCCGCGCTCACGCAGATAATTTCTGCCTTGTTGTATGACGCCGCCGGCGCGGTCGAGCCGCAGGAAGACAGTCGATTTTCTTCGGCCGTCCTTGCGGCCCCGCCGTCGACACCGATCGATCCGGCCTGAGGCGCCGCCCTGGCGGCGGCGTCTTGCCCCTGTGACCGATCAACTCCGAACCCCGCCGTCGCGAAAGACTCCGCTTCCCCCACCGCCGCGGCGGGAGGCCGCCTCCGCCGCTCCGCCGCCGAGCCGCCGGATCGTACGCGAAGACATGGTTTCGAAACCGCTGACCCTCGCGCTGGCCTGCCTCGCGCTGGTCGTGGTCGGGATCGGCGCCCACACCTTCGCCCGGGCGGTGCTGATGCATCACCATCGCACCGACGTCGGCGCCTATTTTCGGGCAGCCTGGGCGGTGAAGACCGGCCACGATCCGTATGCGATCCTCGACGATCGCGGCTGGCACTACATCTATCCGCCGACGCCGGCGATCCTCAGCGCCCCGTTCGCCCTGCCGCCGAGCGGCGTCACGGCGGGCGCCGGCCTGCCCTACGCTTGGTCGATCGTGATCTGGTTCGCCCTCAGTCTGGCGGCGGTGTGCGCGGGGCTGCACCTTCTGGCCGAGGCGATCGAGGAGACGTCGACCAGCGCCGTCGTGCGCCATCCCCGGCGGTTCGGACGGCGCTGGTGGCTGTTGCGGATCATTCCGCTCTCGGTGGCGGGCTTCGGGATCGGCAACACCCTGGAGCGGGGACAGGTGACGGGCTTTCTTCTGCTGTGCGTGTGCGGCATGACGGCCGCGCTGATCCGGAGGCGGGATCGGCGCGCGGGCGCCTGGCTGGCCGCGGCCATCGTCATCAAGATCTATCCGGCCTATCTGCTGATGCAGCTGGTCTTGCTCCGCCGCCGGCGCGCGCTCCTGTGGTGCATGATCGGTCTGGCGGTCGGCCTCGCCGTGATCCCGATCGGCGTCATGGGACTGCACCGGACGCTGGAGGGCTATGCGAGCCTGGGGCGGCTGGTCCTCGTTCCGGCCTTCTCCGGAGAGCTGAACGCGTCGCGGATGGACTATCTCGACGAGGCCAACGGCAACATCAGCTCGTTCAGGATCGCCCTGTTCCGGTTGGCCTATCCCAATCCCGCCTTCAGGCCGGCGAGCGCGCCGGCGGTGTTCCTGCTCGCTCACGTCTATCTGAGCGTCCTCGTCACGGTAATCACGCTTTGGGCGGCGCGCCCGCGGCTTGCACGGCCGGCCGTTCCCGATCCGATCGAGACCACCCTGCTGGCGGGCGCCCTGACGGTCGGCCTCCTGCCGATGATACCTCTGTCGCGGGACCACTATTTCGCCCTGGCGGCCCCCCTGGTGTTGGGCCTTGTCGCCCACGTCTGGGATCGGCGCGGACGCAGCGACCTCGGCGGTCGCTGGCCGATCCTGTTCGGGGTCGTGGCCCTGTTCTCCATCGTCTGGGAAGTCCCCGGTTTCGCCCGGCTCAAGGACTTCCAGCCCGTGGTCTATGACGAGCTTCTGCTGTGGGCCGCCGGCGTCGTGGCTGTGAGCCAGCGCTCCGAAACCAACCTCTCGTTCGTGCGGACCTCGAGCGGGGCGAAGCGCGCCGACGATCCGGTGTTGGGCGCTGCGGCGCCCCGCCGATAGCGCCGGGCGTCTCTTCTGAGCGCGGGCCTTCGGCGGGCCGAACTGAGAACACCGCCGAACTGAGCACAACTGTCACACACGTGTGCGAAGGGACGACGCCATGGCTGCGCCCTACGAAGCCCGAAGTCGATGGTTGGCGCAGCACGTGTTGCCGCACGAGGCGGCGATACGGTCGCGCCTGCGGTATCTGACGCGCCGGTCGGACTGCGACGTCGATGACATCGTGCAGGAGACCTACGCCATCCTGGCGCGTCTGGAGAGCGTGGAGACTATCCGCAATCCGAGGCATTACGCCCTGCAGGTCGCCACCTCGGTGTTTCTGCAGGACGTGCGACGCAAGAAGGTGGTGGCGATCGGGTCGATGTCCGACCTCGCATCGCTGGAGCCGATCGATGATCGCCCGTCTCCGGAACAGAACGTATCCGGTCGACAGGAACTCCGGCGCGTCCAGGCTGCGATCAACCTGATGCCGTCTCAAATCCGCAAGGTGTTCTGGCTGCGCCGCGTCGAAGGCCTCTCGCAGCGCGAGACCGCCCATCAACTCGGCCTCGCCGAGCACACGATCGAGAAGTACGTGTCCCGGGGGCTGCAAATCCTGCTCGCCCAATTTGAGCATGGCGGAAATGCGCGTGTTGATGCATCCAACTCGAAAGACACCAGGCTCGCAGCATCCGATTCAGTAGATGGTCAATCGAGAAACGGCTCGTGATATCGACGCCGCCGCGCGCGACTGGGCGGCGAAGGCGTTGCGTGGCCTTTCTGAACCGGAGCAACGGGGGCTCGATGGCTGGCTCGAGGGAGACCCCCGCCGCCTCGGCGCCTTTGTCCGGGCCCAGGCGGCTTGGATCCATGCCGAGCGCGCCACCGCCCTTGGCTCAGGCGCCGGCCTGACCGAAACCTGGGGTGAGGAGGCGGTCGGTCCTCCCCACGCCGCCGGGCGAGGCCTCGATCGTCGTGTCCTGATCGCCGGAGGCGGCGCGCTGGCGGCGTCCGTCGCCGGCGGCATGTTCCTGCTCGACCGACCCCTCTCGATCGAAAGCGGCGTGGGAGAAATCCGCAGCCTCACCCTCGCCGGCGGCTCCACGCTCACCCTCGACACGGAGACGCGCGTGACGATCGCCCGGGGATCGGGGGACCGCCTGCTCGACCTGGTCCATGGCAAGGTGTTCCTCAACATCCTCGGCGCCGGTCGCCCGTTCACGCTTTCGGTCGGCGGACTCGCCCTGCGCATGGCGTCGGGCGCGTTCGGCCTGGAATCCCTTGGGGACGCGCCGCTGTCCGTCTTCGTCACCGCCGGCCGGCTCGCCGTCTCCCAACGCCGGGGGCTGTGGGGCCAGACCCGGGCGATCACGCTCCCCGCCAACAGCGCGTTCAGCCTGCCGGTCGGGGCGGATGTGGACACGGCGAAGGTTCGCGCCATGGACGCGGACGATGTGGACCGGCTGCTGGCCTGGCGGGACGGCATGCTGTCCTTCGGCGACGTAGCCCTGGCGACCGCCGTCCGCGCGTTCGACCGATACGGACCCGTCCGCATCGTGATCGCCGACCCTCGCCTCGCGCAGCAGAAGGTCACGGGCCTGTTTAAGGCGAACGACCCCGATGGGTTCGCCACCGCCATCGCCTCGAGTTTCGGCGCGGCCGTCTCACGCGACGGGAACGTTCTTCGAATCTTCATAAAAAAATAGCCGCCGGCGTATCCGGAAGATCGAAGACCTCTGCATCCCTCATTCCGAAGCGGCGGCCACAGCAGGCGGCTTCGGGGGACCGCACAATGAATTTCTCAGAGCTTGGGAATATCTCGAGGTTTGGCTCGGTGCTCTTGCCGGTGTTGGCCTGCATGGCGCAACCGGCCTTCGCCCAGCAACGAACGTTCGACGTTCCTGAACAACCGGCGGTGGCCGGCATCCGCGCCTTCGCAAAACAGGCGGGCGTCCAGATCGTGGCGCCGACGTCGGGGCTCGGCGACCAGAAGACTCACGGCGTCAAGGGGGCCTTCACGGTGGAGGAGGGGCTTGCGATCCTGCTCAAAGGCACCGGCCTGCAGATGGCGACGCACAGCAATGGCGTCGTCAGCCTCGCCGTCGCGCCCAAACCCGTCGCGCCGCCGGCCAAGCCGCGGCCTGGTCCGGTCAAACCTGCGGATGCGCCCGTCGGCGAAGTCGGCGGCGGGGCCGCCACGCCCGTCGAGACGGTCGTCGTCACCGGCACGCGCATCGCCCGGCCCGAGCTGCAATCGACGATGCCGATCGCGGTCATCCATTCGCAGGACGCCAAGGATTTCGCCCGCGACACCGTTTACGACGCGCTTCTCCTCAATCCGGCGATCGGGCCGGGGCTTGGGGAGATGAACTCGCTCGGGCAGGAGTACGACCAGGGCGTCGCCAACATCAACCTGCGCAACCTCGGCCCCAACCGCTCGCTGGTGCTCGTCGACGGCGAGCGTTGGGTATCGAGCGGCGCACGGACCTCGGCGGTCGACCTCAACACCATTCCCACCGCCCTGATCGACCGCTTCGAAGTGGTGACCGGCGGCGCGGCGGCCATCTACGGCGCCGACGCGGTGACCGGTGTCGTCAATGTCATCATGAAGACCAAACTGTCCGGCGTGGACATGTCCGCGACCAGCGGGATCTCCTCGCGCGGCGACGCCAACCAGGACAACGTGTCGGTCGCGACGGGCGGTGACTACGCCGACGGGCGCGGCCATTTCGTCATCGGCGGCGACTATACCTACACGGCGCCGCTGAGCGATGAGAGCCGCTATTCCGGCCGCGTCGCCTACTATCCGAACGCCGCCTATACCGGTCCGGGGTCCGGCGTGCCGGCGAATCTCCTGTATACCAATATACGCCAGATAAACCGCTCGTCGGTTCCCACGTTTTGTCTTCCGAGCGGCACCGCGTGCAAGCAATGGTACCAGTTGCTGAACGGGGTGGTCACACCTGTTCCCCAGAGCAGCTATCAGGTGCTCGTCGCCGGTGAAGTCGGCGTGCAGAACGGCGGCCCCAGCAACGCGGGCAACGCCTTTGAGAACCTTCTCCTGCGGCCGGAGGCCCAAAAGGGATCGCTCTATGCGCACACCTCTTACGCCCTGACGCCCACCATAACCTGGAGCGGCATGTTCAGCTATGCGCGCAGCGCCGACCAGGCGACGCCCGAGTGGCCGCAGATCCGCGACGACGAGCGCCCGACCAACTGGTGGGGAGGAACCACCGCCGAAATCGCCACGCTGACCAACCCCTATCTGCCGGCGTCGCTGCGGCAGTTCATGCTCGCCAACAATCTTACCTCGATCCCGCTCGACCGGACCTACCTCAATCTTCCGAGGGCGTACGAATATGACGACCGTGAGAACATCACCCTCGGCTCCAACCTCGACGGCAAACTGACGAACAGGCTCAATTGGCAGGCCTTCGTCCGCTACGGACAGGTTTCCGACGACATTGAAACCACCCACATGATCGGCAAGGCCGAATGGCTGAACGCCCGCAATACCCTCGCCGATCCGGTGACCGGACAGATCGAATGCGCGGACGCCACGGCCCGCGCGAATGGATGCCAGCCGCTCAACTTCTTCAGCACGGCGCCCTATAGCCAATCGCTGCTCAATTACCTTGAACGATCCCGCCACGAATCCAATTTCAATTCCCTCCTGACGACCGGCGCCAGTATCAACGGAAGTCTGTTCAGCCTGCCCGCCGGCGACGTCTCCACCGCCGCGGGGTTCGAATGGAGGCGCGAGACGCTGCGCACGCGCGACGACCCGGACACCGCCAAGCTGAAGGACGTCGTGTTCTCGCCGGGCGAAGACTACGCCTTGCATCCGGCGCTCGACGCGTCCCGCGACACCACCGAAGTGTTCGGAGAAGTGCTGGTTCCGGTGCTCAGGGACCTGCCGCTCGTCAAGCATCTGTCGGTAGAGGGCGCCTATCGATATTCCCATTATAGCGACAGCCAGGACACCCATACCTGGAAGGCCGGCGGAACGTGGGAGCTCCTGCGCGGATTGACCTTGCGCGGAGATTATTCGCACTCCGTCCGCGTGCCTAATTTCGGCGAACTTTTCTCTCCGCCCAACACCGCGACCTACGGGAACATCCCCGACCCCTGTCAGTCCGCCTACATCAACCAGAATCCCAATTACAAAGCCAATTGTACGGCCGTCTTGAGCGGCCTGACCGTGCCGTTGCCCACCCCCAACCTCAACGCGCCGGTCGTCCACAGCGGCGGAAACCCGGACCTGACGCCGGAGACGTCCAACAGCTTCACCTATGGCGCGGTCTTCCAGCCGAGATTTGCGCCGGGATTCGACCTGACTATCGACTACTGGGACATCACGATCAGCAGCGTCATAACTCAGCTTCCCTATATTACGATCCTGAACAACTGTTATGGGGCGGCGGGTGGTCCGGGCCAATTCTATTGCAACCTGATTTCACGCGACACCCAGGGAAACGTGGTCAGCGTCCAGGCTCTCTACGAAAACCTCTCCGGCGAGCACGCCCGCGGCGTCGACTTCGGCGCGAACTACCGGACGCCGGTGGCCGGCGGCCTGTATCGGGCCAGCTTCAACGCGACCTACCTGGCGCAGCAGACCATCGTGGCGGCGGTGGGTCAGCCCGGCGTGGACTATGCCGGGGAGTGGGATTTTCCGCGCTTCAAATTCACCCTTCTCAACCAGTATTCGTTCGGGAAATTCTCCTTCGGGATCAACACCAGGTATATCAGTAGAAGCAAATACAACTCGACCGCCGTTTCCAATCAGATCTACCAGTATCCCTTCATCGGAGAGAAGATCTACAACGATCTGACGCTCACCTACCGTCCGGTCGAGCGATACGACGTGACCTTCGGCGTGAAGAATGTGGCGGACACGCAGGTGCCCCTCGAACTGCAGGCCAACAGCGTTTCTCCCCATTCCGCGGGCAGCTATTTCGGCGGCAGCGGGGCTGCGGACTATGACGCGATCGGGCGATATTTCTTCGTGAAGTTCAATGCCCACTTCTGAAGACGCGGCCGTAAGGGGAATGACCGCAATGGCCCGTGCGCGTCGTCGGCGATGGGGCAGGGCCGCCCTGGCGGGGATCGGGGCGCTGCTGGTCGGCGGCTTCGCGCCGTCCCTGGCCGCCGAGGCGGCCAAGCCGCTCATCGTCGCCCATCGGGGCGGGGCGGCGCTGATGCCGGAGAACACCTTTCCGGCGTTCGACAACGCCGTCCGGCTCGGCGCCGACCTGCTCGAATTCGACATGCAGATGACGGCGGACGACCAGCTCGTCATCTCCCATGACGGGACGGTCAACCCGACATTCTGCACCGCCGACCCGGGATCAGGCGTGACGCCAGGCCCGATCCGGGCGATGAGGCTGGCCGATGTCCTGAAGTTCGATTGCGGGGCGAGGCATCGCGCCATCTATCCCGCCCAGACGTCGGTCCCCGGAACGCCCATGCCGACGCCGGACGCCTTCTTCGAACGCTATGCGGGCGCGCCCGTGCAGTTCTACGGCGAAACCAAGATGCCGGGCGCCGGGGAGGGCGATGTCGATCCGGTGGCTTTCACCAGACTCGTCGCGGCGGTGGTGCGCCGATACGGGCTCGAGGACCGTTTCATCCTTCAGTCCGCGGACTATCGTACGATCGACGCCATGCACGCGATCGATCCCCGCATCCGAACCTGCCTGCTTTATCCCTGGCTCGCCAAAACCGACTATCTCGACCTTGCCCGCAAGCACCACGCCGTGTGCATGCTCCTGCGCCTGCAGGACGCCGACGCCGCCGAGGTCAGGCGGTTGCAAGCCGCAGGCGTGATGGTGTTTTCCGATGTCGTCGATGACGAGGCGGGCTGGAGCCGATATCTGGCCCGCGGCGACGACGCCCTCTTCACCAACGACCCGGCGGGGCTGGCCGTCTTCCTGAAGCGCTCCC
Organism: uncultured Caulobacterales bacterium; assembly: GCA_903837135.1. Lineage (GTDB taxonomy): Bacteria > Pseudomonadota > Alphaproteobacteria > Caulobacterales > Caulobacteraceae > CAIOYC01. The sequence goes on from CAILTK010000089.1 coordinate 78,593, forward strand.
GTTCGCCCGGACGACGATAGGCGACGACGACCTGGGATGGCGGCTTTGTGTACGCGCTGAAATCTCGTATGCCTGTGGCGGGCGGGTCGAAGAAGGTAACGGTTGAATGGCGCCGCCGGACAGGCCCGCTCTGCTCTCCACCTATCTGGCGAGGCGCCCGGACCTGATCCGCTTCTTCACCGCGCGGCTCAAGTCGTCCGCGGCGGCGGAGGATCTGGTGCAGGAGATCTATCTGCGGCTCCAGCGCGCCGATCCGGGGGCCGTGCGCGACCCGACGGCCTTTCTCTATCGCACCGGATGGAACCTGATGCTGGACCAGCTGCGCCAGCAGAGACGCGGGGCCGCGCGGGACGCGGCGTGGAGCGGGCTCGAGGTGGTCGGCGCCGGCGAGGTCGCGCTCGACCCGGCCCCGCTCGCCGATGCGGCGCTGGAGGCGAACGACCGGCTGCGCCGCCTGCTCATCCGCCTCGACACGCTTCCGGCGCAGACCCAGAGGGCTTTCCGGCTGCACAAGTTCGATGGGCTGTCGCACGCCGAGACGGCGGCGCGGCTGGGGATCTCCCGAAGCGCGGTCGAAAAGCACATCAGCGCCGCTTTGAAGCAGCTGGTGGAGGACGATCGGTGAGGGGGTCGTTGCGCCGTGGCGTCATAGGACGGATAGGGCTGTTCGTTTGGAGCCGGTGGCGATGACCCACCAGGACGATGGGGTGAATGTGAGCGAGCTCGGAGGCGAGGCGAGCGACTGGTTCGTCCGGCTGCAGGCGGAAGACGCCGGCGCCGACGACTGGCTGGCGTTCGAGCGCTGGCTCGGCGAGGATCCGGCGCACGAGGCCGCCTTTCGCAAGGTGGAGGCCGCCTGGGTGGACCTCGACGCCGCGCCCTCCGCCGCCTCGCTCTCCGCCCATCCTGTCGGCCATACGGCGCAGATCATCCCTCTTCCGGTGCGCGCCCGGCCCGCGCGGCGACGCTGGCGCCTGCCGGTCGCCATCGCCGCGTCGGTGGCCGTCGTCGTGGGCGCCGCCGGTGTGATGACCGTGGTCTCCCCCCGCCGGGCGCCGGCGCCCGCGTCGGGTCTGGCCCGGGCCCGGGACATCCCGATTCCCGGCGGCGGTTCAATCCATGTCGACGCGGGGACGACGTTGAGCCTGCGGCGATCAGGGGCGCGGATCGAAGCCGCGATGGGTCCGGGACGGGCGCTTTTCACGGTGCCGCATGACCCACGCCGCCGCTTCATCGTCCGTGCGGGCGCGCAGACCATCACCGATATCGGCACTCGCTTCGACGTGCAGCGGGACGACATGCGCCTGCGCGTCGCGGTCGCGGACGGCGAGGTGGCGGAGTCCGACAGCGACCCCGACTACAATGTGCTCAGGGTGAGCGCCGGCCAGTCGGCGGTGAGCGGGCCGGGCGAAGGCGGCGCGCGGCTGCTCCTGGCCTCGGGTGCTCCGATCCAGAAGGTCTACGACCGGGCGACGCTCGGTCAGGTGGTCGGCGACCTGAACCGGATCTACGCCCGTCCGGTCAGACTGGCCCCGGGCTGCGCCGAACTCAGCTTCACCGGCGCCTTGATTATGGATTCACAGGACGCGGTTCTGCATAGACTGGCGGCTTTCCTGGATCTCGAGGTCGCACCGTCTCCCACCGCCGTCCTGCTCAGCAAAGCCGCTTCGACTCCCCGGTGATCCTGGGCCTGGGCGCCCGTGCGGCGCTGCTGCTTGCGCTCGCGGCGCCCGCGACCGCGTTCGCCGCCTCCGAGCTCAAGGGTTTCAGTATCGGGCCGGAGCGGTTGGATCGGGCCTTGATCGACTTCGCGCGGCAGGCGGGTCTCTCCCTGGCCGATCGCAGCGGGGCGGCGTGCGGATCCAGGCGGGTCGGCCTCGAGGGGCGATATACCCCGCGCGAGGCGCTGGATCGTCTGCTTCGAGACAGCGGCTGCGCCTACCGTTTCGCCGACGCTTCGGCGGTGATCGTCTATGCGGTCGCCTTGCCGTCGCCCCCCGCTCCAGCGCAAAAGGTCAGACCGCCGACGCCGTCGCCGGTAAGCGTCGAGCCCGATGAGATCACGGTGCTGGCCACGCGCCAACCGGCGCCGATCGCCCGCTCACCCTACAGCGTCACCAAGATCGAGGCGGCGACGCTGACCGCGCTCGACATCACCGACGGCGCCGCCCTCGCGCCCCTGGTGGCCGGCATGACCGTCACCAACCTGGGGGCCGGCCGCGACAAGATCTTCCTGCGCGGCCTGTCCGACGGCGTGCTGACCGGTCGGACCCAATCCACCGTCGGCCTGTATCTCGACGATGTCGCGATCAGCTACGACGCGCCCGACCCGGACCTGCGCCTGGTCGACATCTCCGCGGTGGAGGTCCTGCGTGGACCGCAGGGGGCCATCTATGGGTCGGGCTCGATCGCCGGCATCGTCCAGTACCAGTCGCGCCAGCCCGATCTTAGAGACTACACCGCCGAGGTCTCAGCCGAGATCGGCGCCACCCAGGGCGGCGCGCCGAGCGCCGCGGTCGAGGGGGTTCTGAATCTGCCTCTGCTCAGCGACCGGCTCGCCCTGCGGCTGGTCGGATACCAGGAGGAGGACGGCGGCTACATCGACGACATGACGCTCGGGCGCAGGAACGCCGACCGGACGCGGCGGTCCGGCCTGCGCGCCATCGCGCTCCTGCATCTGGACCAGGGCTGGACCGTCAAGCTCGGCGGCGTCGTGCAAGCGCTGGATTCCGCGGACAGCCAGTACACCGCCGGCGGATCGCCCGCCTATCAGCGCGCGGCGAACCTGCTGGAGCCGCACGACAACGACTTCAGCGAGGTCTACGCGGAGGTTTCGCGGCGGTGGCGCGGTGTGGCCTTCAAGTCGGTCACGGCGCTGATCCATCACCAGCTCGACACCCGCTACGACGCGACCGACGCCCTGCCGCTGCTCGCTCCGGGCGTGGGCGGAATCGCCGCCTTCGACGACGGCGCGCGCAAGCACCTGTTGAGCGAGGATCTGTCCCTGGCGTCAGTGGGGGAACGGCGTCTGCAGTGGCTGATCGGCGCCTACTACCTTCGCGACAACGAAACCGATCATTCGCTGCTGAGCAGCCTCTCCAGCCCGATGCTGGGCGCCCTCTACGGCGAAACGCGCAGGGACCTGCGGGAGGACTACGCCATCTATGGCGAGGCGACGCTGGCGCTGACGTCCAGGCTCTATCTGACCGCCGGGGCGCGACTGTTCCGGACCGATCTTCAGGTGGACTCCCGGACCGCCCCCGGCGCCGGCGCCGTCGATGTGGGCGAGCACGAGAAGGGCCTCGCGCCCAAGCTGGTGCTTCGCTACGACCTCGACCCGCGCCTGCTGGTCTACATCCAGGCGACCGAAGGCTATCGCGGCGGCGGCGCCAACACGGCGGGCCTGGCGCCGCCGTCCGCGGCGCCGACCGTGGCGGGGCAGGCCAGCCCATTCTATCGGGGCGACGAGCTCTGGAACTTCGAGGGCGGGATGAAGGCCAACGGCTGGGACGGCGCGGTCGAGGCGCATGTCGCGGTCTTCTACGACAGCTGGAGCCGGGTGCAGTCGGATCAGCTGCTGGCGTCCGGCCTTTCCTATACCGCAAATGTCGGCTCGGCCGACAACTGGGGACTGGAGGCCGAAACCGCGATCAGGCCTATGCGCGGCCTGGAGCTGCGCTCGAACCTGACGGTCAACGATCCGCACCTGGACGTCCGGGACTCGAACCTCGCGGTGTTCCGGGACGCCCTGCTTCCGGGCATCGCGCGGGTGTCGGGCGGGGGCGGCGTATTCTATACGGCGGCTCTGCCCTTGGGGCTGACGGGAGAGGCGGCGCTCCAGGCCAGCTATACCGGCCGCTCCCACGTCAGCTTCGACCCGACCGTCTCGAGCGTCATGGGCGGCTATGTCGCCACCCGCGGCGTGATCGGGGTGGGGAGGGACGGGTGGCGACTTCAGCTGACGGTGCAGAACCTCGCCAATCAGGGCGCCAACACCTTCGCCTACGGCAATCCGTTCAGTCAGCGCTTCGCCGCCCAGGTCACGCCCGAACGGCCGCGCACGGCGACCCTGCGGCTCAGCGCGAAATTCTGATTTCGCAGGACGGTCGAGGCTGAGGGGCCGGCGTCGCCGCGGCGTCACTCCTGTGTCACCGCGTGTGGGAGGCGTGAATGTCGATCCGTCAGTTCGTGGACGCCGGGCGAGCGCCGGACGCCGGGCGGCGATCCGCGGGCCCCCTTTCCACCCTGCGGCGGCTCGCGCTGGGGCTCGCGCTGTTGACCGCCATGACCGGACTGGCCGGCGCCTGGCTGCGCTTCGAACTCCCCGCCGCGATGGACGGCTATACCCTCAGCGACTAGGCGCGGACGAACCGGCCTGCAGGGGCGTCTCCACGATCTCCAAAAGCTCGGGAACGCCCTGCGGCAGGCGGTCCTCGGCCTTCCGCTCGCTGTAGCGATCCACGAGGTAGCCGGCGTGGTCGCGGGTCAGGAGGGTGAACTTGTAGAGCTCCTCCATCACGTCGACGACGCGGTCATAGTAGGCCGACGGCTTCATCCGGCCGGCCTCGTCGAACTCGTCGTAGGCCTTGGCGACCGAGGACTGGTTGGGGATGGCGATCATACGCATCCAGCGGCCGAGGACGCGAAGGGCGTTCACGGCGTTGAACGACTGGGAGCCGGCGTTGACCTGCATGACCGCCAGGGTCCGCCCCTGGGTCGGGCGCACCCCGCCGTTCTCCAGCGGCAACCAGTCGATCTGCGACTTGAAGATCCCCGTGATCGCGCCGTGTCGCTCGGGGCTGCACCACACATGCCCCTCCGACCAGAGCGAGGCCTCCCGCAACTCCTTGACCTTGGGATGGTCGGGGCTGGCGTCATCGGGCTGGGGCAGGCCGCGCGGATCGTAGACGTAGGTCTCCGCGCCCATGCGACGCAGAAGCCGGTCGGCCTCCTCGACCAGAAGCCGGCTGTACGACCGCTCCCTCAGCGAACCGTAGAGCAGCAGGAAGCGCGGCGGATGCGACGCAGGGCTTACGGGAACGAGCCGATCGAGCGTGGGCGCGTCGAAAAACGCCGGCGCGAGGGCAGGAAAGTCCGTCATGCAAATTCCTGTGGTTTGACTTCGATACTTCCGATATAGTCGAAATATGGAAATGAGAGAAGCCGCATCGACCCTTTCGGCCCTGGCGCACGAGGGACGCCTGTCGATCTTTCGCCTGCTCGTCCGCGCGGGTCCGGGCGGCGTGAGGGCCGGCGAGATCGCGGCGGAGCTCGCCGCGCCGGCCAGCACTCTGTCGGCCAATCTCACCGTCCTGTCGCATGCCGGCCTGATCGAGGGACGCCGCGAGGGGCGGGCGATTCGCTACGCCGCCCGCTACGGTCGGATGAGCGCGCTTTTGGCCTTCCTGCTCGACGACTGCTGCAACGGCCGGCCGGACGTGTGCGCTCCGCTGATGGGCATCGCCACCCGCGCGGCCTGCTGCGCGGATGACCCGGCCGAACACGATATCGCCGCGTTATGAGCACGGGCTCGCTCGAGCCGCCGCTGCACCCCTTCAGCCTGGCGCGTCGGCTCGCCGCCGAGGCGCTGGGGACGGCGCTGCTGCTGGCGGTGGTGATCGGCTCGGGCGTGATGGGCGAGCGGCTGGCGGGCGGAAACGCGGCCATCGCCCTGCTCGGCAACACCCTGTCGACCGGCGCCGCCCTGGTGGTGCTGATCACCGTGTTCGGGCCGGTCTCCGGCGCTCACTTTAATCCCGTCGTCACACTGGTTTTCGCGGCTCGGCGCGAGATCGGCGCGGGTCTCGCGCTGCTCTACATGGCGGTGCAGGCGGTGGGCGCCGTGCTCGGCGCCTGGGCGGCGCACCTGATGTTCGCCGAGCCGGTGCTGCAGCTGTCGACCAGGCTTCGCGACGGGCCGGCCCAGGCGTTTTCCGAGGCGGTCGCCAGCTTCGGCCTGATCGCGACCATCCTCGGTTGCCTGCGGTTCCGGCCGGACTTCACCCCCGCCGTGGTCGGCCTCTACATCACCTCCGCCTACTGGTTCACCGCCTCGACGGCCTTCGCCAATCCGGCCGTGACGATCGCGCGGTGCCTGTCGGATACCTTCGCCGGGATCGCCCCGTCGTCCGTTCCGGCCTTCATCGCCGCCCAGATCGTCGGCGCCCTGGTCGCCGCCGGCGTTTTCGGTTGGTTGCTCAAGGAGACCCCCGCCGCATGACTGAAGCCTACCCGGTCACGATCTACCACAACCCCGATTGTGGAACCTCCCGCAACGCCCTGGCGATCATCCGGGCGGCTGGGTACGCGCCCGCCGTCGTCGAGTATCTCAAGACCGGCTGGACCCGCGACCTTCTGGAGGCGCTGCTCAGCGATATGGGACTGACCGTCCGGGCGTTGCTGCGGGAAAAGGGGACGCCCGCGGCCGAGCTGGGTCTGCTCGATCCCTTGGTTCCGGACGCGGCGATCATCGACGCGATGCTGGCGCATCCGATTCTGGTCAACCGGCCGATTGTGGCGACCCCCCTCGGCGTGAAACTCTGCCGCCCGTCCGAGGTCGTCCTCACCTTGCTCGACCACATGCCCGACCGCTTCACCAAGGAGGACGGCGAGGTGGTGATGCTGTAGGCCGCAGGCGTCGGAACAACATCGGCGCCGCTGTGTTGGTGAGGCTGGATGCGCCTGAGGGCGGCGGACGAAAGTGCGGCAGAGCGGCATGAGCTATCCCTTCGACGCCCTCGTCCTGGTCCCTGACGACATCGACCTGTCGCGCTCGCCGCTGGCCGGCCAACTGCGCGTCGAGACCTATGTGCTCGGCGCCTTCAACCCGGGGTTCACCCGCCTGCCGAACGGCAACCTCCTGATGATGGTCCGCGTGGCCGAGGCGCTGAAGACGCCGGTGTTCGACGGAAGCGTCCACGCCATCCGCTGGGACGACGGGCGCTATCTGCTGGACGCCTGGCCGCTCGACTTCGTCGACACCTCCGATCCGCGCAAGTTCATGCTGCGCGGCGGGGCCTGGCGGGTGATGGCGCTGACCTCCCTGTCGTGGCTTTTGCCGGTGGAGCTGTCCGCCGACGGGACCGAACGGGTGGCGATCCACTACGACAAGGCGATCACGCCCTGCGCCAGCTTCCAGTGCTACGGGATCGAGGACGCGCGGATCAGCAAGGTGGGCGACCGCTACCTGATGACCACCTGCTCGGTCAGCCCGGAGCGCCACTCGACCACCCTCTACAGCTCGGACAACGGACTCGACTGGCGGTTCGAGGACATGGTGCTCGACCATCAGAACAAGGACATGCTGATCTTCGAAGGGCAGATCGCTGGGAAATACTGGGCGCAGACCCGGCCGCTCGGCGACCTCTACTTCGCCTATCCGCCCAACAGCGAATGGCGCGCGGGACCCTCGATCAACCTCGCCAGCTCGCTCGACGGCCTCTACTGGAAGCCCTATCACAAGCCCGGCATCCGCCCGAACGCCACCACCGTCGCCACCGCGCGGATGGGCGGCGGCGCGCCGCCGATCCTGACCCCGGACGGCTGGCTGACCCTATGGCACGGGGTCGAGCCGAAGGAGATCGTCGGCATCTACCGCACCTACTGGTCGATCCTCGACAAGGACGACCCGTCGATCGTCGTCCGCACCCAGGACGCGCCCCTGCTCGAGGCCAGCGCCGAGCTGACCCGGCCGATCGAGCACCAGATCTACATCCGCGACGTGGTGTTCACGACGGGCGTCGCCGACGCCGGCGATCACTATGTGGTGGCCTCGGGCGAAGGCGACCTGGCCTGCCGCATCACCCATATCCCGAAGTCGGCCTTCGCCTGAGTCGGCCGCAGAGACCTTCTGGTCTCGATGCTGTCCGCTCCTCCCGGCAATCCGCAGGATGAGCGGAAGAAGAGGCAGGTCTCTGTTTCCGGTTGTCCGACCTGGACGGCGGCAGGGGCCGCGCCCTAAGGTTCCGCCTGAAGCCGCACCGCGGCTTGGGGGATTTCGATGCATCGATCGATCGTTTGCGCACTCGCCGCCCTGGCCCTGTCCGGATCGGCGGGCCTCGTGTCGGCGAAGGACGCCGCGAGCGACAAGGCGGCCGTGGACGGAGTTCTGGCCTCCAGCTATCCCCACCTCGACGCGCTCTACAAGGACCTCCACGCCCATCCCGAGCTCGGGTTCCAGGAGGTCCGCACCGCGGGGCTGTTGGCGGCGGAGATGCGGGCGCTCGGGTTCGAGGTGAGCGAAAAGGTCGGCAAGACCGGCGTGGTGGCCGTCTATCGTAACGGCCCGGGACCGACCGTCCTGGTGCGCACCGAGCTCGACGCCCTGCCGATGGAGGAGAAGACCGGTCTGCCGTACGCCTCGCGGGTCGAAGCGAGCTGGAACGGCCGGCAGACCTTCGTCGATCACAGCTGCGGCCATGACATCCACATGGCCGCCTGGGTGGGGACGGCGCAGGCGCTGGTGAAGCTGAAGGACCGCTGGCATGGGACGCTGGTGTTCATCGGCCAGCCGGCGGAGGAGGAGGTCAGCGGCGCCAAGGCCATGCTGGCCGACGGCCTGTTCACCCGTTTCCCCAAGCCTGACTACGGCTTCGCCCTGCACACCATGCCGGCCGCCTACGGGCTGGTGTCCTATCGTCCGGGGGTGTTGAGCTCCAACGCCGACGACATCGCCATCACCTTCAAGGGGCGCGGTGGGCACGGCGCCAGTCCGGACAAGACCATCGATCCGGTATTGATGGCGGCGCGCTTCGTCGTCGACGTGCAGGGGGTGGTCAGCCGGGAGAAGGATCCGCAGGCCGCGGGCGTGGTCACCATCGGCGCCATCCTTGGCGGCAGCGTCGGCAACATCATCCCCGATCAGGTGCTGATCCGCGGCACCATCCGCGACTATGACGAGACCACGCGGGCCAAGCTGATCGCCGGGGTGGCCCGCACCGCCAGGGCCGAGGCGATGATGGCCGGCGCGCCGGAGCCGGAGATCGTCATCGGCGCGCAGAAGGCCGATGCGGTGGTCAACGACCCTGGGCTCGCCGAACGCACCGGCCGGGTGTTCAGGGCCGCGTTCGGCGACAAGGCCGCGCCGGCGCCGGCGCCGATCACCGCCAGCGAGGATTTTTCGGCCTTCATCCAGGCCGGCATGCCGGCCCTCGACTTCCAGATTGGCGTCTACGACCCCAAGCGCGCGGCGGAGGCCGCTGCGGGCGGACCGCCGCTGCCCTCCAACCACTCGCCCTACTTCGCCCCCGTGCCGGAGCCCACCATCAGGACCGGGGTCGAGGCGATGACGCTGGCGGTGATGGACGTGATGCGGACGGGCGGTCGATAGGCCTCCGCGTCGACCAGATTGGGAGGACTTCCTTTCCGCATGGTCAGGCTTTGCAGCCGTGCGGCGGCGCTCTAGGTTTTGCACAACCGGCGCCCATGCCGGACGGGGAGAAAACCAGCATGTTCTCGCACATCATGATCGGCACCAACGACCTGAAGCGGGCCAAGACCTTCTACGACGCCCTCCTGGGCACGCTCGGCGTGCCGCCGGCCCACGTCGATGGCCACCGGATCTTCTACATGACGTCCAAGGGGGTGTTCTCGGTATCCGAGCCGATCAACGGCGAGCCGGCCACCCACGCCAATGGCGGCACCATCGGCTTCTCATGCGAGACCCCGGAGCAGGCCGACGCCTGGCACGCGGCCGGCATCGCCGCCGGAGCGACCCCGATCGAAGAGCCGCCGGGCATCCGCGCCGGTCCGGCCGGCCAGCTCTACCTCGCCTATCTGCGCGATCCCGACGGCAACAAGCTCTGCGCCCTGCATAGGGTGCAGTAGCGGCGGCGAATGCTCTCCCCCCTTGAGGGGGAGAGGGCAGGGTGAGGGGGGGCGCGCGGCCGACAGGTTCTCGCCACGAGTTCGGCCGCCTGACGGCGGCCGCACCCCCATCCCCAACCCCTTCCCCTCAGGGGGAAGAGGCTAAAACCGCAGGGTCTTCAACAGCAGGCTGGTTTCGGTGGCGGTGACGCCGGCGATCTCGCGAATGGCGTCCAGCGCGGTGGAGAAGCTCGGCAGGTCGGGCGTCTCCAGCTCGGCGACCAGGTCCCAGCGGCCGTTGGTGGTGTGCGCCGCCGTCACGGCCGGCACGCCGCGCAAGGCCATCTGCACCGCCGCCATGCGCTCGCCCTCGATCTCCAGGCACATCACCGCGCGCACCCGTTGCGCGTCGTCGGCGGCGTTCACGCGGATGGTGAAGCCGAGCAGGACGCCGGTGGCCAGCAAACGCTCGATCCGGTTCTGCACCGTGCCGCGCGAGACCTTGAGCGCCTTGGCCAGCTGGGCGGCCGGCGCCCGCGAGTCGGCGCGCAGCAGGGCGATCAGGCGCGTGTCGAGGTCATCCATGCGCAGATCGTCATACGACCTGCGCAATTCGTCAATATGAGACCCATAGTTGCGCAGTCGGCCGGCTTTTCGCTAGCGAAGCCGCACCGCATCCTTCCCGGGTTCGCCCCCCAGGAGGCCCGATGCATTCGCCCACCTTCCTCGTCGTCGACCCGGCCCATTTCGAGGTCAGCTACAGCATCAATCCGTGGATGGAGCCCGGCCGGTGGAGCGAAGACCCGGCGGGCCAGCGCCGGGCCGCGCGCGCCGGCTTCGCCGACCTGACCGGCGCCCTGCTGCGCGCCGGGGCCGCGGTCGAGGTGCTGCCCGGCGTGTCCGGTGCGCCGGACCTGGTCTTTCCCGCCAACGCCGGCGTGGTGCTCGACGGACGCGCCACCCTGGCCCGCTTTCGCCATCCCGAGCGCCAGGTCGAGGAGCCCGTGTTCCTTCAGGCGTTCGAGGCGCTGCGGACGCGCGGGCTGATCGGCGAGGTGATCGTCCTGCCCGACGGCTGTCTGCAGGAGGGGGCGGGGGATTTCCTCTGGGACGCCCATCGCGCCCTGTTCTGGGCCGGCCATGGCCCGCGCTCGAACCGGCGCGGCCTCGACGCCGTCGCCGAGGTGTTCGCCCGTCCGGCCGTGGCGCTGGAGCTGGCGACGCCGCAGTTCTACCACCTCGACACCTGCTTGTGCCCGCTGCCGGGCGGGGAGGTGCTCTACTATCCGCCGGCCTTCACCGCCGAGGGGCGCCGCGCCATCCGCGACCGGGTGGACGCGGATCTGCTGCTGGAGGCGTCGGACGAGGACGCGGCGCGGTTCTGTGTCAACGCCGTCGCCTTCGGCCGCGAAGTGGTGATGGCCCAGGCGGCCGACCGGCTGCGCGGCGTGCTCAGCGAACGCGGCTACCGGCTGAGCGAGGTCGACCTCGCCCCCTTCATCCTCTCGGGCGGCGCCGCCTACTGCATGACCCTTCGCCTCGACCGGGGCCTCGACCGGGCGTCCACGCCCGCCCTCGTCCTTCAGGAGCCTGCCGAATGACCGACCTCGTCCTCGAGCGGCCGAGCGCCGCCGACCGTTTCATCGCCACCGAGGCGGAATACGGCGCCAGGAACTACAAGCCGCTCGACGTGGTGCTGACGCGCGGCCAGGGCGCCTATGTCTGGGACGTGGACGGGCGGCGCTATCTCGATGGGCTGGCCGCCTATTCGGCGGTGAACCAGGGCCACTGCCATCCCAAGATCCTGGAGGCGATGGTCGCCCAGGCCGGGCGGCTGACCCTGACCTCGCGCGCCTTCCGCAACGACCAGCTGGCGCCCTTCTACGAGGAGCTCTGCACCCTGACCGGATCGCACCTGGCCCTGCCGATGAACTCGGGGGCCGAGGCGGTGGAGAGCGCGCTCAAGGTGTCGCGCAAATGGGGCTATGACGTGAAGGGCGTGGCGGCCGACCAGGCCGAGATCATCGTCTGCGCCGACAACTTCCACGGCCGCACCCTGGCCATCGTCGGCTTCTCCACCGATCCCGGCACGTACGGCGGGTTCGGCCCCTTCGCGCCGGGCTTCAGGATCGTGCCCTACGGCGACGCCGCGGCGCTGGAAGCCGCGATCACGCCCAACACCGTCGCCTTCCTGGTCGAGCCGATCCAGGGGGAGGCGGGGGTGGTGATCCCGCCGGACGGCTATCTGCAAAAGGCGCGCGCGCTTTGCACCCGGCACAACGTGATCCTGATCCTCGACGAGATCCAGACCGGGCTCGGCCGCACCGGCAAGCTCCTGGCCGAGGAGCACGACGGAATCGAGGCCGACCTGACCCTGGTCGGCAAGGCGCTGGGCGGCGGCTTCTATCCGATCTCCGCGGTGCTCTCCAACAAGGCGGTGCTGGGCGTGCTGAAGCCCGGCGAGCACGGCTCGACCTTCGGCGGCAATCCGCTCGCCTGCGCCGTGGCGCGGGCCTCGCTGAAGGTGCTGGTCGAGGAGGGGATGATCGACAACGCCGCCGAGGTGGGCGCGCGGCTGATGGGCAATCTGCAGGCGGCCGTCGGCGATCGGGTGAAACAGGTGCGCGGTCGCGGGCTGATGATCGCGGTCGAGCTGCATCCGGACGCCGGCGGGGCGCGGGCGGTGTGCGAGGCCCTGCGCGAGCGCGGCCTGCTCTGCAAGGAGACCCACGACCACACCATCCGCATCGCCCCGCCGCTGGTGATCACCGGGACCGAGGCCGACTGGATCGCCGACCAGTTCGACCAGGTACTGTAAGCGCTGAGCGCCCGGAGTGTGCCCGTTTTGACGGAATCGCCTCCCCTTTGAATTCCCCTCTTCATCATGCCCGGCCCCGTGACGGGCATCCAGGAGAGCGCCGCAGCCCGAAAGTCTGGATCTCCGCGACAAGGCCGGCGAAGACGGCCTGGAGGGTGGTTCCGTCTAAACGAGTCCCGCTCTAACCGTTCGAGAACCTGAGCCGTCGGCGGCGTTCGGCGCCGCTCGGGGTTTGGCCGCGCCCCGAACGCGTGGGCGCGATCCACCGGGTGACGACATCTTCGAGCGGGATCGGCTGCGAGTAGTAGAATCCCTGGACGAAGCTGCAGCCCGCCTGGCGGACGAGTTCGAGCTGCGCCGTCGTCTCGACGCCCTCGGCGGTGGTGGTCATCTGCAGCGAGGCGGCGAGCCCGCTGATGGCGTTGACGATGGAGCGACAGTCCTCGCTGTCAGTCATTCCCATGATGAACGACTGGTCGATCTTGATCTTGTGGAAGGGGAACAGCCGAAGGTGGCTGAGCGACGAATAGCCGGTGCCGAAGTCGTCGAGCGCGATGCGCACGCCGAGGGCGGCCAGTCGCTCCAGGGTCTCGAGATTGTTTCCTGACCCGTCCAGCAGCGCCGACTCGGTGATCTCGAACTCCAGCCGCGAGGGGTCCATCTCGCTGTGCGCCAGCGCGCGCATGACCTCGGAAAGGAAGTGCGGCGAGGCGAGCTGGGTCGCCGAGATGTTGACCGCCACCGAGAGCGGCGCGGGCAGCGACTTCATCTGCGCGAGCGCCTGGCGGACCACCCACAGGCCGATGTCGTCGATCAGGCCGGAGCGGACCGCCACGTCGATGAACTCCCCAGGGGAGGTCAACCCGAGCACAGGATGCTGCCAGCGGATCAGGGCCTCGAACCCCCGCAGGTCGGCGGTTCGCGCGTCGACGAACGGCTGCAACAGGAGCCTGAACTCGTCACGCTTCAGCGCATGGCGCAGGCCCGCCTCCGTATCGCTGTCGGCCAGCAGCAGTTTCTCCATCTCGGCTTCGAACACGCGGCTGGTCCCGCGGCCCGCGGCCTTGGCGGCGTACAGCGCCAGGTCGGCATGCTTCAGCACGGTCGCCGCGTCGGTGTCCCGCGCGCTGAAGTGGCGCAGACCAAGACTGCAGCCGGAGTAGACCTTGTGCTGTCCGACCTGGAAGGGGTCGCGCATCCTCGCCAGCACCGTCACGCCGAGCGCCTCGACCTCCGCCGACGGCATGCTGCGTGGGGCGACGATGGCGAACTCGTCGCCGCCCAGCCGTCCGACCATGGCTGGGTAGGGGGCGCACAGGCTGAGGCGTCGGGCGACCGCCGACAGCAGGGCGTCGCCGGTGGGATGGCCGAGCGTGTCGTTCACGGTCTTGAAATGGTCGAGGTCGACGAAGATCAGACCGCCTGCGGACCCGCGGTCCGAGCCCAGTTCCTCCTCGAGCCGCCGGGTCAGGGACAGGCGGTTCGGCAACCGGGTCAGGGGATCGTTCATCGCCAGGTAGGCGATGCGCGCCGAGGCTTCTCTCTGCTCGGTGATGTCCGAAGCGACGCCGCGCCGGCCCTGGTCCTGCGCGCCGCGCGGCGGATGCCCGGTGAACGAGATCCATCGCTCGCCGTCCGCGACCCTGACGGCGACGCGCAGGTCGCGAAAGGCCTGGCCGCCGTCCAGCGCCGCACGCAGCGCCTCGGCCTCGGGCCCCGGTCGCAGGTGGGCGAACAGGTCGGTTCCCGACAACTCCGAAGGCGCGGCGCCCATCACCGCCGCGAAGCGGTCCGAGGGGGCGAGGATGGCGTGGCGGCGGTCGAGCTGCCAAAGCCAGTCGGAGGCGTCCGACTGGAAGTCGTGCAGCAGCATGCCGACGAGGCTGGTCTGGGTCTTCGCCTCCTCCTTGGCCAGGAGCTGGACGACGTAGAGGTCGCCGATCCACCGCACCCCGGCCACCAGCGTGACGAAGTAGCTGAGCAGCAGAAGCGCGAGGCCCACGAAGAGGGGGCGGCCATCCCAGTAGAGCACCGCGGCGCTCGCGACACAGAGAATCCCGGAAAAGATGAAGGCGGCGGACGACACCGTCGCCAGCATGAAGGAGCCGCCGCACATCATGCCCACCATGACCACGGCGACGATCATCTTCTGCACCAGACTGGCCGGAGGGAAGACCGTCAGCAGCATGACGGCCCAGGCCGCCGCGAGCAGCGCGGAGTCGCGGCCCACGCGGACGATCGCCCGCGCATTGCGCTCGTCGGGCTCCGGTCTGGACCCGCCGATCGCCCTCAGCGACGGCGTCGCCGCCATCAGCGAAATCACGGCGCACCACACCAGCAGGAAGACCCGATCCGGCGTGTCCCAGAGCACGATGAGCAGGATCACGGCGTTGGCGATATTGGCCAGCGCCACCGCCGGCAGCAGCCGCTTGAACGCGGCGACCTGATGCGCGCGCACCCACCCGCGCTTGTCCGCGGCCACCGCGCGCAGGGGATCCAACGCCGAGAGCCACGACCGCGGGGTTCGCCACACCTGAGAGGAATCCAGAGTGTTCATCCGATCGGATTACGATCATCTGGTAATCGTCTTGCTAAGGTCGTTCGGAGACAGGAGTTGCTGCGGCGACCTGACGCTGTTCGTGGTTAAGCTGGCACAAATATGCCATCTATTGTCCAATATGGATTTTGCAATTCTTGCGCGAGAGCGATCGTTGTTCGAGAAGGGCCGCCATCGATAGATGGGGTTGGTTCGCGCCGGTCGCGGGAAAGCGTGGTCCGGCGGCGAGGTCCATCGGCGGAGCGGCGGTCGGTGTCTGAGCCTCGGGGACTCATCGGCGAAGCGGCGGACCGCGAGTTCACCGAACGCGCGGCGGGGTGAAAATTTTGGCTCGCGGCGCGCTGCGCTCCCGACGGATGAACCGGCCACACCGGACGGCTGGCGGTCGCGATGATCGATGGTGCGGACCGGTCAGGAGGCGGCAAATACAGACGATCTCGCGATGTCGATCAGTCAAAGATTC
This sequence comes from uncultured Caulobacterales bacterium, assembly GCA_903837135.1. Classification (GTDB taxonomy): domain Bacteria; phylum Pseudomonadota; class Alphaproteobacteria; order Caulobacterales; family Caulobacteraceae; genus CAIOYC01. The sequence continues at coordinate 94,235 of CAILTK010000089.1, forward strand.
ATGGCGCCGGACACTTGCGACCCCTGGCCGACCGTGGTGTATTTCGCGGGCTGTACAGGGGGAAATCGCATGGCGACCGCTGCAATTCCTATGTTTTCGCCGCGCGAGGCGTCGGATCGAAATTTCTTTCTGCTGATCCTTGCCGCGATCTGGGGCGGCGTGCTCGCTGGATTCATTCCGGATTCGCTCGATCATTTCACGGGCAGACACGTGCCCTACGCGCTGATCGTGCACGTCCACGCGGTCAGCTATGTCGCCTGGCTGGCCCTGTTGACCACCCAGATGACGCTGATCCGCTCCGGCCAGGTGGCGATGCACAAGCGGCTCGGCGTGCTGGGCGTGGTGATGATCCCCTGGATGACGCTGATCGGGCCGGCGGCCTTCCTCGTCATGGGACACTTGGAATATGGCACGCCCGACGGCGACGCGCCCTTCCTGATCCTGCCGGTGCTGAGCGTGGTCACCTTCGCGATCCTCGCCTTCGCCAGTCTGGCGCTTCGGGCCGACGCGGCGGTGCACAAGCGACTGATGCTGATCGCGACCCTGGTGCTGGCCGATGCGGGATATTCCCGCTGGATCGGCCCGTTCCTGGGACCGTTTCTGGACAAGATGTACGGCCGCGGATTCCTCTCCTTCCATATACCGCATTTCATCGGTGCGGATCTGGGGATGGGCGCGATCATCGTCTACGACCTCGCGACCCGGCGCCGCGTGCATCCGATCGTCGGCGCTGCGGTGCTCTTCGCGGCGACCATGCAGGTTCTGACCACCGTCATCTACCGCCTGCCCGCGTGGACCCCGATCGCGACGCACATTCTGGGGCATTAGGGCTGAAGCCGGTAGGGTCTCCGGCAAGGAGAGGCGTGAGCGCTCCAAGCGAAAAGTCCTGGCGCGTTCGCGTCGCCGAGGCGGAGGATCTCGAGTTTACCCGACGCGCGGGGGCGTCGGTCGCGACGGGCCGGAGGCGAGATGGCTCCATGCGGCGGCGACGCGAGCCATGACGTATGACTACAACGCCGCGGCCGCTCTGTTCTGAAATCGGCGCCAATCTACGCAATTCTACACAGCGCTTCGTTATTTCGAAGTTAGCGCTCGTCCGGATATCCAATATCGCAACCTAACCTCACAGGCGACAGAGCATTCGAGGCAAATGCTCTGAGCATGGATAAGACGATGTTTCAAATGTCATCGAAGTCGAGCGCCAAAGCCAAGCTCAAAGCGTTGGACTCGCTGCGCGCGAATGTCATGATGGCCGACGAGAATTTAAATATAACATACATGAACAAGGCTCTCCTAAGCTTGATGCAGGAGGCTGAAGCCGAGCTTAGGGCGGAGTTGCCGAGATTTAGCGTTGCGAGCCTGATCGGCAGCAACATTGATATCTTCCACAAGAATCCGTCGCATCAGCGGATGATGCTTGATCGTCTGGCGGAGCCGTACGGCGCCACGATAAGGGTGGGGAGCCGTGTGTTTGACCTGATGGTCATTCCCATCATGCAGGGGCCGAAGAGAGCGGGCTTTGCCGTAGAGTGGGCCGACGCGAAAGAGCGGCTTCTCAACGTGAATTACATCGCTCAGATCGCGGCCATCGGAAAATCACAGGCTGTCGTTGAATTTACGACGGACGGAACCGTCGTCAATGCCAACGATAAGTTCCTGGACGCCATGGGATACAGTATAGATGAGATAAGCGGCCGGCACCACAGCATTTTTGTTGATCCGGCATTGCGTCACGGTCAGGAATACGCTGAATTCTGGACGCGCTTGGGGCGCGGAGAGTGCCAGGCCGGTGAGTTCAGGCGGTTTGGCAAGGGCGGTAGGGAGGTCTGGATTCAGGGCGCCTACAATCCAATTCTCGATGAAAAGGGTAAGGTTGTTAAAGTTGTCAAGTTCGCGACGGATGTCACCAGTCGCGTGCGGGCGGTCGGCGAAATCGCTGAGGGTCTATCAGACCTCGCCAAGAACAAGCTCACCCATCGACTGGAGCGGGCGTTCGACCCGGAGTTCGAGAAGGTTCGCGCCGACTTCAATTCGGCGATGGACCAGCTTCAGGCCACGATGAGCGCCGTCGCCGCATCGACGCGCGGCGTGAGCAACGGCGCGGGCGAAATCGCCAGCGCCTCGGACGACCTGTCGCGCCGCACCGAGCAGCAGGCCGCCAGTCTCGAACAAACCGCCGCCGCCCTGGATGAGATCACCGCCACTGTCAGACGCAGCGCCGAGGGGGCGAGGCAAGCCACCACGCTGGCCTCGACCACAAGGGAGAACGCCGTCAGATCGGGGGAGGTGATGCGCGAAGCCGTCGCCGCCATCGGCGAAATCAAGGAGAGTTCGGACAAGGTCACGCAGATCATCGGCGTCATCGACGAGATCGCCTTCCAGACCAACCTGCTGGCTCTGAACGCGGGGGTCGAGGCCGCCCGCGCCGGCGACGCCGGGCGCGGCTTCGCCGTCGTCGCCCAGGAGGTGCGGGCGCTCGCCCAGCGCTCGGCCGAAGCCGCCAAGGAGATCAAGGGACTCATCGCGAGCAGTTCCGAACAGGTGCAGCGGGGGGTTCGCCTGGTCGGCGACACGGGCGACGCCCTGACGGGAATCGTCGCCAAGGTGGCCGAGATGGACGGACTTATCGCGGAGATCTCGGTGTCGAGCCAGGAGCAGGCCTCCGGCCTCGCCGAGGTCAACGTGGCGGTGAACCAGATGGATCAGGTCACCCAGCAGAACGCGGCCATGGTGGAGGAGGCGACGGCGGCGGCGGCGAACCTGAACACCGAAGCCGGCGAACTCACGCGCCTTGTGACCCGTTTCGACACGGGCGACGGATCGGCTCGGCCTGAGCGCGCCCAGACCGCACGCCCCGCTCCCCTCCGGCCCCAGGCCGCCTGAGCGCCGGGCGGCCCCAGCGTCGAAGAGGCGCCCGGACGCGGCCCGCGCCGCAAGACTAAGCGAAAATCCTCGCCACGTCCGCGTCGGTGAGGCGGCGCAGACGGCCGGGCTCCAGGTCGTCGGGAAGGTCGAGGGCGCCGATGCGGTCGCGGTGCAGGGCCTCGACGTGGTTGCCGACGGCGGCGAACATGCGCCGGACCAGATGGTAGCGGCCCTCGGTCACGGTGAGCCAGGCCTCCCGCTCGCCGAGTGGTTCGAGCACGGCCGGGGCCACCGGCTTGTCATCCCCCTCCAGCAGGAGTTCGCCCCCGGCGAACAGCGCGTCCTCCTCGCCGTTCAACGGCCGGGCCAGGGTGGCGCGATAGCGCTTGCTCACCTTCTTCCGCGGCGAGATGATCCGGTGCAGGAGGTCGCCGTCGTCGGTGAGCAGAAGAAGGCCGGAGGTCTCCTTGTCGAGCCGGCCCACCGTCGACACGGCCGGCTCGCGACTGCGCCAGCGCGGCGGCAGCAGCGAATAGACCAGGGGGCCGGTGTCCTTGTGCGAACAGGTGACGCCCAGAGGCTTGTGCAGCAGGATCACGAACCCCGGCGGCGGATCGAGCGGGGCGCCCTGGACCCGCATCCGCTCCGACAGGGCCGGGGTGATCGCCAGCTTCATGTCGGCGTCGCCGACCACGGCGCCGTCCAGCGTCACCGCCCCCGCGCGCACCAGACCCTGCACCTCGCGCCGCGAGCCATAGCCCATGTTGGCGAGCAGGCGGTCGAGCCTCAGGACAGCGGGTTTGGACTCGCTCATCGACGGGCCTCGTAGACCTTGAAGCCGCCCGCCTCGGCGCGGCGCGTGACGCGGGCGAAGCTTTCCTCGAGCACCGCCTCGTAGGGCAGGTGCCGGTTGGCCACCATCCACAGCACCCCGCCGGTCTTCAGCAGGGCTCGCGCCCGGCGCACGAAGGCCTGGCCGAGCGCGCGGTCCTCGGCCCCGCCGTCGTGGAACGGCGGATTGCAGACCACGAAATCGAGCCCCTCCAGGTCCGGCGACGTGCGCGCGTCGGCCCAATGCAGCCGCGCGCGGGGATCCTGCACATTGCGCGACGCCGCGCGGACCGCCCGTCCGTCCAGGTCGACCAGGTCGAGTCCCGTCACCGCCGGCGAGGTCAGCACCTCGAGCGCCAGGACGCCGACGCCGCAACCAAGATCGGCGCCGCGCCCGGCCAGCGGCGGCAGGGCCGACAGGAGCACCGCCGTGCCGGGATCGATCCGGTCCCAGCTGAACACCCCGGGCTGCGTCCAAAGGCCGAGCGCGGGCAGTGACCGCGGCGCGCCGGCGTCGATCGCCGCCTCCAGGCCGCTCACGCCTTCGCTCTTACGGCAGACGCAGATCCGCTGGTGGCGCCGGCTGGCCTCCTCGACCGGGCAACTGAAGCCCGCCAGCTCCTTGCCGAGGCGCGCGCCGCCCTTGTCTTTGGGGGCCATTGCGGTGAGAATCCCGCCCGGTTTCAGCGCCCGCAGCCCCAGGGCCAGGGCGTAGCGGCGCTCGATCGTGCCCGGCGGCGCCGCCATGACCACGGCGTCGAGGCTGTCCGGCGCGACGTCCTCGAGGCTCGCTGACCCCGGAGCCAGGGGCGAGACCTGCACGGCGTCGGCGGGCCAGTCGGCCAACTCGGGCGGGGGGGCGCCATAGACGCAAGCGGTGGGGGGACGGATCAAGAGGGACCTACGACGGCGAAAGGCCGGGCATAGCGCCAGAACACCAAAAAGGGCAGGGCCATGCCGAGCTTTCCAAGCGGGCGGGTCCTGCTCTAGGCTCTGCTGGGCGGAGCGCCCCGGAGGCCAAGATCATGTGCGACGACGACATCCACCCCTACAACGCGCCGGCGGTGTCGCGCCGGGCCTTCACCCTGTCGGCGGCGGCGATCGCCGCCATGAGCGCCGCGCCGGCCTTCGCGGCGGAAGAGGTCGTGTCCAAGGACGTGACGGTGAAGACGCCCGACGGCGAGGCGGACGCCGTGCTGTTCTACCCGGCCAAGGGCAGGCATCCGGCCGTCCTGATCTGGACCGACGTATTCGGCCTGCGCCCCGCCTTCCGCGACATGGGCCGACGGCTGGCGGCGCAGGGCTACGTCGTCCTCGTGCCGAACCCGTTCTACCGGTCGATGAAGGCGGTGACCGAGCCGGACTACAGCGCGCCCGAGGTGCGCAAGAAATACTTCCCGCTGATGGCGACCCTCACCACCGAGACGACGATGAAGGACGGCCCGGCCTTCATCGCCTTCCTCGACGCCCAGCCGCAGACCGACACCAGGAGGAAGGCCGGCGTGCAGGGCTATTGCATGGGCGGCCCCTTGACCTTCCGCACCGCTGCGGCGGTTCCGGACCGGATCGCCGGCGCGGCGACCTTTCACGGTGCGGCCCTGGCGACCGACCAGCCGGACAGCCCGCACAAGCTTATTCCCAGGACCACCGCCCAGTTCTATTGCGGCGTGGCCGCCAACGACGACAAGGCCCAGCCCGACGCCAAGGACAAGCTCAAAGCCGCGTTCGCGGCGGTGAACCGCCCGGCGACCGTCGAGGTCTACGACGGTTGCAATCACGGCTGGTGCGTCAAGGGCGGCGCCGTCTACAACGAAGCCGGCGCGGAAAAGGCCTGGGCAGAACTCAGCGCGCTCTACCAGCGGACGCTGGTGTAGCGGGACGGCGACCAAGGCGATCCTCCCTGCAACCTTCACTGGCGCCGAAGGCTGGTTTAGAATACAATCCTGACTTGATCAGCGGCGGGGCGGGGCACGCTTGGCGCGAGCTGACGGCGGGAGACCAGCATGGGCCTCATGCAACACGCGTTCCGGATCTTGCGTGGCCGGCGGGGCCTGGCGCTCGTGCTGGCTCTGTCGTCGATCGGCCTCGACAGTTGCAGCAATCCGGTCAAGCCGATCGTCACGGCCGCCAGCGCGGCGGTGCAAGAGGCGACTCTCGCCATCGGCAACGCCGTCAACGCGCTCGGCGACCAGTCCGCCTCCTGGCAGGATGTGCTGAAGCAGCTCGAATCCGGCCTCAGCGCCGACGCCAAGAGCCTGATCGACAACGATGTCCAGGGAATCGTGACGCGAACCGTCGATCAGGCAGGGGTCGAGTTCCGCTGCGACGTGAGCTTCGTCAACCAGCAGGTGGCCAACGATCTTCTGGCCCTGAAGGCGAAGCTGCTCGGCCAGGCGCCGCCCGTGGCGCAGCCGCAGGTCTGCCAGGGGCCCGAGTTCGTCGATCTGTCCAAGACGCTGACCACCGCGACCTTCTACGGATACAACTTCGATCTGAAGTTCCCGTTCGAGGTCCGGGTCGTGCACGTCAACGGCTCGGAGACCATCGTCCCGGCGAGTTTCGTCAACATCCCGACCGCCTATGCGCTCAGCGTCACCCTGGCCGGTCTCGGCCTTGGGCCCGACACCCCCAGCATGACGCTCTACTGGAACGGCAAGCCCCTGCAGTCGATCGGCATACTGACGCCCCAGGTCCCGCCGCCGGTCTGCGACACCAAGGTGGTGGAGCCCAACCGCGCCGAGGTGGGAACGATCGGCCCCTTCTTTCCGCCGCGGGTGAACAACGGCGGCGACAAGGATTTCGACGGGCACGGCCCGCGGATCCAGGTCGGCGCGCAGATCTCGAACACGGCGACCCAGGTCTCCGCGAGGCTCTACATGGATGCGCGAGAGACCCAGAAGGACTTCACCGAGGTGCAGGGCTACAGCACCTGGACCGTCGTCTTCACCGCCGACCCGGGCTATGTGATCGACACGGTCAGTACGCCCACGTCCGTGTTCCCGCCGGCCTACGTCGATAACCACAACGGCACGACCGTGCAGCCGTTCAGGCTCGCCACCGGCGCCGGGGGGTTGGTGAACACCTTCCTGATCGTCGGCGACCAGGACGGGGACGACGTGGGGCGGGCCAGCGTCGCGGCGATGTTCAACCACCTCAGCATCGTCGAGCGGAAGTCGGGTGGCTGTGTCTCGGCGCAGATGCTGTCCAAGGCGATCGCCGCGGGCAAGGTCAGTCCGGCCTTGGCCAGCGCCGTGGCGGGCAAGCTCGCCGCGTCGAGGGCGCTCATCCAGGCCGCGGGCGTCAAAGCCGGTCCGTGACGCCGGGCGCCGCGATGGGGGCTCCCGTTCAGGTCCTCAGGGCGCGGCGCCGAGGATCCTGAGCAACAGGACGCCGCCGACCAGGGACGTCACGGCCTGGGCCAGGTTTCGCGTCATCGGCAGGCCGCTGTCGAAGGCCTGGGCCCGCAGCAGTTCGACCTCGGCGTCGTAGGCCTTCGAGGCGAATTCCGACAGGGTCTCCGTCCGGCAGGCGAACAGGGCCAGGTGGAACTGGGCGATGGCGTTGCGCCGTCCCCGGCCCGCGTAGAAGTTCAGCATGCCGACCAGAACCCGCTCGAAGGCCGCGCCGCCCTGGCGGGCGCCCTCGTCGGCGATGCGCTGGGCCTCCGCGAGGGCGGCGTCGATGATCTGCTGGTAGGCCGCCTCCAGGATCGCCAGCTTGGAGGCGAAGTGATAGGTGGTGGCCGCCAGCGGCAGGCCGGCCCGTTCGGCGATGCTGCGGTGGGTGATGTCGGCCGCGTCGCTTTCGGCCAGCATATCCAGCGTCGCGCCGATGATCGCCGCCCGTCGCGTCGCCGAGCCTCGCAGGGCGCCGGTCCGGGACGCGGGCGGGGCGGGCGCATTCCCGGGGCTGTCCTGGGCGGCGCCTGGGGGGGGCTCCGCCGGGGCGTCCTGGAGCGCGCCTTGCGCTCCGCTCGCGGCGATCGCTGAAATCAGTCTCGCCAGCCAGACCTGTTCATCGGACGGCGCGTCGTCGAGGAGCCAGCCGATCCGGCGCCGAAGCCCCGCCAGGCCGGGGCCGCCCCCGTGCCGCGGACAGTGTCCGAGCAGCTCGCCGAGGACGAAGGCCGCTAGGTAGGTCCGTTGGGGATGGGCGGGATCGCCCGGCAGCATGTCTTGGATCTTCCCGACGAGGCGGAGGAAGACGTCGCGATAGAGGGGCGCGTCGAGGCCCAGGGACGCGAACTCCAACAGGCCGGCGCCATGGGCGGACGGCGAGGTCGCCAAGGCCTCGACGATGAGGGCGGCGGTCTCCACGGGACAGGCCAGCCCGGCCGGCAAGCGCTCGAGCTGGCGCGCCAGGCGGCCCAACTGTCGCTCCATATCCTGCACGAGCCCTGCCGCGGCCTGTTCCAGAAGCTGTTCGCGGGTGGGGAAGTGGTGGGAGACCAGGGACTTGGCCAGGCGCGCCTCCGCGGCCACCGCGCCGAAGGTGACGGCGGCGGGTCCGCCGTCCCGCCACACGGCCGAGGCCGCCGCGGCGATGCGGCCGATGGCGGCCGTATCCGTCCCGCCGGACCGGCCGGCGCCCGTCATGTTCATTCCCGGATCATCCACATCGTCACTCTACCCCGTCTCTCCGGCGTTGGCCTTCCCGCGCTTGCGCGCGCCACGTTCCTTCCATGGCGAAGCTTTCATGTCGAAGCGGTATTCCTCATCCGACTACCCCAGACTGGACGTATGTATCAATTTTCTTCAACGGGGTCAAAAAAGACTAGGTGACCCGCCTGTCACGTATGTGACACGCAAAACCTTTAACGAAGGCGAACGGATAGGGCCGTCGGCAAGCGCTTTTGGCGTGATCTGAACACCTCCGGCGGCGAACAGAAGATCAAGACTGGACGACTGTACCGGTCTTTGGCGGCATCCTGGACGAGATTTGAAACGGAGCGGGGCGATGATGGTCGGGGCGAACGGGATAGGGCGGCGGCGCGGTCTCAGAGGCGTGCTGTCGGCCGGCGCCGCGCTCGGCGCCCTGTCCGGGGGCCTGGCCGGCGCCCCGGGGGCCCTGGCGCAGGTGCAGACCGGTCCCATCGAAACCGGTCCCATCCAAACCGGGCGCCTTGAGACCGGCCCCATCGAATCGGTGGTGGTGACGGCGCTGAAACGGCCCCAGCAGATGCTGGCCGTTCCCGCCAGCATCGACGTGCTGAGCGACCGGGACCTGGCCCGCGATCAGGTGCTGAACATCGAGGATCTGGGCAGGATCGCGCCCAACGTGGCCGTGGCTCAGTTCGGCGACGGCCAGTACCGGTTGATCTATCGCGGCCTCGGCGCCACCGGAACGTCGGACAATGAGAACTTCAACGTCGCCTATGACGGGACGGTCGTGCCCTACGGCAACGCCTATCGGCTGCTCGACCTGCAGCAGGTGGAGATCCTGCGCGGGCCCCAGGGCACCCTTTACGGCCGAAACACCAACGCCGGCCTGATCAACATCGTCCCGAGGGACGGCAGCGTCCCCGCCCCGGCGACCGCGGACATCGTCTATGGCAGCTTCAACACGGCCGGTATTTCCGGCGCCGCCGGCGGCCCGGTGGGCGATTCAGGCCTGTTTTTCCGTGTGGCCGCGCGCGGCGAGCAGACCGATGGCTTCATCGACAATCGCGCCCTGCCGCGCGACCATACCGACCAGAGCAAGAACGGAACGGTGAGGGCCACAGTCGGCTGGGAGGGCGGCGCCTGGAAGGCCAAGATCGCGCTGACCTATGATCGCTACAACGGCGACACCGACGACCTGACGCCGGCGACCACGCCCTATTCCAGCCCCGCGCCGGACGTGGGCAAGAGCAGCGGTCACCTCACCACGCCGATCATCACCCTGTCCTACAAGGGCGGCGACTACACCTTCACCTCGACCACCGCCTTCGCGGACACGGCCAGGGTCTTGACCTTCTCCTCGGTGATCGCGCCGATCCTCAACGGCCAGTCCGACCGCCGCGACACCCTGAGCCAGGAATTCCGCTTCGCGGGCGACGCCGACCTCTTCGGGCGGCCGACCAATTGGGTGACCGGACTCTACCTGCTGAACGAAAACGACACCTTCGTCAGCACCCTCAACCTCACCCATCCGGTCAACCTGCCGCTGCTGTACCAACACCAGCACGAAAACCTGCAATCCGAAGCCCTGTTCGGCGAGGCGGTCACCAGCTGGTCGGAGCACTGGAAGACCACCGTCGGCCTGCGGCTCGCCGACGAGCGCCAGTCTTACGACTATGTGCTCAGCCGAACCGGCGCGGTGATGGGAGCGGACCAGTCCTATCCCACCGTGCAGCCGAAACTGGTGCTGGCCTACCTGCCCGACCGGCAATCGCAGGTCTACGGCTCGGTCACGCGCGGCTTTCGGGCCGGGGCGGTGTTCGTCAACAACGCGCTGCAAAATCCCGGCGATCCCGGCTATAAGCCGGAGAACACCTGGCAGTACGAACTTGGCTACAAGCGCGCCATGGATGGCGGGCGCCTGCAGTTTCAGGCCGATGTCTTCTACATCGACTGGACCGACCTGCAGGTCCAGCGCAGTATCCTGAGCGTCGCGCCGGCCGGGGTGTTCTCGGTCGTGGACAACGCCAGCAGCGCGCGCAGCTACGGCGGCGAGGGCGAAGCGACCTGGCGACCCCTGCGCGGGCTGCAACTCTACGCCAAGGGCGGCTACACCAACGCCAGGTACGTGGATTTCCGGCCCTCGCCCACCTTGAACTACAGCGGCCACCGCATCGAGGAGACTCCGGAGTTTTCGGCCGGCGGGGGCTTCGACTATCTGACGCCCGTGGGCGTGGAGGTGGCGGCGGACGTCACCCGCTACGGTTCGATGGCCTATGACGCGGCCAACTCCATCGAACAGAAACCCTATACTCTGCTCAACGCATCGGTGGCCTACGCCCTGGGCGATTGGCGCCTGTCCGTCACCGGGCGAAATCTTCTGGACGAACGATACGCCAACCGAGGTCTGACCTCGGGGGGGCAGGCCTATATCCACGCCGCCCCGCCGGCCAACGTGATGGCCGAACTGTCGCTTCGCTACTGAACAAGACGACCTGCGCGGGCGGCGCGCCCTTTCTCCCGGAGACGACACGATGGCCAATCGGCGTGAGTTCCTGAAGACGTCCTCGGCTGTGCTCGGCGTGTTCGTCGCCGTCGCTGCGCCCGCCTTCGCCCCCGCCGTTCACGCCACTGAGAACGCCGCCGATAGCCGCTACCCCCAGGGCGTGGCCTCGGGCGATCCGACTCCGGATGGAATCGTGCTCTGGACCCGGGCGCAGCCGTCGGCCGGCGAAAGCGATGTTGCGCTCGTCCTGCAACTCAGCAGACGAAGCGACTTCAAGACCGTAGCCCTCGAAAAGTCGCTGAAGGCTTTGGCCGGCGTCGACCATACCTGCCGGGTGGTGGTCACCGGGCTCGAGCCTGCGACGACCTACTACTACCGGTTCATCGACGACGCCCACAGGACCTCGACCGTTGGTCGCACGCGCACGGCCCCGGCTCCCACCGCCGACGTCGAGGCGCGGTTCGCCCTGGCTTCGTGCCAGAACTTCCAGACCGGTTACTACCACGCCTACCGCCGCCTTCTGGAGCAAGAGCGGACGGCGGGCCCGGAGGCGCGGATCGACTTCGTGCTGTTCGTAGGCGACTTCATCTACGAGATGATCTTTCCGGCGAGGATGGGCGTACCGACGCGGCCGCTGGCCTTCCCCGGCAAGCCGTGGGACGACCACAACCAGAACTTCGGCCAGAAGATCGAACTGCAGTACGCCGAGACGGTGGACGAATACCGCTATCTCTATCGGGGATGTCTCGCCGATCCGTGGCTGCGGGCGGCTCGGCAGAACTGGCCCTTCATCTGCATCTTCGACGACCATGAAGTGGCCGACGACTATTGGCAGTCGATGACCGTCTATCAGCCGCCGGGCACGCCGACCCAGCGGCGCAAGGTGGCCGGCAACCAGGCCTATTTCGAATATATACCGACCATGCTGTCGGATCTGCCGCGTCAGAACCCGGCCTATGACTTCAAACCGGTCCAGGTCCAGGATGTCCCGTTCGGCGCGGTCGACGACCTCAACCGCAGCACTGAGCCCAACAATCTGGCGGCGATCCACAGCATCAACATCACGCGGCGACTGCAATGGGGGCGACACCTCGACCTCATCCTGGCCGACAGCCGCTCCTATCGCTCCGAGCATCCCGTGCCCGGCTTGATCGGCCAAAAGCTGTCCTTCCATCCCCGGGCCCTGCTTCCCCGTGGGCTGGTCGAGGAGATGGACGCGGGCAGGACCGCCCACGGCGGGCATCCGCGCGAAACGGTCGAGGCGCGGGGCATGAGCTTCCCCAACGCCCGCAGGACCACGCCGGTCGGCACCATGTACGGCGCAGATCAGAAGGCCTGGGTGAAATCCCAACTGAAGGCGTCGACGGCCACGTGGAAGGTCTGCGTCAACTCGGTGCCGCAGACCCCGCTCAGCTTCGATTTCCGCTTCGAGGGGCGCTCGATCGCGCCGGACGAGGTGGTGATGACCGACTCCTGGGAAGGCTATCCCGGCGAGCGCCGCGAAATGCTGGAGTTCGTGCGCGACAGCCGCATCGCCAACTACATCTCGCTCTCAGGCGATCATCACATGCACTTCTGCGGCCTGCTGAGCCCCGATCGGGACGACGGCGGGGCGGGCGCGGTGGGGGTCGAGTTCGTCTGCGCGGGGATCAGTTCGGCCAGCTTCGGCGATGTCCTGCGCTCGTTCATGAAGGCCAAGGCGCCGGGGACCGAGGCCGAAACCCTGGTGGGGGGGCCGCCGGTCGCCGCCGGTCGCCCCGCCCTGCCGTGGACCGGCGTCACCGCCCTCTACGGCTGGGAGGAATCCCTGCGCTGCGCCAAGGCCTCCGGCCCCGCCGGCGCCGTCCGGCCCTCGGCGGGGCGTCGCCGGCAGACGCATATTCCCTACATGGATTCGGATTCCTACGGCCTGTGCGTGGCCACGGCCACGGCGTCGGACTTTCGGGTGGACTTCGTCACCTTCGACCTGAAGCAGGTCTACACCGACTACGCCGAACCTGCCGAACCGCGCTACGTCGCGCGCTTCAACGTCCCGGTCCAGGCCGCAGGGGCGAAGGTGGTGCTGCAAGGCCCGACCTTCGCCGGCGAACCGCCCTTCCCCTATAGCAAAGCGTGAGGCCCCGATCAGGCGAAGGGCGATCTACCCCACCCCGTCCATATAGGCCGGCATCCAGCCTTCGTTGGCGGTGCGCAGGTCGTCGAGGTCGATGGCGAACAGGGGTTCCCGGCCGCCGCTGATCAGGGCCAGCTCGCAGCCCCCGGCCTGGCCGATCAGCTCGGCGGGGACGCCGGCGGCGTCGGCCCGGGTATAGACCTCGTCGGCCCGGTCGGCGGGCACGGCGATCAGATAGCGGGCCTGGTCCTCGCCAAACAGCCAGCCCAGCAGGGTCTTTCCCGGATCGACGGCGGCGTCCGGGGTCAAGACGGCGCCGACGTTCGAGGCCAGGGCCATCTCGGCGGCGGCGACGATCAGGCCGCCGTCGGCCAGGTCGTGCACGGTGCGCGCCACGCCGTCGTGGATGAGGCCGCGGATCAGATCGCCGGTGCGGCGCTCGCGGGCCAGATCGACGGGCGGCGGCGGTCCCTCCTCGCGGCCGAGCAGTTCACGCAGATAGAGCGACTGGCCGAGGTGGCCGCCCTGTTCGCCGGCGCCGGGTTCGCCCACGAGGATCAGCACCTCGCCGGCCTTGAGCCTGCCGTAGCCGGCGCGCCGGGCGCTGTCGGCCAAGAGGCCCACCGCGCCGACCGTGGGGGTGGGCGGAATGCCGACCCCGGAGGTCTCGTTGTAGAGGCTGACGTTGCCGCTCACGACGGGGAAGTCGAGCGCGCGGCAGGCCTCGGCCATGCCGTCGATGGCGCGGACGATCTGGCCCATGATCTCGGGCCGTTCCGGATTGCCGAAGTTGAGATTGTCGGTGATGGCGATGGGGTCGGCGCCGACGGCGGTGAGATTGCGCCAGGCCTCGGCCACCGCCTGCTTGCCGCCCTCATAGGGATCGGCCTGCACATAGCGCGGCGTGCAGTCGGAGGTGACCGCCAGGGCCTTCTTCGTGCCGTGCACCCGCACCACGCCCGCGTCGGCGGCCGTGGCGCTGTCGGCCAGGGTGTCGGCCATCACATGCCGGTCGTACTGCTCCCACAGCCACCGCTTGGAGGCGAGGTCAGGACAGGCCAATAGGGTGGTGATGGCGTCGGCCCAGTCGACCGGGGAGGGGACTTCGCCGAGCGGCGCGGGCGGCTTCGGCTCGATCCACGGCCGGTCGTAGAGCGGGGCGTCGTCGAACAGGGGCGCCAGGGGCACGTCGGCCACCAGCTTGCCGTGGTGCTTCAGCACCATCCGCCCGGTGTCGGTGGTCTTGCCGATCACCGCGGCGTCGAGGCCCCACTTCTCGAACACGCGATAGCCGTCGGCCTCGCGTCCGGGCTTGAGGATCGCCAGCATGCGCTCCTGGCTCTCCGACAGCATCATCTCGTAGGCGGTCATGCCGGTCTCGCGCTGCGGCACCGCGTCGAGGTCGAGCTCGACGCCGACGCCGCCCTTGCCCGCCATCTCCACCGACGAGGAGGTCAGCCCGGCCGCGCCCATGTCCTGGATGGCGGCGACGGCGCCGGTGGCCATCAGCTCAAGCGTCGCCTCGATCAGGAGCTTCTCGGCGAAGGGATCGCCGACCTGCACGGTGGGGCGCTTTTCGTCGGACGCCTCATCGAACTCGGCCGAGGCCATGGTGGCGCCGTGGATGCCGTCGCGGCCGGTCTTGGAGCCGAAATAGACCACCGGCAGCCCCGCCGAGGGGGCGGCGGAATAGAAGATCTTGTCGGCGTCGGCCAGGCCCACGCACATGGCGTTGACCAGGATGTTGCCGTCATACCCCGGGTGGAAGTTGGTCTCCCCGCCCACTGTGGGCACGCCGACGCAATTGCCGTAGCCGCCGATGCCGGCCACCACGCCCGCCACCAGCCGGCGGGTCTTGGGGTGCTCGGGCGCGCCGAAGCGCAGGGCGTTGAGCAGGGCGATCGGCCGGGCGCCCATGGTGAAGACGTCGCGCATGATGCCGCCGACGCCGGTCGCCGCGCCCTGATAGGGTTCGATGTAGGAGGGGTGGTTATGGCTCTCCATCTTGAAGATGGCGGCCTGGCCATCGCCGATATCGACCACGCCGGCGTTCTCGCCCGGACCGCAGATCACGCGCGGGCCGGTGGTGGGGAACTTGCCGAGGTGTCGCTTCGAGGATTTGTACGAGCAGTGCTCGGACCACATGACGCTGAAGATGCCGAGCTCCACCTGATTCGGTTCACGGCCGAGGCGATCGACGATCACGGCGTATTCGTCGGCCTTCAGGCCGTACTCGGCGGCCAGCTCCGCCATGGTCTTGGTTGGCGCGGTCACGGGAGGGGCGTTCATGGGCGGGGGACTAGCCGATTTGCGCGGGCGTGTCAGCGCGGGTGACGCGCATCGGCAGCCCGGGTCATGGATGAGGCGCCTTAGATAGGGGCGCCCGGCCGATCCCGCGAAGATTTCACTCCGGCGGATTGCAGCTGTCACAAGCGTCGCCGCAAGATGGAGGCTCCACACTCCTGGGAGGCGACCATGTCGGTAAGCGGTGAGTACGAGATTACGGTGCATACCCCGAACGGTGATCGCGACGCCCACCTGTCGCTGCACGAGGATGGGGGCCACCTGACCGGCGAGCAATGCAACGACGGTCATTGCGCCCACATCGAGCACGGCCAGGTCCACGACGAGCATTTCGAGTGGACCAGCGAGCTGGCCGATCCGCACGCGACCCTGCACTTCACGGCCCAGTGCGACGATCACGCCTGCTCGATCATCTCGGGCGACGTCGACGCCGGCCCGCTCGGCAGCTTCCACTTCACCGGCAAGAAGGTCTGAGCCGGGACTGACGTTTCAGGGGGCTGACCTTTCGGGGGGCTGACGTTCAGGCCGTGACCCGGCCGGCTCCGGATCGGGTGAAGTCGTCCGATCCGGATGGCAGGTGGATCATGGCTTGGGCTCGTCTTTCGTCTCCGCCACATACGCCGGGTTCAGCGCGCCCAGGGCGGTGGCGACGGGCAGCAGGGTGGGATAGAACTGGACGAAGGTGGTGTCGGCGGCGGCGTGGGTCTGGTGGCAGGCGTAGCACGACGCCGCGTAGGGGATCATCGCCGCCGGCGCATGATCTCCGCCGAAGCCGAAGAAACCCCAGCCGCCCTTGAACCGCGCCGTGTCCTTGACGTGCGCCTCCAGCCCCATGACCTCGCCGGTCTGGAACTGGCCCTGTCGGTTGATCGAGCCCTTGGTCCTGCCGGTGCGGTTCTCCAGCATCAGCACCGTCTTGTCGGGCCAGACGCCGGTACGCTTGAAGGCGGCGTAGGCGGCGCGAGGAACGAAGACGTTGTCGAACATGTGCATGCCGGCCACGGCCGGGGCTTCGGTATAGCTCATGTCGATCCCGGAACTCAGGAACACCCAGTCGCGGTAGTCGGCGGGCAGGATCAGCTTGCCGGAGGCGTCGTACCGCGGCGCGCCGGATTGCGCGACGTCGGACTGCGGCGTCTCGGCGTGGACGGTCATGCCGGCCAGGGCGCCGCACACGGCCAGGGCCGCGGTGGCGGCGACGCCGGCGCTGAACAGGGCGAGGGGTTTCATCGGCGGTCTCCCAGAACGAGATCGCCAGCATAGCTTGGCGCGCCATGGCGCTCAGGACATTGTTCCCACCTTTTCAGACATCCTTGCATTTCTTCCCAGTCCGGGCAGGGAAGGCGGCCGCACCGCGGACGGAAGGGGTGGGGGAGACGCCCAGGCGTCGGCGCCGTCGACCCCGTCCGAACGCTTCGGGCCCACCTCCCCCGAACTCCGGGGGAGGTGGAGCTCAAGGTCGGTTCAGAGCGCCGCGGCTTGGCGTCCAGGCCGCTTGGCGGCCTCCATGCGGGCGACGAGGAGTTCGGTCTCCGGGGTCGAGGCGCGCGGACCGATCGCCAGCATGGCGTCGAGGGCGCCCGCGAGGGCGGCGAAGAAACCCGGCAGGGCGATCACGCTCATTCCGCTCTTCAGGTGTTCGGCGATGCGGATCAACTCGCGCACGGTGCGGGCGGTCTTCAGCGAATAGCGCCGCACCGTCCACGGCCCCAGCACCTCGCCGATCAGGAGATAGCCGTGGTGGCGGTCGGTGAAGCGGCGTTTGCGCTGCTTTTCGGGCGTCAGGGCGGTGAGGTGGGCGCGCAGGACCTCCACCCGCGCCGCCTCGTCCGCCGCCGTTCCCCGCGCGCCGGCGAGACGGGTGACGAAGGGCAGAAGGAGCTTCATCCGCAGCTCCGCGTCGGTGATGCTGTCGTTGAGCCAGACCGAGAACTCGCCGATCACCGGGCAGAAGCAGGAGGGCAGCTCGCGGGCGTGACCGACGCGTTGATAGCCGAACCCGGCGGCGACGATGGCCGCCTCGTTGATGCAGGTGCCGCCGTCCGGCCCCGGGAAGTCGTGCGACCCGTAGAGCAGCTTCCAGTTCAGGATATGGGAAAAATCGTCCATGGCGTACTCCGACCCGTGCACAAGGGCACGACCCAGACGCCTCGGCTCGGCGCCTGTCCGCGCTTCAAAGGCAGAATACCACCGGATTTCGAACAGGAATGAGGCGATCCCGCGCGCGGGTTTCGATCCCTGGAAAAACCGTCTAACTCTGCATGCGGAGACAGGGGAGCACGGGCGGATGCGGGCGGTGGCGATCGGTGTTTTGGCGGCGGCGCTCGCGGGGGCTGCGGGGGCGGCGCCGGCGGCGCATCCGGCCGCGGACGCGCAGGCGCTCGACCTGGCCAAGCAGGCCATCGCCCTGCGCTCGGTCGAGGGGCCGGGCAACCGTACGCCCGAGGTCGCGACCCTCTACAAGTCGGCCCTGGTCGCCGGCGGCTTCGCGGCGCAGGACATCACCATCACGCCGATGGGCGACACCGCCTATCTGATCGCCCGCTGGCCGGGCTCGGACCCGGGTCTCAAGCCGCTGGTGATCTCCGGGCACATGGACGTGGTCGAGGCCAAGCCGGCCGACTGGAAGCGGGATCCGTTCACGCCGGTGGTGGAGAACGGCTATCTCTACGGCCGCGGCGCCACCGATATGAAGCTCGACGGGACCATCGCCATCGCCTCGCTGATCGAGCTGAAGCGCGAGGGCTACAAGCCCCGGCGCACCATCATCATCGAGTTCTCCGGCGACGAGGAGACGGCCATGCGCACCAGCGCCGCGATCGCCGAGGCGCTCAGCAACGCCGAGCTCGTGCTCAACATCGACGGCGGCGGCGGCGTGCTGAACGAGGCCACGGGTGCGCCCGAGTACTTCACCTGGCAGGGGGCGGAGAAGACTTACGCGGACTTCACGCTGACGGTGACCAATCCCGGCGGCCACTCCTCGGCCCCGCGCAGGGACAACGCCATCGATCAGCTGGCCGCGGCGCTGGTGCGCATCCAGGCGCATCAGATCAAGCCGGAGCTCAGTCCGCTGACCCGCGAATATTTCGTGCAGGCGTCCAAGTACGAGGAGCCCGCGATCGGCGCGGCCATGCGCGCCTTCGCCGCCGACCCCACCGACAAGCAGGCCATCGCCGTGCTGAGCGCCAATCCGGCCACCGTGGGCAAGATCGGCACCACCTGCGTGGTCACCATGATCAGCGGCGGTCACGCGCAGAACGCCCTGCCGCAGCGGGCGACGGCGAACGTCAATTGCCGGATCTTTCCGGGACACTCACGGTCCGAGATCCTGGCCGAACTGAAGGCGGCCGCCGCCGAGCCGGCGGTGATCGTGACGGACGCGACCGAAGGCTCGGTCGCCAACGACGCCTCGCCGATGCGGCCTGATTTCGTGGCGGCGGTGACCAAGGCCATGGGCGTCGCCTATCCCGGCGTGCCGGTGTTCCCGAGCATGGCGTCGGGCGCCAGCGACAGCATGTGGTTCCGCTATCACCACGTGCCGAGCTATGGCGCGAGCCCGGTGTTCATCAAGGACTCCGACGACTTCAGCCACGGCCTCAACGAGCGCACCCCCGTGGCCAGCATTCCGCCGGCGATCACCTACTATCTGTCGTTGGTTCCGGATCTGTCGAAGTAGAACCTGCGATCTTAAGATTAAACGCGGAGATCTCGAAGATATGTGCAGAGAACTCTGAGGATTTCGCAATAAAATCACGCTCATCCCGGCATTGGCTTCGCCGCCCTTCGGGTTGCCGGGATGAGCGGAATTTCTATTGTTGATGGATTCTGTCTCCGCCTGCTCCGTGCGACTCTCCGCGATCTCCGCGTTGATCCTGCAGTCCTTCGGATCGGGCGGTTTCGGGCGCCAATGCGCCTGCTTCGCGAGCGACTTAGCCAGATGAACACGGCTGGGGGCCGCGCAAACACGCACCCAGCGGGGGTATTTTCCGCGCCGGCGGATCGGACTTGCCCGCGGGAGTTTGACCCTCCAAACCTCACGCTCCACGGGTCAGAGGTCGGGCTGCATGCGCAAGAGTTGGCTGGTCGTCTCCCTGTTGCTTTCGCTGGCGCCGGCGGCGAGCCGGGCCGCGTCCTGGTCGCCCCCGCGCACGCCTGACGGCGTTCCCGACCTGCAGGGCGTGTGGACCAATGCGTCGGCGACCAAGCTGACGCGCCCGCCGTCGGTCAAGACCCTGGTGGTCGGCGACGCGGAGGCCGAGCGGATCGCCAAGGCCAACCCACAGGTGCGCTATCAGCAGATGGATAGCGGCCCGGCCGATCCGGCCCATCCGGCCTCCGCCGCGGAGGACGTCGGCAAGGGCTATAACGGCTTCTGGCTCGATCCCGGCGCCACCCTCGGCAAGGTCAAGGGCGAATGGCGGACCTCGTGGATCGTCGATCCGGCCGACGGCCAGCTGCCGTTCTCGGAGGGCGGCAAGGCCCTGCTGGCCAAGGCCCAGGCCTACGCCCGCGCCGCCGATGCGCCGGCCGACCCCGAGCGGCTGCAGCCCTGGGACCGCTGCCTGATCGGCTCGCGCGGATCGGGCGGGCCGGCCATGCTGAACAACCTCTACAACAACAGCTACCAGATCGTGCAGACCAAAGGGGCGGTGGCCATCGTGGTGGAGATGGTCCACGACGTGCGCATCATCCCCCTGTTCGCCGACAGGGCGGCGGCGGAGGCCGGCCGGCGGCCGGCGGCGCTGCAGCCCTGGCTCGGCGACAGCGTCGGCTGGTGGGACAAGGATACGCTGGTGGTGGAGACCACGCATGTGAACCATGAGCAGGGGCGTGCGGGCCCGGTGTTCCTGACCCCCGAGGGCCGGGTGACCGAGCGCTTCACCCGCACGGGACCCAAGGAGATTCTCTACGAATTCCAGGTCGAGGATTCGACCTACTACAGCCGGCCCTGGCGCGCCGAGATGAGCTTCACCCCGCAGAAGGGCCGGCTGTTCGAGTACGCCTGCCACGAGGGCAACTACGCCCTGCCGGACATCCTCCGCGGCGCCCGGGTGGCCGACCGCAAGGCCGGCAAGGCGGCGCCCTCGACCGGCGACGGCGCGGAGTGACTTGGCCAACCGGGTTCGAATGCTTCTCCGCTCATCCCGGCATTCGCCGGGATGAGCGGGTGTTTGGATATTCCGTAATTCAGGGATCCCGGGCGATCACCAGGTCGCCCGCCTTCAGCGCCGTGACCGCGCCGTCCTTGCGCACCACGTCAAAGCCGAGGTTCATGGCCAGAACCATCAGGTGGTCGGCGCTGGTCGGCACCACCTCCAGGCGCTCGCCGGCCCCCTGCCGGCCCCACAGCTTGCCGTCGGCCATCTCGACACTGAACAGACCGTGGCCGTAGCGCCCGGCGAAGGCCCGCATCTGCGCATCGGTCAGCGACGCCGCCGCGATCAGTTTGGGCTCAAGGCCCTTCCAGCCGTAGGCGCGGGCGACGGCCTGGACCAGCGGCTGGATCACCGCCATGCCGCTGTCGCCGTTGGCCATGACGACCACGCCGCGGCCGCCGGTGAGCCAGCCGACCAACTGCGCCTTGAACCCCCAGTCGTCGCCGCCGTGCGAGAAGCGCAAGGAGTCGCCCTGGCCGTCGACCTGGATCCCGAGACCCCAGCCGCCGAGCCCGGGCGTCACCATCGCCCGGGCGGTGGCCTGGTTCAACAGCGCCTGCGAGCCGCCGTCGTAGGCGTGCTGCAGGGCGATCACCCATTTCGCCAGGTCGGTCGGCGTGGTCCACAGCCCCGCGGCGGCCATCTCGGGATAGGTGTGGGCGCGACCGACCACCGGGGCGCCGGAGGATAGATAGCCCGCGGCCCCGTCGTGCCTGTCGGCGGGGAGGGGTTGTTCATAGGTGCTCGCGCCCATGGCCAGCGGCGCGAACACCCGCTTGTCCATCAGGTCGGGAAAGTCCTGGCCGGTGGTGTCGGTCATGATCAGCTGGGCGATGGTGATGCCGCCGCCGGAATAGCTCCAGGCCGTGCCGGGCGTGTGGTCGACCACCACCGGGGCGGTGTTGGCCGGCGGCTTGCCTTCCAGCACCTGGACCACCGTCGGGACCGGGGCCCCGGCGGCGTACCCCGGAAACCCGTGCACGGTCAGGCCGGCGGTGTGGGTCAGGAGACCGCGCAGCGTGACCGGCTTTTCGGCGGTCAGCGGGCTGGCCGGTATGCGCCAGCTCTTCAGCTCGGTGTTGGCGTCGGCGTCGAGGTCGAGCAGGCCTTCCTGCACCAGTTGCAGGGCGGCGCTGGCGGCGACCGGCTTGCTGATCGACCCGGCCTGGAACACCGTCGCCGGGGTGGCCCGGACCTTGCCGGCCACGTCGGCGTAGCCGTAGGCCCGGGCCCAGACGATGCGGCCGTGGTCGATCACCGCGATGCTGACCGCCGGCACGTGGTGCGCGGCCATCGCCTCGGCCAGGCTTGTCGACGGCTCGATCCGGCCCTGAACCTGCACCAGGGGGCGAAGGTCGTGCTCGATCCGGGCGATGTGCGGATCCTCGGCCGCCAGGCCCGGCGCCGCGAGCACGAGCCAGGCCATCGTCGTTGCGCAGACGTCACGCGTTCTCATGCCGGATCCTCCACCCTCTCCAGCAGATAACGACGGGTTCGCCCCGTCTGGCAACGCTTGAGGCCCGTCGCATTGACGAGTCGGCGCCCACGACTAAGGTCTCGGCAAAGGAGCCTCGGCGTGCACACTTGGTTCGACGACCTCGACGCCGCGGGCCGTCGCACCTTCTGGGCCTGTTTCGGCGGCTACGCGCTCGATGCGCTCGACGTGCAGGTCTACACCCTGGTCATTCCGGTGCTGATCCAGGTGTGGGGCCTGACCAAGGGACAGGCGGGACTCTTGGCCACCGTCACCCTGGTGCTGTCGGCCGTGGGCGGCTGGGGCGCGGGGCTGCTGGCCGACCGGATCGGCCGGGTGCGGACCCTGCAGATCACCATCGCCTGGTTCGCCCTGTTCACCTTCCTGTCGGGGCTGACCCAGACCTATCCGGAGCTGATGATCACCCGCGGGCTGCAGGGTCTGGGCTTCGGCGGCGAGTGGGCCGCGGGGTCGGTGCTGATCGGCGAGGTGGTCGCTGCGCGACATCGCGGCAAGGCGGTCGGCCTGGTGCAGAGCGCCTGGGCGCTGGGCTGGGGCGCAGCGGTTCTGGTGGCCACCGTCCTGTTGTCGGTGCTGCCGCGGGACTATGGCTGGCGCGCGGTGTTCATGGTCGGCCTCCTGCCGGGGTTCGCCGTGTTCCTGGTGCGCCGGTTCGTGCCCGAACCCGAGGTCTACCGGCGCACGGAGACCCGCGCGCCCTGGTTCGCCATCTTCAGTCCCGCCCTGCTCAGCATCACCCTCAGGGGCAGTCTGATCGCCATCGGCGCCCAGGGCGGCTATTACGCCATCACCACCTGGCTGCCGACCCTGCTCAGCACCGAACGGCATCTGTCGGTGGGCGGCGCCGGCGGATATCTGGCGGTGGTGATCGGCGGCTCGTTCGTGGGCTATCTGTCGAGCGCCTGGCTCAACGACGCGGTCGGGCGGCGGCGCACCTTCCTGATCTTCGCGATCGGTTCGCTCCTGCTGGTGCTGGCCTATACGCGGCTGCCCCTGTCCAACGCCCTGGCCCTGCCGCTCGGGTTTCCGCTGGGGTTCTTCGCCTCGGGCATCTTCAGCGGCATGGGGCCGCTCTATACCGAGCTGTTCCCGACCGCCGTGAGGGGCTCGGGGCAGGGATTCTGCTACAACGCCGGCCGCGGCGTCGCCGCCCTGTTCCCGGCCCTGATCGGCTGGGTCTCCGCGCACGCGCCGCTCGGCGAGACCATCGGCCTGTTCGCCGGGGGCGCCTACGGCCTCGTGATCGTCGCCGCCTTGCTGTTGCCGGAGACGCAGGGTCGGGCGTTGGCTTGAGCGCGCCGGAGGGCCGTGTCGCCCGTAGGAACTCGGAAAGTAATTCAAGTTAAGTTGTATGCGGAGTTTCCTGGAGGCGGCTTAGGTGCACCTTAGAGCGTGGGGACTTGTTGTCGCTGTCCTCGCCGCCGGCTGGGGGCCGGCCTTTGCGGCCGGCGCCGGCGCCGACGCAGACCTCAGCGCCACCTCCCTCGCCACCGCCATTCAGACGCGCGCCGAAAAGAGCAGTTTCGCCGCGCTCGACCGCTTCGCCGCGGCCGCCGCCCGCCGGCCGGATCGTGAGGGGCTCCGTCGTCTGGAGTTCGTTTCGCTCGTCTACGACAATCAGTCCGAGTTCGCCCGGTTCCGCCAGTTGAACGCCGTTCTGGTCCGCAACGCCGCCGCCCAGCACGACGTGCGCTTCCAGCACATGGCGGCGATGGATGCGATCAAGGCCCGTTACGACGGCGGACAGGCGTCCGCGGCCGGCGAACTCGACAAGGCGGTGGCCGAGGAGGACGACTGGTACGCCCGGCTGCACGGCACGGTGTTCCGCGCCCTGATGCGCAATGACGCGGACCGGGCCGGCGAGGCGCTGAAGTCGCTTTCGGCCGCCGAACAGACGATTCCCACCGGCGACCCCGACGCCCGGCGCGCCGAGGCCGAAGTCTGGGACGCGATCGGCCTGTCCCTGATCCACCTGAAGGACCTCGACGGCGGCGCCAGGGCTTTCCAGCGCGCCGAGTTCGACCTCGGCGAGCAGACCTATCCGCGGCCGGACTTCGACGACATCTACAACATGACGCACATGGCGGTGGACCAGGGCGACGCCGGCCTGGCGCGTCGCCTGGCGGCCATCCACCATCACCTGACGCAGAAGTCGGATCTGCCCCACCTTGACGTGTGGGACGACAATCTCTGCGCCATGGTGGCGGAGAATTTCGGCGAGCCGGCCGAGGTGATGCGGTGCCTGACGCCGCTCGATGGCGCGCTGACCGGCGCCGACTTCCTGGCCCCGCGTATCCTGCCGATGCGGGCCATCGCCGAGGCCAGGCTGGGCGCCGTCGCGGCGGCGCGGGCCGATCTGGCGCGGATCAGGGCGCTGAAGGGGTCCGGACGCTTCGAGCAGGCCGCCTTCGCGCGGGAGCCGGAGGTGGAGGCCGAGCTGGAGGCCGCCGAAGGCCGGCCCGCCGAGGCCTTGGCGGCGCTGCGGGACTATCGTCGCCATCACGCCTGGGACGAAACGCGCCAGCAGACGACCGGCCTGCACGAACTCACCGCCGAACTGCAGACCGAACTCGATACCGCGCGCCAGAGCATGAAGCTGCAGCACACCCTGCTGCAGGCGCAGTATGTCCTTGGCTTCTTCGCCGTCCTGCTGATCGTGGGCGCCGCCGGTGTCGTGGTGTGGCAGCGCCGGGTGGCGCGAAAGCTGAAGGCGGCGGGGCAGGCGGCCGAGGCGGCCAGCCGGGCCAAGAGCGAATTCCTGGCCAACATGAGCCACGAAATCCGCACGCCGCTGAACGGGGTGGTCGGGGTCGCCGACCTCCTCGCCGCCTCGAACCTCGCGCCGCGCGAAAAGCGGATGGCGGAGATCATCCGTGATTCCGGCAAGACTCTCGAGCGGCTGCTGTCCGACGTGCTCGACCTGGCCAAGGTCGAGGCCGGCCAGATCGAGATGGAGATCGCGCCGTTCCACGCCGGCGATCTGCTGCGCTCCGTAGCCGAACTATCCATGCCGCGGGCCGAGGCGAAGGATCTGATCCTGCGGGTGGAGGCGGCGCCGGAGGTCGAGCGCTGCTTCCTGGGCGACCCCGTGCGCGTGGGCCAGATCCTCACCAACCTGACCAGCAATGCGGTGAAGTTCACCGAGCGGGGCCAGGTCGCCCTGCGCGCCGGCATGACGGGCGACGGACGGTTGCGCTTCGAGGTGACCGACACCGGCGTCGGCTTCGACCCCGCGCAGAAGGAGCGGGTGTTCGGCCGGTTCCAGCAGGCGGACGGCTCCATCACCCGCCGGTTCGGCGGCACCGGTCTCGGCCTGTCGATCTGTCGCCAGCTGGCCGACCTGATGGGCGGCGTTCTCGACTGCGACAGCCGGCCGGGCGAAGGCGCGACGTTCTGGTTCGAGGCGGACTTCCCGCCCGCGGCCGAGATCGAGGCCCGGGATGACGGCCCTGCGGAAGCGCTGGCGGAGGGCGTCTTCAAGGTGCTCGTCGCCGACGATCATCCGACCAATCTGACGGTGGCGCGCCTGATCCTCGAGCAGCTCGGCGCCGATATCGCCACCGCGTCGGACGGCGCGCAGGCGGTGGCGGCGGCGGGGCGCGAATACTTTGACGTCGTCCTGATGGACATGCAGATGCCGGTGATGGACGGCCTCGAGGCGGTCCGCCGGATCCGTCAGGCCGAGACCGCGAACGCCCGCCCGCGCGTGCCGATACTGATGCTGAGCGCCAACGTGGGACCCGAACACGTGGCGGCCGGCGCCCTGGCCGGCGCCGACGGCCACGTCGCCAAGCCGATCACCGCCACTTCGCTCGCCGCGGCGCTGGCGGAGGTGTTCGACGCCGAGGCGCCTCAGGCCCTCGCGCTGGCGAGCTGAGCGACGGATCGCCGAACGCCGGCCTCTTGACGATCGTCCCGGAAGGGTAGGCTCTCTGGTGTCCGGCGGCGATTGTGAGAGACGCCGCGACAGGGAAAGCGCCGATGTCCGACACCATGACCGCCTCCGCAACGGCCAACACCGAGGTCTCCGGCTTCGCCGACGCGCGCTACGCCGCCGTCGAGCAGGTGTTCCGCTCCCAGCTCGACAGCGGCGAGGATGTGGGCGCCTCGTTCTGCGCCACCGTCGAGGGGGAGGTGGTGGTCGACCTGTGGGGCGGCTGGGCCGACGAGGCCCGGACCCGGCCCTGGGAAAAGGACACCATCGTCAACGTCTACTCGACCACCAAGACCATGACCGCGCTGACGGCGCTGCTGCTGGCCGACCGGGGCGCGCTCGATTTCGATGCGCCGGTGGCCCGCTACTGGCCGGCGTTCGCCGCCAACGGCAAGGCGGAGGTCAAGGTCAGCCAGCTGATGGCGCATTCCTCCGGCCTGTCCGGCTGGAAGGAGCCGATGACGGTGAACGACCTCTACGACTGGGACAAGGCCACCAGTCTTCTGGCGGCCCAGGCCCCGTTCTGGGCGCCCGGGACGGCCCCGGGCTACCATGCGGTCACCCAGGGCTATCTGGTCGGCGAGGTGGTGCGGCGGATCACGGGCAGGTCGCTCGGCACGGTGTTCCGCGAGGAGATCGCCGAACCGCTCGGAGCGGACTTCCACATCGGCCTGCCGGCGTCCGAGGACCACCGGGTCGCCGACCTGATCCCGCAGCCGCCGCCGACCGAGCCGCCCGCCTCGCCGCCGGGCGAGCTTCTGCTCAACATGATGCTCAACCCGGCGGTCAGTCCGCTGGAGACCCGCACCCGGGCCTGGCGCGGCGCGGAGATCCCCGCCGCCGGCGGGACCGGCAACGCCCGCTCGATCGCCCACATCCACATGCTGCTGGCGAACGGCGGCGTCGCCAAGGGCAGGCGGCTGATGTCCGAAGCCGGCTGCCGCCGGGCGCTCGAGCTGCAGGTCGCGGGGACCGACCTGATCCTGGGGCTTGAGGCGCGTTATGGGCTGGGCTTCGGGCTCGCGCCGATGATCCCGCTGCCGGGTGAGGACTGCGTGTTCTGGTGCGGCTACGGCGGCTCGCTGGTGATCATCGACATGGCCCGCCGCGCCACCTACGCCTACGCCATGAACCGGATGGGAACCGCCATCATCGGCGACCCGCGCGCCCTGGCCCTGGCGCGGGCGGTGTGGGAGGCGGTGTAGGGGCGGCTATTGAGGCTCATTCTTCGAGCCGCTTCACGCCGAACACGCCGCAACCGGCCTTCGTCATGCCGAGTAATACCAGTCATCGCAAAGAATGACCTATCTCACTCTATTCCGCTCATCCCGGCATTCGCCGGGATGAGCGGGAGAAGAGTCCTGCACATGGATGGTTGGTATAAGTCGGCGTGGCCGACGACGGTTGGTGATGAGGCGATACCCGCGCCTCGGATTAATTCGCTCCAGCAGCGCGTGTGAACACCGCCCGCTGGTCGGCGAAGGCGCGCTGGTAGGCGGGGCGGGCTTCGCCGCGGGCGATGTAGGCGCCAAGGTTCGGGTAGTCGTTCAGCAGCGTCGACGCGCTCAGCCGGCGCAGCACGGTGACCATCAGGAGATCCCCGGCGCTGAACGCGCCGTCGAGCCAGTCGGCGTCCCCGAGCCGGGCGGACAGCTGACTCAGCCGGCCGCGGACACGCTCGTCGAGCATGGGCAGGCGCGCCGCGTACCAGGGCGCGTCGCTCTCCACGATGCTCGCCATGCCGCGCTCGACGATCGGCGGCTCCACGGTGTTGAGGGCGGCGAACATCCAGCCGATCGCGCGCGCCCGGGCGTTTCCCTCGTCCGGCAGCAGGCCCGGGTAGCGGGTGGCGACATGCAGGATGATCGCGCCGGACTCGAACAGGACCAGATCGTCTTCCTGATAGGTCGGGATCTGCCCGAACGGATGCAGGGCGAGGTGCGCGGGGTCTTTCATCGCCGCGAACGACAGAAGGCGAACGTCATAGGGCTGGCCGACTTCCTCCAGCGCCCAACGCACCCGCATGTCGCGCGCCAGCCCCCGCCCGCGGTCGGGCGATCGTTCGAAGGCGGTGAGGGTGATCGTCATTGCAGGCCTCCGCTGATTTGCACCGCGATCCGCCGTCGGGTCGCCCAGCTCTATGACGCCCGACCAGTCCAATCGCCTATACCTTGACCTTGACCGGCGCATGGGCGACCCAAGCGTGGGGGAGCGCAATGTCAGAACCGCCCGTACAGACCAGCGTCGACGACGTGCATGCCCATGCCCACAAGACGGGACATCGGTGGGTGGACATGGCGATCGCGGTGTCGGCCATCACCATCTCGGTCATTTCGCTGTTCGTGGCCATCGAGCACGGCAAGACCGAGGAGAAGCTGGTCGCCGCCAACTCCTGGCCCTTCCTGGTGTTCCAGACTACCGACAACGGCTTCGCCACCGACTCCCGCACCCTGAACTTTCGGCTGCAGAACAGCGGTGTTGGCCCGGCTCGGGTCCGCTCTTTCAAGGTCACTCTCGACGGGCGGTTGGTGCACAACCATGCGGAGCTGATGGCGCGGTGCTGCGGCGTGGCCACGGCGAGTCTGGAGCAGCAGTTCGCGATGGGACTCATCAGCCAGAACGACGCCGTGGGCGTGCTTCCGGCCCGCGACGGCGTGAACGTCCTGGCCTGGCGCGAGCGGCCCGGTCACGAGCAGATCTGGAACAGCCTGAATGCGGCTCGCCAAAGGCTCCGCTTCGAGGCCTGCTATTGTTCCGTCCTCGACGAGTGCTGGACCAGCGATCTGACGTCGACCTCAAATCCGCATCGCGTCGAGCAATGCCCGATCGACACGGACGGCTATTCCGACTGACGGCTCGGCTAATCCAGCTCCGCCAGCACACGCCGCAGGGTAGCGAGCAACTGGTCGATCTCGGCCTCGCTGATGATCAGGGGCGGGGAGAGGGCGATGGTGTCGCCGGTGATGCGGATCAAGATTCCCTGCTTCAGCGCCTCGACCATGGCGGCGTAGGCGCGGGCCCCGACGGCGCCCGCGCGGGACCGCAGGTCGATGGCGCCCATCAGGCCGAGGTTGCGGATGTCGGTCACGTGCGGCGCGTCGCGCAGGCCGTGCAGGGCGTCGGCGAAATAGCTTTCAAGCGCTGCAGCGCGGGTGAGCAGGCCCTCGCGCTCATAGACGTCGAGGGTGGCCAGGGCCGCGGCGCAGGCGACTGGATGACCCGAATAGGTATAGCCGTGGAAGAACTCGATGGTCTCCGGCGGACCCTTCATCACCGCGTCGTGCAGGGCGCGGTTCACGAACACCGCCCCCATCGGCAGGGCGCCGTTGGTGATGCCCTTGGCCGTGGTCATGATGTCGGGCGTGACGCCGAAGCGCTGGGCGGCGAAGGGCGCCCCCGTCCGTCCGAAGCCGGTGATCACCTCGTCGAAGATCAATAGGATGCCGTGCCTGGTGCAGAGCGCGCGCAGCCGCTCGAGGTAGCCCACCGGCGGGGGCAGTACGCCGGCCGAACCGGCCACCGGCTCGACGATCACCGCCGCCAGGGTTTCGGCCCCGTGCAGGGCGACCAGACGCTCGAGTTCGTCGGCCAGGTCCGCGCCATGCTCCGGCTGGCCGCGCGAGAAGCCGTTCACCGCCGGCAAATGGGTGTGCGAAAGGTGGTCGGACGGCAGGAGCGGGAACAGGCGGCGGTTGTTGACCAGCCCGCCCACCGAGATGCCGCCGAAGCCGACGCCGTGGTAGCCCTTCTCGCGCCCGATGAACTTGCTGCGCTGGCCTTCGCCGCGCGCCCGGTGATAGGCGATGGCGATCTTGAGCGCGGTGTCGACCGATTCCGAACCGGAGTTGGTGAAAAAGACCCGGTCCAGGCCTTCGGGCGCCAGCCTGGCCAGCCGGCTGGCCAGGGTGAAGCCCAGCGGATGGCCCATCTGGAAGCCCGGCGCATAGTCGAGCTCGAGCAGCTGGCGGCCCACCGCCTCGGCGATCTCGGGCCGGCCGTGACCGGCGTTGACGCACCAGAGGCCGGACACCCCGTCCATCACCGGCTGGCCCTCGGGCGTGCGGTAGAACATGCCGCTGGCGGAGGCCAGCATGCGCGGGGCGGCTTTGAACTGGCGATTGGCGGTGAACGGCATCCACCAGGCGTCGAGGTCGAGCGTGTTGCGCAGGATGGCGTTCACGGCGGGCTCCTTCAGAGATGGGGAATAGGGTGCACGCGGCGGACAGGCGTCGCAAGCACCGGAGGCGTCACGGGCGCGGAAACCCGGCGACTGCGTTCAGCCGCGCCCAGGAAAGCGCCATCGACCGGCTCGGACGCCGGGCCGCGACGCGGTTGGTGGAAAGGGCGGCGCGCCAGCGGGCTTCGGCGGCCTCCGCCTCGGCCCAGCAGGCCGCGACGGCGCCGGCGAGCGCCGCCTCGTCCGCGATCCAGGCGGCGTCCATGCGGGCGCGGAAGCCGGCCTCGAGGGCGTCGCGCTCGTCGGCGATGAGGCGCAGGGCGGCGGGCATGTCGTCGAGCGCCGCGCGATGCAGGCGTTCGTGGCGCCACCACAGGCTTTCCACATCGGCGTGGTCGGTGGGCGCCGGGCCGAACCCGGGCGATGGAAGCCCGATCACGACGGGCTTGAACAGGCTGAGGCAGGGCGCGGACGTGCCGGTAACCCAATGGGTGATCCGCCCCGGCGTGAGGTCCGAAGCCATGGAGGCGACGCTCTGGCTCCGCCGCGCGCCGGGGCCCGCGTGCATGCAGATCGAGCGCTGCAGGGTCTTCGACGGCGACCAGTCCGGATCGCCGTCGGCCTCCGGCCCGTGGTCGCGCAGCACGCCCAGGAGGTCGGCCAGCCCGATCCGGCCGGCCCTGGGCGAGAGCAGGGCGGTCGCCCGCGCGCAGCGGCCGCGCCCGAAGCTCACGGCGTCGCGGACCGGATCGATCAGCCGTTCGGCGAGATCGAACCGTCCCTCCGCATCGGTCCAGCCTTCGCGCGTCGCGTGGGACCGCAGGTCCGCGCTCATGGCCGTCGGGGCCCTGCCGATGCTGAGGGCGTTGGACAGGGCGCGCACCCCTTCGATCCGCTCCACCGCCCACCAGCGGCCCACCGTCTCGAGCACGAAGGCCTCGCGCGGGTCGGCGATGACGAAGCCGTTGTGATAATAGAACCGGCCGAGATGGCCGCAGTCCCCGCCCTGGCCGTGGCGTTCGAGCAGGCCGGTGATCACCCCTACCGCCTCGGCCGCGCTCGCCGCCCGCTCGAGGCCGAGCCGGACCAGGTCCATGCCGGTCAGGGCGCGGCGGCGGGCGGCCGGGACGTGCGCATGCATGGCCTCGTTGCCGATCGTCACGCCGTGTTCGTTGACGCCCATCTCCGCGCCCCACATCCAGAACGGCCGGCTGACCAGGCAGGCGTGGGTCTCGGCCGCCTGGTCGATCTCGATGTAGGTGGCGCGCAGCCGCGATCCCGGCGCGCGCCGCCGGCGCGGGATGATCTCCAGCGCCTGGGCCTCGTTGCGCTCCCGGTCGCTGTTCTTGGCGAACAGCAGGGCGCCCGACGCGGTGACGGCCGGCGTCGCGGCCAGGGTGTCGCACATGGCCGCAGAGTGCCCGCATCGACGGGGTCAGAGCAAGGCCGCCGCCTTCTGCAGGGCGATCCACAGGCCGAGGGCGAAGGGAATTCCCACCGCCAGCCAGGCAAGCCCGCCGATCAGGCCGAAACGGCCTCGCGCCGCCGTGTCCGCAGTCCCCGCGGCCGACGCGGACTGAACCGTGTCCGCCCGGGCCAGCTCCTCCGCCGACATCTGGCGTTTCGGGTCCACCGGCCGGATCAGCAGATCACAGATCAGGCCGACGAACAGCAGGCCCGCCATCAGGTAGAGGGTGCCGTCATAGACGAGGGCCTTGGCCACGCCGTGGTCGAGCTGGGTCTGGCGCGCGGCGGCGATCAGCATGGGGCCGGCGACGCCCGCCACCGACCAGGCGGTGAGGATCCGGCCATGGATGGCGCCGACGAACCGGGTTCCGAAGATGTCGGCGATATAGGCCGGGATGCTGGCGAAACCGCCGCCGTAGAGGGTCAGGATGATGCAGACGGCGGCGACGAACGGGGCGGCGAGGCCCAGGTGGCCGAAGCCCGGCAGGGCGCTGTAGAGAGCGATGCCGAGGATGAAGAAGACCGCGTAGGTGGTCTTGCGGCCAAGGACGTCCGAAACCGACGCCCAGAAGATCCGGCCGAGGCTGTTGAACAGGCTGATGAGGCCCACCAAGCCCGCGGCCGCGGCGACGAGGGCGGCCTTCTGGGCGGCGGACAGGGTCGCGTGCGCGTCCAGGCCGAGCAGCCGCCCGCCGAACACCTCCTGCAGCATGGGGCTGGCCATCGAGATCACCGCGATGCCGGCGGTGACGTTCAGGCACAGCACGCCCCAGATCAGCCAGAACTGCGGCGTCTTCCACGCCTGGTTCAGATGGACGTGGCCGTGGGCGATCAGCGAGCCCTTGGTCTCGCCGGGCGTCCAGCCCGCGGGCCGCCAGCCCTCCGGCGCGATGCGGAATCCGAACGCGCCCAGGCTCATCACCAGGGCGTAGATCAGGCCGAGCGCCATCAGGGTCGGCGCGACGCCCTGGACCGGGCCGCGGGCCGTCCGCCCCATCAGCCAGACGGCCAGGGGGGAGCCGATCATGGCCCCGCCGCCATAGCCCATGATGGCGAAACCCGTCGCCATGCCGCGCCGGTCGGGAAACCATTTGATCAGGGTGGAGACCGGGGTGATGTAGCCGAGGCCCTGGCCGATCCCGCCGATCACGCCGCAGCCGAGGAACACCAGCCAGAGCTGATGGATCGACACGCCGTAGCCGCCGATCACGAGGCCGCCGCCCCAGCACAGGGCGGCGATCAGCCCGGACTGGCGCGGCCCGGCGCGCTCGACCCAGCCGCCCCAGATCGCCGCCGAGACCCCGAGCATGGCGATGAAGGTTTCGAACACGTGGGTGACGTCGGCGACGGTCCAGTTGCAACCGCCCGCGGTGAGTTCGTTCACGAAGCCCGCGTGGCAGGCCGGCGCGCCCGGCAGGAGCCTGGACATCGGCAGCCAGAACACGCTGAAGCCGTAGGCCATGCCGATGCACAGGTGGATCGCCAGGGCGGCCGGGGGCGCCAGCCAGCGGTTGAAGCCGGGGCCGGCGATGATGCGCTCGCGGCCGAGCAGGCGCGGGACATCCGGCCGATCCGTCATGGAAGAGAGGCTCCTCGCTGTGAATTCGCCATGGGCCGTCCGGCCGACGCGCCGTCCGGGCAAGCCGGCGTTGCGAAACGTCAGCGCCGGGAGAGGACGGACTGGAGACTCATGGGAGGTCGAACCTAGACCAGGGCGGCCATCGGGTTCAAAGCCTAAAGCGGCGCCGACGGGCGAACGGGCGGCGGGAGAGCCAGATGGTCCAGGGGTGGAAGCAGGTCGGTCCGCAGCGCTATCGCGAGAGCTTCGGCCGCTATCTCGAGGAGTTCACCGTCGGCGACGTCTATGAGCACCGGCCCGGCAAGACGGTGACCGAGTACGACAACCACCTGTTCACCCTGCTGACCCTCAACACCCACCCCCTGCACTTCGACGCCGAGTACGGCAAGCTGACCGAGTGGGGCCGCAATCTGGTGGTCAGCCCCTACACCCTGTCGCTCTTGATCGGCATGAGCGTCTCGGACCTGTCGCAGAAGACCATCGCCAACCTCGGCATGGACGAGGTGAGGTTCACCGCCCCGGTGTTCGCCGGAGACACCCTTTACGCCGAGAGCGAGGTGCTGGAGGTCCGCCCCAGCCGGTCGCGGCCGGGGCAGGGGATCGTCACCGTGCGCACCACCGGCAGGAACCAGGCCGACGTCGTGGTCTGCACCTTCAAACGCAGCATGCTGATCCCCGCCAAGGGCCACGCGGTGGAGGACCAGCCGGGCAGCCGGTACTAGGGCGAACGCCATCCGCCTGAAACGCACGACGACTTAAGGATCTTCACCGGCCGCATCTCCGCGCGCCCGGCGTGCCTTTCGCGGCGTGGCGGCCCGATTGGGCCCCGTAAATGGAGCCTGGCGAAGCAGATCAAGTGTGAAGTGCTGGCGAAGGGACCCTCGCGCTTCGCAGGAACTCAGGCTCGCCGCGGACGCCCCGCCAAGGGCGCGGCGGCGGTGAATATTGTATTTGCATCTCGATCAAATTCATGTTCCCTATTCGTTCTCGGCGGGATCGGAGGCGGGCATGTCTGACAGAGACTCGGGGTTTGTCGAAGAAGTGACGTCCGCCGCAGGTTTCGTCCCGATTGCAGGGGCGAGGCCTGTCGAGCGGTCCGGGGCGGCGGGACCTAATCTCGCCTGGGCGAGATTCTGGGCCAAGTCCGTCGACGTGATGCTCTACACCTTCCTGATGATTGGACCGGCGTCGTTGATCCCCGGGATCGCCGGTGTGGCCCCGACATTCTTTGGGCTCGTCTCGTTTCCGCTGGCTCTCCTCATAGATGCGGTCGTCCTCAGCGTCTTTGGTACGTCCATCGGCAAGATGTTGGCGGGCGTCAGAGTTGTGGGGGAGACTGGAAGACCCCCGGGCCTCGCCAGGAGTTTCGAGAGAAACCTCAGGATATACCTGATTTCGGCGTTCGGACTTGCGCCGTTGGCGGCGCCCTTTTATCTACTGCAATACCTTACGCTTCGGCGCACGGGGTCGACCTGGTGGGATCGAAACGCCGGCACGCGGGTGGAGTCGGTGGGATCCGGTCCTGTCAGGACCTTCATCCTGGGGTGCGGCTATCTGGTCCTTGTGGCCGGCCTCTACGTTCTCATCGTGGTGCTGAAGGTGAGTCGTGAGCCGCCGAGCGAGGACGCGTCGATGCGCGCCGCCGTGGCGACCCCGGAAAGGCCCGCCCAGGGACTGCAGGCCGCCATCGACGCCCTCAGATCCAAGCTGCCGATGCGGATCGACGACACGACGTCTCTCCAAGGCCTGCAGGTCGGCGACGGCGTGCTGACCTACTATTACGATGTAAAGGCGGAACCGTCGCAGTGGAGCGCCGGAAAGGACGAGCGGCGATCGAGCCTGTTTGCGGCCTACTGCGCGTCCTCGTCGCTGGCCGCCGCCGGCGTCACCGCTCGATACGACTATTACGCCGGCGAGACCCATCTCGGCAGCTTCACCTTCCAACCGTCCGAGTGCGGCGCCAAGTCAGCAACCTAGGGTGAATCCACCGCTGCCCCATGGTCGTCATAGATGATCGGATTGATGGCGATCTCGTCATGGTCCGCGGCATCGGCCAGGGCCTCCTCCGGCCGGACCTTCCAGACGCCGTCCTCAGAGAGGACGTCGATGATCACATGGGAGTCGATGGGGATCATTCGCCGGGCGGTGTGTCCGCGTTCGCCGCCGCCCCGCGCATTAATGCGATAACCTGGTCCGCGGTCATCTTGAACGCGCCCTTTCCCCTCAGTCGCTCGACCAGCGCGCGCCCGCGGCTCTTGCGGGCCGTCCCAGGCTTGGCCTTGACCAGGCGCACCCCGCCGGCCTCGAGCCTGAACTCCACCTCCGTGCCCGGCACGAGGCCCGCCTGCTCACGCAGAGCGTGTGGGATGGTCACCTGCCCCTTGGACGTGATCCGCATCGGAGCGTCTTTCTTACTTATGAGACTAAGTGACGAAGACGGCGACAGCGTTCAAGCCGACATGGGCGTGGAAAATTGCTCCGCCCCGCGTATGGTTATATCCCGGTCCGACGCTTCCACCGTCCCCGAGAGTCCCCCATGCGCCGCGCCGCCATCGTCTCCCCCCTACGCACCGCCGTCGGCAAGTTCCAGGGCGGGCTGGCGAGCCTGCAGGCGGGCGAGCTCGGGGCGGTGATCCTGCGCGCGCTGATGGCGCGCACCGGGATCGATCCCGAGCGGATCGACGACGTGATCTTCGCCCAGGGCTACGCCAATGGCGAGGCGCCCTGCATCGCCCGCTGGTCGGCGCTGGCCGCGGATCTGCCGATTTCGGTGCCGGGCTATCAGCTCGACCGGCGCTGCGGCTCGGGCCTGCAGGCGGTGATCGATGCGGCGATGATGGTGCAGACCGGCGCCGCCGACGTGGTGGTGGCGGGCGGCGTCGAGAGCATGAGCAATGTGGAGTATTACTCCACCGACATGCGCAACGGCGCCCGCGCCGGTTCGGTGACCATGCACGACCGGTTGAGCCGCGGCCGGGTGATGAGCCAGCCGATCAGCCGCTTCGGCGTCATCTCCGGCATGATCGAGACGGCGGAGAACCTGGCCCGCGACTACCAGATCACGCGCGAGCAGGCCGACGCCTACGCCGCGCGCAGCCACCGACGGGCCGCCGCCGCCTGGGCCGAGGGCAGGTTCGACGACGAGCTGGTCCCCGTGTCCGTGCCCCAGCGCAAGGGCGATCCGATCGAGTTCAGGAAGGACGAGGGCGTGCGCGCCGACGCCACGCCCGAGAGCCTGGGTCAGCTCAAGCCGATCGAGAAGGGCGGGGTGGTCACCGCCGGGAACGCAAGCCAGCAGAACGACGCCGCCGCCGCCTGCCTGGTGGTGGCCGAGGACCTTCTGGAGACGCTGAACCTCGAGCCGATGGGCTGGTTCGTCGGCTGGGCGGCGGCCGGGTGCGATCCCTCGCGCATGGGCATCGGCCCAGTGCCGGCGGTGGAGCGCCTGTTCGGCCGCACCGGCATCGGCTGGGACGACATCGACGTGGTCGAGCTCAACGAGGCCTTCGCCCCGCAGGTGCTGGCGGTGCTGAAGGGCTGGGGCTGGTCGGAGGACGACAGCCGCAACGACATCCTCAACGTCAACGGCTCGGGCATCTCGCTCGGCCATCCGATCGGGGCCACCGGCGGGCGGATCCTGGCCAATCTGCTGCGCGAGCTGCAGCGCCGCGACGGCCGTTACGGGCTCGAGACCATGTGCATCGGCGGCGGCCAGGGCCTGGCGGCGATCTTCGAACGGGCGTGATCCCGCCCCGCATCCGGCCCGAGGCGATCCTCGACCATTTCCGTCCGGGGGCGACGATCTACATCCCGGGCGGCGTCGCCGAACTCGGCGTCCTGCGCGAGCTCCTGATCGCTGAGCCCGACCGCCTCGACGGCGTCACCCTGGTCAGCGGCCTGATCCCCGGGATCAACAGCTTCGACTATGCCGGCCTGCATCCGGGAGCGCGGCTACGCGTGTTCATGATGTCCGACGCCCTGCGGGCCTCGTTCGCGGCGGGGCGGGTGGAGGTTTTGCCGCTCGCCTACACCGGCACGGCCGCCTATCTGGCGGCGCTGCAGGCCGACCTCGCTCTCCTGCACCTGACGCCGCCCGAGGACGGCGTCTGCCGCTTCGGCGCGGCCGCCGACTTCGGGCCCATCGCAGCCCGTTCGGCCAGGGCGCGGATCGGGATGCTCAACACCGGCATGCCCCGGCCGGCGGTCTCACCGGGCGTCGCCCTGTCGGACCTCGACGCCGTGGTCGAGATCGATGCGCCCCTGCCGACCTTCGCCGATCCGGCCCCGTCGCCGGCGCTGGAGGCCCTGGCCAGGGGGGTGGCCGACCTCGTGCCGGATGGCGCGGTGGTGGAGACGGGGGTCGGCGCCGCGCCCGCCGCCGTCTGGCGGGCGCTGCACGGTCACCGGAACCTGCGGCTCCGCTCCGGCCTCGTCACCGACGGCGTGCTGCAGGCCTGGAGGGCCGGGGCGATGGCCGGGCGCGGCCATCTGGCCGGCATCGCCTATGGAAGCGCCGACCTGCACGCCTGGCTCGATCGCCAGGACCGGGTGGCCTTCGCCGACGTCTTCACCACCCACCTGCCGGACCCGACGGACCCCGCGCCGTTCATGGCCATCAATTCGGCGCTCGAGGTCGACCTCTACGGCCAGGTGAACCTCGAATGGCGCGCCGGGCGCTGGGTCAGCGGCGTCGGCGGGGCGCCGGACTTCACCCGCATCGCCCGGGCCAGCCCCGGCGGCCGTTCGATCGTCGCCCTGCCGTCCACCGCCGGCGCCATCTCGCGCATCGTCGCCCGCCTGGAGACGCCAACGGTGTCTCTGCCGCGCACCGAGGTCGACACCATCGCCACCGAGCACGGCGTCGCCGACCTCAAGCCGCTTGATCCCGACCGGCGCGCCGAGGCCCTCATCGCCATCGCCGCGCCCGCGCACCGGGCGGCGCTGGCCGACGCCTGGCGCCGGCTGCGCGGCGCGGGCTGACGCCGACGGCGTGCGCTGCGCCGCGGTGAACGGATCCGGGGACAAGCGCCACGCGCCTTCCGGGATGGCGACCACTTTTCCGGACCGGAGGACGGCTTCGGGTTCACCGCCTGATGAAGTCCACGAAGGCCCGCAGCGGGGCGGGGACGTGGCGGCGGCCGGGGTAGTAGAGGAAGGGGCCGGAGAAGCTCTGCCGCCAGGGCTCGAGGACGGGGACCAGCAGGCCGGCGTCGAAGGCGGGGCGCAGCCAGTCCTCGAACAGCTGAATGACGCCAAGGCCGGCGATGGCGGCGTCAACGGCGAGGTCGACCCCGGCGCCGAGCCGCACGAGCAGGGGACCCGTAGGGTCGACCCGCACCACCTCGCCGTCGCGCTCGAACTCCCACACCGGCGTCGCCCCGCTGGCGAACTGGCCGCGCAGGCAGGCGTGGCCCAGAAGGTCGCGGGGATGGTCGGGAACGCCGCGCGCGGCCAGATAGGCCGGCGACGCGGCCGTGGCCAGGCATTGAACCCGAGGCCCGATCGGCACGGCGATCATGTCCTGCTCGAGGCGTTCGTCGTAGCGGATGCCCGCATCGCAGCCCTCGGCCAGGATGTCGACGAAGCCGTCCTCGACGATCACTTCCAGGCGGATGTCCGGATAGGCCTTGAGGAAGGGGGGGACGACCCCGGGGAGCACCAGTCGAGCGACGGCGGACGGCACGTTCAGCTTCAGGGTTCCCGCCGGCCGGTCGCGAAAGGCGTTGACGACATCCATCGCCGCCTCGATCTCGCCGAGGGCGGGGGTGAGCCGTTCGAGCAGGCGCGCGCCGGCCTCGGTGGGCGAGATACTCCGCGTGGTGCGGTTGAGCAGTCGGACACCGAGCCGGGTCTCCAGCCGCCGCACCGCCGCGCTGAGGCTCGAAGCAGAGACGCCGCTGACCCGGGCGCCATCGCGAAATCCCCCCGCGCGCGTTACGGTGACGAAGGCGCCCAGATCGTTGAGTTCGAGCGCCATTGTCCATTCTGCCGTACAGCCCGTGCCGATTATATCGGATTATCGAGCAGCGCGCCTATCGCCATATCGGGCTCATCACAGACTCAGGACATACGCCATGACCGACATCGACATCAGCGCCGCCGGAACCTTCAAATTCGGCGACCGCACGGTGAAGCGCATGGGCTACGGCGCCATGCAACTCGCGGGACCGGGGGTGTTCGGCCCGCCCAAGGACCCGGACGCGGCCAGGGCCGTTCTGCGCGAGGCCATCGCCAGCGGGGTCGACCACATCGACACCAGCGATTTCTACGGCCCGCACGTGACCAACCGGCTGATCCGCGAGGCGCTTCATCCGTACCCGGATGACCTTGTGATCGTCAGCAAATTGGGCGCGGTGCGCGGCGCGGACGCTTCGTGGAATCCCGCCCAGAGCCCGGAGGCGCTGGCCCAGGGGCTGCGCGACAACCTCGAAAACCTAGGCCTCAAGGCCATGGAGGTGGTCAACCTGCGCGTCATGAGCGACGTGCATGGGCCAAGCGAGGGCTCGATCGCGCCGCAGTTCACCGCCCTGGCCGAGCTGCAGCAGCAGGGACTGATCCGCCACCTCGGGCTCAGCAATGTGACGTCGGCTCAGGTCGCCGAGGCGCGCACCATCGCCCCGGTGGTCTGCGTGCAGAACCTCTACAACCTCGCCCATCGCGACGACGACGCCCTGATCGACGAACTGAACGAGCTCGGGATCGCCTATACGCCGTTCTTCCCGCTCGGCGGCTTCAGCCCGCTGCAGTCCTCGACCCTCAGCGCGGTGGCCGACCGGCTCGGCAGGACGTCGATGCAGGTGGCCCTGGCCTGGCTGCTGCACCGGTCGCCCAACATCCTGCTGATTCCCGGGACCTCGTCGGTGGCGCACCTGCACGAAAACCTGCAGGCGGCCGAGCTCGTCCTTTCGCCCGAGGTGATCGCCGAACTCGACGCCATCGGCGCCAAAACCGTGCACGCCTGACGAACGGCGAACTGCGAGGAGGGGGCTGGCGAAGCGGCGCTCGCCGCGCATAAAGGGTCATGCCTTCGCCTCCCGCGACCCTGCGCCGGCCACCCGTGTTCGACCCGGCGTTTCGGGCGAAGCTCGCGGACCTGTTCGCCTGGCGGCGCGACGTCCGGCGCTTTCGGACCGAGCCGGTGCCCGCGGAGCGGCTCGAGGCCCTGTTCGAGGCGGCGGCCTTGGCGCCGTCGGTGGGGCTCAGTCAGCCCTGGCGGTTCGTGCTGGTCGACGACCCCGAGCGTCGCGCCGCCGTGCACCGCCACTTCGAGCGCACCAACCGCCGCGCGATCGCGACGCAGGACGCTGGCCGGGCCGCACGCTATGCGGCGCTGAAGCTCGAGGGCCTCGACACCGCGCCGGTGCAGTTCGCGGTCTACTGCGAACCGGAGCCCGAGCAAGGCCATGGGCTCGGGCGCATGACCATGCCGGAGACCACGCTCTATTCGGCGGTGATGGCCGTCCACACCCTGTGGCTGGCGGCCCGCGCCGAGGGCCTCGGCCTCGGCTGGGTGTCCATCGTCGAGCCGGCGGCCATGGCCGAAATCCTCGACGTGGCCGATGACTGGGCGCTGATCGGCTATTTCTGCCTCGGATATCCGGCGGCCGAGGGAGAGGTTCCGGAACTCGAGCGTCTGGGATGGGAGACCCGGCGGACCGTGCAGGTTCTGCGGCGGTGACGCTGCAATCTTCCTTCCATAGGGTGGGATGACGATAATCTTGAACCGGGATCGCTCGAGCTAGCCCCGCACCGCCAACCGGAACGCCCCGCCCG
Source organism: uncultured Caulobacterales bacterium (assembly GCA_903837135.1). Lineage (GTDB taxonomy): Bacteria > Pseudomonadota > Alphaproteobacteria > Caulobacterales > Caulobacteraceae > CAIOYC01. Next base: position 135,033 of record CAILTK010000089.1, read on the forward strand.
TGCTCGCGTCCGCGCCCCGCCCGATCGCGGCCGCGGCGGCGACGAGTCGTCCCTGCCTCCCCAACAGGTCGTCGGCCAGGGCGATCATCAGGGGGTTGGGCGTCGCGGTCGGAGAGGCGGCGCGCAGGGCCTCCGCGGCGTCCATCTCGCTGCGCTCCGGCCGTAACGCGCAGGCCAGGATCAGGGCGGCGGCGGGGGAGCGGCTGATCCCCATCCAGCAGTGGATCAGCATGGGCCCGGGCTCGCGCCAGTCGGCGGCGAACTCCAGCAGGGCTTCCACCATGACGCGGTCCGGCGGCGTAAGCCCGCGCCTGGGCGCATCTATGTCGTGGAAGGCGAGTGCGAGGCGGGGAACCGGCGGGAGCTTCGGCGGGGTCTGTCCCGGGGCGAGCAGGGAGACGATGCGGGCCGGCGGCGCGCGGTACATCTGTCCCTTCAGCTGCTCCAGCGGGGAGACGATCAGGGTCATCAGGCGAGCAGGATCATTAGGCGAGGCCGGCGCCGACGCCGAGCAGCAGCCCGACCTCGGCGACCTGTTCGACGGCGCCGAGCACATCCCCGGTCCAGCCGCCGATCAGCCGCCGGGCGGTATGAGCGATCAGGCCGGCGGCGAGGGCGGCGAGCGCCAGGCCCAGGGCCGCCCGCGGCCAGGGCAGCAGGGTCAGGGCGACGAAGCCCAACAGGGCGGCTAGAGCCGCGGCGACAGGGGACGCCCGCGCGGCGCCCAGTTTCGCCCGGCCCGGATCGCCGGCGTAGGGCAGGGTCATCGCCAGGGCGGCGAAGGCGCGCGCGGCGCCGTGGCAGAGCACCAGGGCGAGGGCGGCCTGCGGCGGCGGCAGGGCGGCGATCGCCAGGGTCTTGAGCGTCAGCATGGACCCCAGGGCCAGCACGCCATAGGCCCCGATCCGGCTGTCCTTCATGATCTCGCGGCGGCGCTCGGGCGTGCGGCCGCCGCCCAAACCGTCCGCGGTGTCGGCGAGGCCGTCCTCGTGCAGGCCGCCGGTGACCAGGATGCCCATGACGGTCGAGAGGGCGGCGCCGATCAGCGGCGGCCAGATCCGGTCGGCGATGAGCAGGACGAGCGCGCAGAGCCCGCCGACGATCCAGCCGACCACCGGGTAGTACGGCGCGCTGCGGGCGACTCCGTTCTCCGGCCAGGTCTTCAGCGCGGGTGTGGGCAGGCGCGTCAGGAATTGCAGCGCGCAAAGGAACAGGCGCGCCTGGAGCCTCACGAGAGGAGGGATCCGGACAATACCGCGTCGAGAGAGGCGGTCTCGCGCATCAGCCGCGCCGCCGCCCGCACCACCGGCGCCGCCAGCACCCCGCCGCTGCCTTCGCCGAGCCGCATGCCGAGGTCGAGCAGGGGCTCCGCGCCGATCGCCTGAAGCATCAGGCGGTGGCCGCGCTCAGCCGAGACGTGGGCGAACACCAGCCGGTCCCCCACGCCCGGCGCCAGCCGGATCGCCGCCAGCGCCGCGGCGGTCGAGATGAAACCATCGATGATCACCACCTTCCCGGCGGCTGCGCCGCCGAGGCAGGCGCCGGTCATCATGGCGATCTCCAGCCCGCCGAATTCGCGCAGCACGTCGAGGGGCGTGTCCGCGGCCGATCGCGCCGCGGCGCGCGCCAGCACCGCACGCTTGCGGGCGAGGCCTTCGGCGTCGTGCCCGGCTCCGGCGCCGATGCAGTCGCCAAGCGCGGCCGTGGCGAGGCGGTGCATGATCAGGGCGGCCGAGGCGGTGTTGCCGATGCCCATCTCGCCGAGCACCAGGGCGTCGGCCGCCGAGCCCCGGGCGATCTCGGCGCCCTTGGCCAGGGCCGCGTCGAGCTCTTCGTCAGTCATCGCCGGCTCGACGGCGGCGTTGCGGGTCCCGCGCCGGATCTTGGCGCCGATCAGCGCCGGGTGGGGCGCCAGGTCGGCGTCGACGCCGGCGTCGACCACCCGCACGCTCACGTCGCAGGCGGCGGCGAAGGCGTTGACGCTGGCCCGCCCGGCCAGGAAGGTGGCCACCATGGCGGTGGTGACGGCGGACGGGTAGGCCGAAACGCCGTCGGCGTTCATGCCGTGGTCGCCGGCGAAGACATAGGCCTCCACCGCGTCCACGCGCGGCGTCTCCGTCCCCTGGATCAGGCTGATCTGAACGGCCAGGGCCTCGATCCGGCCGAGCGAGCCCGGCGGCTTGGCCTTGCCGGCGATCCTCGCCTGCAGCCGCGCGGCCAGGTCGGGGTCGAAGGATGGGAAAGGGGGGACGACAAAGCTCACAGACCGGCGATCCTTTCGAGGGCGGCGATATCCAGCGACTGTTCCAGGCCGGCGGCAAGGGCGTCGAGCATCCTGTCCACGTGATCGGCCTGATCGCCGCCCTCCGAGCGCAGGCCGAACGGCCGCAACAGGGCGGCGCGCGCGCCGGCGCGGTCGAACAGGCCGTGCACATAGGCGCCGGCGACGCGGCCGTCCGCGGAGATCGCCCCGCCCGGCGATCCGTCGGCATGGCGCAGCAGGGGACGGCCGAGCCCAGGGCCGGTGGTGACGCCGACGTGGATCTCATAGCCGGCGAAGGCGCCGCCGCCGACCAGGTCTCCGTCGACCGGTCGAAGGGTTTTCGAACCCGTCATCGCAGTCTCGATGTCGAGCAGGCCAAGCCCGGCCGCCGCGCCCGGCGCGCCGTCGATTCCGTCCGGATCGGCGATACGGCGGCCCAGCATCTGCAGGCCGCCGCAGATCCCGAGCACCCGGCCGCCGCGGCGGACGTGGGCGAGGATGTCGATGTCCCAGCCCTGGTCGCGCAGGAAGGCGAGATCGGCGAGGGTCGACTTGGTCCCGGGCAGGACGATCAGGTCCGCGTCGCCGGGAACGGCCTCGCCCGGCGGCAGAAAGCGGAGGTCGACGCCCGGTTCGCGGCGCAGGGGATCGAAGTCGTCGAAGTTGGCGATCCGCGACAGCATGGGCACGATCACCGTCACCCGGCCGCTCGTCGCGGCGCCGCCGCGCTCCAGCACCACCGCGTCCTCCGCCGGGAGGTGTCGGGCGGCGGCCAGCCAGGGCGCCATGCCGAGGTCGCGCCAGCCCGTGCGGGCGGCGATCTCGCGCCGGCCCGCGTCGAACAGGGTCGGATCGCCGCGGAACTTGTTGATCAGGAAGCCCTGGATGCGGTCGCGATCGGCGGGGGCCAGCACCGTGTGCGCGCCGACCAGGGCGGCGATCACGTGCCCGCGGTCGATGTCGCCGACCAGGGCGACCGGCAGGTCGGCGGCGTGGGCGAAGCCCATGTTGGCGATGTCGCCGGCGCGAAGGTTGGTCTCCGCCGGACTGCCGGCGCCCTCGACCAGCAAGAGATCGGCCTCCCGCTGCAGGCTCCGGTAGCTCTCCACCGCGAGGCCGAGCAGGCCGGCCTTGCGACCCTGGAAGTCGCGCGCGCTCATCGTTCGATCGACCACCCCGCGCACCACGACCTGGGCGCCGACATCGCTCTGCGGCTTCAGCAGCACCGGGTTCATGTGCACCGTCGCCGGCGTGCGGCAGGCCAGGGCCTGCAGGGCCTGGGCGCGGCCGATCTCGCCGCCGTCGAGGGTGACGGCCGCGTTGTTGCTCATGTTCTGCGGCTTGAACGGGCGGACCCTGAGGCCCCGGTTGGCGAACAGGCGGCAGAGGCCGGCCACCAGGGTCGACTTGCCCACGTCCGAACCGCAGCCCTGGATCATCAGCGCCGCCATGCCGCGGCTCCGATCAGGAGCCACAGCAGGCTGCAGGCGCGCCGGTAGAGATCGAGGCCGCGGCGCAGGTCGGCGGCGCCTGGCGGCGGCCCGTCGCCGAAGCTCGGCCGCTCGGTGACCACGCCGTCATAGGCGGCCGGGCCGCCGAGCCGGACGCCGAGGGCGCCGGCCATGGCGGCCTCGGTCCAGCCGGCGTTCGGCGAGGCATGGTTGCCGGCGTCGCGGCCCATCACCGCCCATCCGCCGCCGCCCGCCGCGCACAGCAGGACACCGGCCAGCCGCGCCGGCGCCAGGTTCATGACGTCGTCGGCGCGGGCCGCGGCCCAGCCGAACCGTCTCCAGCGCGGCTCGCGGTGGCCGATCAGGCTGTCGGCGGTGTTGACCGCCTTGTAGGCGGCGAGCCCCGGCAGGCCGGCGGCGGCCAGCCAGAAGGCGGGCGCGACCACGCCGTCGTTGAAGCTCTCGGCCAGGCTCTCCAGGGCGGCGCCGGCCACGCCGGCCGCATCGAGGGCGTCGGTGTCGCGGCCGACGATATGGCCGACCGCCGTCCGCGCGGCGGCCAGGTCGCCCTGGTCGAGCGCCTTTCGCACGGCCTCGACGTGCTGATGCAGGCTGCGCTGGGCGAGACCGGTGGTCGCCAGCAAGGTCAGGGCCGCAGCGCCCGGCCGGCCTCGGGACCGGAGCCAGCGGGCGGCGATCAGGCCGGCCAGGGCCGCGCCGCCGCCGACCAGCGCCAAGGCGGCGACGCCCAGCCTTTGGCGCTCGCCCTCGCCGCGCTCCGGCCGGTTCCAGCGGCGCTCGAGGCGGTTGATGACCGCGGCGAAGCCGTCGACCGGGTGGGGCGTGCGTCGCGGATATCCCAGCGCCGCCTCCAGGACGAGGGCGGCCAGGGCGGTGCGCGCCCGCTCAGACACGTCGGCCGATCAGGTCGATGGTCAATCCGCCCTGGTGCGCGATCACGCCCGCGTCGATGCCGTAGACCTGGGCCAGGAGGTCAGGCGTGAGCACGCTCTGCGGCGCGCCGGCGGCGACGACCCGGCCCTCCGCCATCACCACGAGCCGGTCGGCGAGGCGCGCGGCGAGGGTCAGGTCGTGCAGAGTCACGATCACGCCCGCGCCCTCGGCGGCCAGACGGCGGAACAGGGTCAAGGTGTCGAGCTGATGGCCGATGTCGAGGCCGGTCAGCGGCTCGTCGGCCAGGAGCCACGCCGGCCGTCCGGCCAGGGCGCGGGCGATCAGCACGCGCGCCCGCTCGCCGCCGGACAGGGTGGTGACGATCCGCTCGGCGAAATCCGCGACGCCGGTCCGCGCCATGGCCTCGGCGACGGCGGCCTCGTCCTCGGCGCCCGGGCCGCGCGCGCCGGTGAACGGGGTGCGGCCGAGGCCGACCAGGGTGCGCACCGTCACCGGCCAGGCCACCTCGGGGGTCTGCTCCATGAAGGCGAGGCGTCGCGCGCGCAGGCGGGGGTTCAGCGCCAGCACCGGTTCGCCACCCAGCGCCGCCTCGCCGCGATCCGGTCGTCTGAGCCCCGCCAGACAGGCCAGGAGGGTGGACTTGCCCGCGCCGTTGGGGCCGATCACGGCGGTGACCGCGCCGCTTGGGATGTCGAGGTCGATGCGGTCGAGGATGGTCCTGCCCGACAGGGACAGGCTGAGCTCTTTCACGCAGAGCATGTCAGGGGCGCTGAGCATGTCAGACCAGCCTGCGGCGAAGCGTGACGAGGAGGGCGAAAAAGAACGGGGCGCCGAGCGCGGCCATGGCCACGCCGAGCTTCACCTCGTGCGCCGCCGGCGTTAGCCGGACCAGGATGTCGGCGGCCAGCACCAGCGCCGCGCCGGCGAGCGCGCTCGGCAAGAGCAGGGCGCCCGGCCGTCCGCCGACCAGGGGGCGCACCAGATGCGGAACGATCAGGCCGACGAAGCTGATCACGCCGGTCACGGCCACGCTGGCGCCGGTGGTCAGGGCCAGGCCGAGCGCGAGCAGGAGCTGGGTGACGCGCAGGTCCACCCCGAGGGAGCGGGCGGTGGTCTCGCCCAGGGTCAGGGCGTCGAGCGACCGCGCGGTGAGAAGGATCAGCGCCGCGCCCACCGCCATGAAGGGCGCGGCGAAGCGCACCTCGTCCATGCTGCGGTCGGCGAGCGACCCCATCAGCCAGTTGATGATCTCGTTCACCGCCCAGGGGTTGGGCGCCAGCGACAGGGCCAGCGCCACGCCGGCGGCGGCCAGGGTCTGCAGGATCACGCCCGACAGCACGAAGGTGACCAGACCCGAACCGACGCCCGCGAACAGCAGGAGCAGGATCACCGCCAGGAAGGCCATGCCCATGGCGGCGGCGGAGATCACCCAGGGCGCCGCGGCGCCCGCGCCGAAGTAGAGCGTCATGACCGCGCCCAGCGCCGCCATCGACGACACGCCGAGCGCGCCGGGATCGGCCAGCGGGTTGCGCGTATACCCCTGCAGGGCGGCGCCCGCGAGGCCCAGGACGGCGCCCACCATCAGGGCCAGGACGGTGCGCGGCAGGCGCAGGTCGAAGATGATGGCCCAGCGCGGGTCCGACCGGTCGGTCCACGCTGACCATGGCGCCCACACCCGGCCGACCATCAGGCTCAGCCCCGACAGGGCGACGAGGGCGGCGGCGAAGGCGATGAAGATCAGGATCCGGCGACGCATTACAGGCGAGCCTCGATCGCCCGGCGGCGGATGTCGGCCAGGGTCCGCGCCGCCTCGATCAGGGTGGGGCCGCCGCAGTAGGTGAGATGCTGGGGGAAACCGGCGCGGAACATGCGCGGTCCCACCCGCGCCAGCGCCGGATGCGTCACGATGCGGTCGGCCCAGGTCGGCGCCCCGGGCTCGGCCTGACCGGCCAGCAGCACCTCCGGCGGGTCGGCCACCACCCGTTCGAGCGGTACGTCGGCGGTACGCGTCACGCCGTAGCGCAGGGCGGCGTTGACGAAGCCGCAGCGGGTCAAAAGCTCGTCCACCAGGGTGTGGGGCGCCGACACCAGGCCGCCGGCCTCGAACACCAGGGCGCTCAGCGGCTTGGCGCCCGGCCCCGGCGCGGCCTTGGCCAGGGCGTCGTCGATGGCGGCGATCAGGGCCGCGCCCTTCTCAGGGCGATGGACCAGGGCGGAGATCCGGCTCACCTGGGCGAGGCTCTGGGCCACGCTGTTGGGCACGCCAAAGGTCTCCACCCGGATGTCGAGCTGTCTCAGCGCCGCGCGGGTGGCGGGGCCGGAATGACCAGCGGCCAGCACCAGGTCGGGACGCAGGGCCACGATTTCCTCGGCGCTCTCGTAGGTGATGGGAAAGCTCAGGCCGAGCGCGCCAAGGCTGGTCGCGCCCGCCTCGTGCGAATAATGGCTGAGCGCCGCGATCTGGGCCCGGTCGGCCACACGCGCCAGGATCGCGTCGAGGCAGGGGTTCAACGAGACGATGCGGCGCGGCGCGGGGCCCGGCGGCGCGGCGGCGCCCGTCGCCAGCCCGGCCAGGGCGCCGCGACGCGTAAGGCCGGCCGCGGCCATCAGAAGTCTATCCCCCGCTGCGCCTTGATCCCCTGCTCGAACGGATGCTTGACCAGCGTCATCTCGGTGACGAGATCGGCGGCGGCGATCAGGTCTGGATGGGCGCTGCGGCCGGTGACGCAGACGTGCAGGTCGGGCCGACGGGCGCGCAGGTCGGCCAGCACCGCGGCGATATCCAGGTAGTCGTAGCGCAGGGCGATGTTGAGCTCGTCGAGCACCAGAAGGTGGATGTCCGGGTCGGCCAGCAGGGTGCGCACGGTGGTCCACGCGGCCTCGGCGGCGGCGATGTCGCGGTTGCGGTCCTGGGTCTCCCAGGTGAAGCCCTCGCCCATGACGTGAAAGCGAACCTGGTCGTCGAAGCGGCGGAAGAACTGCCGCTCGCCGGTGATCCACTTGCCCTTGATGAACTGGACCACGGCGACCGTGTGGCCCCAGCCCAGGGCGCGGGCGAGCATGCCGAAGGCGGCGGTGCTCTTGCCCTTGCCGTCGCCGGTGTGGACCATCAAGAGGCCAGACCCCTCGCGCATCCCCGCCATCATGGCGTCGCGTTCGGCCTTCAACGCCTTCATCGCCTGGGTGTGGGCCGCGTTGCGCGCGGCGTCGTCGGGGCTGTCGGTCATCGCGGGCTCCCGAGCGCCGCGGCGAGGCGGCGGTAAACGTTGGTCGTCGGCAGGCCGAAGCGCAACCACTGTGGGTGATCCGCGAAAGGGCGGGTAAGCAGACCGGCCGCGCCGAGGGCCGCGAACCGCTCGGCGGCGTCGGCCGCCCGCGCAAGACGGAACAGGCTGGTCCCGCCGATCACCTCGAATCCGGTTTGCGCCAGCGCCGCGTCGAGCCGCTGGGCGTGGCGGGACAGCCGGACCCGGGTGCGCTCCGCCCAGCCATGATCGGCGTAGGCCGCAAGCCCGGCGGCGATGGCGTCGACGGACACGGGCCAGTCGCCCTGAATATGGCGCAGGCGGCGGATCAAATCCGGATCGCCGACCAGGAACCCCAGGCGCAGGCCGGCCAGGCCATAGAACTTGCCGAAGGAACGCAACACGACGATCCGAGGGTGGGCCAGAGCCGCGACGCTCTCCGCGCCCACGGTCTCGACGAAGCTTTCGTCCACGACGAGCCAACCTCCGCGGGACGACACGGCGTCGGCGCGCGCGGCCAGAGCCTCCTCCGACTCCAGCGCCCCGTCGGGGTTGTTGGGATTGACCACCACCTGGATCAGCGCGCCCTCCGGCCCCGGCAGCAGCCGGCGACCCGCCCCGGCCCAGGCGGCGGCATGGCTGGCGTAGGTGGGCGACTTCACCCACGCGGTCTCGCCGCCGAGGACGCGGGGCAGCAGCCGCAGGCCGCTCTCGGCGCCGGCGGTGGCCAGCACCCGGTCGGGATCCTCTAGTCCGAAGGCTCGCGCGGCGACGGCTTCCAGGGCGGCGATCCGCTCGGGCTCCGGCAGCCGGTTGCGCGCGCCCACCGAGGCCCGGGGCGCGGGATAGGGCCAGGGGTTGATCCCGGTGGAGAGGTCCACCCACGGCCGCGGCGCTTGGGGCCAGGCCCGCATCGCCGCCCCCCGTCGGCCGCCGTGGGCGACGAAGGCCTGCATCAGAAGCTCACCCTCAGCCCGCCGTAATAGCCGCGCCGCAGCGCGCCGTACCGGTAGGTGGTCTCGTAGGCCTTGTTGAACAGATTCTCGACCCGCCCGTAGGCCTCGAGGCCATGGCCGAGCGGATAGGACGCGCGCAGGTCGACCACGGCGTAGCTCTTCAGCAGGAGGGTGTCGCCGGCGTCGTCGTAGCTCTTGCCGGCGTAGCGCACGGCGACGGCGGTGGCGAGCTTCACCGGCCAGACATAGCTCACCGTCAGGTTGGCGGTGTCGGCGGGCCGCCGGGCCAAAAGCTTGTCGAAGTCGGCGCCCGGCGAGCGGTTGCGGTCGTCGAGGTAGGTGTAGTTGGCGGCGACCTCGAGCCCGTGCAGCGGCCGGATCGCGCCCGACAGCTCCACGCCCTGCGCCTTCGCCTTTTCCACATTGTCGTAGTAGCCGAAGCGGCCGCTGGCGCACTGGGGCGCGGTGAGGCTGAAGCAGTCGGAAAACTCGATCAGGTCGGTGGTGGTGCGGTTGAAGTAGGTCAGCTGCAGGTCGGCGCGGCCGCTCCAGAATTTCTGCGCGGCGCCGAGGTCCCAGCCGTTGGCCTGCTCGGGCTTGAGGCCGGTGTTCCCGTAGGCGGAGTAGAGCTCGTAGACGCTCGGCGCCTTGAAGCCCTGGCCCCAGCTGGCGCGGACAATGGTCCGTCCGTCGTTGGGCGACCAGGCGGCGCTGGCCTGGCCGACCGCGTGGCCGCCGAAGGTGGAGTGATCGTCGTAGCGGACGCCGGCGGTCAGGTTCAGCCCGCGGATCGGCTCGGCCTGGATCTGGCCATAGCCGGAGTTCAGCGTGTCGTGGGCCTTGGTCGGCGGCGTTCCCGGAAAGTCGAAGGCGGGCGAGGATGCGGTGATCGATTCCCGCGTGCTCTCGGCCCCGAACACCCCGGTCCAGCCCTGCGCGATCGCATAGGTCCCCTGGTATTCCACGCGGGCGTCGATCCCGCGCCCGTCGAAGGTCTTGGTCACCGGTGCGTCGGCCGGGTCGTACTGGTCGCGCTGGGTCAGGGTGTACTGGGCGGCGATCCGGTTCTTCAGCCGGTCCTCGAACAGGCCGAAGGTCAGGCCGGCGTAGGCGATGCTCTCGCGCGTCGCGCCCCACTCGCCGTCGTCGCCGAAGCTGAACGTCGGGGTGGAGAAGCCGTCGAACTTGCTGTGCGCCTGCACATAGACGCCGCGCAGGTCGAGCGAGACGCCGGGCGCGAAATCGTAGCCGAGGCGGGCGGTGAGGCCGAGGTTGCGATAGCCGTCCGGCTCCTTGCCGCCGAGCCGCTGGTCGAAGGCCGAGACCCCGGTCGTGGCGTAGGTGCTGGCGGCCGCCTGCCAGGTCCAGGCGCCGTCCTTCCCGCCGACCGCGGCCTTGCCGTAGAGAGTGTCGTAGCTCCCGCCCTCGATCTGGGCGTCGCCTTGCAGCGGGCGGGTGGGATCGGCGGTGACGATGTTGACCACCCCGCCGATCGCCTGGCTGCCGTAGAGGGTCGACTGCGGTCCGCGCAGCACCTCTATGCGAGCGATGTCGCCGACCAGGAGGTTGGCGAAATCGAATCCGCCGCCGGGCGAGGAGGGATCGTCGAGCCTGACACCGTCGATCATCACCAGGGTCTGGTCGGATTCGGCCCCGCGGATGAAGATGGAGGTGGGCTCGCCCACCCCGCCGTTACGGTCGAAGGACACGCCGGGCTGGCGCGCGAGGATATCAGAGACCACCAGCGCCTGGTCGGCCCGGATCTGCGGCAGGGTGAGCACGGTGGTGGACACGCCGACCTTGTCGAGCGAGATCGCCGACCGGTTGGCGACGACGACGATGTCCGTCCCCGCGTTGGCCGCGATCGACCCGGCGATGTCCGGGGTCGGAGCGGGGGCGGTCGGCGGGCTTTCCGCCCAGGCTAGGGCGGGGAGGGCGGCCGCGAACAGACAGGCGGAGAAGGTGTTGTTTCGGGTGTGTGAGAAGGGGCGGGGTTTTCCCTCGATCCGCTCATCCTGGCGACCCGTAAGCGTCGCCGGGATGAGCGGAGTTTTGATCTTGCCGCTCAGCTTGTTCGAAGTTTTGAAAATGGGACTCTGCATCAGGGCTCCTCGTGGACGACGAGCCGCTGTCCCGTGGAGCGTCCGGACGCTGTCGCGGCCGTCCACCCCGCGAAACCGCGGCGGACTTGCCGTCATCGGGAGATCACCCGTCCGCTCGGCGCACCCCGGCCGGTCGGAAGACAGCTGCGGCAGGCAGGTCTCCTGGCTCACGGGTCATAGCCGGGGTCCGTCGCCTTCCCAGGCCTCCCGAAAGAGGCCCAGTGGCATGTGACGGACAGGCTCGCCGCTTACAGTTGCGGGGGCAGCCCGGGTTTCACACCCGAGTTCCCTTTTCATCCCCTTCCGGGGAACCTATCGCGGGGCTAGGCTTAGCTGCGCCTCCATGGCGCGTCAACGCGGGGCGACATGGCCACCACCCTGATCCTCGGCGGCGCCCGGTCCGGCAAGACCCGTCTGGCGTTGCAGCGCGCCGAAGCCGCTCCGGGCCGTCCGGTGATGATCGCCACGGCCGAAGCGCTCGATCCGGAGATGGCCGAGCGGATCGCCCGGCACCGGGCCGAGCGCGGCCCGGCCTGGCGCACGGTCGAGGCCCCGCTGGCGCTGGCCGAGGCGCTGGAGGCGCTGGCGACGGACGAGGTCGCCGTGGTCGATTGCCTGACCCTGTGGCTGTCCAACCTCATGCATGCGGAGCGCGATCCGGAGGCGGAGACGGTCCGGCTGATCGCGGCCCTGCCGGGGCGTGCGGTGATCCTGGTCGCCAACGAGGTGGGCCTCGGCATCGTCCCGCAAACCCCCCTCGGCCGCCGCTTTCGCGACGCCGCCGGCCGCATGAACCAGGCTGTCGCCGCCGCCGCCGAACAGGTGCTGTTCGTGGCCGCCGGCCTGCCGCTGGTGTTGAAGGGCGCCTGATCGCTCCGGCGCGCTCAGGCAAGATCCAGCGGGCCAGAGTCAGGGCTTTCCCCTAGGTCCTTCGCGCTTGCTAGCGGCGCGCAAATCACGCTACTCCGCTGGTCAGGTTGTGTGTTTGCTGTGGCCAATGAGGCTCTAATGCTGTCGTCCACCTGGTGGTACTACACCGTTGAACGTGAAGACGGCCAATATTACCAGGGCGTTTACCCGGACGACATGGTCCTGCTGCCGCGGGTCAATCTTGCGTCGATAGATCTGCGCGGGATGAAGACTCTCGATATCTGTACGATGGAGGGGCTGATGCCCACCCTGATGTGCAAGGGCGGCGCGGCTGAAGTCGTCGCCACGGATAACGAGCGTCCGTCGGCCTATCCCCGCGACGGCAACGACACCATGTTGCAGATGGCCCCCAAGGTCAACGAAGTGCGGCGTCTGTCCAAGACCAACTGGCAGTACGAGGTGGTGCCGGAGTTCACACCGGTCAGCCATCACTTGCTGAAGCACGGTTACGGCCAGTTCGACCTGATCAACCTGTCGGGTCTACTCTATCATGTCTACTCGCCCATGCACTGGCTGGGCGCGGTGCGACCGCTGGTGCGCGATGGCGGCCTGGCCATCATCTCGACCAACGTCTCCTACCACGACTCCCCGGTGATGGTGTTCAACGAGAAGGGCTTCCTGCAGCCCAACCTGACCACCTACTGGTATCCGACGGTGTCCCTGTTCGATTATCTGCTGCGATACTTCCGGCTGGCGCCGATCCGCGCCATCTATTCGCGCTCCGCGCCGCCGCATAACGGCTATATGAGCGTGATCTGCCGGGCGATGCCGGACGTGGTCGCCGACGCCGACGACACCTGGATGCAGCCCTCCGCCTGGCACTCCTGGGATTCCATGTGGTACGGCGGGCTGGAGATGGCCAAGCGCAGCGAGCGGTCGTCCATCGGCTTCAAGCAGCCGTTCGAAGAGCGCCGGATCAGCCTGTTCGACACCACGCTGAACACGCCGGAAATCCCCCATCTGGGCGCGACCGCGCACACCGCGATTCTGCGACTGGGCGACACGGAGTAAGCGGTGAGCGACCTTCTTCCGGCGCGGCGCGACGCCGACCTCGACGCCTTCCTGGCGTCCGAGGACGACGGGCTGATCTACATCGGTCACGCCTCGATCCTGGTGCGCCTGAACCGCAAAACCTTCCTGTTCGACCCGGTCGGCTATTCGTCGCCCTACTTCAACTGCTGGGTGTTCTTCCCGCCGCAGATCCTTGATCGCCGCCTGCTGAAGGTCGATGCGGTGATCGTTTCGCACTGCCACCAGGACCATTTCGACGTGGAGCTGCTGCGGCTGTTCCCGAAGACCACGCCGGTGTTCATCGTCGGCGGCCGTCCGGCGTTCGAGCAGGCCTTCATCGATGCGGGCCTGGCGTTCCGGGTCATTCCGCCCGAGGTCGCGGTGTCGATCGCCGAGGGGGTGGAGGTCTACGCCGTCCTGCACGAGTCCAACGGGATCGACGCCTCGCTGATCATCAAGAACGACAACTTCAGCGCCTATCACGGCAACGACAACTACGCCTCGCCGGAGGCGCTGCGCCGCCTGCGGGCCCGGGTCGACCACGTCGATGTCGCCTGTGTGCCGTTCGCCTATATCCACTGGTACCCGTTCCTGCTCGACGGCGTGGACGACGCCTGGCGGGCGGACGAAGCGCGCCGGCTGACCCACCTCTACCTCGACATCGGCCTGGAGCAGGCGGAGATCCTCGACGCGACCATCGTCATGCCGTTCGGCGCCAATCTGGTCTATTACGACGACGTCAATTCGGTGATGAACCGGGCGGTGCTCTCGCCGCTCGATTTCGTCGCCTATGCGCACAGTAAGCCCGCGCCGCATCCCGAACGTTTCCTGCCGATGTTCGCCGGCGACCGGGTGACCAAGCCGCGCGCGGCGGGCGGCGACCTGGTGGTCGACGTCAAACCCCGCACCGATGCCGCCTTCAAGGCGCAGATGCAGGCCCATCTCGAGGCCAACCCGGCCCGCCCGCCCGACCTCGACGCGCGAAGCGTTCGCGCCGACGTGCCGACGGATTTCACCTGGCTGCAGGAGCGACTGCGGCGATACCCGGGCGGACGCTTCGCGCACAGCATCCGGCTCGAGGGTCCCGGCCCCGACCCGGTGAAGGTCGAGGTGGACCTGAGCACCTTCGATGTCGCCGTGGTCGACGACTGGCGCGGCGTCGAGCCCTATCATCATTTCCGGCTCGAGGCGGAGCCCATGGCCCACTGGCTGCAACAGCGGGTGACGCTCGAGGGCGTGATCGGCATGCGGCGGTTTCGCCTCGAGCGCGTCCCCGACCGATACGATCCGCAGATCCTGGCGCTGATCAACAACGCCTTGTGAGGATGCGCGCAGCGGTTAACCTGCCCCGCTAGCGGGGCGGCAGGCGCGGACCGCCGAGGACCTTACGCCCGTGGCCGATCCGCACGACTTCCACACCCCGAAATCGACCTACACCAAGGCGGATCTGATCCTGTCCGGCCGGGGCGGCTATTTCGGCCCCGGCAACGCCCAGCTCCCCGCGCCGCCCATGCTGATGATGGACCGGATCACCGAGATCAGCCTTGAGGGCGGCGAGTTCGGCAAGGGCCACATCGTCGCCGAGCTCGATATCACGCCGGAGCTCTGGTTCTTCGACTGCCACTTCCCGGGCGATCCGGTCATGCCCGGGTGCCTCGGCCTCGACGCCATGTGGCAGGTGGTCGGCTACTGGCTCGGCTGGTCGGGCTCGCCGGGCAAGGGACGGGCGCTCGGCGTCGGCGAGGTCAGGTTCCGCGGCGACATCACCCCAGTGGTCCGCAGGGTCCGCTATGAGGTGAGCCTGCGCCAGGTGCGCCGCGGCAAGCTGGCGCTGGGCGTCGCCAACGGCAAGCTGTTCGCCGACGACGCCTGCGTCTACACCGCCACCGATCTCCGCGTCGGCATGATCAGCCCGCCGGCCTGAGGGGACTACCGCGGCGCGGATGAAACGCTCCTACCGCCCCTGCCAATAATTCGGCCTCATCCTGAGGTGCGAGCCGAAGGCGAGCCTCGAAGGACGAGGCCGCGGCGCAACGCCGGCGGCGGCGAGGCGAAGAGCAGGACGGCGCGCCAGCCCAAGCCTTCACGGCTCCACGAGCGCGAAGGAACCTTACCGTCCAATCACGCGCGCGTGGAGACGACGCCGCGGCGGATCTGGTCGAGCTCGATCGACTCGAACAGGGCCTGGAAGTTGCCGTTGCCGAAGCCGTCGTTGCCCTTGCGCTGGATGATCTCGAAGAAGATCGGGCCGAACACCGGCTCGGTGAAGATCTGCAGCAGGAGACCCTCGCCGTGGGCGTCGCCGTCGAGCAGGATGCGGTTCTTCTTCAGCCGCTCCACATCCTCGCCGTGGCCGGGCACGCGCGCATCGATCAACTCGTAGTAGGTGTCGATGGTGTCCTGCAGGACGACGCCGCGGGCGCGCAGTTTTTCGATGGTGTCGTAGATGTCGGGCGTGGTCAGGGCCAGGTGCTGGATGCCCTCGCCCTTGTACTGGCGCAGGAACTCCTCGATCTGGCTGTCGTCGTCCTGGCTCTCGTTGAGCGGGATGCGGATGGCGCGGTCCGGAGCGATCATCGCCTGGCTGAACAGGCCGGTGGCCTGGCCCTTGATGTCGAAGAACTTCTGCTCTTCGAAGCCGAAGATGTCGCGATAGAAGCTCGACCACGTCCGCATCTGGCCGCGGTGGACGTTGTGGGTCAGGTGGTCCAGCAGGTCGAGGCCGACCGAGTTTTTCGCTTCCGCCTCGGCCGCCCCGGGGACCGGCGTCCAGTCGGCGAAGGCGTCGTCCGGGCCCGACACCAGATAGAGCAGGCTGCCGCCGATGCCCTGCAGCACCCGCCCGCCGGGGCCCAGCAGCGAGCTCGCCGCGTCGGCCTTGGCCGCGCCCCGGGTGCGCGCCTCCTCGTACGCGGCCTCGACGTCGCCGACGACGAAGGCCATCCCGTTGGCGGAGGGACCGTGCGCGGTGCGGAACGCCAGCGCCTGACCGCTTGCCGCCTCGTTGACGACGAAGTTGATCCGGCCCTGCTTGAAGCGGGTGGCCGTCCCGTCCGGATGGACGCTGGCGGCGACGAAGCCCAGCTGTTCGAACTGAGCCTTCATCGCCAGCGGGTCCGGGCTGGTGAATTCCACGAAGGCGAAGCCGTCGAGGCCGAGGGGATTGGCGGTGTCGATCATGCGAGACATCTACGCGGCTCTGGGCGAAATAGGCTTTCAGACTTATCGTCGATACCGCTTATCCTGAGGGACGAATTCGGCATGGAGGCTGAACATGAAAGACATCGCTCAGCTTGACGGTATCGATCGTCGGATTCTGCGCGCGCTTCAGCAGGACGCCAGTCTCAGCCACGCCGCACTGGGCGAGCTGGTCGGCGCCTCGCAGGCCTCCTGCTGGCGGCGTATCCGGGCGCTCGAGGAGGCGGGTGTGCTCAAGCCTCCGGTCCGGCTGGTGTCGCCGGCCCACGTGGGGCGCGGCGTCAGCGTGATGCTGCAGGTGCGGCTGAAGTCGCACGCTCCGAGCGAGGTCGAAGCTTTCGAGGCCTTTCTGCGCGGACGGCCGGAGATCATGGAGTGCCACTCCATGTCCGGCGACTGGGACTATCTGATGCGGATCGTGGTCGCCGACGTCAGCGACTACCAGCGATTCCTGATGGAGGAGATGCTGCGCTTGCCGAACGTGGCGGCCTCGACCTCCCACTTCGCCCTGAGCGAGGTGAAATACACCACCGCCCTGCCGGTGTGAGGACGCGCGGGTTACTGTTGTGGACGAGACTGTTAAAGGGGATGGAATGCGGATCATCGACGGGGCCGAGGTCAGGCGAAAGCTCACCTATGAACGCTGCATCCCTCTGGTGCGCGAGGCGATGATCGCCTTCTCCGCCGGACGCACCCAGCAGCTGCTGCGCTCGATCCTGCAGCTTGGCGAGGGACGGATGTTCGGCGTCATGCCGGGCGGCCTTGGCCCCGACCAGCCGTTCGGGGCCAAGCTGCTCGGCGTCTATCCCGACAGCCTCTCCACCGGTCGTCCCTCGCACCAGGGAGTGGTGGTGCTGTTCGACCCCGCAACCGGCGCGCCGGCCTGTGTCGCCGACGCCACCGAGGTCACGGCCATCCGCACCGCCGCCGCCAGCGCCGTGGCCACCGACGTGCTCGCCCGCGCCGACGCGCACCGGCTGGCCCTGCTCGGCTATGGCGAGCAGGCGGTCACCCACGCCCGGGCGATGACGCGCGTGCGCACCCTGTCGTCGATCACGGTGTGGGGGCGCTCGCCCGAACGCGCCGCGGCCTTCGCCGCCAGGATGTCGGCGGAGCTGGGCCTGCCGGTCGTCGCGGCGCCGAGCGCGGAGGCGGCCGTCGCGGAGGCGGACATCGTCTGCACCCTCACCGCTTCCGCCGAGCCGATCCTGGAGGGCCGCTCGGTGCGGCCGGGGACGCATGTGAACCTGGTCGGCTCGAGCTTCGCGGGGCCGGTGGAGGCTGACAACGACCTCGTGGTCCACAGCCGCTTCATCGCCGACAGCCGCGAAGGCGTGCTCGCCCAGGGCGCGGAGTTCCTGCGCGCCAAGGCGGCGGGGCTGATCGACGACAGCCATCTGGTCGCCGAGATCGGCGAGGTG
This sequence comes from uncultured Caulobacterales bacterium, assembly GCA_903837135.1. Taxonomy (GTDB): domain Bacteria; phylum Pseudomonadota; class Alphaproteobacteria; order Caulobacterales; family Caulobacteraceae; genus CAIOYC01. The sequence goes on from CAILTK010000089.1 coordinate 152,525, forward strand.
CTGGCCGGCACGGTCGAGGGCCGCCAGTCGCCTGAACAGGTCACCGTCTACAAATCCCTCGGCCACATCGTCCAGGACCTCGCCGCCGTCGCCGCCCTGTGGCGGGAGGAGTAGGCGGCGAGGTGGCTGCGTCGCCATCTTTACCGCTTTGCTCCCCGACACCACGTCGCGCGTTCAGCGGGGCGCCCCTGAACCCGCGGCACGAGGAACGCCCCTTTGCCCAAGGATGACGCCCCGCCGCAGAACGATCCGTCGGTCGCGGTCAAGCGGATGCTGCCCTGGCTGGTGGCGGTGGCCTTCTTCATGGAGTCGCTCGACACCACCATCCTGAACACGGCGACGCCGGTGATGTCGCACGCCCTCGGCGTCAGCGTGCTCAGCATGAAGTCGGTGCTGGCCAGCTACACCTTGAGCCTGGCGGTGTTCATCCCGATCAGCGGCTGGATGGCCGACCGGTTCGGCACCCGCCGGGTGTTCGCCGCGGCGATCGGCGTGTTCACCCTGGGATCGCTCTTGTGCGGCCTCGCCCCCGACATCCACCTGATGGTCGCCTGCCGTATCCTGCAGGGCCTTGGCGGCGCGATGATGGTGCCGGTGGGCCGGCTGACCCTGGTGCGCACCTTCCCGAAGTCCGAGCTCGTTCGGGCGATGAGCTTCGTCGCCATCCCCGGGCTGATCGGGCCGATGCTGGGCCCGCTCGCGGGCGGCCTGATCGTCGGCTACCTGCACTGGCGGATGATCTTCTTCCTCAACATCCCGATCGGCGCCGCCGGCCTCGTCCTCGTCTACCTGCACCTGCCCGACTATCGCGGCGCGGCCAGCAAGCCGCTCGACCTGCTGGGCCTGATCCTGTTCGGCTCGGGGATCGCCCTGCTGTCCTATGTGCTGGAGATCTTCGGCGAGCACACCCTGCGCCCGGCCGAGGTGCTCGGCCTTCTGGCCCTCTCGCTGGTGCTGATCTTCGGCTACGGCCTGCATGCGCTGAAGGCGCCCTATCCGCTGCTGCAGCTCGGCCTGTTCCGGATCCGCACCTTCGCGGCGGCGGTCAGCGGCAGCTTCGTCACCCGGCTCGGCATCGGCGGGGCGCCGTTCCTGTTGCCGCTGCTCTACCAGGTCGGTCTCGGTCTCAGTCCGATCCAGTCTGGGCTCCTGATCATGCCGCAGGCGGCCGCGGCGATGAGCACCAAGTTCCTGATGCCGACGCTGCTGGCGCGGCTCGGCTATCGCACCGTGCTGGTCTCCAACACCGTGATCCTCGGGCTGTTGCTGATGCTGTTCGCCACGATAGGGCCGGGGACGCCGATCTGGCTGATCGTGCTGCAGGCCCTCGCCTACGGCGCCCTGACCTCGACCCAGTACACCAGCATGAACACCCTGGTGTACGCCGACGTCCCTCAGCCCGACGCCAGCAGCGCCAGCTCCATCGCCAGCACCCTGCAGCAGCTGTCGATCAGCTTCGGCGTGGCCGCGGCGGGGCTGACCACGGTGTTCTTCGTGCCGCAGTCCGGGCGGCCCAGCACCGGCGCCATCACCGGCGGCCTGCACGAGGCCTTCCTGGTGCTCGGCGCCTTCACCATGCTGTCGACCCTGGTGTTCGTCCGGCTGAAGCGAGACGACGGCGCCGACGAGACCCGGCAGAAGGACATCCACCTGGGTTAGGCGAGGCCGGCCGCTTGATAGAAATGCTGGGCCTTGGACCGGTATATCTCGATTGCCGTGACAACCGCACTTCGATTTCGTCCCCAGAATTGCTGGGGACACTCCGATGCCTGTTTCATCTCGACGCCTGCTCGCCTTCGCCGCGACTTCGGCATTGGCCGGCCTGGGCGGCGCGCCGGCCTTCGCACAGGCGGCTGCGCCGCCGGCGGATCTGCAGGCGCAGGTGCGGCAGCTGACCGCCCTGGTGCAGTCCCTGGCCGAGAGGGACCAGGCGCAGATCCAGGCCCTGCAGGCTCAGGTCAAGCTGCTGCAGGCGCAGGTCGACGCCCAGAGCGCGGTCCAGACCACCGCTGTCCAGACGTCGGCGGCCCAGTCCGCCGCGCCGCGCGTGGCGCAGAACGCCGCCGGGCCGTTCACGGTCGCCGGCGCCGGGCGGACCGCGGCAGACCCGCAGATCGCCACCCCGCGCGTCGAGCAGAACGCCACCCACCATTTCGTCCTGCGCAGCGATGACGGCCAGTACTCGATCGGCTTCGCCGGCGTGGTGCAGTTCGACGCCGGCGAATACCTCGGCTTCCGTCCCGCGTCCAAGGTGGTGGGGCCGCAGGCCTTGTCGGACGGGATCAACGCCCGTCGCGCCCGCTTCGGCATTTCGGGGACCGCGGCCGGTGGGTGGAGCTACGCCTTCATCTACGACGGCGGCAACTCGCAGGACACGGCGGCCAAGGGGATCGAGACGGCGCAGATCGTCTATGGCGGCATCAAGGGCGTCGCGCTCGAAGTCGGCTATTCCAACACCTTCTTCACCCTCGACCAGTCCACCAGCTCCAACGACACCCTGTTCCTCGAACGCGCCACGCCGTCCAACATCGCCACCAACTTCAACGCCGGCGACGCCCGCTCCAACGCCGGAGTGCGCTTCTTCGGCGATCGATACTGGGTCGGCGGCTATCTGACCGGGCCGGCCAGCGGCGACTCCCACACCACCACCGGCGAGCGGTTCGGCGCCTTCGAGCGTGCGGCCTTCCAGGTGCTGAAGGGCAAGGACTATTCGCTGCACCTCGGCGTCGGCTACGACCAGCTGATCCGGGCGCCGAACGCCGGCAATGGCACGCCCAACACCCTGTCGCTCAGCGACCAGCCCGAACTCAGGATCGACCCGACCACCTTCGCCAACACCGGCGCGCTCGGCACGGCCAAGAACCCCGTCACCGGGGGATCGGTGATCGACCTCGAAACCGCCGCCACCTGGAAGGGATGGATCTGGCAGGGCGAATATTATCACTACGAGGTCGATCGGCAGGGTCTTCGCCACAACAGCTTCGACGGCGAATACGGCCAGATCGCCTACACCCTCACCGGCGAGACCCACCGCTACAATCCGCAGGCGGGCTCCTATTTCCGCATCTACCCGACCCACCCGTTCTCGTGGCGCGACGGCCAGTGGGGCGCCTGGGAGCTCGCCGCGCGCGTCAGCTACATCGACCTCAACAGCAACTTCCTGTCCGGCGCCTCGATCGCCGCCCAGCCGGCGGCGATCGACGGCGGCAAGCAGCGCGCCTACACCCTGGGCCTGAACTGGTATCCCAACGACCTGATCCGGCTCGAGCTCGATTACAACCACCTGGACTACGCCAAGTCGAACGGCGCGGCGGTGACCGGCGCCGCGCTCGGCGTCCCGGTGGGCGCGCGCTTCAACGCGGTATCCCTGCGCAGCCAGGTGGTGTTCTAGAACCGCCCTTAAACGGAATCGTTCAGGGGCGGTTTGCTCTAAAGTCTGAAGTTTGGAGCGCCGCTGGCGCGAAAACCGGTTCCCACTTTTCGCGCGGTCTCTGGGGGCGCGGCCCTACGCTGGGCCGGTCATAGAGGCCGGTCTCCGCGCCCGGCGTCCTCGTCGCCGACGCGCTCCAGCCAGGCCTCGCGCCAGAACAGCGGATTGGCGCGCGGGCAGTTGCGCGTGCAGCGGCCCTGGCAGTCGACGCCGTCGAGCGTCACGGTGGAGGTGAGCCGCACCATCCGGCCGGTCTCCTCGTGGATCATCCGATCGACCCGTCGCGCGACCGTGTGGATACGCCCCGCGTGCCCGGTCATCTCCGGTTCGAAGGTCATGCCGCGGTTGCGGCCATGGGCGTTCAGCGTGGCGGCGATACGCCGGGGGGGCTTGACCCGAACGATTTCGCCGGGCTCGAGGTCGAGCCGGTCGATGACCTTGCCGTTCCGGCCCTTGAGGCTGCCGATCTCGCCGCGGCCGATCAGCGCCAGCGCCTTGCGGGCGACGGTGCGGCCGACGATTTCGACCAGGCGCGGCGGCTCGAGTTCGCCCCGCCGCAGGTCGTCGGCCAGGGCGCGCAATCCCGGCGCCGGGCCGGTGACCTTGGCCAGGGCGGTGGATTGGCACAGATAAAGGTCGCCGTCGCGAACCGCAAAGCCGGCCAGCCGCCGCAGCGCCTCGGCCTCGGCTGCGGGATCCGGCGCGGGCCCGTCCTCGTCCTCGGGAGCCAGCCAGGCTTCGTTCCAGAACAGGGCGCAGCCGCGCTGACAGCCGTCGTGGGCGGTCCCGTCGCAGCGCGCGTCGTCGAGGAAGACGGTCAGGGGCAGGGCGCGCAGGCCCAGGCCCTCGACGCAGGTCTGGTCGGCGCGCCGGCGGACGGTCAGGATCTGGCCGATGAAGGGGATCATCTCCGGCATGAACGGCATGCCGCCGAGCCGGCCCGCCGGGTCGAGGGTCGAGAGGATCTCGACCGCACTCTTCACCCGCACGGCGTCGTGGCGCAGCGGTCCGGGCGGGGAGGCGGATGCGGGCCGGCTGCGGAGCAGGCGCCTGGCGTGGCGGGCCTGGCGGTACAGCCGCCAGGGCAGGGACGTCTCGACGGACGTTCGACGGATCCGTTCGGCGGCGGCGAGCGCCCGGCGGTCGACCTCGGCCTTGGCGGCGTCGGTGTAGAAGCCGGCGATCACCGACGCCTCGATGTTCGGACGCTCGAGCCAGGCGGGAAGGCGAACCAGGAGCTGGCGAATGTCGGTGAGCAGCCGGGTCACGCCGAAGGCGGTCGACGGGCAGGAGGTCTGGAAGGCGTCGCCGATCACCACCAGGCCGGGACGCTCTGGCCGCACCAGCCGGTGCAGATGGGTGACGCGGATGTCGGCGGGCCCCACCTCGCGGGCGCCCGCCAGGTGGCGCTTCAGGCCCGGCGCGATCTCCAGCAGCGCCTGCAGCGGCGCGCGTCGCGCGTGCCGGACCCAGGGATCGGAGGGATCGTGATAGGTGAACAGATTGACCCGCGTGGCCCCGTCCATCGGGAAGAAGCTGGCGTAGCCGACCCGGTCGCCGGCCCGCTCGCCGAAGTGGACCCGGTCGTTGAACGGCAGCGGGGCGCCGGCCGCGGTCACCAGGCTGAAGCCGACGCAGATCGAGTGCCCTTCGCGCAGGACCTGGCGCTCGAGCCCGAGGCGCGAGATCAGCGCCGGACTGGAGCCCGAGGCGATCACCGCCAGGCGCGCCCGGGCCAGCTCGCCGTCCGGTCCGATCAGCCGCTGCAGCCCGCCGTCCCCCGACACGTCGAGCACGCGATCCGCCACGAAGCGGACGCCGGGCGGCCAGGCGGCGCGCACGGCGTTGACCATCGCCTCATAGCGGAAGCCGTTCTTGTGCAGGCCGCCGTCCCCGGGAAAGGCGGCGTTGAGCACGTCGGCGACGCCGAGCGCCTCCAGGAGCGCGATCTGCGCGGGGCTGACCTTCTCGCAACGGAAATCGGTCCGGTGCTCTGGATGCAGGTCGACGATGACGACGCTCACGCCGCGCCGCGCCAGAATCAGCGCCAGAAGCGAACCGCACAGGCCGGCGCCGACGATGCCCACGTCGGCCACGGGCGGCCGCGCCGCCACGCCTTGGCGATGCGCCGCATTCCCATCGATGACCGCCGTGTTCGCCATGGACTCCTCCGGATCGCGCCAGTTCGGGACGCGAAGCTGCCGTGGGGGTCGCAATCGCAAGCGCCGGGCCAAGCCACCGGCCCGGCGAGGGGCCTGGGCCAGACATCACGGAGAAGGGCGCGTCGCTATGAACCGCTCATCCCGGCGAATGCCGGGATGAGCGGAAGAAGAGAGTCACATCCAGGAGCGATCGGTCTCAGTTGGCGTCGACCGAGTCGGCCGCCGCGCTGGCGGTCTTCTCGGAATCCACGACCGCTCCAGCGGGTGTGCGGCTCCAGCGCTTGAACCAGCTCATCATGTAGAGCTGGGTCCGCATCCAGTTGGAGGGCTTGGAGCCGGTGCCGTGGTACTCGCCCTCGAACTGCAGGACCCGCGAGGGCACGCCGCGCACCTTCAGGGCCGAGAAATACTCCTCGGTCTGCGGCATGGGCGTGCGCCGGTCGAGCACGCCGGTCATCAGGAGCGTCGGGGTCGTCACCTGGCCGACGTACATCAGCGAGGAATGCTCGAGCCAGGGCTTGGGATCTTCCCAGAACGGTTTTTCGAAGAAGCTGTAGGTGAACAGCGGCAGGTCGGTATGGCCCGCCATGCTCATCCAGTCGATCACCGGGCAGCGCACCGCCGCGGCGGCGAAGCGGTTGGTGTGGCCGATCACCCAGCTCGACAGCACGCCGCCGCCGCTGCAGCCCGAGACGTAGAGGTGGGTCTGGTCGACGAAGCCCTTCGACACCAGGGTGTCGACCCCGCTCATCAGGTCGTCGTAGTCGGGACCCGGATAGTTATGGTCGATGCCGTCGACGAAGGCCTGCCCGTAGCTCGTGCTGCCGCGCGGGTTCAGATAGAGCACGACGTAGCCGTTGGCGGCGAAGTTCTGCCACATGTAGTTGAAGTCGGCGTTGTAGCTGGCGTACGGCCCGCCGTGAATCTCCAGGATCATCGGGTATTTCTTCGACGCGTCGAAGTCGGGCGGGGTGATGTACCAGCCCTCCACATGGGCCCCGCCGGACGAGGTCCAGGACAAGGGCTGGGTGTGGCCGAGGGTCTTGCCGTTCAGCCATGAGGCGTTGATGTGGGTGAGGGTGGTCACCGCGTCCGGCTTGCCGAGGTCATAGCGCGCGACCTCGGCCGGATGGTCGGGGTCCGAAAGGGCGCCCGCCGCGACGCCGCTCTTCGACAGGGAATCCAGCGACAGCACGTGGGCGCCGTGGGTGAGGGTCTTCACCCCGCCCTTCAGCGAGGCGAAGTCCACATTGCGCGATCCGTGATCGTCGGCGTCGAAGTAGAGGCCCGAGCCGTCCGGCGCCCAGCGCACGTTGATGGGATCGTGATCGAAGCCGTCCGACAGCTTGCGGATCTCGCCGCCGCCGATCGGAACCACATAGAGATCGGAGTCCGTGTGGGTCCGCTTGCCTTCCGGATAGCCGGTGAAAGCCACGGTCCTTCCGTCCGGCGACACCGACGGCTGGGTCCAGGCGCCCTTGGTCGCCACCAGCTCACGCAGGGCGCCCGAGGTCACGTCCACCGCCAGAATCTGGCCCCGCTGATAACTCACGTCGTTGTCGAAGTCGCGCGCGCCCTGGAAGACGATGGTCCGGGAATCCGGGGTCCAGTCGAAGGTCACCGGGCCGCGCAGTTCGCCGGCCCCGACGCTCCAGGTCCCGTGCGTGAGCTGGCGCGCGGCGCCGCCGTCGGCGGGGACCACGAACAGGTGGGTGCGGCCGTCGCCGAGGAAGCCGACCTGGTCCTGCCGATAGTGCAGGCTCTGGACGATGCGCGGGGCGGCGGTCCACTTGGCGTCCTTGGGCGCGGCGGGAAGCGAGATGCTCCACTTCGGCGCCTCGGGCGTGAACATGGAGAAGGCGATTTGCTTGCCGTCCGGCGACCAGCGCGCGTCGGCGATCTTGTCCACCGCCCGCGTCACCTGCGTGGCCGGGCCGTCGATGTCGATCCAGCGCACGAACACCTGCGGCTTGCCCTCGGCCTCGGCCACATAGAGGATCCGCTGGCCGTCGGCGGCCCAGCGCGCGCCGCCGCCGCGCACGAGGAAACGGTTCTGCGAGCCGTCGGCGTTCATGATCCACAGGGACGGCTCCCACTTGTCCTCGAGCCGGTTCACCTGCTGGCGGGTGTAGATGATGCGCTTGCCGTCGGGCGAGATCTGCGCGTCGCCGATCCGCTCGAGATCGAGGTAGTGTTCGGTGGTCAGCTTTGTCTGCGACGGCTTTTCCTGCGCATACACCCCGCCCACCGCCGCCACGCCGACCATCAGCGCCGCCGCGAACCCAAGTCCGGATCTGTTCATCAAAGCCCCGCCCCCTGCGACTTCGAGCAGCCCTGGCTTTTTTGCGCCGCTACCCGCGGCCGCCATCCTGCCCAAAGAGGTTTATGGGTCGAATTTCCGCCCGGCGATACCACCCGATCGGCGGGGGGCGCCCCTCGCCGCCGCCAGTGCATCTGCTTCCAGATAACCGCTCATCCCCGCGGAAGGCGGAGCGGAGATCAGCTCGACCCTAACCCGCCCCGGCGGCGCGGCGGGCTCTGGGCTTGGGCGGGGCGGTGGAGTCGCGGACGATCAGTTCGGAGGTGAAGGCGGGGGCCGCCACCGGGTCGGCGCCCGGCTTCTGGATCAGACGGCGCACCGCCTCGCTGGCCATTTCGATCAGCGGCTGGCGCACAGTGGTCAGCTGCGGGCGGCTGAAGCGGGCGCCGGCGCTGTCGTCGAAGCCGACCACCGACACGTCCTCGGGCGCGCGCAGGCCGGCCTGGCTCAGCGCCGAAAGGCTGCCGAGCGCCATCTCGTCGCTGCTGGCGAAGATCGCCGTCGGCGGCCGGGCGCCCGCGAGCAGGCGCTCGGTGGCCGTCACGCCGGACTGGAAGGTGAAGTCGCCGCTGAGGACCAGGCTCTCGTCGGCCGCGAGCCCGGCTTCGGCCAGGGCCTCGTGGTAACCGGCGAGGCGGGCCTCGCTGGAGCCATAGCGCGGATCGCCGAGGATGCAGGCGATACGGGTGTGGCCGAGCTCCACCAGGTGGCGCACCGCGGTGGCGGCCCCGCCGCGGTCGTCGAGGGTCAGCTGGATGCCGCCTTCGACCTCGGATTCCGAGCCCAGGCGCACGAACGGCGTGCGCGAGGCGATCAGAAGCTCGAGCATGTCGGGGTCGTCGCAGCTCGGCGGGGTGAGCAGCACCCCGTCGGGGCTGAGGGCGGACAGCACGTCGCGCGCCTCGCGCTTCAGGCTGGCGCGGTCGTGGTCGATCAGCTCGAGCAGGAAGTGATAGCCGGCCTTGCGGCACTCGAGCGTGGCGCCGAGCTGGACCCGCGCCAGATAGTCGGTGGCGCGCCCGCTGCGCCAGTGGTCGATGGTCAGCTGGGCGTCCACGAAGGCGGCCACGACGAAGGACCGGGAGCCGGCGAGGCTGCGGGCCGACAGGCTCGGCCGATAGTTCAGGCGATCGACCGCGGCCAGCACCCGCTCGCGGTTGGCGGCCTTCACCGTCATGTCGTGGTTGAGGATCCGCGACACCGTCTTGATCGAGACGCCTGCCTCGCGCGCCACATCGTAGATGGTTGCGCTTTTCATGGCTTCGAAATCCCAGTTAGCGCAGCATGCGTCAACAGTCGGGCGGGGCGACGAGCGGAAAACGGCATGGCGGGGGGGCCGGACGCGGAGCGAAAGATCATCGACGCCTCGTCTCGGGCGTCGCGCGGCGATCGACCGGTCGGGCGCGGCTTCCTCGCCGGCTATGTGATCGCCCAGGTCGGCGCCTTTCTGAGCTTTCTGCCGCTGTTGCAGATTCTGCTGCCGCTGAAGGCCGAACAGGTGGCCGGGGGCGGACGGGTGCAGCTCCTGGGCTCGGTCGCGGCCCTGGGCGCGCTCGCCGGAGGCCTGTCCAATCTGGTCGCCGGCCACTTCAGCGACCGCAGCCGGTCGCGCTTCGGCCGCCGCAGACCCTGGCTGCTCGCCGGCTGCGCCGCCACGGTGGTCAGCTATGGGCTGATCTGGCAGGCCCACGGCGCGGTCGCGCTGGCGGTCTCGGTGGTCCTGTTCCAGGTCGCCTTCAACGTCATGTTCGCCCCGCTCGTGGCGCTGACGCCCGATCGGGCGCCGCCGGAGCGCCGAGGCTTCGTCGCCGGACTGCTCGCCCTCGGCCATCCGCTCGGCCTGATCATCGGCGGGGTGGTGATCGGGTCGCTGATCACCGACGAGGCGCTGCGCTATGCGGCCCTGGCGCTGATGGTGACCGCGGCGATCGCGCCCTTCGCGCTGGTGCTGAACGACCCGCAGCGGTCGCCGCCGCCGGACGCCGGCGACCATCCGGCCGGGCCGTCGCCGCATCGGCGCAACTTCTGGCTCGGGTGGATCGCCCGCGCGCTGGCGGTGGCCGCGCTCAGCATCGCCCAGACCTACCTTCTGTTCTTCCTGCAGGACGCGCTGCACTACGCCGGTCGCGGGCTCGGGCGTCCCGAACAGGGGGTTTCGCGCCTCGGGGTGGTGTTTGGCGTCCTCAACGTCGCCGCCGCCCTGGCGGCGGGCCGGTTCTCCGACCGGCTGAAGCGGCGGCGCCTGCTGGTGGTCGGCGGGGCGCTGGCCATGGCCGTGGGCCTGGCCGGCGTCGCGCTGGCGACGACCTGGCCGATGATGCTCGGCGCCTATGCGGTGTTCGGGCTCGGCGCCGGCTGCCATACGGCGGTCGATTTCGCCCTGATGACCGAGCTTCTGCCCTCGCGCGACCGGCCGGCGCGGGATCTGGCCGTCCTCAACCTGTCGAACATCGCCCCGCAGGTGCTCGCGCCCATGCTGGGCGGCCTGCTGATCGGTTTGCCGGGCGCGGACATCCGCTGGATCTTCGCGGCGGGGGCGGTGTGCGCGGCGCTGGCGGCGGCGACGGTCGGACTGATGCGCGGCGTCCGTTGATGGTCGGCGAGGCGCTGTGGATTTCGAAGACAACGCGTGTCCCAAACAAAGGGCGCGGCAAGCCTGAGCCTGCCGCGCCAAGTCAGGGGAGACTATGGCTGGATCAGCCCTTGAACTTGATCCCGAAGAAGAACCGCCGGCCCGACTGATCGTAGCTGAAGGGATTGTTGCGCCACTGCAGATAGGTGTGCTGGGCCTCGTTGGTGATGTTCTGCACCGAGAACACCAGGCCCACGTGCGGATTGAAGTCGTAGCCGATCTGCGCGTCGAGCTGGCCGTAGGGCGCGGAGTAGACCTGGTAGACGTGGTTGACGCCGTTCTGGTCGGGGAAGGGGAAGGTGGATCCCACCGCCGAGTCGTTCACCGCCGTGTCGCGCCAGGAGTAGGAGCCGCGGGCCGAGAAGCCGTAACGCTCGTAGTAGAGCGTGCCGGTGAAGGCGTTCTTCGACACGCCGGGGATGGTCGACTTTTTCGAGAACGAGGTCACCGAGTCGGTCTGCGAGTCCGAGTAGGTATAGTTGGCGGCGACGCCGAAGCCTTTCAGCCAGGGAAAATACTGGTCGCCGAAGGCGTATTGTCCGCCGAGTTCGATGCCGTAGACCTTGCCGCTGCCGGCGTTCTCCGGGGTCTTCACGATACTCGTGGTGCCGCCGAAGTCGTCGGCCACCAGGGTCGGGACGTTTTCCAGCTCCACGAAGTTGTCGATCGCCTTGTAGAAGCCGGCCACGCTGATCAGCGCCCCCTTGGCGAAATAGTTCTCCCAGGAGATCAGGCCCTGGGTGGCGCGATAGGGGTCGAGCTTGGGATTGCCCGAAGTGCCGCCGTCGAAGGCGAAGCCGTCCTTCACACCGGTATGGACGTTGGTGCGGCTGCCGACCTGGCGGGTGAAGTTGTAGCTGTCGCCGAGGCCCAGCTGGAACAGGTCCTGCGGCGAGACCACCTTGGCGGCGCTCGCCCGAAGGATCTGCTTGTCGGTGAGGTTGTAGGTCATGTTGATCGAGGGCAGGACGTCGGTGTAGCTGCGTGAGGTGGTCACCGGCACGACATTGCTGTCGACGCCGTTCCACGAAGCGGTGCCGTAATAGGTCGGGACCGTGGCTGCGGCGCCGTTGTTGATGGTCAGGTCGGTCTGCACGAACCGGACGCCGAGGTTCACGTGAAAGCGCGAGCTGCGGTTGCCGAGGTCGGCCATGAGGTAGCCGGCGGTGGTCGTCTCGTGGACCCTGAACGAGCTCAGCCCGTCCACATAGAAGGCCTCGGTATTGTTGGGATAGGCGCCGACCCCGGCCTGCGACCAGACCTTATTGAGGAAGGTGGAGGGGTCGGTCATCGTCGCCGGATTCTTGACGATGATGTTGCCGACGGCGAAGTTGTTGACCGTCTTGGCCAGGCTCGGACTGCTCACCGCCGTGGAGTAGGGGATGCCGATGTAGCCGGGGTCGAGATAGTAGAGCAGGCTTCCGCCGTTCGGGTCCTGGCAGCAGTTGGCCAGGGGCTGGCCGGAGGCGCTCACCCCCTGGATCAGATAGCGGCCGAAGGTCTGGTCGACCTTGCGGTCGCCGTAGCGGATGCCGGCCGAAAGCGTGAAGCCCAGGGATTGAAGCACCGGCGGATCGTACTGGGCGTCGGCGCGGATCGAATACTGCTCCTGTTTCGACAGGTTGGCCCAGGCCCAGTTGGACTTGAAGGTGGTGTAGTTGGGGTTGGACAGGACGTCGGCGTAGGGCGCCAGATAGCTGACGCTCGGCAGGCCCGAGGTCCCGCCGTTGCTGTAGCTGAAGTTATAGCCGTGATTGCCGGGTCCCGGCGGGTTCGGGCAGGTCACCGCCCCGTTGTTGCAGCCCGGCGCGGCCGGCGAGGTCGGGACGCCGGCGAAGGTGTTGTAGAGGCCGTGCTCGACGTCGGCCTGGGCCGCCTGCAGGTTGGAGGTGGCGCGGGCGTAGGCCAGGTTCACGTCGGCGCGGAACGGCCCGCCGTCGTCGTACTTGGTTCCCCACTGCAGATTGTTCGCTTCGGAGATATCGTGCTGGTAGAGGGTCGCGGTCTCGGCCCCGTTGGCGGCGAACACCCCGTTCTGCACCACGCCGTTGCCGTCGATGGCGTAGGGCTGGGTCGGATCGATGCCCGGCAGCAGCGTTCCCGGCGAGGTGCCCGCCCCGTTGAACCAGGTCTTGTCCGAATAGGTGAGGGTGGTGTCGTCCTCCCGCGAATAGAACCAGTTCAGACGGGTGGTGAGGGCCTCGGTGAGCTTGACCGCCACGCCGATCGAGGCCCCGAGGGTCTTGCGGTTGTCGTTGATGTCGCTGAAATAGCCGAGCTGCGGATCGATATAGGTCTTGCCGCCGGGCAGGGTGGTCAGGTTCGCGGCCGTCGGCGCTCCGGTGTAGGGCGGGCTGGCCGAATTGGTGATCAACCACTGGCTGCGGTTGGCGTCCTGGTATTCCTTGGTGTGGGTGTCTTCCTCGTCATACGAGACGCTGCCGGTGAAGGCGATCCGCGGGCTCGGTTTCCACGACACCACCAGCGTGCCGTTCGGGGTGGTGGAGTTGGTGTCATCGGCCTCGACGCCCCGCAGATTGCCGCCGAAATGGAATCCCATCGGCTGGGCCAGGGGGTCGCGGCTCTTGAGGTCGATGGTGCCGCCGAGGCCGCCTTCGGTCATCGACGCCTTGGGGTTCTTGTAGACGTCTATGCCCCCGATCTCCTCGCTGGGGACGCCCTCCAGGGAATTGTACTGGGCGTTGGCGCCGGCGCCGTTCCCCGACCCTTCGCCCGACACGTAGAACTCCTTGCCGGTGAGGAAGATGTCGCCGTTGAGAGTGGTCAGGTTCTGCCTGAGGCCATCGATCAGCACCGAGGTGCCGACCCCCTGCGAGCGGTCGATCTGCACGCCCGGAAGGCGCTGAAGCGATTCCGCCACGTCCTGGTCGGGGAATTTGCCGATGTCCTCGGGGGTGATCGATTCGATCGGCAGGATCGAGTCGCGTTTCTGCGTCAGGGCGTTCAACAGCGAGGCGCGGAAGCCGGTGACGACCACTTCGTTGACGGTCGAGGGTTGGGCCTCCGAGGGGGCGGGCGCGGCCGGGGAGGGCGGCTGGGCCTGCCCACCCACCTGGGCGAAGCCGGGGGCGGCGACGGCCAGGACCCCCAGCGAGGCGGCGGCCAGCAAGGCGGCGCGAAGCCGCTCGCGACGGATGGTCGTCATCGTTCGTTCCTCTCCAACGGTCACCCACGCCGGAGCAAGCCAGCACTCGCTTGGTAAGCCCCAGGTGGCCGGTGTTCTTCACCGGACGTTCTTGTTCTCGAAGCGCCTCGAACGACGCCCTGGGGTCACGGAACGCCGAAAAAACAGCGCTGTCAATATCGTCTTCCGCATTTCCGTCAAAAACCTAATCCTTTGTCTCCATTGTATTGACAGCGCTGTTAGTTGCGGGATTGCTGACCGACCGAGTCTGTCGACCCGCGGCGGGGCGCAGGCTCGAAACGGTGTTGCGACGCTCCGACAGGCGGCGGCGCGGCGCTCAAGAAACCAGCGTGATGGGACGGAATCGGATGGATCGACGACAGCTTCTCCTGGCCTCCGCGGCGGCCTTGCCGGCCGCCGCCGGCCCCGGTCCCGCCGCCGCGAAGACGCAGGCCCACCGCGCCTTTCCACCGGGCTTCCTGTGGGGGGCGGCCACGGCCGCCTATCAGGTCGAAGGCGGCTGGCGCGACGACGGCAAGGGACCGTCGATCTGGGACAGTTTCGCGCACACGCCTGGACGAATCGCCGAGGGCGCCACCGGCGATGTCGCCTGCGACAGCTATCACCGCTACCGCGAGGACGCGGCGCTGATCCGCCGCCTGGGCCTGAAGAGCTATCGCTATTCGCTCAGCTGGCCGCGGCTGCAGCCGGACGGCCGCGGCCCGCTCAACGACAAGGGGCTCGACTACTACAAGCGGCTGACCGACGCGGTGCTGGCCGCCGGCGCGCGTCCGTCGGTGACGCTCTATCACTGGGATCTGCCGCAAGCGCTCGAGGACCAGGGCGGCTGGCCCAACCGCGACACCGCCGCCCGCCTGGCGGAGTACGCCGGCCTGGTCGGGGCGGCGCTCGGCGACCGGATCGACCATTGGGCGGTGCTCAACGAGCCCAAGACCTTCACCCATCTGGGCTATTGGCAGGGCGCCCACGCGCCGGGCCGAAAGGAGCCGCTGGCCTTCCTCAAGGCCACGCACACGGCCAACCTCGGTCTGGCGATGGGCTACCGCGCGCTGAAGGCGGCCAGCGGCCGGGCCCGGGTCGGCACGGTGTGCGACGTGGCGCCGATGCTGCCGCGAAAGGACACCCCGGCCGATCGGGCGGCCGCGGCGCGCTACGCCCGCTTCCTCAACCGCTGGTTCCTCGAACCCGCGCTGACCGGCGCCTATCCCCGGGTGCTGCCGCCGGACCGCGAGAAGGCCTTGCTCGGCTGGCGTGACGGCGACGAAACGCTGATCCGCGCCGATCTCGATCACGTCGGGCTGAACTATTACACCAGCTGGACCGTCGCCGACGATCCGTCGGGCTCCAACGGCGTCCCCGGCCTGAACACCCTGGCCGACTGGGGGACCGGTCCCCACGCCAAGACCGACAACGGCTGGGACATCTATCCCCAGGGGTTCTACGACATCCTGGTCGACATGCACGGGCTGACCGGCGCCCGGCCGATCGAGATCACCGAGAACGGCGCCAGCTACAACATGCGCCCGGACGCCGGACACCACATCCACGACAGTCCCCGGATCGACTACCTGAGAAACCATCTCGGCGAGGTGCGCCGCGCCATCGCCGCCGGCGTGCCGATCAAGGGCTTTCACTGCTGGAGCCTGATGGACAACTTCGAATGGGCGGCCGGCTATACGCAGCGCTTCGGCCTGGCCTACGTCGATTTCAAGGGCGATCTTTCGCGCACGCCCAAGGACTCCTTCCTCTGGTACCGCGACGTGATCGCCCGCAACGGACTAGGCTGACCCCATGCTGGCCGATGCACGCCTCGCCACCTCCACCGATCCCGCCGTAGATGTCCCCGCGCCCGACGCCGGTGGGGTGAACGCGCCCGACCTGCAGGTCTTCGTGTTCGGCCTGTTCTTCATCTTCGGCGGCGTCACCAGTCTCAACGACGTCCTGATCCCCAAGCTCAAGGCGCTGTTCACCCTCAGCTACTTCCAGGCCATGCTGGTGCAGTCGGCCTTTTTCGCCGCCTATTTCCTGATCTCGATCCCCGGCGTCGCCATCGTGCAGCGGATCGGCTTCATGCGCACCGCCGCGGTCGGGCTCGTGACCATGACGGCGGGCTGCCTGCTGTTCGCGCCCGCGTCCTATTTGGCGGCCTTCCCCATGTTCCTCCTGGCCCTGTTCGTGCTGGCGGCGGGGATCACCATCGTGCAGGTGGTGGCCAATCCCCTGATCGCCATGCTGGGGCCGCCGCGGACGGCGCACAGCCGGCTGACCTTCGCCCAGGCGTTCAACTCCCTCGGCACCACGATCTTCCCCTACCTCGGATCGATGCTGATCCTGGGCTCCCTGGCCCGCACCGCCGTGAGCCGGCTGGCCGGGGCGGCGCTCGACGCCTTCCGCGCCCAGGAGACCGCGGTGGTGGTGCGGGCCTATTTCGGCCTCGCCGTCGCGATCGCCATCGTCGCGGCGGTGGTCTGGACCCGCCGCAATCGCCTGACCGAAACCCCCGCCGCGACGGTCAATCCCCTGTCCGCCTTCACCCTGCTGCGCCGGCCGCGCTTCGCCTTCGGCGCCCTGTGCATCTTTCTCTACGTCGGGGCCGAGGTCGCGATCGGCTCGCTGATCGTCAACTATCTGGTCCAGGCCGACGTGTTCGGCATCGGCGCCGAGGCCGCAGGCAAGCACGTGCCGTTCTACTGGGGCGGGGCCATGGTCGGCCGGTTCGTCGGCGCCGGACTGCTCCGGATGGTTTCGCCCGGCAAGGTGCTGGCCGGCGCCGGGGCGATGGTGCTCCTGCTGCTGCTGACCGCCGCCGGATCCCACGGCGCGGTCTCGGGCTGGGCCCTGCTGGCGGTCGGCCTGTTCAACTCGATCATGTTTCCGACCATCTTCACCCTGGCCAGCGAGGGGCTCGGGGCGCGCGCGGCGCAAGGGTCCGGGGTGATCTGCGTGGCCATCGTCGGCGGGGCCGTGATCCCGCCGCTGACCGGTCACCTCGCCGACCTGACCAGCCTGCGCATCGCCCTGGCCGCGCCGGCGATCTGCTATCTGGCGATCCTCGCCTTCGGCCTCTATACCGGACGCGCGCATCCGGCCGAGGCGGCCTGAGTCGCGCCTCCGGAACGCCATCCTCATGAGCCTGCTCCAGCTCGGCCTCAGCCTCGACCGCAGCGGTATCACCGCCGCCGTGCTGGATGCGGAGGGGCGCCAGCATCGGCTCGAGCGGGCGCCGGTCCCCACCGGCTACGCGGCGCTGCTCGCCGCCGTCGCCGAACTGGCCGACCGGGCCGACCCCACGCGCACCCTGTCGTTCGGGCTGGCCATCCCAGGCTCGATCGCGCCGCTGAGCCGCAGGGTGCGCAACTGCAATCTCGTTCACCTGAACGGCCATGACCTGCACCCCGATCTCGAGGCGGCGACCGGACGGAAGGTCCGGCTGGGCAACGACGCCGACTGCCTAGCCCTGTCGGAGGCGCGCGACGGGGCCGGCCGCTTCGGGCGGGTGGTGTTCGGCGTCATCCTGGGCGCCGGCGTCGGCGGCGGGGTGATGATCGACGGGCTGCCGCTGACCGGCGCGGGCGGATCGGGCGGGGAATGGGGGCACTCGCCGCTGCCCTGGCCCAGGCCCGAGGAGGTCCCCGGACCGCGCTGCTGGTGCGGCCTCGAGGGCTGCATGGAGCAGTGGGTGTCGATCCCGGCGCTCGAACGGGATCACCACCGTCTGGCCCGGCCGGCGCGCCCCGTGCGGTTGCCGGAGATCGTGCGCCAGGCCAACGACGGGGCCGCCGCGGCCCGGTCGGCCCTCGAGAACTACGTCAACCGGCTCGGGCGCGGCCTGGCCGCCCTGTGCAACCTGATCGATCCCGAAGTGATCGTGCTCGGCGGCGAGGGGGCCGACCTCGGCCTGCTCTACGACCAGCTGCCGGACGCCATCGCCCCCTACGTCATCAGCGACGGCTCGTCCGCGGTCCTCGTCAAGGCCGCCCACGGGACCGCCTCGATCGCCCGCGGCGCCGCCTGGCTATGGCCGGGCGCGGCGATGGCGCAGGCGTAGCAGGCCGGATTCCCCCACCCGGCGGCCGTTCGGATCCTTACGATCCCGCCAGCACGAAGGCCGCGTGCGCGCCGCCGACCAGGGCGGCGTAGGGGTGGGTGATGACGAAGGTGGGGATCTCCGCCACATAATCGGAGAAGCGACCCTTGGCTTCGAACGCCTGGCGAAAGCCGCCGCCCTGCAGCCGGTCCAGCAGGGTGGGGGCGATGCCGCCGGAGATCTGCACGCCGCCGCGGGCGCCGAAGGTGAGGGCGAAATCACCGGCCGCAGCCCCGAGGATGCGGCAGAACCGGTCGACCGCCGCGCCGGCGAGGGCGTCGCCGGCACGGGCGCGCTCGGCCACCTCGGGGGGCGTCCGGCACAGGGCCGGGGCGCCGGCGATCTCGGCCAGGGCCTCGTAGAGGTTCAGCATGCCGGGTCCGGACGCCAGCCGCTCGAGCGAGACATGGCCGAACCGCGCCGTCAGCCGGCGCCAGATCTCGAGTTCGGTCTCGTCCGACGGGGCGAAGTTGGTGTGTCCGCATTCGCCGACCCAGACCAGCGGCCGGCCGGCCCCGTTGGCGGTGAAGGCGGCGGCGTTGCAGCCGGTGCCGGCGTTGAACACCAGCAGAGGTTCGCCGACGGCGGCCCGGCGAGCCGGCGAGGGGCCGATCTCCACGAGGTCCGCCGCCGTGAGCAGGGGCGCGGCCCAGGCCAGGGCGGCGAGATCGTTGAGCAGCAGTACGTGCGGCAGGCCGAGCGCCCTGGCGAAGCGGTCGGCGTTGATGCGCCAGGCGAGGTTGGTCATCTCCACCTCGCCGTCGATCACCGGTCCGGCGCAGGCGGCGGCGGCGAAATCGAGCTTGCGTCGACCGGCGCGGCCGAGAAACACCTCGGCCGCCGCCTCGATCCCCGGGTAGTCGTGCGCCCTCAGGCCGGTCGGCTCCTCGAGCCGGACGTCGCCCTCGGCGCCGACCTCCACATAGGCGAAGCGCGCGTTGGTGCCGCCGATGTCGGCGACGAGCCCGACCGTCGGGCCCGCGCCCTTGCGGGCCATCGACGCGTTCAGAACAGCACGCTGGCGCCGGCGTCGGCGCGGCTGACCGCGGCGCGCATGTGGCCGAACAGCTCGCGGCCGAAGCCTTCCTGGCTCTGCACGAACACCGCCGGCGGGCGCGCCATCAGCACGGAGGGGTCGACCCTGACGTCGAGCGCGCCGGCGTCGGCGTCGAAACGGATGACGTCGCCGGTGCGCAGCCGCGCCAGCATGCCGCCGTCGGCGGCCTCGGGCGTCACGTGCAGGGCCGCCGGGACCTTGCCCGACGCACCCGACATCCGTCCGTCGGTGACCAGCGCCACCTTGTAGCCGCGGTCCATCAGCACCCCGAGCGAGGGGCTGAGGTTGTGCAGTTCGGGCATGCCGTTGGCGCGCGGCCCCTGGAAGCGGACCACGGCGACGAGGTCGCGGTCGAGCTCGCCGCGCTGGAAGGCGTCGGCCAGCGTCTCCTGGTCGTCGAACACCACCGCCGGCGCTTCGATCACCCGGTGGCCCGGCTTGACGGCGGAGATCTTCGAGACCGCCCGCCCGAGGTTGCCGGTCATCAGCCGGATGCCGCCCTGGGAGTCGAACGGGTCCTCCACCGGGCGCAGGATGTCCCGCGACAGCGGGGCCGCCGCGCCCTTGCGCCAGGCCAGGACGCCGTCCTGCAGGCAAGGCTCCTCGGTATAACGGTGGAGGCCGGGCCCGGCGACGGTGGCCACGTCCTGGTGCGCGAGGCCCGCCCGGAGCAGTTCGCCGATGACGAAGGCCATGCCGCCGGCGGCCTGGAAGGCGTTCACGTCCTCGCTCCCGTTGGGATAGACCCGGGCGATCAGCGGCGTGACCGACGACAACCGGTCGAAATCGTCCCAGGTGAAGATCACCCCGGCCGCCCGCGCCATGGCCAAAAGGTGCAGGGTGTGGTTGGTCGAGCCGCCGGTGGCCAGCAGGCCTGCCGCGGCGTTGATGATCGCCCGTTCGTCGACCACCCGCGCCATCGGCGTGGCGTGCTGCTTGCCTGCGGTCAGCGTGATCAGCTGGGTCGCCGCCGCCCGGGTCAGGGCGTCGCGCAGCGGCGTGTACGGATGGACGAAGGCCGCGCCCGGCAGGTGCAGGCCCATCATCTCCATCATCATCTGGTTGGAGTTGGCGGTGCCGTAGAAGGTGCAGGTGCCCGGCCCGTGGTAGGAGGCCATCTCGCTCTGCAAGAGTTCGTCGCGCCCGACCTTGCCCTCGGCGTAGAGGGCGCGCACGCGGGCCTTGTCGGCGTTGGAGGCGCCCGAGATCATCGGTCCGGCGGGCACGAAGATGGTCGGCAGATGGCCGAAGCTCAGCGCGCCGATCACGAGGCCCGGCACGATCTTGTCGCACACGCCGAGCATCAGGGCGCCGTCGAAGGCGTCGTGGGTCAGAGCGATCGCCGTCGCCATGGCGATCACGTCGCGCGAGAACAGCGACAGCTCCATGCCCGGGCGTCCCTGGGTGACGCCGTCGCACATGGCGGGCACGCCGCCGGCCACCTGGGCGGTGGCGCCGGCCTCGCGCGCCGCGTCCTTGATCAGGGTCGGGAAGCCCTCGAACGGCTGATGCGCCGACAGCATGTCGTTGTAGGCGGTGACGATGCCGAGGTTGACGGTGGCCGGATCGAGGGCGCGCAGCTTGTCGGCCGCCGGGGCCCCGGCGAAGGCGTGGGCGAAGTTGGCGCACGACAGCTTGCCGCGCGGGCGCCCGCCCCGGGACGCGGCCTCGCACCGCTCGAGATAGGCCGCGCGGCTGTCGCGCGATCGTTCGACGACGGCGGCGGTGACCTCGGCCACCACGGGATGAACGCTGGCGTTCGCCATCAGGATCGCGCCTCCGGCGCCGGAACAGGATCTTCAGCCGCTCGCGTCTGGCCGCTGGCCGACGCTTTGGCAAGCCCGCCGCGCAAGCGAGCCCGGCGCCGCACCGTCCCATCATGAACTGACAGCGCTGTCAATAATGCCGCGTCGCGAGATGGCGCAAACCTTGTGCGCGACGTTTCTCTCCTTCCCCGCCCGGGCGGGGAAGGTGGCCGCGAAGCGGACGGAAGGGGTAGGGGAGACTCTGCGATGTCAGCAATGGTTGCCCCCTCCCGCGCGCTTCGCGCTGCGACCTCCCCCGGTTCCCGGGGGAGGAGTTCAGGTCTCCTCTATCCACGCTTCCGGCGCCGCCGGTTCGAGGTCTATGCTGGCGCCAAAGCCGGCGCCAAAGCCCGGCGACCCGGAGGACGGCATGGCCCAGGCGACGAACGGATCGGTGCAGATCGAATACGAGAGCTTTGGCGACGACCAGCCGCAGACCGTGCTGCTGGTCAACGGCCTGGGGTCGCAGATGACCCGCTGGCCGATTCCGTTTTGCGAGTTGCTGGTCGCCCGCGGCTACCGCGCCCTGCGCTATGACAATCGCGACGTCGGCCTTTCAAGCTGGCTCGATGGCCAAGCCTACACCGTGTCGGACATGGCGCGGGACGGGATCGCCGTGCTCGACGCCGCGGGGGTGAGCAAGGCCCACGTCGCCGGCGTCTCGATGGGCGGGATGATCGTGCAGAAGCTGGCGATCGAACATCCGGACCGCGTGTTGTCGATGACCTCGATCATGTCGGCGACGGGCGCGCCCGGAAGCCTCGACTCCACGCCCGAGGCGGCGGCGGTGCTGAACGTCGCGCCGCCCGACCCCCGGGACGATTTCGAGGCCTTCGTGGCGCACGGGATCCGGAACGCCCGGACCATCGGCAGCCCCGGCTATCCGTGGAGCGAGGACGCCTTGCGCGAGCGGACGATCGCCGAGTACGCACGCGCCTTCAACCCGGCCGGCGTGGCCCGCCAGCGCGCGGCCCTCATGGCCGACGGCGACCGCACCGCCGAGCTCGCAAAGCTGACCATCCCGGTCGTCGTCCTGCACGGAGCCCAGGATCCGCTGATCAAGCCCAAGGGCGGGGAGATGACCGCCGCCGCCATCCCCGGCGCGGAGCTGCGCATGATCGAGGGCATGGGCCACGACCTGCCGCCCGCCCTCTATGCGGTGTTCATCGACGCCATCGTCGCCGCGGCCGAGCGGGCGAAGGCGAGGGCGGACGGATAGGAAGGAGCGTCGTGCGTCGCCGGGGACATCGTCGACCGAGGTCGCCCGCGAGGAAGCCGGGCTTTCGGCTATTACGCTAGTGAGCTAACCTTCCGCCCTGTCGCCGTCCGATCCATCTCCGCAGGGCGTCACCACCGGGCAGGCCGGCCCCGACCGCATCGCTCAGGCCGCGGCCTTGTACAGGGTCATGCGCACGAGGGCGGACAGGCTTTCCGCCTCCATCTTCGCCATCACGTTGGCGCGGTAGATCTCCACGGTCCGGAAGCTGATCTCGAGCTTGTTGGCGATCTCCTTGTTGGAGAAGCCGTCGACGATGAAGCCCAACACCTGGCTTTCCCGTTGCGTAAGGGTTTCGCGGCGGCGTTCGACGGCCGCCAGCCGGCTGGCGGCGGCGTGCCGCGTCTGTTCGGTCGCCAACGCCTGGCCCACCGCCCGCAGAATGGTTTCGCTGTCGAACGGCTTTTCGATGAAGTCGACCACGCCGGCCTTCATCGCCTGCAGGGCCAGGGGCACGTCGGCATGCCCCGTGGTGAGGATCATCGGCATGATGCAGCCCGCCTCGTTCAGCGACTCCACCAGCGCCATCCCGTTCATCATCGGCATCTGGGCGTCGAGGACGATGCAGCCGCGCTGCTCCTTGTGCAGCTGATCCAGGAAGCTGCGCGCGGAATCGAACGCCCGGCTGGTCAGGCCTTCGGTCCGCATCAGAAAGGTCAGCGAGTCGCGCGCCGCGTAGTCGTCATCGACGACAAAAACTGTCTGCTGCATTCGAATATCTCAGCCTCGCCCATAGCCATTGGTTGAGCGAGGGTTTCACTGCTCGTCTGAATTGTCTGTCGTCCGTCCGACAAAGAGGCGAGATGTCGCAGTATAGCTAACGCGCTTTCCAGACCGATTTGCGAGCGGAATAAGGGTTTGTGCGTATTGGCAATTTTTTATTCCGATAAGCATTGTGAACACTCTGTCGCCGTGCCCTGATTCAAGACCTGAATACGTATCAGCTCGGATCGCTATGTTAAGCACTTGGGCATGGCAGTTGTGAAATATAGACCGTGTCGGCCGTGGGGCGCCGTGAGGTCTCGGCGGCATTCGCGGCGGTGACGCCGAGGCGGGGACGCTATCGAGGCGATTGAAGATATCGACGTTACTGCCACGGTCGGTGAGATCGCGTTGATTTGCCGGCGGTGAGAACTGTGCGAAGGGGCCCGGAGTCGGAGGCGACTTGCGGACCACGCTGACACTACCGGTCCGGGTGACGATCTTGTTCCTCCGGCGGCCCGGTCGAGGATTGCGTCGGGATGTCGGCGGACGTGACGTCGCGGCATTTGGACGCTGACGACGCGGATGGCGGCGATCGCCGCCGCTCAGGGTGACAAACGGCGGACCGATTGCGATCGGGTCTCAAGCGAGCCCCGGTCTCCGCCATGTTCGGGTTCAATCTGGCCGACGGAGATCACGCCCTGCACCCTGCGCCCGATTTTCAGGCCCTGTTCATGGCGATGCCTGGACCCGCCATGGTGTTGGGGCGGGACCTGACCATCCTCAGCGCCAATGACGCTTATATCGGCGTCACCGGACTGCGCCGGGACCAGCTCGAGGGTCGCTTTGTCTTCGACGTCTTCCAGGACGATCCGAACGACCCCGACGCCCGGGCCGTCGAGGTCTCCACCGCTTCGCTGCGTCGGGTCATCCAGCAGGGACGTGCGGACACGATGGCGGTGCAACGCCATGACGTCATGATCGTCGTCGATGCGGACGGCGAGCGGCGCGCGGGCCAGGTCGAAGAACGCTACTGGCGCCCGGTGAATATCCCCATCTTCGATTCCGGCGGCGAGGTCGGCTGGATTCTCCACACCGTGGAGGACGTCACCGACCTGCATCGCATGCGACGAAGGATAAGCGTCAAGACTACCTTCACGCCGCGTCGTCGCCACATCATCCGTCAGTTGCGCGACGCGAGTCCCGTGTTGCGCGGGTTGGACGACCCGGTGTTCGAGCTGATCGCCGAACACTTGACGCCCCTGGCGCTGCGGGAGGGCCAGGTGCTGATCGGGGCGTTCGAGCCGGTCGAGGCGGTGTACTTCCTGCTCCGGGGCGTGGTCTCCGTCAGCCGCGAGTTGGAGGACGGGACCTCGACCGGCGTGGCGGTGATGGGGCCGAACGGCATGGCCGGGGAATCCGTGCTGGTGGGGCCCGAGTCGCCGGCCACCGAAACCAGGGTGCAGGTCGCCGGATTCGCGCTGAGGCTGGACGCCGACATTCTCAACATCCTGATGGCGGGAAGCCCATCCCTCAGGGCGGCGCTGTCGCGCCAGGCTCTTCCGGCGCTGCTGGCCACCTCCCTCATCACCGCGGCCTGCAACGCGCGCCACACCATGGATCAGCGCCTCGCCCGCCTGCTGCTCTCCGCCCATGCGTGGGCGGCGTCGATGGAGTTGCCGATCCGGCAGGATTCGATCGCGATGATGATCGGCGTGCGGCGAACCGGGGTGTCGGAAGCCCTGGCGCGGATGAGTGGCGCGGGCGTGCTGAGAACCGGGCGTAACCGCATTCGGATCGACAATCTGCCCCGGCTCGAACAGCTGTCGTGTGATTGCTATCGCGACCTGAATGTCGAATTCGCCAGGATCGGCGTGACCGCGCCGCGGGCGCGGGAGGTCGACGCGGCGGAGCTCGATGTCCTTTGCACCGAATTCCTCAAGGAGCTCGGCGCAGCGCCCCGACGAGCCTGACCGAGCGCCGGCCCAACGGGCGACGGCGCGAGGTGTTTTTCACACCGCGGCCGCCGCAAGTTCCGACATCGGAATGACGAACACCCGTTTTGAGCGCCATGTCCAAGCGTCGCCGCGAGGCCCTCTTCCGTTGAAGGATTGATATGGATCAGCGATCCATCTCTGCGCAGACCCCCGGCCGCCTCATGCGGCTGTGCGCGTCGGCGCGGGGATCCGGCGTGGCTCCCTGCGCGCCGGGCGTGACGCCGTGACGCCCACAAGCCCCGAAGACGCCCTGGCGGGCGGCCGCGGACGATCGCGTAATCGCCTCCCTGTTGAGAGCCCGTCGAACGACGTCGCGCCGCGGGGAATTCTGGACCTGCTCACGGGCGAACGGCTCGCCACCCAGAAGGCGCTGTCGGCCCTCGTCGTCGCCGCCCATGCTCCCGACAGTCTCAACCGGATCCGCGGCCTCCGTACCCGCCTGACCGATCTGGACCGCACGATCGAACTGGTTGGACGCCGTTGAGACGGGCCGCGTGAGGCGCGACCGGTAAGCGGGGCCATCGCCGGGCTTTCACCGCCCGCGGTGAATTTGTTCAGGATCAAGGTCCGCCGGTCGCCGTCCGCTAGGGTGAACGTGCCGGAGGACGAGCCATGACGACCTACCGAATCCGACTGGAGACCGCCGACGGGCGGCCTTGCAAAGAGCGGCTGATCGAGTGCGAGAATGACGACCAGGCCATCGATTGCGTCGGTGAATGGGACGATCCCCTCGCCATGACGATCTGGCAGGCGGATCGATGTGTGGCGCGCGTGCCGGCGGTCGTCGCCGATCCCTTGGAGCAGACGCGGACGTGAGCGGGGTAAACCGCCCCTCAGGGCCATCTCGCAGGACGGCGAGCGCGGCCGCCCGCAGGCTCCGTCGGGCGCGGCCGCCCGCAGGCTCCGTCGTCGCATAAATTGAGGTCGAGCGCCCATCAGGACGGCCAGGGCGACCCGGACCCGTCGTCCGCTCCGCCGTCGGCGCGGCCGTGGCGAGGCTTCAGGCCGCGCCCGGCGCCGGCGGCTGCTGCAGGTCGAGAGCGGGCCCCTGCGGCGTCAGGGGCAGCGTCAGCGTGCACGCGAGGCCGGCGGGCGCGAAATCGAACGTCGCCCCGCCGCGCTCCGCGCGCAGGATCTGTTCGATGAGGCGCGACCCGAATCCGGTCGCCGCCGGCGGACGCACCACGGGGCCGCCGCGCTCGACCCAATGGAGGACTAACCGGCGTTCCCGATCGGGTTGCGCCAACGACCAGGTCAGGGCGACCGCGCCGCCATCGTCCGACAGGCCGCCGTACCGCGTCGCGTTCACGCCCAGTTCGTGGATCACGAGCGACAGCGCGAGCGCCGTCGCCGGACAGAGCCAGACCTCCGGCCCGTCAAGCGCGACCCGGCCGTCCCGCATGCGGGCGAACGGCTCGGTCGTCGCCAGGAGGAGGGTGCGCAGGTCCGCGCCCTCCCACGCCCCGTTGCTCAGCACATTGTGCGCGGCGGACAGGGCCATCAGCCGGCCCTCGAAGGCCCGGTAGCCTGAGTCGACGTCCGCCGCCCTGCGCAAGCTGTTCGACGCGATGGACTGGATGGTGGCCAAGGTATTTTTGACCCGGTGGTTGAGCTCATCGACCATGGACTGCAGGCGTTGCTGCTGACGGACCTGGGCGGCGATCTCGGTGCTCGAGCCGAACCAGCGGGTGACCGAACCCGTGTCATCCCGGATCGGCACGATCCGCGACAGGAACGGCCGGAAGCCGCCGTCCCGGCCCTTCAACGGGTGAACCATCTCGAAAGGGCGGCCGTCGCGCAGCGACGCCTCCCACCGCTCCGTCACGAGGGGGAGGACGGCCGGGTCGTGCGCGGTCTCCCTGCCGCGATCGAGCGGGGCGTCCAGGGCCATCCCCGTGTATTCATACCACCGGCTGTTGTACCAATAGATGCGGCCGTCGGCGTACGCCATCCAGCACAAAGCCGGCATGTTGTCGGCCAGCGCCCTGAACTCCTCGGCCTGACGACGTTCCCGCTGTTGCGCGGCGCGCTGTTCGGTGATGTCCGCGAACATGAAGGCGAGCCCCCCGGTCGCCTTCTTGGTGATGTGCAGGTTCACGAACCGCCCGGGCCGGGTGGTGGACTCGCTTTCGAAGCTGATGCGCCCTTCGCCGTCCATGGCGGCGCGCATGCGCCGCTCGATCTCGGTTCCGAGGACTTCGGGGAACACCTCCCACATCACCCTGCCCACGAGCTCGGCGCGGTCGCGTTGGAAAAAGGCCGCCGCGGGCCGGTTCATCAGGGTGATGCGCCAATCCTGGTCGACGGCGTACAGCGGATCGGGCACGGTCTCGAGCAGGGCGTCGATCTGCGCCTCGCGACGGGCCAGAGCCTCATCCTTCAACCGCCGCCCGGCCTGGCTTACGCTGTCTTCGTCTCCCTCGAACATCGGGGTTCCAAGCCGCCACAGGCAAAACTCTGCAAGATGCGCGGATACGGTACACAGTTGTTCGACGCCGCGGAGTCGGGCGGTCGACATAGGCGACGTTTTCGGCGCACGGGCTGGCGACCGAGGTCACGGATGCGCTAGACCTGGGGCGGACGCTGGCCGCGATCCGCACGACGCGGCCTCGGGAAAGGAGCTTTCGCCATGGCCCAGCGCAGCAGCCGTCACCTGGTCGATCCCCAGTTGCTGCCCTTCCTCGAACTGTTGCCGCCGACCGACCTGTCGGACGCCACCATCGCGGAGGCGAGGGCGCGCGCTTGGCCGATTGCACCGGACCCCGATCTGGACGCCCGGGTTTTGGTGCAGGCGTTCAAGGCGCCGGGCCCGGCCGGCGCGCCCGAGGTCGGCGTCGTCTGCTATCGTCCGCGGGCCGCGAGCGGGGCGCTGCCCTGCATCTTCCACATCCACGGTGGCGGCTATGTCTCCGGAACCGTCGAAGGCCAGGCTCCGGTGCACAAGGCTATGGTGCTGGAGCTGGATTGCGCCCTCGTCACCGTCGATTACCGCCTGGCGCCGGAGACCCCGTTCCCGGGCCCGGTGGAGGACTGTTACGCGGCTCTGGCCTGGCTGAACGCCCACGCGGACCTGCCCGGGGTCGACCGGTCGCGGATCGGCGTGATGGGCGAAAGCGCCGGCGGGGGGCTGGCGGCGGCGCTGGCCCTGATGGTGCGTGACCGCGGCGAATTCCGCTTCGCCTTCCAGCACCTGATCTATCCCATGCTCGACGATCGCACCTCGGCCGCCGCCGAGGACTCCCTGCATCCCTACGCTGGCGAATATGTCTGGACCCACGCCAACAACCGCTACGGCTGGGCCTCGCTGCTCGGCCACCCGCCCGGGCGGGAGGGCGTGTCGCCCTACGCGGCCCCGGCGCGCGCGGAGTCGCTGGCGGACCTGCCGCCCACCTTCATCTCCACGGGCTCTCTGGATCTGTTTCTCGAGGAGGATCTCGAATACGCCCGCCGGCTGCTGCGGGAGGGGGTTCCGACCGAGCTGCACGTCTATCCGGGCGGCTTCCACGCCTTCGACTTCTTCCCGGGCGTCGACCTGTCGTCGCGCGCCGTCCGCGACAGCCGCGCGGCGTTGAAGAGGGCGCTTCGGCCGGACTGACCGCGGCCCGCGGGCGGGGCGCGCGCCGGGTCTACGACGCGTTCATCACCAGGCAGCGCTCGCCATGGCTGGAGAGCTTGTGGCACGCGGCCTTGGCCTCCGAGGCGCTGAGGCCGGTGAAGCGGGCGCGATAGCCGCCGCCGCCGCTCTGCACCTCGCCGGCGCCGCCGATGCGGGTCGACAGCTTGGCGATCTGCGCCTTCGCGTCCGAGCGGGTCTTGTAGGCGCCGACCTGGACGAGGTAGCCGCCGCCGCCCGTCTTGCCGGCGGCGGCCTTGGCCACGACCGCCTTGGCGGCGATGGGAGCCGCCTCGGTGGCGTCGTTGACGGCGACGTCGTGCCGGTGATGCGCCGCGGTCCGCTCGCACGTGCGCTTGGCGCGGCCGCGCTTGTGGGTGCAGGGATCCGAGGTGGGCGCCGTGGTGGCGACGCGGGTTTCGCGCGCCTCTTCGCGCTGGCAGGCGCGCCGCTTGGCCCCGCGCAGGCGATGGCAATCGACATCGGCCTTCGCCACGGTGGTTGCGGCGGCGGCACGGGCCCGGCAGGTGTTGGTGACGACGCGCACACGGTGTGCGTGGCGGCCACGGCCCTTCTTCACATAGCTGACCCGCGCGCCGCAGTCGCGGTCCGGCAGCCCGTCGCTGACGACACGCTGTACCGAGCCGTTGGTGCGGGCGTGGGCCAGGTCGCCGGGCAGGCCCTGGGGCCCACGCAGGGAGTCGGCCAGTTCGACCTGCACGCCTTCCTGATCGCCGTCGCCCTCCTCCGTCGCCGGCCGCTGGATCGGGCCGTTGTCCTCAGGCTCGGCGATCGAGGCCAGGGTGATCCTCTGGCCGAGCGCGCGCTTGTGCATGACCTCGAAGCCGGCGTTGAGCAGACTTTCGACGTTCTCGTCGCGAGAGGCGGTCGACGAGCCCCCGAGCACCACGGCGATCAGCCGGTGACCATCGCGCATGGCGGAGGCGGCGAGGTTGAAGCCCGAGGCGCCGATGTAGCCGGTCTTCAGGCCGTCGACGCCAGCCATCTTCTGAAGCAGGTGGTTGTGGTTCTGCTCGGTCCGACCGCGGAAGCTGAACGCCCGTTCGCCGAAATAGCCGTAGTACTGCGGATAGTCGCGCATCACCGCGCGGCTGAGGATGGCGATGTCGCGCGCCGAGGAGACGTTACGCGGATTGGGCAGGCCGGACGCGTTGGCGAAATGGGTGTTGGTCATGCCGAGCTCCTGGGCCCGGAGCGTCATCAATTGGGCGAACCGGTCTTCCGATCCGCCGATCCGCTCGGCGACGGCGACGGCCACGTCGTTGGCCGACTTCACCGCGATGGCCTGCAGGGCCATGTCGAGGGTGACGCCCTCGCCGGGACGCAGGCCGAGCTTCGACGGCGCCTGACTGGCCGCGTGCGGCGACATGATCACCGTATCGCTCGCCGCCAGGCGTCCCGTGGCCATGGCCTCGAACGCCAGATAGAGGGTCATGACCTTGGTGATGGAGGCCGGAAACCGCTGCGCGTCCGCCCGCTTGGCGTAGAGCACCTCGCCGGTCGCGGCGTCGACGACGATGGCGGCGTAGCGCGGCTGGCCGAACAGCCCCTGCGCCGCGGCCGGAGCCGCCGGACCGATCGCCAGCACGAAGACGGCGACGAGGGCGACCAGGCGTTCAAGAACGCGGTGCGGAAAAGCGCGGCGATCGGGCTCGACCATGAAAAGCGTCCGTCGATTGAGAGGCGCGGCCGGCGCAGCCGCCAAAAACATTACAAGACCGTCAGGAGAGTCGCTTATCGACTCTTTCGCCAAGGTAAACAATCGATGGGGGAAAGCTAATCATCGCACCTAACGTCGCAGCGCGAGCTTGACCATAACGCCTGAAAATCAGGCGCTTGACAGTTTTGTGCAGTGCACAAAATTCCCCTTGACGTTGATGCTGCGCCGCGGCATATTCGCGGCGTCGCGTTAACCCCGTCCGCGATCCGCCCCGCTACGCCGCCGCCCTCGGGCCGCAAACTGGAGACTTCCCATGGCCGCCGCCGAAACCGTCAAGATCGCGTCCGACAAGATGAAGGCTACCGCCGAGCAATACACCGCCGCCGGCGCGCAGGCCTTCAAGGACAATGTCGAAAAGTCGCTCGCCAACCTCAACGAGCTGAACGCCCATTCCAAGAAGAACCTCGAAGCCATGGTCGCCAGCGCGACCGCCGCCACCAAGGGCGCCGAATCCCTCGGCGCGCAGGCGATGGCCTTCTCCAAGTCCGCCATCGAGCGCCAGGTGGAAGCCGCCAAGGCGCTGACCGGCGCCCGCTCGGTGCAGGAAGCCGTCGAACTGCAGACCGCCTACGCCAAGTCGGCGATCGAGACCTACATGGCCGAACTGAACCGCGCCACCGAGATCGTTTCGGCCACCGTGAAGGACAGCCTGCGCCCGATCAACGAACGCGCCACGGCGATGATGGAGACCTTCCAGGCCGCGCGCTGAGCACTCCTCCCCGCTCAGCCCCAATCGGGCTTGGATAGGACTGGCCCGGCGCCGCAAGCGCCGGGCCTTTTCTTTGCCCGCCGCCCGGCCCTTCCCCGCCTGCGGACCGCCGGGAACGCCTTTGCAGGCGAGGGCGCGCACAAGTTGACCAAAACGCTCAAGCTATTCTCGCCGGCGCGGCGGGCGTAGATCGCGCCTATGACCCGCTATGCTTCGCTTCGAGAGTCGCTCCTTCGACAGGCGGCGTTCTGCCGCGGGAGCGGATCGCCGTTTTCCGCCGTGGTGCTCGAGCGGGTGCTCGAGGGGCTGGGGGAGGGCGGGCCCTACGACGGCGTATTCGAGCCGTGGGCGGAGGCGCCGGTCAGGCGAATCTTCGCCGACGCGGTTCCGCTGCGCCTGCTCGGCGCCTTTCACTATCTGGTGCTGAGCGATCGGGCGCCGGCGCTGGCGGCGCTCTACCCGCCGAGGACGGCCGATCCCGATCCGGCCGACCTCGGCGCGGCCATGGCGCAGGCCGCGGCGGCTCACCCCGGCGTCGTCGACGGTTATATGGCCTCGCCGCCGCAGACCAACGAGGTCGGCCGTTCGCTCTGCCTGGTCGGCGGCTTTTTGACCGTGGCGACCGAAACCGGATTGCCGTTGCGCTGCCTCGAACTCGGGGCGTCGGCCGGTCTGAACATGAACTGGGACCGCTTCGGTTATCGCTTCGGAGGCGGAGAGAGCTGGGGGGATCTCGCCTCGCCGGAGCAGCTTCGCGGCGACTGGAGCGGCGGCGTCCCGCCGCGACCGCCGGTGGAGGTGATCGAGCGGCTCGGCTGCGATCGGAACCCGATCGACGTGCGCGATCCCGACCGGGCCCTGCGCCTGCAGAGCTATGTCTGGGCCGACCAGGCCGACCGGCTGGCCCGCCTGCGCGGGGCCATCGCCCTGAAGCGGCGGGCCGGCGACACGCCCGTCCGCGCCGACGCCGCCGACTGGGCCGAAGCGCACGCCCATCCCGCCGCGGGGCTAGCCACCATCGTCTACCATTCGGTCTTCCTGCAGTACCCGCCCGAGGCCATTCAGACACGGATCCGGGCGGCCATCGCCGCTGGCGGCGCCGCCGCGTCGCCCGCGGCCCCGCTGGCCTGGCTCAGCATGGAGCCCGATCCCGCCAACCCGGCCGGCCCGATGGAGGTGCGGCTCACCCTCTGGCCCGGCGGCGAGTCCCGTCTCCTGGCGCGCGTCCATCCCCACGGCGCCGCGGTCGACTGGCTGGGGTGAGTTCGCCCGGGGTGAACGCGCAGGCGGCGCCGGGCGCCTCACGCGTGACCATCCACACCCAAACGTCGCGGCGTAACCGGTGGGGCTAGCCAAATCCGCCGTCCGGCCTATCTAATCGGTCTGCGTCGCGTGTCGGTCGGCGCTCCAGGGATTTGGTAGATGGCCGAGCGGAAGCCGGGCAATCAAGGAAACGGCGTCGGCTCGGCTGTCATTACGCAAGTAAAGCCGAAGACTCAGAAGCCATCGCTGTATCGCGTTTTGCTTCTGAATGATGACTACACGCCGATGGAGTTCGTTGTTTACGTGTTGGAGCGGTTCTTCAACAAGTCGCGTGAAGACGCCACGCGAATCATGTTGCATGTTCACCAACATGGCGTCGGGGTCTGCGGCGTTTTTACCTTCGAGGTGGCCGAAACCAAGGTTGCGCAGGTCATCGACGCGGCGCGACGCAACCAGCACCCGCTTCAGTGCACTATGGAAAAAGATTGAGAGGTCTCACTTGCCGTCATTCTCGCGCAATCTCCAGGAGACCCTGCATCGCGCCGCGGCGTACGCCAATCAGCGCAAGCATGAGTACGCCACGCTCGAGCATCTGCTGCTCGCCCTGACCGACGACGAGGACGCCGGCGCGGTGATGCGCGCCTGTTCGGTCGACCTGGCCGCGCTCAAGAAGTCCCTGGTCAATTATCTCGACACCGAGCTCCGCTCGCTGGTGGTGGAGGACGGCGAGGACGCCAAGCCCACCGCCGGGTTCAACCGGGTGCTGCAGCGGGCGCTGATCCACGTGCAGTCCTCGGGCCGCGACGAGGTCTCGGGCGCCAATGTGCTGGTGGCCGTGTTCTCCGAGCGCGAGAGCCACGCCGCCTTCTTCCTGCAGGAGCAGGACATGACCCGCTACGACGCGGTCAACTTCATCGCCCACGGTATCGCCAAGAAGGCCGGGGCGTCCGAGCCGCGCGCCGTCAAGGGCGCCACGGAGGAGGGCGAGGACAAGCCGAACGCCAAGACCGGCGGCGAGGCGCTCGAGGCCTACTGCGTCAACCTCAACGAGAAGGCCAAGCAGGGCAAGGTCGACCCCCTCATCGGCCGTCACGCCGAGGTCGAGCGCTGCATCCAGGTGCTGTGCCGGCGCAACAAGAACAATCCTCTGCTGGTCGGCGACCCGGGCGTGGGCAAGACCGCCATCGCCGAGGGCCTGGCCCGCAAGATCGTCAACGGCGAAGTGCCGGAGGTTTTGACCGGGGCGACCATCTTCTCGCTCGACATGGGCAGCCTCCTGGCCGGCACCCGCTATCGCGGGGACTTCGAGGAACGGGTCAAGCAGGTGGTCAAGGAGCTCGAGACCCACCCCAACGCCATCCTGTTCATCGACGAGATCCACACGGTGATCGGCGCCGGGGCCACCTCCGGCGGGGCGATGGACGCCTCCAACCTGCTGAAGCCGGCGCTGGCCTCGGGCACGCTGAAGTGCATGGGCTCGACCACCTACAAGGAGTTCCGCCAGCACTTCGAGAAGGACCGCGCCCTGGTCCGCCGCTTCCAGAAGATCGATGTGGTCGAGCCCTCGCTCGACGACACCATCAAGATCCTGCGCGGGCTGAAGACCTACTACGAGGATTTCCACAAGCTGAAGTACACGGACGAGGCGATCAAGACGGCCGTGGAGCTGTCGGCCAAGTACATCACCGACCGCAAGCTGCCGGACAAGGCGATCGACGTGATCGACGAAGCGGGCGCCAGCCAGATGCTGCTGCCCGAGGCCAAGCGGCGCAAGAAGATCGGGGCCAAGGAGATCGAGATCGTCATCTCCAAGATGGCCCGCATCCCGGCCAAGTCGGTGTCCAAGTCCGACACCGAGTCGCTGCGCAGCCTGGAGAGCGACCTGCAGCGGGCGGTCTACGGCCAGGACGAGGCGATCCACGCCCTGTCCGCGGCGATGAAGCTGTCCCGCGCCGGCCTGCGCGAAGGCCAGAAGCCGATCGGCAGCTATCTGTTCTCGGGCCCGACCGGAGTCGGCAAGACCGAGGTGGCGCGCCAGCTGGCCTCCACCCTCGGCATCGAACTGCTGCGCTTCGACATGTCGGAATACATGGAGCGGCACACGGTCTCGCGGCTGATCGGCGCGCCTCCGGGCTATGTCGGCCACGACCAGGGCGGCCAGCTGACCGACGCGGTCGACCAGCACAAGCACGCGGTGGTCCTGCTCGACGAGATCGAAAAGGCGCACCCGGATGTGTTCAACATCCTGTTGCAGGTGATGGACCACGGCACGCTGACGGACTCCAACGGCAAGAAGGTCGACTTCCGCAACGTGGTCCTGATCATGACCACCAACGCCGGCGCCTCGGACAACAACAAGGCGTCGATCGGTTTCGGTCGCGGCCGGGTGACCGACGCCGACGAACAGGCGATCACCCGTCTGTTCACGCCGGAGTTCCGGAACCGGCTCGACGCCATCGTCACCTTCAAGGCGCTGGCGCCCGAGACGATCAAGAACGTGGTGCAGAAGTTCGTCATTCAGCTCGAGGCCCAGCTCGCCGACCGCAATGTGACGATCGAACTGTCGGACGATGCGGCCGATTGGCTGGCCAAGAACGGCTATGACGAGCTGTTCGGCGCTCGCCCGCTGGCCCGCGTCATCCAGGAGCACATCAAGAAGCCCCTGGCCGACGAGATCCTGTTCGGGCGGCTCGTGCGCGGCGGCCACGTCAAGGTCGAGCTGCGCGACGGCAAGCTGGCCTTCGATATCGACGCCCGGTCCGGCGAAACCCGCCCCGGCGAGATCGAGGTCCATCCCGATACCGACCTGTCGCCGGTGGGCGACCTGTCGGAGGATTCCGACGAGCCGGCGCTGGCCTGAGCGCTAAACGATGGGGCCGGCGGGGGAGGTCGTGGCGTGTCGTCCCGCGCCGAACCCGCCGCCTTTTCCAATTATCCTTCGATTTCAACAGGTCTTGGGGTAAGACGGCCTTGCTCGTCGACTATGTCGCATCGGGATCGATTGGTCTCGAGGCCGCGCGTCAATCGTTGCGGGCGACCAATGCTGTTGATCGATCTCCCGGAGCCGACCTTATCGGGCGGCCGGCGTCGATACGGGAGAGAACGTCATGGCCAAACTCGCACCGCCGCCGGAGATCACGCCGCCCGAACTCGCGACCCGGCTGGCGGCCGATCCGGTCTTCGCCGCCGTCTGGGGCGACGCCGCCGCCAGCCTGCGCCGCGACCTGTCGCGCTTCGTCGCCGAAGCCAAGAAGTCCGAGACCCGCGAGCGCCGCGCCGACCAGGTGGTCGAGCAGGTGCAACTGAAGGCCGCGGCTGCGGCCGAGGCTGCGGCGCAGGCGGCCGCGGAACCAAGCGAGGCCGCCGCCGCTCTCTAGGGCATGAACCGCATCGGACTGCTCGCCTCCTCCCTGTTCCTTGTCTCCTGCGGACCATCCACTCCACCGCCGAAACCTAACGGTCCTGCGCCGGCGGCCGCCCCGCCGGCGGC
Source organism: uncultured Caulobacterales bacterium (assembly GCA_903837135.1). Lineage (GTDB taxonomy): Bacteria > Pseudomonadota > Alphaproteobacteria > Caulobacterales > Caulobacteraceae > CAIOYC01. The sequence continues at coordinate 187,975 of CAILTK010000089.1, forward strand.
TCCGATCGCGCCCGCGCCGTCCCCTTCGCCGGTCGCGCCCACAGCGCCGGCGCCGCGCAGCGCCGACCTCGACCGCATCAACAAGGCGGCCTTCGACGCGGCGCCGGAGGCGTCCTCAGCGGCGACCGGCGTCAAGTCCCCAGCCCCTGCCAGATCGACGCCGCCGGATCCGGTGCTGATCCGCGCCGAAGTTCTGCTCGACCGCGCGCGGTTTTCCCCGGGCGTGGTCGACGGCAAGCCCGGGACCAACCTCAAGCACGCCATCGCCGCCTTCCAGACGGCGCAGAATCTGCCTTCTACCGGCGCGCTCGACGTCGACACCTGGAAGGCCTTGCTCGCCGTCCCGGGCGCCGACCGGCCGGCGGCGGCCGCCTATACGGTCACCGCGCAGGACCTGGCCGGCCCGTTCGCCCCGGACGTGGGCGAGGACTTCGTCAAGCTGGCGGCGCAGCCGGACGGTCCGCAGTTCGCCACGCCGCTCGAGGCTCTGGCCGAACGATTCCACATGAGCCAGGCCCTGTTGCAGGCGCTCAACCCCGACGCCGACTTCAAGACGGCCGGCCAGGCGCTGGTGGTGGTCGACGCCGATGCGCCGGCCTTCGCCAAGGGCGACGTCAAGAGCATCGTCGTCTCCAAGGCCCACGCGGCGCTCACAGCCTACGGCGCGGACAACAAGGTGCTGGCGGTCTACCCCGCCACCGTGGGCTCGACGGAAAAGCCGTCGCCGTCCGGCGTGCACAAGGTGGTCGGCGTCGCCCGCAATCCCGACTATGTCTACGATCCCAAGAAGCTGCACTGGGGTCCGCGCAGCCACGGCAAGCTGACCGTCAAGCCCGGCCCGAACAATCCGGTGGGCGTGGTGTGGATCGACCTCAACGCCCCGAGCTACGGCATCCACGGCTCGCCCGACCCGGACAAGATCGGCAAGACCGCCAGCCATGGCTGCGTGCGGCTGACCAACTGGGACGCCCAGGCCTTGGCTGCCGGCGTCAAGCCCGGCGTGGTGGTGACCTTCGAAGGCAGGCGGGGCGGGCGCTAATCCTTCCCTCCTCGAGGGAGAAGGGAGGCTAGCTGATCTTGGCCGCGATCTGCTCGGCCAGGACCTTCAACGCGTCCACATCCGCAATTCCGCCCTGGCCGTGGCCCTTCAGCGGCTGGTCGATCCAGCGCGGAATGATGTGGACGTGCAGGTGGAAGACGGTCTGGCCGGCGGGGGAGCCGTTGAACTGGGTGATCACCACTCCGTCCGGATTCAGCGCGGCGACCACCGCGCGGGCCACCCGCTGGACATCGGTCATCAGCTTGCACAGCACCTCGGGCTCGACGTCGAGCAGGTTGCGGGCCCTGGAGGTCTTGGACACCACCAGGCAGTGGCCGCGCGACTGGGGGAAGACGTCCATGAAGGCCAGCACCGCATGGTCCTCGTAGATCTTCACCGCCGGGGCTTCGCCGCGCACGATCCTGGCGAAGATGTTCTGGTCGTCGTAGGCGCCGTCCAGGCTCATGACTGATCTCCGTTTCGAGGTTAGGCTCTAGCAACAGCCGAGGGGGAGGGGAACATGCCGAAGGCCGGGCTCGACACGCTGACGCCGCAGCAGCGCAAATGGTTCGCCTCCGTGCGCGAGGGTTTGCAGCGCGACACCGGCAAGTCGCTGGCCGACTGGGTGGCCATCGCCCGGACCTGCCCGGAGACCGCGCACCGAGCGCGCCTGAAATGGTTCAAGGACGTCCACGGCCTGCTGCAGAACCGCGCCAGCTATGTGCTCGGCGAAGCCTTTCCCACGGCCACGCCCGGCTGGAGCGAGCCGGACGCCTTGCGCGAGACCCTGTGGAACGACCCCGGCCAGCGCGCCCTGTTCGACGCGGTCGAAGCGGCGGTGCAGGACCTTCCCGAGCTGATCGTCGGCCAGCGCAAGGGCTATTCGGCCTGGTCGCGCCGCTACCAGTTCGCCGCGCTCCGCCCGGTCAAGGGCGGCGCCCGCCTGGGCCTCGCGGTTGCGCCGGACGCCGATCCGCGGCTCGCCCCGGCCAAACCGAACGAGGGCTGGTCGGAGCGGCTGAAGTCTGTGCTGACGCTGACCGCGCCGGCGGAGGTGGACGACGGGGTCAAGGGCCTTCTGAAGGCGAGCTGGGCGGAGAGTTGAGTCCTTCTCCCGCAAGGGGGAGAAGGCTCAGTCTTCCTTGAACGGGCTGAACTCCGCGGCGAGGTAGGCCATCTCGCGCTCCACCGCCGGGCGTTCCTGGTCGAGATAGCGGCGCACGGGCTCGCGCAGGGCGGGGTCGGCGATGAAGTGGGCCGAATAGACCGGGGTGGGCAGATAGCCGCGCGCCAGCTTGTGCTGGCCCTGGGCGCCGGCTTCGACGCGTTTCAGGCCGCGCAGGATGGCCTGCTCGATGGCCTGGTAATAGCAGAGCTCGAAATGCAGGAAGGGCACCTCCTCGAGACAGCCCCAGTTGCGGCCATAGAGGGTGTCCTCGCCCATCATGTTGAGGGCGCCGGCGATCCAGCGATCGTCGCGCCTGGCCATCACCAGCAGAACGCGGTCGGCCATCCGCTCGCCGAGCAGGGCGAAGAAGGTGCGGTTCAGATAGGGCCGGCCCCACTTGCGTCCGCCAGTGTCCATGTAGAAGGCGTAAAAGGCGTCCCAGTGCTCGTCCTTGAGGTCGGCGCCGGTGAGGGCGACGATCTCCAGTCCCGCCTGGGCGTCGCGCCGCTCGCGCCTGATGGTCTTGCGCCGACCCGAAGACAGCGCGCCGAGGAAGTCCTCGAAGGTGGTGTAGCCGGCGTTCTCCCAGTGGAACTGCTGGTCCTCGCGCAGCAGCAGCCCCTGTTCGCCCATCCGCCGCCACTGGTCCTCGAGCGGAAAGGTGATGTGAAGGGACGACGCGCCGATCTGGTCGCACAGGGCGATCGCCCCGCCCAACAGGGTCTTTTCCGCCGCTTCGCGCGGCGCATCCTCGCGGGTGATCAGCCGAGGGCCGGTGACCGGGGAGAAGGGCGCCGCGCTCTGCAGCTTGGGATAATAGCGCCCGCCGGCCCGCTCGTAGGCATCGGCCCACGAATGGTCGAACACGTATTCGCCCTGGCTGTGGCTCTTGAGATAGAGCGGCATGACCCCGGCGATGCGGCCGCTGTCGTCCTCCACACTGAGGTGGCGCGGCGCCCAGCCGGTGCGGGCGGAGACGCAGCCGGAATCCTCGAGCGCGGACAGGAAATCGAACGAAGTGAATGGGTTGCGGCCATAGCCCGAAGCGTCGTTGCAGGCCTCCCACCCGGGCTTGCCGATCTCGGCGATGGCGCTGTGCACCCGCACCTGCGGCTTCAGTCCGCTCACGGCCGGAAGCCCTCGAAGATCAGGTTGTCGTAGAGGCCGGCGATGTCTGCGGCCTGGATCTCCGAGCGCACGGTCCAGGCCACGATGGGAAAGCCGGCGTCCCGGGCGCGGCGGGCCGGATCGCCGGCCAGCATGTCCGCCGACAGGGCCAGGAAGTGGGGGCGGCCGACGCCGATGTGATCGGCCAGCCTGCGCTCGTCGCGGCAATCGAGCCCGCGCAGGACGTCGGGCCGGTGGTTCGCCCACCAGGCGTGGGAATGGGGATTGAAGCCGATGACCGCCAGCGGTCCCGGATAGGCGTCCACCAGGGCGGCGACCGCTTCGTCGAGCGGGCCCTCCTCGCCGGGGCGGGTCTTCAGTTCGATGTGGATCAGCGAGCGGCCGTCCACCCGGGCCAGCACCTCGCGCAGGGCCGGCACCGGCTCGCGCGTGCCCTTCAATCGCATGGCGCCGAGCTCGGCGGCGGTGTGGTCGGCGAAGCGGCCCTGCCGGCCGACCATCCGCTCCAGTCCATCGTCATGGAACACCATGACCTCGCCGTCGGCCGACAGCCGCACGTCGAGTTCGACCCCGTATCCGGCTTCCGCCGCGGCCTCGAACGCGGCCAGGGAGTTCTCCGGCGCGCCCTTGGGACTCCAAAGGCCGCGATGCGCGGCCGGCGGATGCAGCAACAGCCGCCAAGCCTCTGACGCTGCGGGTGAAACAGTTTCCGGCTTCACCGGATCTCCACCACCGCGTCGACCTCGACCGAGAAGTTCAGCGGCAGCCGATAGACCCCGACGGCCGAGCGCGCGTGCCGCCCCTTGTCGCCGAAGGCCTCCACCATCAGGTCCGAGCATCCGTTCACCACCTGGGGAATGTCGAAGAAGGCCGGGCCGGCCTGGACGAAGCCGCCGAGCTTGACCACGCGCACCACCCGGTCGAGGTCGCCATCGCACGCCGCCTTCATCTGCGCGATCAGGTTGATTCCGCACAGCCGGGCCGCGCCCTTGGCCGTCTCGAAGTCGACCGCCTCGCCGACCACGCCGGTGATCCCGCCGCTCGCGTCGCGGGAGACCTGTCCGGAGATGTGCACCAGGTTTCCACTGCGCACGAACGGCACATAGTTGGCCACCGGCGCGCCCGGCGGCGGCAGGACGACGCCGAGGGCGGCGAGGCGGGTTTCGACGTCGGACATGGGCGCTCTTCGGGTGTTGGAGTTGGCTGGACATAGGCCGTGCGGAGGCGAGGCTCAACATGAGGATCGCTTCGGACGCCAACGACGAGGCGCAGGTCTCCAACCCCACACGGAAGTTTTATCGAACCTTTGCGCAGAATTTCTCGTTGGGCGAAGGCGCCGCGACGCTGCATTGGGTCGGCGAGAGAAGAGGACGTGATCGCCCTTGGTGAGCCTTGCCCCCGACGCCCCGCTGACGGGCGCCGCGCCTTTGACCCGACGGAGCCTGTTCCGGCGGCGCTCGGCCGTGCCCGGCTTCGGGCTCACGCTGGGGATAACGCTCCTCGTGCTGTCGCTGATCGTGCTGATCCCGCTGTCGTCGGTGGCGATCAAGGCCGCCGGCATGGGCTGGCCGGACTTCGCCGCCGCGGCCTTCTCCACCCGGGCGCTCGACGCCTACCGGCTGAGCTTCGGGGCGGCGCTGATCGGCGCGGGGATCAACGGAGTGTTCGGGGCCCTGACCGCCTGGGCCCTGGTCCGCTACCGGTTCCCCGGCCGGACCCTGCTGAACGGCCTGGTCGACCTGCCGTTCGCCCTGCCGACCGCAGTGGCGGGGATCGCGCTGGCCACCCTCTACGCACCGAACGGCCTGTTCGGCTCGGCGCTGGCCAAGGCGGGGATCAAGAGCGCCTACAGCCCGCTCGGGGTGGTGATCGCCCTGACCTTCGTCGGCCTGCCGTTCGTGGTGCGCACCGTCGAGCCGGTGCTGCGCGACCTGTCGACCGACGTGGAGGAGGCGTCCGCCACCCTTGGCGCCGGCCGGCTGCAGACCATCGCCCGGGTGGTGGCGCCGGCGCTGATCCCGGCCTGGCTGACCGGTTTCGCCCTGGCCTTCGCCCGCGGGGTCGGCGAATACGGGTCGGTGATCTTTATCGCCGGCAACATGCCGTTCAAGACCGAGATCGCGCCGCTCCTCATCACCATGCAGCTCGAACAGTTCGACTACGCCTCCGCGTCGGCCATCGCGGTGGTCATGCTGGGGGTCTCGTTCCTTCTGCTGTTCCTGATCAACGCCATCCAGGCGTGGTCGCGCCGGCACGAAGGCTGACCATGGCCGGCCTTACGCTCCCCCCCCGCGCCGCCGCCGCGGCGGCCCCGCCCGCGGTCGGCCAGGATCCCCCGTGGGTGCGGGCCCTCGTGCTGACGGCGGTGGTCGGCTTCATCGGCCTGTTCCTGTTCGCGCCCCTGGCGATGGTGTTCGTCGGCGCCCTGTCGAAGGGGGTGGGGCCGGTGCTTCACGCGCTGGCGCAGCCGGACTCGCTGTCGGCCATCGGCCTCACCCTGCTGGTCGCCGCCATCGCCGTGCCGGTCAACGCCGTGTTCGGCGTCTGCGCCGCCTGGGCGGTGGCCAAGCACAGCTTTCCCGGCAAGGCCTTCCTGATCACCCTGATCGACCTGCCGTTCTCGGTCTCTCCGGTGGTGGCGGGGCTGATCTTCGTGCTGATCTTCGGCCTGCAGGGCTGGTTCGGGTCATGGCTGTCGGACCATGACGTCAAGATCATCTTCGCCGCCCCCGGCATCATCCTGGCGACCATCTTCGTCACCTTCCCGTTCGTGGCGCGCGAGCTGATCCCGCTGATGCAGGCGCAGGGCGTGGACGAGGAGGAGGCGGCCGCCACCCTCGGCGCCACCGGGCTGCAGACCTTCTGGCGCGTCACCACGCCGAACATCCGCTGGGGCCTGTTCTATGGCGTCCTGCTCTGCAACGCGCGGGCGATGGGCGAGTTCGGCGCCGTTTCGGTGGTGTCCGGCCATATCCGCGGCCAGACCGACACCATGCCGCTGCATGTGGAGATTCTCTACAACGAGTACGATTTCGTCGGCGCCTTCTCGGTCGCGGCTTTGCTCTGCCTGCTCGCCGTGGTCACACTGGCGCTGAAGGCGCTGGTCGAGGCGCTCGAACCTCAATTCCTCGAGTCCGGAGCGCCCCGCCATGGCGTATGACCGACCCGACGCGCCGGAGACGGATGTGAACGCAGGACCGGCGCCCGACCTGGCCGCCTCGAACCGGGATGCGCCGAGCCGCGCGCCGACGCCGGACGCGAGCGCGCCGGCGGCGATCACGCTCGATCATGTCTCCAAGCAGTTCGCGCGCTTTCCGGCTCTGCGGGACGTCGCCCTGGCGGTGCAGCCCGGCGAGTTGCTCGCCGTGGTTGGGCCGTCCGGCTCGGGCAAGACCACCCTCCTGCGGCTGATCGCCGGCCTGGAGTTCCCCGATCAGGGCCGCATCCTGTTCGGCGACGAGGACGTGACCCTGGCCAAGGCGTCGGATCGCCGGGTCGGCTTCGTGTTCCAGCAGTACGCCCTGTTCAAGCACATGTCCGTGGCGCGCAACGTGGCCTTCGGGCTCGACGTGCGCCGGCGCGACCGGCCGAACCGCAAGCACCGCGACGCTCGCGTCGCCGAGCTGCTCAAGCTGGTCGAACTCGAGGGACTGGCGAAGCGCTACCCCATGCAGCTGTCGGGCGGCCAGCGCCAGCGCGTGGCCCTGGCGCGGGCCCTGGCGGTGTCGCCGCGCGTGCTCCTGCTCGACGAGCCGTTCGGGGCGCTCGACGCCACGGTGCGCAAGTCGCTGCGCCGCGAACTGCGCCGCATCCACGACGCCACCCAGGTCACCACGGTCTTCATCACCCACGACCAGGAGGAGGCGCTGGAGCTGGCCGACCGGGTGGTGGTGCTGAACCAGGGCCGGATCGAGCAGGTCGGCGTCCCGGAGGAGATCCTGAGCCGTCCGGCCACCGCCTTCGTCGCCGGCTTCGTCGGCCAGGCCAATGTGTTCGACGGCGAGGTGCGCGCCGAAGTGTTCGAAGCCGCCGGCATGCGCCTGCCGGCGGAGGGCGTCGCCGACGGTCCGGCGCAGGCCTATATCCGCGCCGATCAGTTCGCGCTCGGCGACGCCGCGAACGAGGACGGCGGCGGGCTGGAGGTGCTGGTCAGGCGGGCGCCGCCGTGCACCGGCCTGGTCCGGCTCGAGGTCGACCTCGAGGGCCGCCTGTTCGAGGCGGCCCTGCCGCGCCGCGAAGGCTTCGCGACTCCCGCGGCGGGAGACCGACTCCGTCTGAAGGTCGTCGGCGGCCGTGTGTTTTCCTCGCCGGCCTGACCCGCGGTCCAAAAATCGCCTTCCGAACAAGCGCTAACGGTGACAGCCGCAGCCGGCGCGACTAAAGCGGTACGCCCCTGCACCGCGGCGAGCGCCTCGCTCCCGCGGCGAGCCGTCGTGTTTGGATAGGACTCCTGCTTGGTACGACCAGGCCTCGCCTTCGCGGCCGCCGCCGCTGTTCTGATGGCGGCTCCCCAGCTGCATGCGGCGGAACGACGGGCGATTGTCCAGGGCGTGGAGGACCGCGGCCTTCTGCAGGCGATCCAGGTCGCCATCGGTGATGAAAAGACCGCGCCGTCCAACCGGCTCGACGCGCGGCGCCGCGCTCGCCAGGCCGCCGACAGCGCCACCGCCCTGCTGCGCTCCGAGGGCTACTACGACTACACGGTGACGCCCGACATCGGCGAGGGCGAGCGTCCCCAGCCGGTGGTCAGGATCGAGATCGGTCCGCGAACCCACCTGGCGCCGCCCGAGGTGCGCTGGACCGGCGAGGCGCCGCCGGTCGAGGTGCAGGCGGCGGTGGCCAAGGCCATCGCGCTCAAGCCCGGGGCTCCCGCGCGCGCCGCCGACGTGCTGGCGGCCGAGGGCCGGGCGGTGGGCGCCGTCCAGGAGCGCGGCTTCGCCAACGCCAAGGCCGCCGACCGCCAGGTGACGGTGGAGCACCTCGACCAGACCATGCACGTGGTCTTCCAGATCGCCACCGACAAGCTGGTCAGGCTCGACGGGCTGAAGATGGAGATCAAGGGCCGCACCCGGCGGGCCTGGCTGGGCCGACTGGCGCCGTGGAAGACCGGCGAGACCTACACCCCCGCCAAGGTGGCGGAGTTCGAGCGCCGGCTGCTCGACACCCAGGTCTATGAATCGGTCACCGTCGCGCTGGCGCCCGCGCCCAATCCCGACGGCCTGACGCCGGTGGTGGTGAGCCTGGCCGATCGCGCGCGTCACAGCTTCGAATTCGGGGCCGGCTATTCGACCACCGAGGGGGCGGACATCGACATTCGCCTGTCGACCTACAATCCCTTCGGGCGCGGCGACACCCTGACCTACGAGGCGCGCTACGCCAGTCTCGCCAACACCAACGACCTTGGCAGCCTGGTGGGCGTCAAGCTGGCCCTGCCGGACTTCAGCGCGCCCGGGCGGACGCTGACGGTCGAGCCGGCCTTCTTCCAGTCGGTGACCAACGCCTATGTCGAGACGGGCGGCAGGCTCTCGGGCGACATCACCCAACGCTACGGCAAGACCTCCTTCATCACCCTCGGCGCCTCGGTCAGCCAGAGCCAGGTGAACGACAAGGAGACCGGGATCATCCACATCCTGACCCTGCGCCTGCTGGGCGCCTTCGCCCTCGATCGGTCGGACAATCCGCTCGATCCGCATACCGGCTACAAGATCAACGCCCGGATCGAGCCGACCCAGATCGAGGGCGACGAACAGCTGCCGTATGTGAAAGCGCAGGCGGAGGCGAGCTACTATCTGCCCATCGGCCTGCTGGCGAACACGGTGCTGGCCTTCCGCGGCCACCTCGGCTCGATCATCGGCGGCCGGCTGGCGGCGGTGCCCGCGCCCGACCGCTTCTACGCCGGCGGCGGCGGTTCGGTGCGCGGCTATGTCTACCAGTCGGTGGGACCGCACTACGCCGACAACACACCGGTCGGCGGGCTCTCGCTGGTGGAAGCGTCGGCCGAGGTTCGGCACAGCTTCACCAACACCCTCGGCGGCGTGCTGTTCTTCGATACCGGATCGGTCGGCACGCAGATCCAGCCGGATTTCCGTCACACCGACGCCTCGGTCGGCATCGGCTTCCGCTACAATCTGGGCTTCGCGCCGATCCGGGCCGACCTCGCCTTCCCGCTGACGAATCCCAATAACAAGGGCATCAACGAGCAGCCGTTCCAGGTCTACATCTCGATCGGACAGAGTTTTTGAGCGAGATCGACGCCCCGTCCGACCTGCCGCCCGCCGCGCCGCCCCCGAGCCCGCCCGCCCGCTCGCCCGGACGCCCGCGAGGACGCGCGCCGGGGCCCTGGACGGCCTGGTCGCTGGGGGTGGCGGCCGGACTGATCGCCCTGTTGCTGGTGACCGGCGTGGTGGTCCGCTACGGCGCCGACACCGCGCCCGGACGGGCCCTGATCGTGCGGCTGGTGAACGGTCTCAAGCTCGGCCCGGTGGGTCGGCTCCGGCTGGCGGGGCTGAAAGGCGATGTGTTCAGCGCCTTCAGCGTCGATACGGTAGAGGTGGTCGACGCCCGCGGCGGCTGGATCAAGGCCCGCCATGTGACGGTGATCTGGAATGCGGGCGAGCTCCTGGCCCGGCGGCTCCACGTCGGTCGGCTCTGGGCCGACGACCTGCGGGTGTTCCGCGCACCCGTGCTGACCAAGCAGCCGCCGGCCCCGCCGTCCAAGCAGCCAGTGACCGTCGTGCTCGACGATCTGCGCGTGCGGCTGGAGACCGACCCGGAGTTCAGCGTCCAGCACGGCCTCTGGGACGTGAAGGCCAAGCTGATCTTCCGCCGGAACGGACAGGCCCGCGCCAGGGTCGCCGCCCACAGCGTGCTGCACCGGGGCGACGGCCTCGACCTGCAGGCCGAACTCGGGCGGCGCGATCACATGCGCCTGCGCGCCGACGCGGTGGAGGCGGCGGGCGGCGCGCTGGCCGGGGCGCTGGGCCTGCCGGCCGATCGGCGGCTCGACGTGCACGCCGACGGCGACGCCGCCGGACCCGAGGGCCACCTCGTCGCCAGGGTGGTCTCCGGCGCGGAGACGCCGCTGGACTTCAACGCGCATTGGTCCAGGACGGGAGCAAGCGTCCAGGGTCGGGTGAATCTTGCCGCCTCCCGGCTGACCCACTACTTCGCCGCCCGGCTCGGCGCCGAGGCCAGGGTCGAGGCCATGGTCAGGCCCGGCAAGGGCGACCTCTACGCCGCCAGCGGGCGCCTCACGGCGGAGGGCGGACAGATCAGCGTCGACGGGCCGGTGAACTGGAAGACGCGCACCGCCCAGGGCATGGGGGTCAAGCTGACGGTGAACGACCTGTCGCGCTGGCTGACGACGCCGAGGATCGGCAAGGCGCGTCTGGACGGGACGGTGACCGGGGCCGTCGACCGCTTCGTGGTGAAGGGGACCCTGGCCGGCGAAAACCTGGAGCAGAACGGGGTGACGGTGGCCCGCCTCACGGGGCCCGCGACCTTCACCCGCGCCGACCATGAATGGCGCATGCAGCTCGACATGCAGGGCGCCGGCGCCGGCGGGGCCGCGCCGATCGGCCCCCTGCTGGGACCCCAGCCGCACGCGGTGATCGACCTGTCGCTGCTGAAGGACGGGCGTTTCCTGATCCGTTCCGCCGACATCAGGGGCTCGGGGGTCTCGGTCACCGCCACCGGCGGACAGGGGCTGTTCGGCGAGCTGTCGTTCAAGGGCGGCATGCTCATCTCCAACCTCAATCCGATCCACGCGGGCGCGCATGGATCGGTGACCGCGACCTGGATCGCATCGGAGCCCAAGGGGGCGCAGAGCTGGGCGCTGACCGTGGACGCCAAGGGCTCCGGCTTCGCCACCGGACTGCCGGAGCTCGACCGCTACCTCGGCGTTCAGCCGCATCTCACCGCGGTCGGCGCCTGGGGCGGGGGGCGGCTGACGGTGGACAAGGCCGACCTTGCGGGCGGCGCCCTGCAGGCGACCGCCAAGGGGGTGTTCGGCGACCACGAGGTGCTCGCCTTCGATGTCGACTGGAGCGCCAAGGGGCCGTTCGCCGTCGGCCCGGTGGAGCTGGCCGGCCTGGCCAAGGGGGTGGGCAGGATCAGCGGCAGCGTGTCGGCGCCGCGCGCCGACCTGACCGCCGAACTGGCCTCGGTGGACTTCGATCGCCTGATCGTCACGCCGGCCAAGCTGACCCTGACGCTGCTGAAGGGCCCCGATGGCCTCGACGGCGTGGGCGCCATCGACGGGCCGACCGCCAAATACGGCCACGCCAGCCTGAAGACCGCCTTCCGCGTGGTGCAGGGCGGGATCGACCTGACCGACCTCGTCGGCGACGCGGGTGGAGTGAAGCTGTCGGGGGCGCTGGCTCTGCGCAACGGCGCGCCGTCGACGGCGGACCTGACCGTCAGCGCCGGTCCGGGCGCCTTCCTCACCACCGGCCATCTGAGCGGCCTGTTGAAGCTGGTCGACCAGGCGGGGGGGACGCAGGCGCAGATCGATCTCACCGGCCAGGGCCTGTCCTCGCCCGACCTGCCGGCGCCGATCCACATGCTGAAGTTCAAGGCCGCCGGACCGCTGTCCCACCTGCCGTTCCAGGCCAGCATCGACGGCTCCGACCCGCTGGTCTGGTCGTTCGCCGGGCAGGGCGTCTACGCCGACGGGCGCGAGACGGTCGTCACCCTGAACGGCGGCGGCAAGCTGCACCAGGCCAGCTACACCACCACCGCCCCGGCCGAGGTCCGCTTCGGTCCGGACGGGCAGGGGGCGAAGCTCCGGCTGTCCATCGCCGGCGGCCAGGCCGATATCGACGCCCGCCTCGCGGGCGGCGCGGCCCAGGCCAAGGCCGATCTCGTCAACGTCGGCCTGGCCGCCTTCACCGAGGACCTGACCGGTTCGATCTCCGGCGCGCTCACCCTGCAGGGCAAGGGGCCGCGGCTGGAGGGAAGCATGGACCTCGCGGTGGCCGGCGCGCGCTCCCGCGACGAGCCGGCGAAGGAGGCGCTGAGCGGCCGGGTCAGGGCGACGCTGGCGGGCGCGCGCATCCACCTCGTGGCCGACGCCGCCAATCCCGAAGGGTTGAAGTCCAATCTCGATGTCGACCTGCCGGCCGAAGCGGCGGCGGCGCCCTTCCGCATCGCCGTCGACCGGACCAAGCCGCTCAGCGGCAGCTTCACCGCCGAGGGCGAGATCCGGCCGCTGTGGGACCTGTTGGCAGGCGGCGAGCGGACCCTGTCCGGCCAGGTCTCGGCCCACGCCACCCTCGGCGGCACCATCGCCGACCCGGCTCCCGTGGGCGAGGCCTCGCTCGCCAAGGGGCAGTTCCGCGACCTGGCCACCGGCCTCGCGCTCAAGGATCTGGCGGTGACCACGAGCTTCAACCACGCGGTGGTGACGGTCGGAAAGTTCTCCGGCGACGACCCCCGCGGCGGAACCCTGACGGGCGAGGGCCGGGTGGGTCTCGACCGCGGCGGCGCCTCGACCTTCACCCTGACGGCGAAGAAATTCCAGCTGATCGACAACGACATCGGCCGCGCCTCGGCCTCGGGCGACGTCACCCTGACCCGCGACGCCGACGGCAAGGCGCGCCTGGCCGGCGCCCTGGTGATCGACCGCGCCGACTTCGCCGCCAATACCCCGGTGCCCACCGGCGTGGTGCCGCTCGAGGTGGTGGAGCTGCACCAGACCGACAAGGCAGGCGTGGAGAAGCCGCCGGCCAAGCCGGGCGCCGAACCGGTGTTCGCCCTCGACGTGTCGCTGAAGGCCGCCCGCGGCATCTTCCTCAAGGGCAAGGGCCTCAACGCCGAGCTGTCGCTCGACGCCCATGTGGGCGGCTTCGTCAGCCGCCCGGAGCTGACCGGCGTGGCGCGGATGGTGCGCGGCTCCTACGATTTCGCCGGCCAGCGGTTCGACATCGCCGACAGCGGCACGGTGCGCCTCGCCACCCACGCGGACCAGATCAAGCTCGACCTGTCGGCGACACGCGACGACCCGACGCTGACCGCCGTGGTCAAGGTGAAGGGCACCGCCGCCAAGCCGGAGATCTCGCTGAGCTCGACACCGGTCCTGCCGCAGGACGAGGTGCTGGCCCGGGTGCTGTTCGGCGTCTCCGCCGCCCAGCTGTCCGCGGGCCAGACCGCCCAGCTGGCGTCGTCGCTGGCGTCGCTACAGGGCGGCGGCGGGTTCGACGTGATCGGCAACCTGCGCCAGTTCGCGGGCCTCGACCGGCTCGCGCTGGGCGGCCAGCAGGGCTCGTCCGCGACGACAGTTTCGGGCGGCAAGTATCTGACCGAGAACGTCTATCTCGAACTCACCGGAGGCGGCCGCACAGGCCCTTCGGCGCAGGTGGAATGGCGCGTGCGCCGCGACCTCTCGCTGGTCTCCCAGGTCGGAACCCAGGGCGACGCCCGCCTGTCGATCCGGTTCAGGAAGGACTATTGAGGGGCGGGTGAGACCGGGTGCGTCCTTCGATACAGTCGAATTGCGGCTTACCCAGGATGACGGACCCTGGTTGAACCCACCTTCATTCGCCATGCTGAGTATCCTGCGCATCAGGCGTATCGAAGCACGCAGAACCGGTCGTCTCGCCTCAAGCCGCCGCCCGCGTGTGGGCATAGTGCTGGGTGCCCCGGTGGTAGACGGTGTCGGCCGGGACGATCGCCTCGATCGGAATGTCGTCGAGCTTGGGCAGGCGGTCGTAGAGCCCGGCGAAGTCCTGCAGGGCGGCCTCGCGCAGGGCGTCGATCGACTCGATCACGAAATAGGCCTGCTGGAAGTCGTCGATCCGGTAGGGGGTGCGCATGACCCGCTCGAGGTCGAAGCCGAGCCGGTTGGGCGAGGGGTCCTCGAGGGCGAATATGCTTTCGCTCTTGGAGGAGACGATGCCGGCGCCGTAGATGCGCAGGCCATCGTCCGAACGCATCAGGCCGAACTCGACCGTGTACCAGTAGAGCCGGGCCAGGTTGTGCAGCTGGCCGAGGCGCATAGCGCGTTGTCCGCCCTCGCCATAGGCCTGCATGAAGTCGGCGAAGGTCGGGTCGGTCAGCATGGGCACATGGCCGAACACGTCGTGGAACACGTCCGGCTCCTGCAGATAGTCGAGCTGGTCGGCCTTGCGGATGAAGTTTCCGGCCGGGAAGCACCGGTTGGCCAGGTGCTCGAAGAACACGTCGTCAGGCACGAGGCCCGGCACGGCGACCACGCGCCATCCGGTCAGCGGCTGAAGTCTGTCGGACACCCGTTCGAAGTCCGGCACGCCGGCGCCCCGAAGGTCGAGCGCGTCGAGGCCGCCCAGGAAGGCGTCGCAGGCCCGGCCGGGCAGAACCTTCGCCTGCCGATCGTAGAGGGTCAGCCAGACCGCGTGATCCTCCGCGGTATAGAGGTCCCATCCCTGGGGAATGGTCCAGTCCCCGGCGGCGCCGGGCGGTGGGGATGCGAGCGAAGGAGCGGCCATGGACACACTATGATCCCGTCAGACCGAAAAATCCGTTCAAATTCCTCGGAATAAAACCCGGATGCCGGCAATCCGTTTCGCCGGGCCGACCTCGCGGACGAGAACCATGCAGGAGCGGCTCAGTGGCCCATCTGCGGGCGCAGTTGATACTGGCCGTCGGAGAACTCGTTGAACAGCACCTGCGCCTGCGGATGGCCCACCGGCTCTCCGCTTTCGTCCGGCAGCAGGTTCTGTTCGGACACATAGGCGACGTAAGCGCTGGACTCGTTCTCCGCCAGGAGATGGTAGAAGGGCTGATCCCGGCTCGGACGGATCTCCTCGGGGATCGCCCGCCACCACTCCTCGGTGTTGGCGAACTGGGGGTCGACGTCGAAGATCACGCCCCGGAACGGAAAAATCCGGTGCCTGACCACCTGGCCGATGCTGAATTTTGCGAGTCGGGCTTCCATGCGATGCAATATGATTTGCCGGATGTGACCGGGAGATGAACGGTCTGTACAGCGCCATCGCGCCGCAGGCGTGGGCGACAAGGGTTCGCAAGCGGACGGGCGCCTGTTAGGGTGGCGATCTGACGCTGCTGGGGCAGGATCAGGGCGCGGCGGACGCCTGGCGCCGGGGCCACGGCCGCCGAATCGTTGTTGGGATGTTCATGATCGAAGGCGCGAGCGGGAGGGGCCCCGGAAAGCCGGCGGAGGCGCCTTCCGAGCGGTCCGGCCGCGGCGCGCCCGACTCCGCCTGCTACGCCGCCCTCGATCTCGGCACCAACAATTGTCGTCTGCTGATCGCCGCCCCGACGCGGGACGGATTTCGCGTGGTGGAGGCGTTCTCGCGCATCGTCAGGCTCGGCGATGGTCTTTCGCGCACCGGCCGCCTCGACGCGGCGGCCATGGACCGGGCGGTGGCGGCGCTCGCGGTCTGCGCCGAGAAGATCCGCCGCCGGCGCCCGCTGCGCTTTCGCGCCGTGGCCACCCAGGCCTGCCGCGTCGCCGACAACGGTCCCGCCTTCGTCGCCCGCGTGGCGGAGGAGACCGGCATCCGTCTCTCGGTGATATCGCCGCGCGAGGAGGCGCAACTGTCGGTGGCCGGGTGCGCCAACCTGATCGACCGCAGCCTCGACGCCGCCCTGGTGATCGACGTGGGCGGAGGGTCGACCGAGCTGTCGTGGGTCGACCTGAAGGCGTCCAGGATCGGCCCGGTCGCGTTCGGCGCCTGGCTGTCGATCCCGGTCGGCGTGGTCACCCTGGCCGAACGGTTCCCCGAGGATCTGACCTCCAGCGCCGCCTGGTACGCCGAGATGGTCGCTCACATCCGCGAGCAGATCGCCGCCTTTCGCAACGCCGAACAGTTTCGACCCGTGTTCGAGGCAGGCCGGGCGCACCTGATCGGCACCTCGGGCGCCATCACCAGCCTGGCAGGACTGCACCTGGGCCTGCCCCGTTACGACCGGTCGCGCGTGGACGGCCTGTGGCTGACCGATGCGGACTGCGACGCCGCGGCGGACCGGTTGATCCGCCTCGGGCCGGCCGGGCGCGCGGCCGAGCCCTGCATCGGTCCGGATCGCGCCGACCTGGTGCTGGCCGGCGCGGCCATCCTGCGCGCGGTGCAGGACACCTGGCCTTGCACGCGGGTACGGGTGGCCGATCGCGGCCTGCGGGAGGGGATCCTGTTGTCGCTGATGGCCGAGGGCGCCGCCCCGCCGCGGCGCCGACGGCGCCGCCGCAAGCCCAAACCCTCCAGCCAGAGCGCGGCGGCGTCGCCGCCGCCCGCCGAATGAGCGAGCCCCCCGAGGATGAAGGGCGGCGGCGCATGGTGCGTCCGCCGAGCGGCGGCGATCCGGCCGGCCGCGGTTTCGGCACGCGCCTGAAGACCGCCGACAAGCGCAGCCTGTCGTCCCAGCAATGGCTCAACCGCCAGCTCAACGACCCGTTCGTCAAGGCGGCGCACGCCAAGGGTTATCGCTCGCGCGCCGCCTTCAAGCTGACCGAGATGGACGACCGCTTCCACCTGCTGAAGCGCGGGGCCCGGGTGATCGATCTCGGCTGCGCCCCGGGCGGCTGGCTGCAGATCGCCGTCGAGCGCGGCGCCGGCGCGGTGGCCGGCGTGGACCTCCTGCCGGTCGACCCGGTGCCCGGCGCGGAGATTCTCAAGGCCGACTTCACCGAGCCCTGGGTCGGCGCCCGGCTGGTCGGCCTGATCGGCGGCGAGCCCGACCTCGTGCTGTCGGACATGGCCCCCAACACCTCGGGCCACCGGCAGACCGACCATCTGCGCATCATCGTCCTGATCGAGGCGGCCGCGGACTTCGCGGTGAGCACCCTGCGACCCGGCGGCGCCTTCGTCACCAAGGCCTTCCAGGGCGGCGAGACGGCGGCGGTGCTGCGCCTGCTGAGGGGCGCCTTCGCGGAGGTGCGGCAGGTGAAGCCCAAGGCCAGCCGCGCCGACAGCTCGGAGGTCTATCTCGTGGCCACCCAGCTGAAACGGTAATCGTCGGTCGTCGCAGCCAAGACCCGTGAAGTCCTTATCCGCCAACAGCCTGGACGACGATCTTCGACGGCGCGATCCCGATCGCTGGCTCTCCAGCCGGTTCGTCGCCGATCCCGTCCAGCGCGCCCGGCTGGCGGCGCTCTACACCCTGGACGGCGAATGGGCCCGCGTCGCCGCCGCCGTGACCACGCCCTTGGCGGGCGAAATCCGCCTCGCCTGGTGGAGCGAGGCGCTGGAGCGGCTCGCCGCGGGTGGAACGGCCGAGCATCCGGCCCTGGCGGCGCTCGGCCAGCCGGCGGCCGCGGCGCTCCGTCCCCTGCTCGAGCAAGTGATCGGCGCGCGCCGGGAGGCGCTCGAGGACCCGGCAGCCGGCGAAGCCGCGGCGCCCACCCTCATGCTCGCCGCGGCGCGCCTGCTCGATCCGTCGACACCAGAGGCGCCGATCCGCGCGGCGATGTCGACCGGCCAGACGGCCAAGGCCGACCTGCGGCGCCTGCCGGCCCAGGCGTTTCCGGCCCTGGCCCACCTGACCCTGGCGCGCGCCTACGACCGCGGCCGGACGCCGGGCGAACTGGAGAAGCGGCTGCGGATCACCTGGGCGGTGCTGACCGGACGGCTGTGAAGGACTGCGGGCAGTTTCAAGTCAAACGCGGAGACCGCGGAGAGAGAGGAGAGGAGCGCGGAGTCACGGCTTTGCCGGCGATCGAGCTCGCCAATCGTCTCTGCGCGCTCCGCGCGTTGTCTATGCGACCTCTGCGATGCGCCTTGAGGCGGGCAACCAAAGCTCGGCTCTCAGGTTGCGGTGTGGGAGCGCCGGCCTGAGCCGCGTCTCCGCGGAGGGCCTTGATCCTGATCCACCGTCTGCGCGCCGTTGTGTTCGTCGTGATGTGCGTGGGGTTCGTCACGCTCGGCGTGGCGGCGTTTCTCCAGCGCGGACGCCCGGCGCCGACGGTCGAGGTCGCGGCCCTTTCACGCGGCGCGATTCCCCATCCGCCGCCACACGCGGCGCCGGCGCCGGCGTCCCCGGGCGAAGATTGCGGTCAGCCCCGCCTGTTCGCGCCTGCGGCCCAGGACAACGCCGTCGGACTGGCGACCCTGGCCGTGGCCCCGTTCGGCGTCGGCGAGACCGGCTGGGCGGTTTATGCGCCCATGGCCGCGCGGGAGATCGCCAGCAGCTGCGCACCGGACGCGCCGGGGTTCGCCGCCGCGTTGGCGCGCTGGCAGGCGGCGCATGGCCTCTCCGGCGGGGGGCGGATGGATGCGCCGACCCTATCGACCCTGTCCACGGTCTGGCTGCTGCGACGGCCGTTCGTCCTGCTGTCGCGCAAGGCCTGCCCCCCTCCGCCGGACCTGTCGAGCCTGGCCCGGGCCGATCCGGCCGAGGCGTACGGCGGCAAGGTGGTGCTGGCCCGGCCCGCGGCGCTCGCCGCCTTCCGGCGGATGGCGTCGGCCCTGCGCGCCGTCGTACCGGAGGCGCCGCCGCTCACCATCGCGTCAGCCTTTCGGGGGGTGGACGAGGAGGCCGCGCGCTGCGCCGACGGCCGCTGCGGCTCGCCCGGCAAGGCGCGCTGCTCGGCGCACCGCACGGGTCTGGCCTTCGACCTCCTGCTCGGGGCCGCGCCGGGCTCCGATCCCTTCTCCACCGACCCGGCCAACCGCCTCTATCAGGCCGGCACGCCCACCTATCGCTGGCTGGTGGCGAACGCCGACCGGTTCGGCTTCGTCAACTATCCCTATGAGCCCTGGCACTGGGAGTGGACGGGGGAGGCGGTGTGAGGCGTGCGCTTGCTCCCGCAGCCCTCACAGATGGGGCAGCGCCGCCACCGCGCGCATCTTCAGGAAGGTGGCGCCCTTCAGGTCCTCGCAGCGCTTCAGCTGGGCGACGATGGCGGTTTTGGGTTTGGGCGGCGGCTTGACCGGCTTCTGCGTCTCGGGGTCGACGAACCGCCATTCGCTCGGGGCGCCGTAGTTCTTGGCCCCGCCGAGCCGCACGGTCTCGTACATCAGCTTGCGGCGGAGCGGGTCGACGTGGTGCTGGGCCAGGGCGTCGAGCAGGATGGTGTCGGCCTTTTCGCGCTGGCCGGGCTCGCCGACGGCGTAGAGATAGTCGTGGATCACCGCCGCCTCCATATTGTCGCCCATCGGGTCGATGAAGGCCGCGGCGGCGTAGGGGATCGAGGCGAAGTCGGTCTCGAAGCCCTTGGGGACGCGGATCACCTCGTGGGTCAGCGGATAGCAATAGTAATAGTCGTCGGTCAGCACGCCGACACGGCGGAACCCCTCCTTGCGCGCGTCCCGCTCTACCGCGACGTGCAGCGCGGTCTCGGGTTCGGTGCTGACGCAGCCCGCCATGACCAGGAGGGGAGCCAGGGCGGCGAGCAGGCGGAGGACGCCCCTCATGCCGCCACGCTCCGCTGTTCGCCGGCGAGCCAGGCGCCGAGGTCGGCCAGGGCCCGGGCGCTCATGGCCCGTTTCTTGGCCCGCCCGCGTTCGGCCGGGTTCAGCTTGCGCCCCTCGCCGTCGCGCCGCGGCGCCTCCAGCGGCGGCAGCAGGCCGTAGTTGATGTTCATCGGCTGGAACGAGCCGGAGCCGTGGCCCAGATGGCCGCCGGTGATGTGGGCGACGAGGGCGCCCAGCGCGGTGGTCGGCGGCGGCGGCGGCGAGAGGGCGCGCCCCAGGCGCTCGGCGGCGGCGAAGCGGCCGGCGATCAGGCCGATGGCGGCGCTCTCCACATAGCCCTCGACCCCGGTGACCTGGCCGGCGAAGCGCAGACGCGGCTCGGCCTTCAGCCGCAGCCGGTCGTCGAGCAGGCGCGGCGCGTTGATGAAGGTGTTGCGGTGCAGGCCGCCGAGCCGGGCGAACGCCGCCGCCTCGAGGCCGGGGATGGTGCGGAAGATCTCCGCCTGCGCCCCGTGCTTAAGCTTGGTCTGGAAGCCGACCATGTTGAACAGGGTCCCGAGCGCATTGTCCTGGCGCAGCTGCACCACGGCGTAGGGCTTCTGCTCCGGCCGGTGCGGATTGGTCAGGCCGACGGGCTTCATCGGTCCGAACCGCAAGGTCTCGCGGCCGCGCTCGGCCATCACCTCGATCGGCAGGCAGCCGTCGAAATAGGGCACGTGCTCCCAGTCCTTGAACTCGGTCTTGGGGCCGTCGAGCAGGGCCTGGACGAAGGCCTCATACTGGGCCTGGTCCATCGGGCAGTTGATATAGGCGGCCGCATCGCCGCCGGGACCTTCCTTGTCGTAGCGGGACTGGCGCCAGGCGATGGTCATGTCGATGCTGTCGGTCAGCACGATCGGGGCGATGGCGTCGAAGAAGGCCAGGGCGTCTTCGCCGGTGCGCTCCAGGATCGCCGCGCCGAGGGCCGGGGAGGTGAGGGGGCCGGTGGCGATCACTACGCTGTCCCAGTCGGCCGGCGGCAGGTCGGTGATCTCGCCGCGCTCGAGGCGGATCAGCGGGTGATTTTCGATCTTCGCCGTGACGCGCGCCGAGAAGCCGTCGCGGTCGACCGCCAGGGCGCCGCCGGCCGGCACCTGGCTCTCGTCGCCGGCGGCGAGGATCAGCGAGCCGCAGCGGCGCATTTCGGCGTGCAGCAGGCCGACCGCGTTGTGCTCCCAGTCGTCGGAGCGGAAGGAGTTGGAGCAGACCAGCTCGGCCAGACCGTCGGTCTGGTGCGCCGGGGTCTTCACCAGGGGCCGCATCTCGTGCAGGACCACGGCGACGCCGGCGGAGGCGATCTGCCAGGCGCATTCGCAGCCGGCGAGGCCGCCGCCGATCACGTGCACGGGCGCCGCCGCGCCGAGGGGGGAGGGGGGATCACTAGCCATGGGCGCCACCATAGCCGTCCCGCCGCGTTGAAAAAATGGCTTGCGATCCGAACTCAGGAACGCGAGGGGAGCGACGGACGAGGATCCATGACCACCACACCCCTATCGACGATACGCCCCGGGGGCGCGCTATCCCTGTCCGACGTGGTCCGGGCGGCGATGGGCGCCTGGCGGCCGATGCTGATCGCCGCCTGGGCGCCGCTGCTGGGGCTGGCGGCGGTGTCCCTCGCCATCAGTCCGGCCTTCGGGCTCGCCCCCGTGTGGTCGCTGGCGCTGGCGCCGGTCGACCTCCTGGTGTCGGTGGTCGCCTATGGGGCGATGATGCGGATCGCCCTGCGGGACCGGCACCCGGGCGAGAACGACTATCGACCGCGCCCGGCCGGCCTGCAGTGGTCCGGGATCGAGACGCGTCTGCTCGGCGCCTTCCTGCTGATCGGCCTGTTCGTCGCCCTGTCCGCGCTGGGCGCCGTGTTCGCCACCCTGCTCATCGCCATCATCGTCGCCGCGGCGACCGGTCAACTGCCGCGGGCGGCCGGAAGCTTTCTGGCCACGCCCTCCGGCATGGCGGCGGCCGCCGTTCTGGCGGTGATCCTGGCCTTTATCCTCTGGGCCTGCGTGCGGCTGATCCTGTCCACCGCCGCGACGGCCGATCGGCGGCGGGTGCAGGTGTTCTCCACCTGGAGACTGACGCAGGGCAGCGTTCTGACGCTGGCCCTGGCCTTGCTGGCCATCGCCGCGCCCGCCGTGATTCTGGGCGCGGCGGCGCGTACGCAGGCCGCCGGTCCCGTCGCCCTCGTGCTCTGGGGCGCCTACGCCCTGGTCATCGGTTTCGTGCAGACGCCGCTCACCGCCGCGGTGTCCGCCCAGGCTTATCGGCGGCTGAGCGCGCCGGTCGACGCCGCCGACCCGTACAACTGAGAGGGGCGCGCCATTGCCATGAACTCCGGCGCGCGCAAGAGTTAACGTCGAGCACCGGCCGCATGGCGCCGGAGCGGGGGAAGAGGATACGGTATTGGCCAAGCGCGCAGCGGCACGCCTGACCGTTTCGGAGTTGATCGCCGAGGCGTCTGATTTCTCGCGCGAGGCGTGGCGCGCATGCTGGCTGCCGATCCTGCTGGTCACCGCAGGCCACACCCTGCAGTTTCTGCACGGATATATGTCGCCGAGCGACTGGCGGCCCGGCGTGTTCGGCTTCCTCGCCTACGCCCTGATGATCTTCTATGTGCCGCTGTATGGCGCGCTCTATCGCATCGGCGTCGGCGGCAGGCCCGCGCTCGGACGCGGCTTTGGCGGCCTGCAGTGGAATGGGGTCGAATGGCGGCTGATCGCGGTCGGGATCGTGGTCGCCTTCCTGATCGGCCTGTCGCTGGTTCCCTTCCTGGCGGTGATGGGGGCGATGGCCCTGGTGTTCAGGTCCCATCCGGTGGTGAGCCTCGGCCCGCTCGGAAGCTTTTCGTATGTGGCGGTCGCGTCGCTGCCGGTCTGGCTGGTGTTCATCGCCCTGATGGCGCCGCGCATCGCCCGGCTGATGCTGGGCTGGGCCTATTCCACCGCCCGGGACAAGACCGAGCCGTTCGGCGGCTGGGAGCCGGCGGCGCGATCGGGCTGGCCGATCGCCTGGACGCTGCTCTTGTCGTGGATCCCGCTGCTGCTGGGCTATCTTGTCCTCTACGCCTTGACCCTGATCGAAGGCGACGCCCTGGCGCCCAACGCCTGGCCGTTGCCCGAGGCGCTCGGCGTCGGCGTGCTCCTGGGCGCGCTTCGGTCCGCGGTGGTTGCCCCTCTGCTGGTCGGAACCCTGACGGGGGCGTTCTGGCTGCTGGAAGAAGGCGCCGACGATCAGGCCGAACACGAGGCCTATGGCGAGCCCCTTGGCGGCGAGGGTGACGCCGCCACGCCGCCGATGACGCCCGAGGCGCCTTATCCGTCCGGAGACGCCGTCCCGCCCGAGGCGGCCGCGGCGGCGATCGCGGCTCAGCAGGCCGCCGAGCCCGATCTCCCGCCGTCGGAGGCCGACCACGGCCTGGCCTCGCCGCCCGCCGCGGTCGAGCCTGAGCCGCCCGCTGCGGCCGAGGCGCCCCCGGTCGCGCTCGAGCACGGCGAGACGGCCCTCTCCGCCGCGCCGCAACCCGCCGAACCGGAGCCCGCGCCGCCCGAGCACGCCGAACCGGAGCCTCAGGGGGCGGCGAACTCCGAGTCCGGCCATTCCGTGGCGGACCACGCCGCCGCCGATCCTCCTCCGCCCGAACACGGCGGCGCAGGCCACACGGGGCTCGAGCACGCCCTCGAGGCCGCCGCGGCGGCGGCCGCAGTCGCAGCGGCGGCGGCGATCGCCGCGCACGAGGCGCACAAGGTCCACGAAGCGCATGGGGCCCATGCGCCGGAACCCGCCCTGGAGGCCGATCACGACGCGCCGCCGGAGCCGCCGCCACCGGAGCCGGCGCCGGCTGAGCCGTCGTCTGCGCCCGAGCCGGTTCTCGCAACCGACGCCGAGCCGGCGGACGCGATGGCGCCTGAGCCCGGCGTCGCGCCTGTCGCCGAGCCAGAGCCAGAAGCCGAGCCAGAGCCAGAAGCCGAGCCAGAGTCGGAAGCCGAGCCCGAGCCGGTGCTCGCGGACGCACCAACGCCCCCGGCCGCTGCGCCGGACGCGCACGGCGCCCTGTCCCCCTGGCCCCATTCGGTGCTGCCGCCCTGGCCGGTCCGCAGCCCCGCGGCCGAGACCGTGTCCGCGCCGGCCCCGTCGCCGGCGCCGGAACCGGAACCGGAAACCCGGGTCGTCGCCACGGCCGAATCCTTTCCGCCTCTTGCGCGACACGACGAACCCGCCCACCGCTTCGTGGAGATCACGGAGCTGGAATAATGAGTGAGTTCTCTCCCACCGAGGCGGCGCTTGAGGGACTGCGCATCAGCCGTGAGCGTCCCCGGGCGGTGCTATGGTGGTGGGCGGCCTACCTCCTTGTCGGTCTGTTGCATATCGGGCTCGCGTCGACGCCGCCCTTCAACACCCTGGCGGCCGCCTATCCGGATCTGCTGGCCGCGTCCGATGCGGCCCGCGCCAATCCCACCGACGCCGCGGCCTCCCAGCACGCGATGAGACTGTTCGGCCAGGTGCTGCCCGCGCTCGCCGTGTTCGCCGCCGTGGCCCTGGTGTCGCAGATGGTGTTCTCCACCGCCGTTCTGCGCGCCGTGCTTCGGCCGGCCGAGCAGAGGTTCGGCTATCTGCGGCTGTCGATGGACGAGGTGCGCCAGCTCGGCCTGGCGCTGCTGATCGTGCTGGCGGTGATCGGCTACAGCTTCCTGGTGTCGATCGCCTCGGGGCTTCTGCTCGGGCTCCTCGCCACCGTCCTGCCGCCGGCCTTGCTCGGGCTGCTGGCCTTCGTCATCATCATCGCCGCCTTCGTCTATCCGGCGGTCAGACTCTCGCTGGCGCCGGCGATGACCCTGGCCGACGGGCGGATCAGCTTCCTTCGCGCCTGGGCGCTGACCCAGGGACGGTTCTGGCCCCTGTTCGGAACCTACGCCCTCGCCCTGGCGATCGCTGCGGTGCTCTGGCTGGCGGTGACCGCGCCGGTCGGGCTCGCGCTCAAGCTGGCCGGAGGACGCACGGATCCGACCATGATCACCGGCTTCAAGGACCTCGCCGCACCGCTGCCGCTGATCGCCCTGGTGGTCGGCAGTCTGGTGCAGGCCCTGGTCGCCGCGATCATGACGGCGCCGATAGCGTCCGCCTTCCGTCAGATCGTCGGGCGCGTCGGCGCCCCGCCGGTCGTGCGGGCGGCGGCGACAGGATCGCCATGGAGCTAGAGTCGCGCTAAGCTCGACTGAACGTCGTTCGGGGGGACGATCATGAGGACCTTTTCACCGTCCGAGGCCGCCTTCGAGGGGTTTCGCGTGGTCCGCGCCCACCCGGGGGCGGTGGCCGCCTGGGCCATCGCCTACGTCGTGGCCCAGCTGGCGATCGGCGCGCTGGTGCTGGCGGTGATGGGAGAGCGGCTCGCCGCCTTTTCGCAATATTCGAGCGCGGGAGCGGCCATGCCGCCCGAGGCGGCTGCGCAGATGATCGGGCCGCTCCTTGGCCTGGCGGCGCTGATCCTGCCCCTGGGTCTCTTCCTCGTGGCCGTCTTCGCCGACGCCGTCTATCGGCCGATCCTGCGGCCCGACGACAAGGGTCTGTTCTACCTGAAGATCGGCGGCGACGAGGGGCGCCAGGTTCTGCTGTACCTCGCCTGGATCGGCGTGCTCATCGCCGGCTATCTCGTCCTGATCGTCGCGGCGGTGCTGGTCGCCGTTTTCGGGGGCCTCCTCTATGCGGCGCTGACCTCCCATGGCGGAAACGTCTCCGCGCCGGGCCCTTCGCCCGCGCCTCGCCTCGTTGGCCTCGCCCTCGTCGCCGGCGTCTTCTGCGCCTTCCTCTGGCTGATGGTGCGGTTCTCGCTGGCGGCGCCGATGACCTTTGCGCTGAGGCGGGTGAGCGTGTTCGGATCCTGGCGGGTGACCAGGGGGAAGTTCTGGTCTCTGCTCGGCTGCTATGTGCTGGCCTGGATCTTCGGCATCCTGGTCGCGCTGGCCGGCTGGATCGTTTCGCTCTGCGCGGGCGCGGTGATCACCGGCGACTGGGCCGCCGTGTCGTCGGTGAGCACAAACCCGAGGGCGGCGATGATGACGTCCGGGTTCGCCGCGCTGACCCACGACTTCACGGTCGCGGGCCTGGTGCAGCTGTTCTTGTCGAGCCTGCTGGCGTCGATCGGCCGGGTGATCATGTACGCGCCGACGGCGGCGGCCTACCGGGATCTCGCCGGTGCGGAGCCGCCGATGGCCGTCGACGCGCCGTTCCGCCCGACCGGCGGCCTCGTCCTTTAGCGCGCGACCGCATCTGGGCGGTCGCCGGCCTCAGGCCCGCTTCTTGGCGCGGGGCGGCTTGCCTTCGGACGCCGGCGGCGTCAGCGTCCGGGCGGCGTGGCGCTGCAGCACCTCCTTGAGATAGCGGCCGGTCCAGCTGGCGTCGTTGGCGGCGACCTGCTCGGGCGTGCCGACGGCCACGATCTCGCCGCCGCCGTCGCCGCCCTCGGGGCCGAAGTCGAGCAGCCAGTCGGCGGTCTTCACCACGTCGAGGTTATGCTCGATCACCACCACCGTATTGCCCTGCTCGACCAGTTCGTGCAGCACTTCCAGTAGCTTGCGGGTGTCTTCGAAGTGCAGGCCGGTGGTCGGCTCGTCGAGGATGTAGAGGGTGCGGCCGGTGGCGCGCCGCGACAGCTCCTTGGACAGCTTGACCCGCTGGGCCTCGCCGCCCGACAGGGTGGTCGCCTGCTGGCCGACCTTGATGTAGGTCAGCCCGACCTGCTTCAGCGTCTCCATCTTGTCGCGGATCGGCGGCACGGCCTTGAAGAAGTCGGCGGCCTCCTCGACGGTCATGTCGAGCACGTCGGCGATGGTCTTGCCGCGATAGAAGATCTCCAGCGTCTCGCGGTTGTAGCGCTTGCCGTGGCAGACGTCGCAGGTGACGTAGACGTCGGGCAGGAAGTGCATCTCGATCTTGATCACCCCGTCGCCCTGGCAGGCCTCGCAGCGGCCACCCTTGACGTTGAAGCTGAACCGGCCCGGGCCGTAGCCGCGCGCCTTGGATTCCGGCAGGCCGGCGAACCAGTCGCGGATCGGCCCGAAGGCGCCGGTATAGGTGGCCGGGTTCGACCGCGGCGTGCGCCCGATCGGCGACTGGTCGATGTCGATCACCTTGTCGAAGTTCTCGAGCCCCTCGATCCGCTCGTGCGGGGCGGGCGCGTCCGAGGCGTTGTTCAGCCGCCGGGCCGCGGCCTTGTAGAGGGTCTCGATGGTGAAGGTCGACTTGCCGCCGCCGGACACCCCGGTGATGCAGGTGAACGTCCCGACCGGGATCGATCCGGTCACGTCCTTGAGGTTGTTGCCGCGGGCGCCGATGACGGTGAGCGACTTCTTGCCGATCGGCCTTCGATGGCGCGGCACGGCGATCTCACGCGCGCCGGTCAGGTACTGGCCGGTCAGGCTCTTGGGCTCGGCCATGATGTCGGCGGGCGTACCTTCGGCCACCACCTCGCCGCCGTGCACGCCGGCGCGCGGGCCCATGTCGATGACGTAGTCGGCGGTGAGGATGGCCTCCTCGTCGTGCTCGACCACCAGCACCGAATTGCCGAGGTCCCGCAGGCCCTTCAGTGAGGTCAGGAGGCGGGTATTGTCGCGCTGGTGCAGGCCGATCGACGGCTCGTCGAGCACGTAGAGGACCCCTGTGAGGCCCGAGCCGATCTGGCTGGCCAGGCGGATGCGCTGGCTCTCGCCGCCCGACAGGGTGCCCGAGGCCCGCGCCAGGGTCAGGTAATCGAGGCCGACCTCCACGAGAAACCGCAGCCGGTCGTTGATCTCCTTCAGGATCCGGCGGGCGATCTCCGTCTGCTGCGGCGTCAGGCTGGGCTCGAGCCCGGAGAACCATTCCATCGCCGTTCGGATCGACAGGGTCGAGGCCTCGCCGATGTTCATGCCGCCGACACGGACGGCCAGGGCCTCGGGCTTCAGCCGCAGGCCGTGGCAGACCTCGCAGGGCGTCTCGGACTGATAGCGGCCGAGCTCCTCGCGCACCCAGGCGGAGTCGGTCTCCTTCCAGCGGCGCTGGAGATTGGGCAGCACGCCCTCGAACGGCTTGACCACCTCGTACTTGCGGGCCTGGTCGTCGTAGGTGAACTTCACCTTCTCCGCGCCGGTGCCGTAGAGCACGACCTTGCGGGCGGCTTCGGGCAGCTGGAACCAGGGCTGGTCCATGGAGAAGCCGTAGTGGCGCGCCAGGGCCTGCAGGGTCTGGGTGTAGAGCGGGGAGGGGCCGCGCGACCAGGGGGCGATCGCCCCCTTGTGCAGGGTGCGGTCCTTGTCGGGCACCACCATGTCGGCGTCGAAGGTCAGCTTCTGGCCGAGACCGTCACAGGCCGGGCAGGCCCCGGCCGGGGCGTTGAACGAGAACAGCCGCGGCTCGATCTCGCTGATGGTGAAGCCGGACACCGGGCAGGCGAAGCGCTCGGAGAACAGCAGCCGGCGCGGCTCGCTCTCGCCGTCCCTTATGTCGGCCCATTCGGCCACGGCGATGCCGTCGGCGAGGCCGAGCGCGGTCTGGATGCTGTCGGCCAGCCGCTGCTCCTGGCCGGGGCGGGTAACGATGCGGTCGACGACGATGTCGATGTCGTGCTTGAACTTCTTGTCGAGGGTCGGCGCGTCCTCGATCGGATAGAATTCGCCGTCGATCTTCAGCCGCTGGAAGCCCGCCCGCTGCCACTCGGCGATCTCCTTGCGGTATTCGCCCTTGCGGTCGCGCACCACGGGCGCCAGCAGCAAGAGCCGTTCGCCCTCGGGCAGGGCGGTGATCTTGTCGACCATCTGGCTGACGGTCTGGCTCTCGATCGGCAGGCCGGTGGCCGGCGAATAGGGCACGCCGACCCGCGCCCACAGGAGGCGCATGTAGTCGTGGATCTCGGTCACCGTGCCGACGGTGGAGCGCGGGTTCTTGGAGGTGGTCTTCTGTTCGATCGAGATGGCCGGCGACAGGCCCTCGATCAGGTCCACGTCCGGCTTGCCCATCAGCTCCAGGAACTGGCGCGCGTAGGCCGACAGGCTCTCCACATAGCGCCGCTGGCCCTCGGCGTAGATGGTGTCGAAGGCCAGCGAGGATTTGCCGGAGCCGCTGAGGCCGGTCAGCACCACGAGTTTGCCCCGCGGGATGTCGACGTCGACTCCCGTGAGGTTGTGCTCGCGCGCGCCGCGCACCTTGATGGCCCCGTAAGGGGAGAGAGCGTTGGTCATGCCCACGTCGGTCGTGCTGGAAGCCCGACCGCCGCGGTCGGGCAAGCTCCTTAATCTAGTACGCCGACTCGCGGATGCAGCAAGAACAAAATCAGAACGATCGGCCGGCTGACCCGAGTTGGACATTTATCCGCTCGCCGTCTCCGCGGGTGGGGCCGGGCGCGCTCAGCCATTGATGGACAGCCGGTAAAATCTATGGATGTGTGCGCCGGGGGCGGGAACGCGGCAGGTGGCTGATGCTGACCGACGGCGAATTCCTATACCGCGCCAACGTGGCGCGGTTTGAGCGCGTGCTCAGGGTCACGACCGACGAGACCCGACGACGAACGGTGACGGCGCTCCTGGCCCACGAACATAAACTGGCGCGGGAGCGCGGCTGGACCAGCACGTTCAACTAGGCAGCGGGCGACCAGGCCAGCGGACGCCCAAGGCCGCCATCGCGGATGGAGGGCCGCGGGCTGACCGCGGGCGCAGCCCGTTACGAAATATCGGTCGGTCGGTTCCGCCGCCGGGCGCCCCTGCGAGCCAATAGACCGCCTGCCGATCTTTCCTCTTTTCAGTCGACCACGTAGTCATTACAAATCGAATGGATCGAATCGTCTGACCGTATCTCGGTATAAATACCCATATACGTAAGTTCAGGTCCTCCGATCCTTTCTGATCAGACGCCGCATGCTCATGTCCAATTTGCGGCGTTAATTTTTCCCGTTAACCATATCCATCGACGCTACAGCGAGCCGCAGATGTCTGGCGGCTTCACAAGATGCACAGATGGACCGGGGCAAGGTCAGATGGAATGGACTGAAGAACGCGTCGCGGCGCTCAGGTCGCTTTGGACGGACGGAAACACGGCCAGCGAGGTTTCGCGGCGGCTGGGAGTGACTCGCAACGCCGTGATCGGCAAGGTCCACCGCTTGGGCCTGGGCGGGCGTCAGGCGCCCGCGGCGCCGAGGGCCATCGCCACCCAGCCGGCGCGCCGGATCCGGACGCCCGGCGACTGGAGCGGGTCCGCGCCGCCGACGGCCGCGGCGCCGTATCGCCCGAAGTTTGTGGAATCGTCCGACCTTGCGCCGACGTCGAATCTGCTCGCCCTGAACGCCCACAGCTGCCGGTGGCCGATCGGACATCCCACCGATCCTGAATTCGGCTTCTGCGGTCGCGACCGCCAGGACAACGCCTCGTATTGCGCCGAGCATCGCAAGGTGGCTTTGCGCCGTTCCGCGCTGTCGCTGGTCGACGTCGACCGGTTGGCGGCGATCCGATGACCGGGAAGGTCGCCACGCACAAAGCTTAGCCGTCGGGTCCGGCTTGAACCCGGACCCGGTTCCGGTCCGAATCCGGGCCGGCGCCCGGCGGCCGCGGCCTTCTCCCCCTCTGCAGGAACAGTCATGACCGTCGTGTTGATCGAGAACCTGAAGGCCAGCGGGCAGACCATCACCGTGTCGGAAGCGATCGAGGGTCGCGTGGTGTTTCGCAGGCTCGCCCCCGGCGAAAGCTTGCGGGTCGCCGTCAGCCGGTTCAAGTCGCTTTCCATCGAGCAGGCCGCGGCCGCC
Source organism: uncultured Caulobacterales bacterium (assembly GCA_903837135.1). GTDB lineage: Bacteria > Pseudomonadota > Alphaproteobacteria > Caulobacterales > Caulobacteraceae > CAIOYC01. Next base: position 218,454 of record CAILTK010000089.1, read on the forward strand.
GGTTCGGCGAACGCCGCCCCGACCGACGCGGCGCGACGGCCACGCGATCCTGCCGACGTTCCCGTCGGCGCGACGGCTGAGGCCAGTCTGGCCTCGACGTCCAGGTTCGCGCCCAATTCACGTCTGGAAAACACTGGCCGCGCAGCGAACTCCACTCCGTAGAACTGCGAATCTACGCCGCGGCGACTCCCTATATTTTACGGTTAAGCTCTGATTCGCGCGCATTGCCACAACCTGTGGCGTAATTTGTCAATTCAAATCTCCGATCCGCATGCTATAGGTAGAAAGTGGAGGGGGTCCCGGGTCTCCGACGTGCGGATATTTGGGATCGGTGGCGTAGCTTTGGGTTGGGAGCGCTGGCGTGAATATCTTCAGGTGTAACGCTCGTCGGTGGGGAGCGGCCGGCGTCCTCTGGACCACCGGGTCCGTGTTGGAATGCGAGCGGGCGAGACCGTGACGTTCCCGGCGGAGAGAACCGGTTCGGGCGCATCCGAACGGCGCACGGCGCTCACCCTCGCCCAGTTCGCGCCTCTGGTCGCGCATGAGACCAACCAGCCGATCGCGGCGATCCTGCTCAATTGCGGCGCCGCCCGCAACCACCTCAGCGGCCCGAACGCGGACCTGGCTTCGGTGCGGGACTGCATCGAGCGGATCGAGCGCGACATCAGACGAGCGGGCGCAATCATTCAGCGACTCCCTTCGCTGCTGGCCGACAGCCCGCAGGCGTACAGCGCAGTCGATTTCAATTTGGTGGTCGAACAGGCGCTCGACGTGCTGGATCACACGCTCGCTCAGGCGGGCGTCGTCGTGATCAAGGCGCTGCAGCCGGATCTGCCGCGGGTGTCCGGCGACGTCGTCCAACTCGAGCAGGTGCTGATCAACCTTTTCACCAACGCCATCGAGGCGATGCGATCGACCGCGTCCGGGGCGCGGACCTTGATGGTGAACACGAGCTTCGGCGACGGCCAGCTTGTCGTCACCGTGCGCGACACCGGTCCGGGGGTCGCCCCGCAGGCCATCGAACGCCTGTTCGAACCCCGGTTCACCACCAAATCCGACGGCGCCGGCCTCGGCCTCTGCCTCGCGCGTTCGATCGTCGAGGCCCATGGCGGGCGGCTGTGGGCGACCTGCGGCGACCCCGCGGGGGGCTGCTTCTCCTTCACCTTGCGCTGCGCGTTCGAGCCGGCCGGGGCCCAGGCGCCCAACACCAACGTGACGCAACTGCCTGTCCGCGAGGTCGCGGCGGCGAGGCGCAGGCCTGGCGCCCGAAGCGCGCACGCCTCATGACCGGCCCGAACCCGGTCGTTCTCGTCCTCGATGACGACGTCGGGGTCAGGGAGGCGCTGCAGGGCCTGCTCAAATCCGTCGGCCTACAGGTGATCGCGTTCGCCTCCGTGGAGGATTTCCTGGCTGTGGAGCGCCCCGCCGGCCCCGCCTGTCTGGTGCTGGACGTCCGCATGCCCGGGAAGAACGGCCTCGATCTGCTGGACGAGCTGAACCGAAGGGACATCGGCTTGCCGACCATCTTCATCACCGGCCATGGCGACATCCCGATGTCGGTGCGGGCGATGAAGGCCGGCGCGGTGGAGTTCCTGAGCAAGCCGTTTCGCGACCAGGACCTGCTGGACGCGATCCAGACGGCCGTCGAGCGGGACAGCATACGCCGGCCGCTCGAGATCGCCGAAGAAGCGCTGCGCCGGCGGTTCAACGGCCTGACCGCGCGCGAACGTCAGGTGCTGGTGCTGGTCGCTCAGGGGTTGCTGAACAAGCAGATCGCCGCGGACCTCGATCTCAGCGAGATCACCGTGAAGGTTCACCGCGGCCAGGCCATGCGCAAGATGAACGCCCGCTCGCTGGCGGATCTGGTGCTGATGGCGGACCGGCTCGGTCTGCTGATGGCGCCGGGCGCTCGGGCGAAAGAGGCCTTGGCGCAGGGCGCCGGCGGGCTCGGACGGGCGCGGACATGAGCTGAGGACGCCGTGCGTCCGATCCGAAAAGCGGTTCCCGTTATTTTGGAACGTGCTTCAGGCGCTCGCCCTGATCAGCGGCGGGGTCTCGCGGTCGAGCAGATTGAGGATCGGCTGCAGGCGGCGGACGATGCGGTCCTGCAACTGCAACCGGTCGATCCGCTCCCCGGGACAGAGGCAGATGTGCAGCTCGTTCATGCCGAGGCCGAGCGCCTGGGTCCACAGCTGGGCCCCGGGCGCGGCGTCCACGGCGATCACTTCCGCCTGTCCGACGTAGAGCAGGGTGCGATCACCGTTCCATTCCCGGCGGCCGAAACCGTACAGGCCGGGCGCCTTGAACAGCGGCGCGTCATGGCCGCCCACCGCGATGAAGGCGACGCCCGCCCAGTCGATCCTGCCGTTCGGCATGTGGCCCCCCTTGTCGCCAGAACGTAACAAGAACATCCGGGCTGCGCCAGCACCCTCGCGACGCCATCGCTATCGCCCCGTGGATAAGGCGGAGTCGGGCGTCCGCGCCAGCGGGCCGATCCGCGCATGCGCCAAGGCGCCTCAGCCGGGCCGACGCTCCAGCCCCTCCATGGCGCCGTCCGCGCGCCAGGCCTCGAGCATGCGGATGAAGGCGATGGGGCCCTTGCCGTACGACCCGTTGCGCGCGGCGAGGGCCGAGGGCTCGCCCTCGTTGTTGTAATAGCCGGGCGTGCACTCCTCGAGATACTGGGCGCGGTCGAGGGCCGATGTGGCGATGGTCTCGACCCAGCCGTCTTCCGCCGCCTGGGTCGGCTCGATCTCGCGGACCTGCTCCTCGGCGCAGCGGCGCAGAATGTAGGCGATGTGCTTCGCCTGCTCGTTCAGCATGTGCGGGAAGTTGACGGTGAAGCCCGACTGGGCGTTCGACATGATGAAGCAGTTGGGAAAGTCGCGGCTGAGGAAGCCATGGAAGGTGGACACGCCGTCCGCCCACTTCTGCGTCAGGGTCGCGCCGCCCCGTCCGCGCACCTCGTAGCCGGCCCGGCGCGTGTAGCTCGTGCCGACCTCGAAGCCCGTGGCGAAGATCAGGCAGTCGAGCGCGTACTCCACTCCGGCGACGACCACGCCCGTCTCGGTGATCCGCTCCACACCCTGGCCGTCGGTGTCGATCAGGGCGACGTTCTGCCGGTTGAAGGTGTCGAGGTACTCGTCGTGAAAGCAGGGGCGCTTGCAGAACTGGTTGTAGTAGGGCTTCAGCGCCGCGGCGGCGGCCTTGTTCTGGACGATGGCGTCCACGCGGGCCCGGATCGACTCCATCTTCTGAAAGTCGGCCAGCTGGACCAACTGGGCCGGGTCGGTCGCCTCGCCGCTGGCTTCCGCCCGCTTGCGGGCGAGGACGCCGAGGTTGCGGATGATGTCGGTCCAGCCGTCGGCGACCAGATCCTCCTCGGCCCAGCCGCCGGAAACCAGCAGGTTGAAATTGTCCATCCGCTGCTGCTGCCAGCCCGGCTGCAGCGAGGCGGCCCACTCCGGATCGGTCGGCCGGTTGTTGCGCACGTCGATCGACGACGGGGTGCGCTGAAACACCAGCAGCTGTCGGGCGTGGGCCCCGAGGTGCGGCACGCACTGGACGGCGGTGGCGCCGGTGCCGATGATGCCCACCCGCTTGTCGGCCAGGCCGGTCAGGCCGCCATTGGAGTCGCCGCCGGTGTAGGCGTAGTCCCAGCGGCTGGTGTGGAAGGTGTGGCCCTTGAAATCGCCGACGCCGGGGATGCCGGGCAGCTTGGGCCGGTGGAGCGGACCGTTGGCCATGACGACGAAGCGGGCCTTCATGGCGTCGCCCCGGTTGGTGCGGACGATCCAGCGCGCGGCGGTCTCGTCCCAGCCGAGCTCGGTGACTTCCGTCTGGAAACAGGCGTTGCGATAGAGATCGAACCGCTCGCCGATGGCGCGGCTGTGGGCGAGGATCTCCGGCGCGCGGGCGTACTTCTCCACCGGCATGTAGCCGAGCTCTTCGAGCAGCGGCAGGTAGACGTAGCTCTCGATGTCGCACGCCGCGCCGGGGTAGCGGTTCCAGTACCAGGTGCCGCCGAAGTCGCCGCCTTTCTCGATCATGCGGATGTCGTCGACGCCGGCTTCGCGTAGCCGCGCACCGGCGAGCAGGCCGCCGAATCCGCCGCCGATCACCACCACGTCGACCGTGTCGGTCAGGGGAGCGCGGCCGAAGCCCGGCGGCGCATAGGGGTCGTCGAGGAAGCGGCTGAACGCGCCCCCGATCTCGACATACTGGGCGTTTCCCTCGCGGCGCAGGCGCTTGTCGCGTTCGGCTCGGTAGCGGGCCCGCAGGGCTTCGGGATCGAAGCCGAGGTCCGCGTGAAGCGTCGTGGTTGCATCCGCCATCGCCATGTCTCCGCCGTACCGCTTTCACTAAAACGGAAGGGAAAGGGCGGCGCAAGGGCGGCAGGGATCGGCCCGGGCGTTGTGCGCCCTTCGATACGGCCGGCTCCGCCGCCCTGCTCAGGGCGCCGGATGGGGGGAAGCGTCTCCCCCGTCGTCATGCCGGGCAGCCCCGCGTCGCGGGCTACCGAAGCAGGCGCAACGGGGCGTACCCCCGCCTCAAGCCCGCCGGTTCACGGCGATGGCCGCGGCGTTGGAGGGGGCGACGCGGGCGGCGGGGCCGTAGCCGGCGGCGCGCGAGCGCGACTTGGCGATCTCTTCGGCCATGGCCCGGACCAGGCCCTCGGAGATGAATTGGGCGGCGCTCACCGCCCGGCCGTGGCGGGCCAGCACCGCCTCGAAGGCCTCGGTGGCCCGGATCAGACGGCGACGGGTCTCAAGGGCCGCTCCGGCGAGCATGTCGGGGTTCAGCTTCACCCGCGCCGCCTCGTGACGGTAGAGATTGGCCAGCCGCCCCGTCTCCGCGACGCCGGGCGCCGCGTCCTGCGGGCGATGGGCCTCGAAGGCGCGGGTCTCCTCGGCCAGCCGATCGGTCAGGCGTTCGGTGAGGTGGATCAGCTGGGTGGCCAGATCCTCGGCGTCGACTGCGAAAAGGCTCATGCGGCGATATCCAGGCTGGGTTTGCGGGCCGCCGGGGCGGCGGCGGGGGCGGGGGTCGAGGTCGGGGCCGCGGCGCCTGCGGCTCCGGTGGACGCGGCGGCGGGTTTCTGGGCCAGGCCCTGGAGCTTGAGCATCTCGGTGGAGAGCGACTTGGCGAGGCCGACCCCGCCGTGCTTCTCCACCGACTTGGCCATGGCGTCGGTCAGGAAGCCGGTGAAGGCCTCCTCGCCCTCGCCGCCGCCGAAGAGCTTGCGGGTGGTCCCCTCGAACATCTGGCCGAACATGATCGACAGGAAGCTCTGCTCGTATTCCTTGGCCTTGGCGTCGATCTGGGCGCGCTTGGTCGCTTCGTCCATGCCCTTGAAGGTGGAGGCGCCGGCGGCCGTCGGCAGCGGCTTGAGAACCGAAAGGGGCAGGGCGGGCGCGGCGAGGTCCATGGCTACATCACCTCCACGTCGGCCTGCAGGGCGCCGGCGCGCTTGATCGCCTGCAGGATCGAGATCATGTCCCTGGGCGTGACCCCGAGCGCGTTCAGACCCTTGACCAGGCTGGCGAGCGAGGCGCCCGACTTCAGCATGATCAGCTTCTTGCCCTTGTCCTCGTCGACCTTGACCTGGGAGTTGGGGACCACGGCTGTCTGGCCCTGGCTGAACGGCGCGGGCTGACTGACCTGCGGCGTCTCCTGCACGGAGATGGTCAGATTGCCCTGGGCGATGGCGACGGTGGAGATGCGCACGTCCTGGCCCATGACGATCACGCCCGAGACCTCGTCGATCACCACCTTGGCGACCGAGTCCGGCACCACCTCCAGCGCCTCGACCGAGATGACAAAGTCGACCAGCGACATGCTGGCGGGGGTGGAGATCACCACCGAGGACCCGTTTTCGGCCACCGCGCTGCCGGGGAACTTGGCGTCGATGGCCAGGGCGATGTTCTTGGCGGTGTTGAAGTCTGGATTGCGCAGGGTCAGGGTCAGCTTGCCCGCCTTGGCCATCTGATAGCCGATCTCGCGTTCGACGATGGCGCCGTCCGAGATGCGGCCGGCGGTGGGGACCCCCCGCGTGATCGAGGAGCCCGACGCGCCGCCCGCCGACACTGCGCCGGTCTGCACCGTGCCTTGCGCCACGGCGTAGATCTCGCCGTCGGGACCCTGCAGCGAGGTCATCACCAGGGTGCCGCCGAGCAGGCTCTTGGAGTCGCCCATGGCCGAGACGCTGACGTCGACCCGGGCCCCGGGCCCGGCGAACGGCGGCAGGGTGGCGGTGACCATCACCGCGGCTACGTTCTTGGTGTCGATGTTGGTGGCGGCGCGGGTGTTGACCCCGAGGCGCTCGAGCATCGACTGCAGGCTCTGCTGGGTGAACGGGATGTTGCGCAGGGAATCGCCGGTGCCGTTGAGCCCGACCACCAGGCCGTAGCCGACCAGCTGGTTGTCACGCACGCCCTCGAAGCTGACGATGTCCTTGATTCGCGAGCGCGCGGCGGCGGGATCGGCCGCCACGGCCAGCAGGATCAAGGCGAAAAACAGGTTTACCAGATGACGCATGCAGCCCCGCTCGTTGAGCCCAACCGGCGTTGCCAGCCCCGTGCCAGCCTGGGAAGCGGGCTGAATCTCTTGAATCGTAAGGAAGTCCCCGCGGGGCGCGCCGTTCGGCGGCAGGAATTACCCGGCGCCGTTAACCATGTCGCAAGGCTCGGCGGCAAAGACTGCCGCCATGACCAGTAGGGCGTACCCATGAAGGTGAACGGCACGGGACCGACGGCGGCGGCCGGCGCGGCCCAGCGCTCGTCTCGGCCTTCGGCGGAGGGCTTCGCGCCCCAGGCCAGCGGCGGGGCGCGGGAAGCCGCGGCGCCGGGCGCCGTCGCCGGCCCTTCGGCGCTCACCTCCCTCGACGTCCTGCTCGCGCTGCAGGAGACGCCCGGGCCGACCGAGCGGCGCAAGCGGGCGCTCCGGCGCGCCGGCGGCCTGCTGGACGCGCTCGACCAGGTCAAGCTCGCCCTGCTCGAAGAGGGCGGCGATCCCCGCGGCGCGCTCGACCGCCTGCGGTCGCTGAGCCGCGACCTTCGGGACGGCACCGACGACATGGGACTGGAATCGGTGCTCGACGAGGTGGAGACCCGCGCCGCCGTGGAGCTGGCGAAGGACGAGATGGCGCGCAGAGCCCGCGAATTGGCGGCCTGACCGATGAATCGGGACCTGACAATCTGCCGCGCGTTGATCTCCGGTTATCTGGTGTTATAAGGCCCGCGCCTATTGGGGGCGTAAGAAACGCATAGTGTGAGGACGTCGATGCAGGCGGCCACATCAGTTGTTGCGGCAGTAGAGTATCCA